>CANFLX010000037.1 GCA_947447985.1 Comamonadaceae bacterium
CCTTGGGTTGCCACTGGCCAAAGCTGTCGCGGTGGCTGAAGATGCGTTCTTTGGCGCGGGCTTTTTCTTCGTCGCGGCGGGCGCCGCCAATCAGGGCGTCAAAGCGGAATTCTTCAATCGCTTCCAACAGGGTCACGGACTGGTGCACATTGCGGCTCTCACCGGGGTGCGAGAGGCGCACCGTGCCGCGCGCCATGGAGTCTTCGACGCTGCGCACAATGAGTTCCGCGCCCAGCTCTTTGGCACGCAGGTCGCGAAAGTCGGTGACCTCGGTGAAGTTGTGCCCGGTGTCGATCATCAGGAGCGGAAACGGAAAGCGGCCCGCACCAAAGGCTTTTTCGGCGCAGCGCAGCATCACCAGCGAGTCTTTGCCACCCGAAAAAAGCAGCGTGGGGCGCTCAAAGGTGGCTGCGACTTCGCGCAGGATGAAAACGGTTTCTTCTTCCAGCGCATCGAGGTGCTGGTTGCTGATGCGTGACAGCAAGTCGGGGGCGGTAGCGGCGTTCATATCAGGTTCGATTCCATAAAAAGGGGGGCGAGGCTCAGGCCTTGACGTGCAGGCCGCACTCTTTGGCGGATTCGTTTTCCCACCACCAGCGACCGGCGCGGAAGTCTTCGCCCATCGAAATCGCGCGGGTGCAGGGTGCGCAACCTACGCTGGGGAAAAACGCGTCATGCAAGGGGTTGTAGTCCACCTGGTGCTGGCCGATGTAATGCCACACGTCGCCCCAGGTCCATTCGGCCAGCGGGTTGAACTTGGCAATCTCGGGTGCGCTGGTGTCGAGCAAGGGCACGTCGGCACGGGCATTGGATTGCTCGCGGCGCAGCCCGGTAATCCAAGCCCGCTGGCCTTGCAGAGCACGCGAGAGCGGCTCCATCTTGCGAATGTCGCAGCAGGCCTTGCGCAGGGCCATGCTCTTGTAGATCGCGTCCTGGCCTTCGTTTTTCACAAACTGAATCACTGCTTCATGCTGCGGGCGGAACACCCGCACAGGGGCCTGCGAGTGCGCCTCGGTACGCTCCAGGAGCGCCAGTGTTTCGTTGTGCAAGGCGCCGGTTTCGAGCACGAAGATCGAGATGTCGAGTTGCAGTGCGTTGATCAGATGGCTGATGACCACATCTTCTGCGCCCAGGCTGGATGCCTGCGTGCAAGGGCTGTAATCGGCGGCGGCCTGTTGCAGCAACGCACGGGTGCGTGCCAGCTTATTTTCAAAGTCCGCACTCGCTTGGGCGTTGCGGGCAATGGCGCTGCTCGCGCCGGAAGAAATGTTCGATGTCAGCATGAATGGATTGGATGGAGAGGGGCGGGCCCCTCGGTGCAATGGGTTCAGCGCTCAGGCTGCCTGGTGAAACCGGGGAGTGCCCAGCGCGTCGCCCTGGTAAAAGCCGGTGTAGTGGTTCAGCAGCTTTTGTCCGTGCACTGCGTCCTGGTCGGGTCGCAGGATGGCGCTGCTGAAGCCGCTGCGCTGCATCTGCAGCAGCTGGTCAATCAGTACATCGCCATGGGCGCGGATGTCGCCGCTAAAGCCCCGCCGGCGCAGCACATAGGCCTGGCTGAAGGCCCGTCCGTCGGTGAACTTCGGAAAATCAAGGGAAACAAGTGTCACGCCGTCCAGCGCAACGGTTTGGGCGTCCACATCGTTGGCCAGCACCAGGGTGTGGGCGTTGGCGGAATCGGCCGCAGGCAGGTCGTGGGCGTGAATCAGGG
Organism: Comamonadaceae bacterium; assembly: GCA_947447985.1. Taxonomy (GTDB): domain Bacteria; phylum Pseudomonadota; class Gammaproteobacteria; order Burkholderiales; family Burkholderiaceae_C; genus Allorhodoferax. The sequence goes on from CANFLX010000037.1 coordinate 1,709, forward strand.
TAAGAGACATGGAGTGCGTAGGCTGGTGGGTGGAGGGCGCTCAGGCCGCGTGTTTGGCGGTGGCGTAACGCGCGCTGTTGGCCGCATTTTTAAAGGCATCAAAGCCCACACGCTGCAAGGTGTCGATGAAGTTTTCACCCGCATCGCGCTGGTCTTTGTAGACATCAAGCACGGCCTCAATCACATCTACCACTTCCGCAGCCGCAAACGAGGGGCCAACCACTTTGCCGGGGCGCGCCACGCCGCTCAAGGCCGAGCCGTCGGAGCCGCCCAGGGTGACCTGGTACCACTCCTGGCCGTCCTTGTCGACGCCCAAAATGCCGATATGGCCGCTGTGGTGGTGGCCGCAGGAGTTGATGCAGCCGCTGATATGCAGGTCAATCTCGCCCAGGTCAAACAACTCGTCCAGGTCCTGGTAACGCTCGGTAATGGCGGCGGCCAGGGGCAGGGAGCGGGCATTGGCCAGCGCGCAGTAGTCGCCGCCGGGGCAGGCAATCATGTCGCTGAGCAAATGGACGTTGGCGCGCGCCAGGCCCACGGCTTTGGCAGCGTGCCAAAGCTCAATCAGCTGGTCCACGCGCACCCAGGGCAAGACCAGGTTCTGGTCGTGGTTGACCCGTGCTTCACCGGCAGAAAAGCGCTCGGCCAAATCGGCGCTGGTGCGCAACTGGTCGGCGGTTGCGTCGCCCGGGGCCTGGCCCAGGCGCTTGAAAGACAGGGTCACGGCGCGCAGGCCGGGGTTCTTGTGCGCGGCCACGTTTTGCGCGAGCCAGCGGCCGAATTCGGGGGTGGACGCTGCAAGTGCGCTCAGGGCGTGTTCGGCCGCGCTTTGGGCCGCTGCCGAGACCGTTTCCACGCTGGGCGCGACAAAGCAGGCACTCACACGGTCCAACTCCGACTGCGGAATGGTGTGCTTGGCACCGTCGGCCAGAATGCGCTGGTATTCCGCTTCGACCTCGTCAAAGTAACGCTGGCCTTCGGCCTTGACCAAAATTTTGATGCGCGCCTTGTAAATGTTGTCCCGACGGCCCCAGCCGTTGTAGACACGCACCACGGCCTCCAGGTAGTTGATGATTTGGTTCCAGGGCAAAAACTCTTTGGCCTGCGATGCAATCACCGGTGTGCGGCCCATGCCGCCACCCACCAGCACCTGAAAGCCCACGTCGCCCGCCGCGTTGCGCAGCACGCGCAGGCCCACGTCGTGCCAGGCGATGGCCGCGCGGTCTTCCACCGAGCCGGTGATGGCGATCTTGAACTTGCGCGGCAGGTAAGCGAACTCGGGGTGCAAAGTGCTCCACTGGCGCAGCACTTCGGCGTAGGGGCGGGGGTCCACTACTTCGTCGGTGGCGATGCCCGCACGTTCGTCGCTGGTGATATTGCGAATGCAGTTGCCACTGGTTTGAATGCCGTGCAGGTTCACGCTGGCCAGCAGCTCCATCACGTCGGCGCTTTTGTCCAACGGAATCCAGTTGAACTGCACGTTGTGCCGCGTCGTGAAATGGCCGTAATTGGTGGTGAGCTTGGGCGCGGGTCCGTTGCCGATCTGATCTTGGGTGTGCTGTGCGCGCGCCAGCAGCTCGGGCGATGGGGTGTCAAAGTCTTGCGCAATTTGTGCCAGCACCCGCAGCTGGGCGCTGTTGAGTTCGCCGTAGGGCACGGCCACTCGCAGCATGGGGGCATAGCGTTGCACGTACCAGCCGTTTTGCAGCCGCAGGGGGCGGAACTCGTCGTCGCTCAGCGTGCCGGCTTGGTTGCGGGTGAGCTGGTCACGGTATTGCGCGGCGCGCGCGTGGACAAACTGGCGGTCAAATTCGGTGTATTGGTACATGCGAAGAGGTAGGGAGTAGGGGGTGCAACAGGCGCAACCCAGGGCACGCACGTCTGCACGCCGGCAAAAGACAGGTGAATGTACGCGCCCCGCCTTATATTCAAAACTACATTTTTGCTATTTCTTTATGCGCAAACCGGGTGGTTGGAGCCCGCTGTTCACGCATCTTGCGAGCGCAATTCCCGCATGCGCTCATCAAAGTAGCTGCCCACGGTGTAGCGCTCGGACAGCACCACCTCGCGGCGGGGGTGCAAAAACAAGGGCAGCGAAATACGGCTCTTGGCGCGGTCGGCACCCTCTGGGTTGAGCACGCGGTGCACGGTCGAAGGGTAGTAGGCGCCGGATGCCTCTTGCAGCATGTCACCAATATTGACGATCAACAGGCCAAAGTCGCAGGGCACGTCGATCCAGCTGCCGTCCTTGGCCAAAATTTGCAGGCCCGGCTCGGTGGCGGCAGGCAGCAGGGTGAGCAGGTTGATGTCGGTATGGGCTGCGGCGCGCACCGCCTGCGGCGCCTCATCCCCCGCCAGGGGCGGGTAATGCAGCACCCGCAGCAAGGTGTGGTCGCTGTGTTCCAGCATCTGCGGCAGCGGCATCGAGAACCGCGACAGCACCTCCGCAGGCGTGTGGGTCTGCACCCAGCCCAGAAGCGTTGTGGCCAGGGCGCTGGCCCGGGCGTAGTAGTCATGCGCCTGCCGGGACACTTCGCGGGGATAGCGGCCCCAGGGGAAGATGTGAAAAAACTCCTTCAGGTCGCGTTGCTTTTCGCCCTTGGCCGTCTCAGACACCGCCGTTGAAAAATAGCCGTCGCCGGTGGCCGGGTCGAAGGAATAGGCGTGTTTGGCAGGTGTGTCAAAAAACGCGCGCCATTCGGCATAAATGCCCTCCACCAGGTTTTGCGGCAAGGGGTGCTTGCGCAGCACCGCAAAGCCGGTCTGGTGCAGGCTGCGGCAAAAAGCCTCGGGTGCGTCTGGCGCGGCAAAGTCCAACACAGGCAATTGCATGCTCAGTGCTCCAGCCAGTGGGACATCAGCGTCGATTCGATCAGGTCTTTGCAGGCCTGCGCTTGCACTTCCATGCAGACCCGGGTGTCCCGCAATGCGCTGCCCCAGCCTTCTTGGGGATAGGCAATGTCTTTGCGCCGCAGCATGGTTTGGCCTTGCGCCAGTCCGTCCACCGCAACCCGCACGCGACCGCTCTGGGTGGTGAACAGCTCGGGGTTTGTCAGCGCCACAAAGGCCAGCACATCGTGGCCAAAGCAGCCGTGGATTTCTGCCACATGCGGGTACAAGCCGCTGTAAAAGTTGGCGTAAAAGGCCACGGCATGGTGCAGGGTGTCCGTAGCCACATGATGGTGGTGCTGGGCAATTTTTTCGAACAAGCGCACGGGCAAGATCACCTGGTGCGTCACGTCCAGACCCACCATGGTCAGATCAAACCCGGCGCAAAACACCGCGTCGGCGGCGTGCGGGTCGTTCCAGATATTGGCCTCGGCCACGGGCGACACATTGCCCGGCTCCAGCACCGCGCCGCCCATGATCACCACTTTGTGCAGCAGGCTTGGCAGCGCCGGTTCGATCAGCAGCGCCTGTGCCAAGTTGCCCAGGGGGCCAACGGCCACGACGGTGATTTCTCCAGGATGCTGGCGTGCCATGTCCACGATAAATGGGGCAGAGCTGCGCGGATCTGCCTGGTTGCGGGTGGCCACGCGCTCGTTCAAATTACCCAGGCCGTCGGCACCGTGAATGTGCTCTGGCGGCGCCTCGCCCCGTTTTACCAGCGGGGCTGCCGCCCCCTGGGTGACTGGAATCTGCGCACGCCCGGCGATGGTCAAGAGGTAAAGGGCGTTTTGCGCGGCTTGTGCCACAGTGACATTGCCAAACGTCGTGGTCACCCCCACAACATCGATAGCAGGGTGGGCCAGCGCGTAATACAAGGCCATCGCGTCGTCAACGCCAGGGTCGGTGTCGTAAATCACGCGGTGGGGAGTTATTGGGTTCATGGTTGTGGGCACGGTTGAGCGCGAGATTAAAGTCAAGTCAGGCCCGCATACTGCCGCAGGTCGGCCAAAGCGTGCGAATCATCGTGCGTCGACGTTTGGGCAAGAAAGTCAGTGACTGCTTGGGTTGTGGGCACGCTGCTTTGTGCGCCCATCTTTGTGCAGGCCAAAGCAGCCGCAGCGCTGGCCCGGCGCATCGCTTCGGTCAATGGCTGGGCGTGCGCAAGCGCTGCGACCAAGGCACCACAAAAAGTATCGCCCGCGCCCGTGGTGTCTACGGCCTGCACAGCAAACCCCGTCTGGACGACGTAGGTGCCACCATCCCGCGCCACGCAGCCCCGTGCGCCCAAGGTCACGACCACGGTGGGGCAGGGCAGGCGCGCTAGGCACTCGGCCACGCTGCCCTCCATGCCAGCCATGGTGCGCAATTCGCCTTCATTGACCACCAACACGTCCACGGCCGAGAGCAAGTCGATGGGCAGCGCTTGGGCCGGTGCGGCGTTGAGCACCACCCGCAGACCCGATGCCTTGGCCGCCAAGGCATAGGCATGAACGCTTGCCAGCGGAATTTCCAGCTGCATCAGCAGGTGGCTAAAGCCCAGCAGTGCGGGCAGGTCTGCGTCTTGAAGGCAGGCATTGGCGCCCGGGGCCACGGTGATGGCGTTTTCGGCCTGGTCGTCGACGCATATAAACGCGCTGCCGGTGGCCACCCCCTCGGGGCGCCGCACATGCATTGTTACGCCCGCGCTTTGCAGTGATGCCTCGATGGGGGCGGCAAACGCGTCCTCGCCCAAAGCCAAAAGCATGTGGGTTGCTACGCCCCCGGCGCGGGCACAAGCCACTGCCTGGTTGGCGCCCTTGCCGCCCGCAAAGGTTTGAAACGCACCGCCCAGCACGGTCTCGCCCGGCGCAGGGATGTGCGGGGCACGCACGACAAAGTCGACATTGGCCGAACCGGCTACCAGCACCACGGGTGATTCCTGGGTCATCATGGGCCTCATTGTGTACGCCGCTCCAGCCGCTGCGCATCGAGCAAGCGCGCGAGCCGTGTGGGCAGTGGCAAGGGTTCGGCGTGAATGCGGGCAACTAACAGTTCGGCGCACAGTGCCGCCAAGGTGAGACCGCGTGCGCCCATGGCGGCACTGATCCACAAGCTGGCGTCGGGTGCCGCTTGCACCGCGCCCACCAGCGCCAAGCGGTCGTGGCTGACGCAGCGCTGGCCTTGCCAATGCGTCACCTCGCCCGCATCAAATTGCGCCACTACTGCGCGCTCCACCTGGGCATCCAGCAGTGCCAGGCGACTGCGGTTGCCTGCGTGCAGGGCGAAAGCGTCAGGCGGGGGTGCTGCCTCGAATCCGGCACCCGCCAGCCAATGGCGCGTTCCGCCCCATGGGACTGCGGGCAAGAAGTTTCCGCTGCCCTGCAAGGGCACTTTGGGCAAGCCTTGCAGGCCCTGCGAAGCGCCGATGCTCAAGCCGCCATACATCGGGTGCAACTGCGTCAGAGCTCCTCGCAGGGCCGGTGTGGGCACCGATGGGCCCAAGAGGCGCGCCGCGTCCAAGGCGTTTGCGAGCACCAACAGTTCACTGCGTGCCAGCGCTTTGCCCGCGGCGTCCAGGCACAGCCACACATCCCCATCGCGCGCGATGCGCGCTACCCGCACATTGCCAACAAATGCAATGCCTGGCGTTGACAGCCATGCGCGCACCAGAGCGGCAGGTTGCAGCCAAAACGCGTCTTTCAGCCATTGGCGGGGCGGTACTTCTGCGTGACCTGGGAGGGCAGGACGCTGCCGAATGGCGCCGCTGGGCTCCCAGTCTTGGCCCTCCACCAGCAATGACTTTGCATGCTGGCGCATCAGGGCGCAGCCGCTGCGGGTGAGCTGGGATAGCGGTCCGTCGTCCAAGCTGTGCACCGGGCTCACCAAGCCGGCGGGCAGACCTGAGGCTCCACCGGCAGGGTGGGTCTGTGCGTCCAGCACTTGCACCTGCCAGCCGCGCAGCGCCAAGCTGCGTGCCACGCTGGCACCACTGATGCCCGCGCCTATCACCGTGCAGCGCTGTGGTGTGTGCCAAGCGCTGCGGGGCGTTTGGCGGCTGCGCTGCACGGACCACGCGGGGTCGTAGACCCAGGAGTTTGGGGTGGCCTGGCGAAAACCTTGCGTGCCCAGAGCTTGGGCCCATGGGTCGTCAACGCGACCGGCCGAATGCATGCGGCATCCATGCTTGCAGTACTTGCTCAGCGCGGTCAGCAGCTTGGGTTCTTGCAAGGCAGGGCTCAGATAGAGGACGTCTGCTTGAAGGCTGACCTGCGACAGGCTGGCGCTGGCTGCCCCCACGCACAGGGTGAGCGACACCTGCCCACCGCCCAGTAGAAGGCGATAAAAACCCGGTTTAGGCCCCAAGCCTTGCAGTGCCGCGACCAGAGCCCGCGCCTGTGGCGTATCCGTGGCGGGGCTAGGCCACGCGCCCGGCGGCACAAATCCGACGTAGTGCAGCATGCGCGTGCCTGCGGGCTCGCGGTCCCATTCCAGCCAATTGGCCAGAAAGCGCGCGCCGTCCGCAAAGTCGGTGTCCAGCACCGTCCACGGGTTTGCAGCAGTGCGGTCCAGGCCCGTGAGCACGGGGTTGTCAGGTGGAGCGTGTGGCCTTAGGCCGTGGGCGGCACATAGCCCTGGGCTGCGTCGGCGCCACCACCGAAGAAGTGGTTTTCCATTTGGCGCACCAGGTACTGGCGGGCGCGCGCGTCGGCCAGGTTCAGGCGGTTTTCATTGACCAGCATGGTTTGGTGCTTGAGCCAGGCGGCCCAGGCTTCTTTGCTCACGCTTTCCCAGATGCGCTTGCCCAGCTCGCCGGGGTAGGGCGCAAAGTCCAGCCCTTCGGCCTCAGTGCCAAGTTTGATGCAATGTACGGTGCGTGCCATAGGGTGCTTTCGTGTCGTAAGTGGTGGTGTAAAAACGTGGGGCGAATCTTATTCGGTTTGCCATGGCACCCTCGCGCGCAGGGCATTGGCGGGATAATCAACGCACGGCACCCTTGCCACCATTTCAGGGAATTTGCGTGAACTTCGTTTTTCAGCTGCTGACTACTCATCCCCGCCGCTTTTTTGCCTTGATCAGCCTGGGCTGCATCGCCCTGCTGGCCTTTGGTCTGTATTTGCAGCATGTGGTGGGCCTGGAGCCCTGTCCCATGTGCATCGTGCAGCGCTATTGCATGGTGCTGGTGGCGGTGGTGGCGGCGCTGGCGGCCCTGCGCAGCGGCAAGGGCGCACAAATCACGGCCAGCGGCTTGTTGCTTTTGCTCTGTGGCTTTGGCGCCTTTGTCGCTGCACGCCAAAGCTGGCTGCAGTGGTATCCGCCCGAGGCGCTCACCTGCGGGCGCGACCTTTACGGCATGATCGAAAACTTTCCCTTGCAGCGCGTGATTCCCATGGTGTTCAAGGGCAGTGGCGACTGCGCTGCCGTGGACTGGACCTTTTTGGGCGGCTCGATTGCCAACTGGTCCTTCCTGTGCTTTTGCGGCATTGCGGTCTTGTCAGCCCTGCTGGCGCTGACGGCTTGGCGTAAGAACTAAGCGCCCAGCTTCTTCACCAGCACCTGGCTTTTGCGGTCCCAGTTGTACTTGCGCTTGCGGGCGTCGGGCAGCCAATCGGGGTCGACCAGCACAAAGCCGCGCTTCAAGAACCAGTGCGTGGTGCGCGTGGTCAGCACAAAAATGCTGTCCAGCCCCGCCGCCTTGGCGCGGTGTTCAATGCGTTTGAGCACGCGCTCTCCGTCGCCCTGGCCTTGCACGTCCGGCGACACGGTGAGCGCCGCCATTTCGGCGGTTTTGGCCTCGGGATAGGCGTACAGTGCGGCACAGGCAAAGATCACGCCGTCGTGCTCGATCACGGTGTAGCTGCCTGCATCGCGTTCAATCTCGGTGCGGCTGCGTTTGACCAGGGTGCCGTCTTGCTCGAAGGGCGCAATGAGTTTCAAAATGCCGCCCACATCGTCTTCGGTGGCCTCCCGCAGCTCTTCGAGCTTTTCGTCCACCACCATGGTGCCGATGCCGTCGTGCACATAGACCTCGAGCAATATCGCGCCGTCCACGGAGTAGGGAATGATATGGCTGCGCTCTACGCCCTCTTTGCAGGCCTTCACGCAGTGCTGCAAGTAAAAACCAGGGTCGGTAGGCTGGGTGGCGGGGGGCAATTCGGACAGCAGTTCTTCCGCCGCCGCCAGGGGCAGCTCGGTGTCGATGGGGTTGTCCTCGCCCGCAGGCTCGGTGGGGCGGGTGCGCAAGCCCGGAATCTCGGTCAGGAAAATCAGCTTGTCGGCCTGCAGAGCGCAGGCCACCGAGGTGGCAACCTCTTCCATGGTCAGGTTGAAGGCTTCGCCGGTCGGGGAAAAACCAAAGGGCGAGAGCAGCAGCATGGCGCCCATATCGAGTACCTTGCTGATGCCCGCCGTGTCCACCTTGCGCACCACGCCCGAGTGCTGAAAATCCACCCCGTCCACAATGCCCACCGGCCGCGCGGTGATGAAGTTGCCCGAAATCACCCGCACCGTGGAGTCCGCCATCGGCGTGTTGGGCAGGCCTTGGCTGAACGCCGCCTCAATTTCGTAGCGCAGCTGACCGGCAGCCTCTTGCGCGCAGTCCAGCGCCACCTCGTCGGTAATGCGGATGCCGTGCGAATACTTGGGCACATGGCCCTTGGCCTGCAGCTGCTCGTTCACCTGAGGACGAAAGCCGTGCACCAGCACGATCTTGACGCCCATGCTCTGGATCATGGCCAGGTCTTGCGCCAAGTGCGGCAGCTTGCCCGCAGCCACCGCCTCGCCCGCAATGCCCACCACAAAGGTCTGGTTGCGAAACTTGTGGATGTAGGGCGCCACCGACCGGAACCAGGGGACGAAGGTGAAATTAAAGACAGAGGTCATGGGCGGCGCGTGGGGCTGGTGGGTGGCTGAGTGACGCTAATGTACCGAATGCGGGGACGCCGGCTTGGCGCGCGTCAGGTGCGGCGGGCGGAACACCCGATCCAACACTAAACAGCCATCGGCTGGGCCACCAGCCGCACGCCCAGGGCTGCACAAACGCGGCTGACGGTATCGAAACGCGGCTCGCTGCCGGGTCGGAGCGCCTTGTACAAGGCCTCTCGAGTGATGCCCGAGTCTTTCGCAACCTGCGTCATACCCCGTGCTCGGGCAATGTCACCGAGCGCTGCAGCCAACAGTGCCGCGTCGTTTTCCTCAAGAATGGTCGTGAGGTAGGTCGCCACATCCTCGTCGGTAGTAAGGTATTCGGCTGCATCAAACTCGGGAATCTCCGATATTTTGATTTTCTTGGTCATGGTTCAATCCTCTAAAGACTTGGCAAGTTGAATAGCTCTGTTGATGTCGCCTTGCTGCGAAGACTTGTCGCCGCCGCCCAGCATCACGATCAAAGTGTTGCCCCGCTGGATGTAATACATGCGCCAGCCAGGACCAAAGTGTTCCCGCATCTCAAAGACGCCATGGCCTACCGCTTGCACGTCCCCCAAATTGCCGAGCTGAACCTTGCGCAAGCGCTTGATGAGGCGCAGGCGGGTGGCGCCATCCTTCAAGCCCGTGAGCCAGTGGGAAAACTCTTCGAGGCGGTAAACCTTGTAGATCATCGCAAAAGTGTAATCGAGTGATTACGAATCGTCAAACGCTGACGACTAAGAAGCATTAGACCGCGCCGTGGAATTGCAGGCGTCGCGCAAATAAGTGTCCGCCTCACACTGGGATAATCCCCGAGTGAACGCCCCCCAGCCCCCAGCCCCTTTGCACATCGAATTCCCCGAGAATCTGCCTGTCTCCGCCCGGCGCGACGAGATCATGGCGGCGTTGGCCCAGCACCAGGTCATCATTGTGTGTGGTGAGACGGGGTCGGGCAAAACCACGCAGTTGCCCAAAATTGCCCTGGCCATGGGGCGTGGGCTGTGCAATTACCCCACCACGCTGCCCGACGGTCGGCCCGCGCCGCGCGGCAAGCTGATTGGCCACACCCAGCCCCGGCGGATTGCGGCCAGCAGCGTGGCCAAGCGCATTGCCGAGGAGCTCAAGACCCCGCTGGGCGAGGTGGTGGGCTTTAAGGTGCGCTTTCAGGACCGGCTCTCGCGCGACGCCTCGGTCAAGCTGATGACCGACGGCATTTTGCTGGCCGAGACGCAGACCGATCCGCTGCTGCAGGCCTACGACACCATCATCATTGACGAAGCGCACGAGCGCAGTCTGAACATCGACTTCCTGCTCGGCTACCTGCGTCAAATCCTGCCGCGCCGGCCGGACCTGAAGGTGATTGTCACCTCGGCCACCATCGACGCCCAGCGCTTTGCCGACCACTTTGCTACGCGAAAACGCCTGCCGCCGGGCCGCCCCAAGGCAGGCGACGCCCCCTCGGGGGGCAGCGACGACGCGCAGCGCGGAGCGTGGGGGCCATCCGTGCCTGCGCCGGTGATCATGGTCTCCGGCCGCATGTTCCCGGTGGAACAACGGTACCGCCCCTTTGAAGAAAGCCGCGAGTACGACCTGAACGACGCGATTGCCGACGGTGTGGACGAGTTGTGGCGCGGCGGTGTGGGGGGCGATATCTTGGTGTTCCTGCCCGGCGAGCGCGAGATTCGCGAGGCCGCCGACCACCTGCGCCGTCACCTGAGCCACCAACCGGTGATGCGCGGCTGCGAAGTGTTGCCGCTGTTTGCGCGATTGAGCCCTGCCGAGCAGGACCGCATTTTTGACGGCCACACCGGCCGGCGCGTGGTGCTGGCCACCAACGTGGCCGAGACCTCGCTCACCGTACCGGGCATTCGCTATGTGATTGACGCGGGCACGGCGCGCATCAAGCGTTACAGCTTTCGAAGCAAGGTAGAGCAGCTGCTGGTGGAGCCCATCAGCCAAAGCTCGGCCAACCAACGCGCCGGGCGTTGCGGCCGGGTGGCCGACGGCGTTTGCATTCGCCTCTACGAGCAAAAAGACTTTGACGGCCGCGACCGGTTTACCGATCCCGAAATATTGCGTTCCTCGCTGGCCGGGGTGATCTTGCGCATGAAGTCATTGCGCCTGGGTGTGGTGGAAGACTTTCCGTTCATCGAGCGACCTTCCGGGCGCGCCATTGCCGACGGCTACCAGCTGCTCAACGAACTGGGTGCGGTGGACGAGGCCAACGAACTCACGCCGTTGGGCGTCGAGCTCGCCCGCTTGCCGCTAGACCCCCGTGTGGGCCGCATGATCCTGGAGGCCCGCAGCCGGCAGGCGCTGGACGAGGTGCTGGTCATTGCCTCGGCGCTCAGCGTGCAAGACGTGCGCGACCGCCCTATGGACATGCAAGCCCAGGCCGACCAGGCGCATGCCAAGTTTGATGACGAGAAGAGCGAGTTCAGCGGCTACCTGAAGCTGTGGAAATGGATTGCCGATGCGCGTGGCGAAGGAAACGCCACGCACAAACTCAGCAACCGCCAATACGAGCAGCTGCTGCGCCAAAACTTTGTCAACGTGCGCCGGCTGCGCGAGTGGAAAGACATTCACAGCCAGCTGCACACCGTGGTGGCCGAGCACAAGTGGCGGCTGAACACCACGCCTGCGTCCTACGAGCAATTGCATTTGTCCATGCTGGCCGGGCTGCTGGGCAATGTGGGCTGCAAGATTGAGAACGAAGGCCAGCAGGGCGAATACCTGGGGGCGCGTGGCATCAAGTTTTTTGCGCATCCGGGCGCGCATCTGGCCAAAAAACCCGGGCGTTGGATTGTGGCCTCGGAGCTGGTAGAGACCACGCGCCTGTTTGGCCGCGGCATTGCCAACATCGACCCGCAGTGGCTGGAACAAGTGGGCGGGCATTTGCTCAAGAAGCAGTTGCTCGACCCGCACTGGGAGAAAAAAGCAGCCGAAGTCGTCGCCCTGGAGCGTGCCACGCTGTATGGCATCGTGGTTTACAGCGGGCGACGGGTCAACTACGGCCGGGTGGACCTGGTGGGTGCGCGCGAGGTGTTTATCCGTGAGGCGCTGGTGGCCGGGCAGTGGGAGAGTCCGCTGCCATTCTTAGCGGCCAACCGCAAGCTCATCAAACAGGTGGAGGAGCTGGAGCACAAAGCGCGCCGCCAGGACGTGCTGGTGGACGAAGAGCTGATCTACGCCTTCTATGACCAGCAGCTGCCGGCTGACGTGTGCAGCGGCTTCAGCTGCGAACGCTGGTACCGCGAAGAAGTCAAAAAGCAGCCCCAACTCTTGCTGCTCACCCGCGAGGAGCTGATGCGCCACGAGGCCGCAGGCATTACCACCGCCATGTTTCCCAAAACCCTGCGCATGGGTGGCGTGGATTGCCAGGCCAGCTACCTGCACGCGCCCGGCGACGCCTTGGACGGCGTGACCGTGACCGTACCGCTGTTTGTGCTCAACCAAGTGAGCGAGGAACGCGGCGAATGGCTGGTGCCCGGCATGCTGAAAGAAAAGATTCAGGCCCTGCTCAAAACTCTGCATCAGCGGCCCCGCTCGCGTTTGGTGCCATTGCCCGAAACTGCCGCCCGCATGGCCGCCGTTCTGAGCGAGGAGCGTTTTGGCGCGGGCAGCTTGGTGGATGCGGTGCTGAAGCTGGTGCGTGAAGCGAGCTCGCTGGACATCGTGCGGGCGGACATCAAAACCGACATGCTGAGCCCGCACTACTTTATGAACTTCAAGGTGGTGGACGAGCACGGTCGCCAGCTGGGCCAAAGCCGCAACTTGGGTGCCTTGAAAGCAGAATGGGGCAAGCAGGCGCGTGGGGCGTTTCAGGCACTCGCGTCGTTGAAGCTGGGGCAGGGTGCGGCGCCTGTGCCGCCCGTTGCATCGGCAGCTGTAAACACGGTCGCTGAAAAACCTGCCGCCCGGTCTGCGCCTGCGACGTCCAAGGCACCCGCCGCTGCCAGTGCCGCCAAAGCCGCAGACCAGCGCTTTACCGCATGGACCTTTGGTGAGTTGCCCGAGCTCCTGGAAATTCGCAAAGGCGCGCAGACCTTGATTGGTTTTCCGGCGCTGATTGACGCGGGCGATGCCGTAATGCTGGAGGTATTTGACGAGCCCGAAGCCGCCGCTGCCAAGCACCGCGCTGGGCTGCGCCGCCTGTTTGCCCTGCAGATCAAGGACGCGCTGAAGTACCTGGAAAAAAACATTCCAGACCTGCAAAAAATGGGCGTGTCGTATTTGCAAGTGGGCCGGGGCGAGGGCGCGACGCAGCTGGGGGGCACCGTGGAAGAGCTGCGCGGCCACATCATTGCGCTGGCGCTGGAGCGCGCCTTTTTGCTGGACCCGCTGCCCACCGACGAGTTCGCGTTCAAGCGCCGCCTGGAAGAAGGCCGGGGTCGGCTCACCTTGATTGCCAACGAAGTGGCGCGTTTGGCGGGTGTGATCTTGATCGAGTTTGCGGCAGCGGCGCGCAAGATCAAAGACACCAAAAACGCGCCGGACGCTTGCGCCGATGCGCAGCAGCAATTGCAGCGCATGGTCGGCAAAACGTTTTTGCTCACCACCCCCTGGGAGCGCTTGCAGCACCTGTCGCGGTATTGCAAGGCCATTACCCTGCGGCTGGACAAGTACCGTGCCGACCCCGCGCGTGACGCCGCCCGCATGGCCGAGCTGCGGCCGCTGGAGCAGCGCTATTGGCGGCTTGTGGCCGAGCGCAAGGGCGCGGTGGACGAGCGCATGGCGGAATTTCGCTGGCTCTTGGAAGAACTGCGCGTGAGCTTTTTTGCGCAAGAGCTGCGCACGCCCCAGCCCGTAAGCGTCAAGCGCCTTGACAAGGCCTGGACACAGCTGGCCACCTGAGCGGCCCCCACGACGGCGTCTTGGCTGAGATTATTGGCCCATGTGCCACAGGTTGGTCGAGCGCGCACCGCTGCGGCAAAACGCCAGCACCGGGCCTTGCGCGGCCGCCAGCGTGGCAGCAAATTGCGCCACTTGCTCGGGCGTGATCTGGCCGCTGATGACGGGCAGGTAGTGGTAGGCCAAACCGGCGTCCTTTGCCGCTTGGGCCATGGCCTCTGACGTCGGTTGCTCTGCGCCGCCTTCGAGGTCGGGGCGGTTGTTGATGACGGTGCGAAAGCCATGCGCTGCAATCGCCGCCATGTCCTGCGGGCTGATTTGCGGTGCGGTGGCAAAGTGGGCGGTGTGTTGGGTTACGATGAGCGTCATGGCGGTCCTTGCGGGCAAATAACTAGGTAATGAAACGGGTGTGCAGCTAGAGCTTTTGCAGCCGCTCCAGCGCGGCGTGCAGCGTGGCTTCTTCTTTGGCAAAGCAAAAACGCACCACGCGCTGGTCAAAGCCATCCGCGTAAAACGCAGACATGGGAATGGCGGCCACGCCGATCTCCGTGGTTAGCCAGCGACAGAAATCCCCTTCGCTCAGATCGGACACGCCAGAGATGTCCACGCACTGAAAAAACGTGCCCTCGCTGGGCAGCAGCTTAAAGGGCGTGGTAGCCAGTCCTTGGCGGAACAAGTCCCGTTTGCGCTGGTAGAAAGCGGGCAGTCCCGCGTAGGGCGCAGGGTCTGCCATGTAGGCGGCCAAGGCGTGCTGCACCGGCGTGTTGACTGTGAACACATTGAACTGGTGCACTTTGCGAAACTCGGCGGTCAGCGCTGCAGGGGCGGCGACAAAACCCACCTTCCAACCGGTGACGTGGTAGGTCTTGCCAAAGCTGGAGACGATCACGCTGCGTGCCGCCAAGCCGGGGTAGCGGGCCGCACTTTCGTGTCGCGCGCCGTCAAACACCATGTGCTCGTAGACCTCGTCGCTCACCACCAACACGTCCGTGGGCGCCAACAGGGCTTGCAGGGCCAGCATGTCGTCGACGCTCCACACGGTGCCGCTGGGGTTGTGCGGTGTGTTGATGATGATGGCGCGGGTCTTGGCGCTCAGCGCGGCGCCAATCTTGGCGAAGTCGGGGCGGAAGGTGTGGGGCGTGAGGGGCACGCGCACCACCACGCCACCGGCCAATTCAATATTGGGTCCGTAGCTGTCGTAGCAGGGCTCCAGCACGATGACTTCGTCGCCGGGGTGCACCAAAGCCAGCACAGTGGTCAGGATGGCCTGGGTGGCACCGGCAGTGATGGTGATCTCGTCCGCGGGGCTGTAGTGACGGCCGTACAGGCGTTCGATTTTTTGGCTGACTGCTTCGCGCAAGGCCGGCACGCCCGCCATGGGCGGGTACTGGTTGTGGCCGGCCTGCATGGCACGGGTCACCTGCGCAATCAGCGTGGGGTCGCAGGCGAAATCGGGAAAGCCCTGGCCCAGGTTGACCGCATGGTGCTGCGCCGCCAGCGCAGACATGGTGCTGAAAATCGTGGTGCCTACCGAGGGCAGACGGCTTTGCAAGGGCGGGGTGGCAAATGCAGTCATGGTTTACAGGTCGGTGTCGTTGACGTGCCCGGTCATGGCGCGGTCCACCACCTCGCGGGTCAGGCGGTCGCTCAGCAGTTCGGCAAAGGTGTACACAAAATTGCGCAGGTAGGCGCTGCGTTTGAAGGCCACGCGCGTGGTGTTTTGGCCAAACAGCTGACCCACAGGCCGCACCACCAAACCACTGTTGGCGCCTTGCGCCACGATGTCGCGTACCGCCATCTCTGCGGCAATGCCGATGCCCAGGCCCAAACGCACGTAGGTGGTGATGACGTCCGAGTCAATCGCCTCAAGTGCAATGCGCGGGTTCAACTTTTGGGCCGCGAAGGCCTGGTCGATCTTGGCGCGCCCGGTAAACGAGGGGTGGTAAGTGATGAGCGGCTCTTTGGCCACATCCTCTAAGGTGATTTTGACTTTGTGGGCCAAGGGGTGGTCAATCGGCATGACCAGCACATGCTGCCACTGGTAGCAGGGCAGGGTGACCAATTCGGGGTAGGCGGCCAGGGACTCGGTGGCAATGCCGATCTCCGCGACCTCGTCAATCAACATGCGGGCCACCTGGTCGGGTGCCCCCTGGTGCAGGCTGATGTTGACTTTGGGAAAGGCGCTGCGCAGGCTGGCCACTTTTTCGGGCAGCACATAGCGCGCTTGGGTATGGGTGGTGGCAATCGACAGGGTGCCGCTGTCCTCTTTGCTGTACTGGTCGCCGATGCGCTTGAGGTTGCCTACCTCGCGCAAGATCAGGTCTATGCTTTTGAGCACATGCTGACCGGGCTCGGTGACGCGTTTGAGGCGCTTGCCGTGGCGCGAAAAAATCTCGATGCCCAACTCGTCTTCCAACTCAATGATGGCTTTGGACACGCCAGGCTGCGAGGTGTGCAAGGCCTTGGCCGCCTCGGTCAGGTTGAGGTTGCGGCGGACCGCCTCTTGGACAAAACGAAACTGGTGCAGGTTCATATCAAACTACGCCTATAGAAGCGTTTCATTATGCTTTATTCGAGGTTTTGGCGACCTCGGGCGCCCGTGTGCCTTAAGGGCGCTTTGGCCGCTCGGCCGCGATGTCGGCCAGCAGGGCAATCAGACGCAGGTCTTCGCCCACGGCACCTTGCAACTCAAAGTCGATCTGCGGATGGGCCTCGCGCAGGGCGGTCACCAGCACGGGCAGGTCTTCGCGCGCGTGTTTGCCCACCCCCAGAAACATGGGGACGATGGTGATGGTGCGGATGCCGCGTTCGACCAGCCTCGCGCAGACGGTGGGCAGGTCGGGCGGGCTGAGTTCGAGGTAGGCGCATTCCACCGCCACGCCCGAGTGGGTTTGCAGAATCTGCGCCGCCACGGCTTGCATGGGGCGGTGCCAGAGGGGATCACGGGAGCCGTGGGCGAAAAGAACAATACCGCGTGTCATCGTCGAAGCACCAGCCAGCCAAAGGCGGACAGTGAGAAAAAGGAGTAAATCAAACCGGGCAAGGCCGCAGTGAGCCAGGGTTGCCAGCCCTGCAAATAGCCCACGTCACCCAGTACGTTGTTCAACAGCACGAAGCTGATGCCCGCCATCACGCCGCCAAACACCATGGACGTGGTGCTGCCGGAGCGAAAATGCAGGTAGGCAAAGGGCAGGGCCAGCATCACCATCACCAGGCAACTGAGTGGATAAAACAATTTTTTCCAGAACTGGATTTCGTACTTTTGCGCGGACTGGCCGTTGTTGCGCAAATGGCGCGTGTACTGAAACAGGTCAATGGTGCCCATGCGGTCGGGGCGCAGCACCGCCGCCGAGACCATTTCGGCGCTGAGCTTGTTGGGCCAGGCGAAATCGGCCTGGCGGGTGGTGACGGCGCGTGCAGGCCCTTTGTCGGGCACCTCAAACTCGGTGCGCTGCACGTCCTCGAGCGCCCACGAGTCGCCAGGGCCAAAGCTGCCGCTGGCGGCTTCGGTCAGTGACACGATTTCACCGCGGTTGTTGAGCTCAAAAATGCGCACCCCGCGCAGGCTCGCGTCGCTGGCCAGAGCCGCCACATTGACCGAGAAGCTGCTGTAGGGCTGGCGCTCTTTGATCCATGCACCGGTTTTGCCCACGGTGATGCGGCCCTGGAATTTGGCTTTGAGCAGCTGCGCGGTTTTGTCGGCGAAGGGCGCCACGTAGTCTCCCACGGCAAAGGTCAGCACCACAAACACCAGGCCCATGCCCAACAGCAGGCGCAGCGCCGACCAAGGGCCCAGGCCGCTGGTGCGCAGAATAGTGAATTCCGAGCTGTTGGCCAAGCGCGCCATGACAAAAATAGTGCCAATCAGCACCGTGATGGGCAAGAGCTCGTAGACATGGCTGGGCACCATCAAGGCGACGTAAACCAAGGCCTGGGCCACCGAGTAGCCGATCATGTGCTTGCTGCTGACCGCTTGCAGCTCATCCACAAAATCAAAAAAGAAGAAGAGCGAGACAAAGGCGAGCGTCACTGCGGTGACCGCCAAAAAAACCTCGCGAAACAAGAGTTTGCGCACGGTTTTCATCGCGCCGTCCTTTGCGCGGGCCAGAAGCGGGGCAGTGTCCATTGGTTATGGCGCGCGGTGAGCCAGAACAAACCCAAGGCCAGCGCGCCACCATGCAGAACCAGCAGGCAGCCGACCAAGGAGGTTCGTTCGGTCTCCACCCAGTTCTTGCCCAGCACCAACAGGTTGAAATACACCACAAAAATCAAAAAGGTGAATGCCAAAGTCGTCGACCGTGCAGAGCGCGGGTTGGAGCCAGCTGCGGCCAGCGCGATGATGACCAAATTCACTGCCGCCAGGAACAGACCGCAGCGCCAAGCCATTTCGCCATTGTTGCGGGGGTTGGGGTCTTGCAGCAAGGCAAGGGCGGTCAGCGTATTGGGGGGCGTAAACGAGCGTGCCGAGCGATTGTCTGCGCCAATGCGCGCGCCATAGCGGGCGAAAGTGCTCATGGTCATGGTGGCGTCTGACTGGGTTTTTTCCAGACGCTGGCCATTCTCGAGCACCAAAAACTGGTCTCCACCCATGGTTTGCACGGTGCCGCGTGCCGCCGAGGTGATCGTTTCCTGGCCACCTGTGCGGGTCACCATGAAGACGTGGGTGCCTGCGAGCTTGTCGTTCTCATCGCGCTCAATAAAGAAAACGCGGTCGCCATTGGCGGATTCCTGGAACTGACCGGCCTCTACCCGGGCCAGGTCGCCCCGCTTCTCGTATTGGTCGCGCAGATCTTCAATGCGGCCGAAGGCCCAGGGCAAGACCAAAAATGCCAACACAAAAATCACGACAAAAATCGGCCAGCAAAAGCGCATTAGGGGCCGAAGCAGCGACGCCAGACCACGACCGCTGACCAGCCAAATCACCATCTCACTGTCGCGGTACATGCGGGTGAGCACACTGACCACCGCAATAAACAGGCACAAAGTGAGGATGGTGGGCAGGTCCGAGAGCACGGTGTAGCCCATGATCATCAGCACATCGGCGGGGTTGAAGACGCCCCGCGTGGCCTCACTGAGGGTGCGGATCAGGGTCATGGTCATTACCACCGTCACCAGCACCACCAGCGTTGCGCCGAATGTGCGGGCCAGTTCTTTGCGGAAGGACGAATGGAATAACATGGAAAGGATTGAAAGGCTGAATTATGAACTTTGAACTCAAACACCTGGACCTGATAGCCGCCGCAGACGAAAAAGCCGACGTTTTGCTGCTGCTGCTTCCCAAAGACTACAAAGGCGGCAAAGACGAGCTGTCCACTTTGATGACCACCGCGATCAAGTCCGGCGACTTAGAAACTGCGGCGGGCAAAACGCTCAGCATGTACCGCCCGTTGCAGGTGGCCGCCACCCGCTTGGTGCTGGCCGTGACCGATGGCAGCGCCCGCAGCACCCGCTCGGCAGTGCTGGCGGCGATTGCAGCGGCCAAATCGCCGCAATTGAAAAAAATGCTGGTCTGCTTTGCCGCACCTGCGCTGGACGAGGCAGTGCGTGCCGCCGTCCATGCCGTGGCGGATGCGACCTACAGCTTCACCACCACCAAATCCAAGCCGCAGGCCCGTACGCTGGCCAAAACCACCATCGGCGTCGTGAATGCACCGGACGTGGCCCAGTCGTTCGAGCGGGCCGTGGCCATTGTTGCGGGGGTGGAGTTTGCCAAAGAGTGGGCCAATCGCCCCGCCAACCATGCCACCCCGCAGCACCTGGGCGAGGCTGCGCTGGCGCTGGCAAAACACCCCAAAATCAGTTGCGAAGTGCTGGGCCCCAAAGAGGTCGCCAAGCTGGGCATGGGCTCTTTCATGGCGGTGGCGCAGGGATCGGATCAGCCACTGCGGTTTATCGTGCTGCGCTACAGCGGCGCGTCCAAAAATAAGGCGCCCAGCGTACTCGTAGGCAAGGGCATCACCTTTGACAGTGGCGGCATCAGCATCAAGCCGGCGGCCGAAATGGATGAGATGAAGTTCGACATGTCGGGCGCGGCCAGCGTGCTGGGCACGTTCAAGACTTTGTCTCTGCTCAAACCCGCTGTGAACGTGGTGGGCCTGATTCCCGCTTGCGAAAACCTGATCAACGGCCGCGCTGTCAAACCCGGCGATGTGGTCACCAGCATGAGCGGACAGACCATCGAGATTTTGAATACCGATGCGGAAGGTCGCTTGGTGTTGTGCGATGCACTGACCTATGCAGAGCGTTTCAAACCCAGTGCCGTGGTCGACATCGCCACCCTGACCGGCGCCTGCGTGGTGGCGCTGGGCGCAGTGCGCAGTGGCATGTTCTCGCCCAACGACGCACTGGCCAACAGCCTTGCGGATGCGGGTGAGCGCGCCCAAGACCTGTGCTGGCGCCTGCCGCTGGACGACGAATACGCCGAGGGCCTGAAGTCCCATTTTGCGGATGTGGCCAATATTGGTGGACGCGCTGGTGGCGCCATCACGGCGGCGAAGTTTTTGCAGCGCTTTGCGGACAAGTTTCCCTGGGCGCACCTGGATATTGCGGGCAGCGCCTGGAAGAGCGGCGCCAACAAGGGCGCCACCGGCCGGCCCGTCGGCCTGCTGGTGGAATATTTGTTGGCCCAAACCTCGACCAAGTGAGTTCCTGGTGACCCGCGTCGCCTTTCACTTCGGCGTGCCCGACAAAGTGGCATATGCCGTGCGCTTGCTGCGCAAGGCCGTGGGCACTGGCGCCCGTGTGCTGGTGGTGGCCGATGCCGAGCAATTGGCGCGCCTTGACGCCGCTTTGTGGGGCTCGGCGGCCACGGACTTTGCCGTGCACTGCTATGCCAGTGCATCCCCGCAGTCCGTGGCCTTGAGTCCTGTGGTGATGTCCCACTACGAGGGGGAGGCCGCCTGCCCGGCTTTGGATGTGCTGGTGAATCTGGGGGACTCCATGCCCAGCGCTTTTGAGCGCCATGCCCGCGTGATTGAAGTGGTCAGCACGCAGGAGGAGGACCGTTTGCTGGCGCGCCAGCGTTGGAAGCACTACGTCGCGAAGGGCTATGCGCCGGACCACCAGAACCTCAATTTGCGTCATTGATGCTTCGGCTGCATCTCAAAACGAAGCCGTCTACGCCGTTTGGATGCAAAAATCCCACGCATCTTGGTAACTACCCGCTCCCAAACGGGCCCGATTTAGGGTATGGTTACGCCCGTTGAACTTTGGTTCACCACACTTTTCCGTTTATCTATCCCTTGGAGTTTTTATGCAATTCAAATTAAAGACCGCTCTGACCGTTTTGGCAGCGGCCGCTTTGCTCGTCGCTTGCGGTAAAAAAGAAGAAGCTGCTGCACCTGCTGCTTCCGCTGATCC
The DNA here is from genome assembly GCA_947447985.1 of Comamonadaceae bacterium. GTDB lineage: Bacteria > Pseudomonadota > Gammaproteobacteria > Burkholderiales > Burkholderiaceae_C > Allorhodoferax. The sequence goes on from CANFLX010000037.1 coordinate 22,691, forward strand.
AGTCGTCAAGATTGGTCACGTTGGCCCCACCAGCGGCGCGATCGCTCACTTGGGCAAGGACAACGAAAACGGCGCCATCATGGCGATCGAAGAATTGAACGCTGCCGGCGTCATGATCGACGGCAAGAAAGTCAAGCTCGAGTTGATGGCTGAAGACGATGCTGCTGATCCCAAGCAAGGCACCGCAGTGGCTCAAAAATTGGCTGATGCCAAGGTTGCTGGCGTGGTCGGTCACTTGAATTCCGGCACCTCCATCCCCGCATCGAAGATTTACAGCGACGCTGGCATTCCCCAGATTTCGCCTTCCGCGACCAACCCCAAGTACACCCGCCAAGGTTTCAAGACCACCTTCCGCGTGGTGGCTGACGACGTTCAACTCGGCAGCACCCTGGGCAAA
>CANFLX010000038.1 GCA_947447985.1 Comamonadaceae bacterium
CCCCAAGTGCCACGCCAAAGACCAGTACGGCGACAACTGCGAGGTCTGTGGTGCGGTCTATGCACCCACCGACCTGATCAACCCTTACTCGGCGCTCTCGGGCGTCAAACCCGAGCTCAAAAGCTCGGAGCACTTTTTCTTCAAACTGTCGGACCCGCGCTGCGTGGAGTTTTTACAGCACTGGACGCAGGACGGCAAACTGCAGCCCGAGGTGGCCAACAAGGTCAAAGAATGGTTCAGCGTGCGCAGCAACCCCGATGGCAGTACCAGCGAAGGCTTGGGTGACTGGGACATCAGCCGTGACGCGCCCTACTTCGGCATCGAGATTCCCGACGCACCGGGCAAGTACTTTTATGTCTGGCTGGACGCGCCGGTGGGCTACCTGGCCTCGCTGAAAAACCTGCTCGACAAACGTCGATCCTTGGATCCGCAAAGCCCAGACTACAACGCCTACATGGCACAGCCCGATTTGGAGCAGTACCACTTCATCGGCAAAGACATCGTCACCTTCCACACCTTGTTTTGGCCGGCCATGTTGCATTTCAGCGGACGCAAGGCACCGAACAATGTGTTTGTGCACGGCTTTTTGACGGTCAACAACGGCGAAAAAATGAGCAAAAGCCGGGGCACCGGCCTGGACCCGCTGAAGTACCTGAGCCTGGGCATGAACCCCGAGTGGCTGCGCTACTACCTCGCAGCCAAGCTCTCGGCGCGCAATGAAGACATTGACTTCAACGCCGACGATTTCATGGCGCGGGTCAACAGCGATTTGATCGGCAAGTTTGTAAATATTGCGAGTCGGGCCGCTGGGTTTTTGACCAAGCGGTTTGAAGGCAAGCTGACGACCGACTTCGGCGCACAGGGTTCTGCCCTGCTTAACGAACTGCGTGAGGCTTCAAGCAGCCTTGCTGCACTGTATGAAGCGCGTGAGTTTGGCAAAACGACGCGCGACATCATGCTGATGGCCGACAAAGTGAACGCGTATGTGGACCAACACAAGCCCTGGGATCTGGCCAAAGACCCTGCCAACAACGAATCTTTGCACCAGGTCTGCTCCACGCTCGTCAACACCTTTGCAGTGCTGGCGCGCTACCTCGCACCGGTCTTGCCGTCGTTGGCGCAGGCGGTAGAGGCCTTTACTGGCAGCGACATGAAAGACTGGAATGCAACCGCATTCGACGTTGCAGCCATCCAACCCTACCAACATCTGATGCAACGCGTCACCCCCGAACAGCTGGACGCTCTCTTCGAACCGCCCGCAAAATTGGGGTCAGAGCCCGAGTTTTCCGCTGGAAAATCGGGATCCGACCCCAATTCCGCAGACTCTGTCCCTGGTTCAAGTGAAACCGGTTCATCCCTCCCCGGCGGCGAAGAAATCGCCCCCACCATCTCCATCGACGACTTCGCCAAAATTGACCTGCGCATTGCCAAGATCGTGAACTGCGAAGCGGTGGAAGGCTCGGTCAAGCTGTTGCGCCTGACGCTGGACGCAGGCGAGGGACGCATGCGCAACGTCTTCAGCGGCATTGCCAGCATGTACCAACCCGCCGACCTGATTGGCCAACTCACCGTGCTGGTGGCCAATCTGGCGCCGCGCAAAATGAAGTTCGGTATTTCTGAGGGCATGGTGCTGGCCGCCAGCCATGCTGATGAAAAAGCGCAGCCCGGCATCTACATCCTCCATCCCTGGCCTGGCGCGACGCCTGGCATGCGCATAGGCTAATTTCATGCACCACCACTCTGCGGCGCAGGCGCTGCAATTTGACGTCCTGATCGTCGGCAGCGGCTTGGCCGGTCTGAGCACGGCACTCTTGTTGTCTGAAAAATACCGGGTTGCCATCATCACCAAACGTGCGGTGCGCGAAGGCTCCAGCGGCTGGGCGCAAGGCGGCATTGCCGCTGTGTGGGACAAGGCCGACAGCTTTGCCGCGCATGTGGACGACACCCTGGTCGCAGGCGCGGGCCTGTGCGATATGGCGGCCACCCAGTTTGTGGTGGAACAGGCGCCCCAGGCGATTGCCTGGCTGCAGGCCATGGGCGTGCCCTTTAGCACCGAGCACAACGGCGACTTGCACCTTACCCGCGAAGGCGGCCACAGTGCGCGGCGCATCGTGCACGTGACCGACGCCACTGGCGCTGCCGTGCAAACCACGCTGATTGAGCGGGTGCAACAGTCGCCCAACATCACCTTGTTTGAAAACCACACCTTGGTGGACTTGATCACCAGCGACAAGCTGAGCGCGCCCGGCACGCCGCGCCGCTGCGTGGGCCTGTATGCACTGGACGACGACCGTGACGAGGTGCTGACCTTCTCCGCCCCCCACACGCTGCTCGCCACGGGTGGCGCAGGCAAGGTCTACCTGTACACCACCAACCCCGACACCGCCACGGGCGACGGCATTGCCGCCGCATGGCGCGCGGGCTGCCGGGTACAGAACATGGAGTTCATCCAGTTCCACCCCACCTGCCTCTACCACCCGCACGCCAAGTCGTTCTTGATCAGCGAAGCGGTGCGGGGCGAAGGCGGACGCCTGCTGCTACCCGACGGCACCCGCTTCATGCCCGCCCACGACGCCCGCGCCGAACTCGCGCCGCGCGACGTGGTGGCCCGTGCGATTGACTTTGAGATGAAAAAAGGCGGTTTCGACTGCGTCTACCTGGACATCTCGCACCAGCCGCTGGCCTTTATCCAAGAGCACTTCCCCAATATCTATGCGCGTTGTCTGGAGCTGGGCATTGACATCAGCCGCCAGCCGATTCCGGTGGTGCCTGCGGCGCACTACACCTGCGGCGGCGTGCTGGCCGACCTGACCGGCCGCACCGACCTGCCCGGCCTCTACGCCATTGGCGAAGCCGCCTGTAGCGGCCTGCATGGCGCCAACCGCCTGGCCAGCAACTCGCTGGTGGAGTGCATGGTGTTTGCCCGCGCTGCCAGCCACGACATTGAACAGCAGCCTGGTGTGCCGGTGCCTGCCCTGCCCGCCTGGGACGACAGCCGCGTGACCGATGCCGACGAGTCGGTCGTGATCTCGCACAACTGGGACGAGCTGCGGCGCTTTATGTGGGACTACGTGGGCATTGTGCGTACCAACAAACGCCTGGAGCGCGCCGCCCACCGCATTGCCCTGCTGCAAGACGAAATCCAAGAGTTCTACGCCAACTTCCATGTCAGCCGCGATTTGCTGGAGCTGCGCAACCTGGTGCAAGTGGCTGACCTGATTGTGCAAAGTGCCCGCGCACGCCACGAGAGCCGGGGCCTGCACTTCAGCCGCGATTACCCCGACCTGCTGGACGTGGCGCTGCCCACCACCCTGACGCCCCTGGCGCGGGACTGACCCTCGCACATTCGGGTCTGGTATGCCGCCCATGAAGCGCCCTGCCGCGACCTATCCCCTGTGGCCCCTGCTCGCCAGCTTCTCTTGGCAGGAGCTGCGCCACCACCCCTGGCGCAATGCCGCGGCTGTCGTCTCCGTGATGCTGGGCGTGGCACTGGCCTTTGCGGTGCACTTGATCAACGCCTCTGCCCTGGACGAGTTTGCCCAAGCGGTGCGCTCGGTGTCGGGGCAGGCAGACCTCACGGCGAGCGCCAGCAGCAACCACCTGGATGAGCACTTGTATGGTCGCTTGAGCCGCGACCCGCGGGTGGCATGGGCATCACCCGTGCTAGAGATCAACACCTATGCACTGACCGCCGGCACGTCGAACGACACCGCACCCCGCAAAGTAGCCCTGCGCGTGGTCGGCATCGACGCCTTGCAAATTGCCGCCATCGCGCCCGATCTGCTGCCCCTGCCCGCCGAAGGTGCAAACCGCCTGGACATCTTTGCCCCCGACGCCGTGTACTTGAACGCCAGTGCGCGTGCGGCGCTGGGCGCGTCTGCCACGCCAACCGTTCGCGTGCAGCATGGCATGCAATGGCAAGCGTTGCGCGTGGCGGGCACGGTGGCGGCCAGCGGCGCACCGCTGGTCGTGATGGACATCGCGGCCGCACAAGAGGCCTTTGGCATGCTGGGCCAACTCAGCCGGGTGGATGTGCGACTGCGACCAGGCACAGAGCGTGACGCCTTTGCCCAGGACATGCTGTCGCAAGCCGACTGGCCCACAGGCGCCACGCTGCAGGCGCCCGGTGAAGCACTCTCGCGCATGGGCAATGTGTCGCGCGCCTACCGCGTGAACCTGACGGTGCTGGCCTTGGTGGCGCTGTTTACCGGTGGCTTTTTGGTGTTTTCGGTCCTGGCGCTGAGTGTGACCCGCCGGGCCCAGCAGTTTGCCTTGCTTGACGTGCTGGGCCTGCGCCGCAACGACCGTATGGCGCTGGTGCTGCTGGAGGCGCTGGCCTTGGGCTTGCTCGGCAGCGTGTTGGGCCTGGCCTTGGGCACAGGGCTGGCGATGACTGCGCTGCATGTGCTGGGGGGTGACCTGGGCGGGGGCTACTTCTCAGGCGATACGCCGCCCTTGCAATGGAGCGCTGGCGCGGCATTGGTGTTCGGGGCGCTGGGCGTGGCCGCGGCGTTGCTGGGTGCTTTCATTCCCGCACGACTTGCGGCGGCTTTGCCCCCCACCCAGACCTTGAAAGGCCAGGGCATTCAGTCTGACGGCGGCGGACAAGCCCGCAACAGCCTTGTGCTGCTGATCGTCGCCGTGGGGCTCGCTGCGCTGCCACCGATTGCCGGGGTTCCACTGGCCGCCTATGTCAGCGTGGCCTTGCTCTTGCTGGGTGGCATGGGCGCCCTGCCCTGGATGGTGTCGGTGCTGCTCAAAGCCGTGGCGCCTTGGGTGGCGCTGGCACCGCTGCGCTTGCTGGCGGTGGAGCGTGCACGCCGCGTACCGCACGGCGCGGCCATTGCGGTCAGCGCGGTGGTGGCCTCGCTCAGCCTGGCGGTGGCGCTCACGGTGATGGTGGCGAGCTTTCGCCAGTCGGTCACGCAGTGGCTGGACTCGGTGCTGCCCGCCACCTTGTATGTGCGCACGTCCGGCAGCGCCAGCAGCAGCGACACCGCATTTTTTGACCCGCGCTTTGTGCAGGCAGCGTCCACCCTGCCTGGCGTGCAGCGCCTGCGCTGGCAACGCACCCTGGCCCTGACCTTGGCACCCGACAAGCCCCCAGTGGCGCTGCTGGTGCACCCCCTGCACTCCGCCCAAAGCCCAGCGCTGGATGACAGCGCCAGCCTGCCCCTGGTGGGCGATGCGCTGCCGGTGCCCGAGGGCCACATCGGCATCTACGTGAGCGAGGCCATGGTGGACTTGTATGGCGCACGCTTGGGGCAAGACCTGCCGCCCGTATCTGCCGCCTTGCAGGCGCTGCGCAAGCCCGGCGCAGCGCCTGTGCGTCCCTTGTTTGTGGCGGGCGTGTGGCGCGATTACGCGCGCCAGTTTGGCACCGTGGTCATCGACACCCGCGACTTTGCCTCGGTCAACGACGACCCGCGCGTCAACGACCTGGCCTTGTGGCTGGCACCCGGCGCCGACGAAGTGGCCGTGCAAGACACGCTGCGTTCAATGGCGGACACACTGGGTGGTGCCCAGGCCAGTGCGCTGCTGGACTTTGGATCGGCAGGCGACATCCGCCAGCGCACCTTGCAGATTTTTGACCGCAGTTTTGCCGTGACCTACTGGCTGCAGGCGGTGGCCATCGGCATTGGACTGTTTGGCGTGGCGGCGAGCTTTAGTGCACAGGTGCTGGCGCGGCGCAAAGAGTTCGGACTGCTGGTGCATTTGGGCCTGACGCGCGACCAGGTGCTGCGCTTGCTCGCCCTGGAGGGTGCTGCCTGGACCCTTCTCGGTGCCCTGGCCGGCACGCTGCTGGGGCTGGCGGTGGCAGCGGTGCTGGTGTTTGTGGTGAACCCGCAGAGCTTTCACTGGAGCATGGACCTGCACGTGCCCTGGCTGCGCCTGCTGGCCTTGGACCTGGCCGTGGTGCTGGCAGGCACTGCGACCGCGTGGATTGCCGGACGCAGTGCGGCCGGGCGCGACGCGGTGCAGGCGGTCAAAGAAGACTGGTAGCCAAGGCTGCAGCCCTCATGGACGTCTTTATTGGCGTCTTTATCGACGCTTTATTTGCCCATCAGTTTGTCTGCCAAGGCTTGGTAGGCGGGCAAGGACGTGGGGTCATTGAAGGCATTGGCCGGCATGGGGAACGATGCGTAGCGCGCGATCACCATTTCGGCCTTGGGATCAATGTAGAGCGCCTGACCGTGGATGCCGCGTGCCGAATAGGCGCCGTCGGCATTGTTCAAAACCCACCACATGTTGCGGTAGCTGCCCCCGGGCAAGGTTGCATAGCCCGCCTTGGCAAAGTGTTGCTTGTCGCCGCCTTTGCGCACATCGTCCACCACCGCTTTGGGCACGACCTGCTGGCCGTTGAACTTGCCGTCGTTGCGCATCATTTCGCCAAAGCGCGCCAGGTCGCGCAGGCCGGTGTACAGGCCGCCCCCTGCAAATTCAGTGCCCTCGGTGTCGATGGAGATGTAGGCGTCTTGCTCCATGCCCAGCTTGGACCAAATGCGCTCCGACAGGTTCTCGCCGACGGACTTGTTGGTCACGCGGCGAATCAGCCAACCCAGCACATCGCTGTTGACGGTTTTGTAGGCAAAGGCCTGACCATGCTCGCCTTCGGGCCCCACGGTTTTGAGGAACTCATAAAAGGTTTTGGGACCTTGGTAGCCCGGCGGGCGGGGCAAGACATTGCCCGCGCGCACGTGGTCCCACACCTCGGCCTTGGGGTCTGCGTAGTTTTCGCTGTATTTGATGGACGTGGTCATGTCCAGCACCTGGCGCACGGTGGCGCTGCCAAAGCCGCTGTCTTTGAGTTCGGGGATGTACTGCTCCACTTTGGCATTGGGGTCCAACTTGCCCTCGGCCACCAGCATGGCGCCTATGGTGCCGAAAAAGGATTTGGTGACCGAATGGCCCGCGTGCTGCCCATGGGGGCCCAACGCGCCGAAGTAGCGCTCGTACACGATGCGGCCTTTGTGCAGCACCACAATGCCGTCGGTGTAATTGGCCGACAGCGACTGCGCCCAGGTCATGGGTTCGGTCTTGCCCAAGGGCACGAAAGTGATGGCGTCAATGTCTTTGCGCTCCTCGCGCGGCAGCACCGAAGGCGCTTCCACGCCACGCGACACATTGCTCGTGGCGCCCAGTTCGCGCCCATGCGAGAACGTCCAGCGGAATTTGGGGAAGGTGTAGAAAGAGCCATCGGCCCAGCGAATGACTTTGTCGGGTGGCGGTGGCGACCCCACCATCCAACCCAGCTTGACCGGATCTGTTTGCTCGGCGGTGGGCAGCGCGGGCGGGCTGGCGGTCTGGGCCTGCGCAGCTGCCGCAAGACCCAAGGCCACGGCGAGGATCAAGGGCGTGAGTGAGGGATGGGGTTTGGACATGAGGGGGTCTCCTAGGGTTGCGAGGACTCTAGGTTCTGACCCCTTGAAAAGCCATGGGGAATACCCCGAAAAACGCTCAATAAATCACACTGTCACCCCACCCGGGGGCTTGCACGGTCCCAAGCGAACAAAACGACGCTTAGGGGCCAGCTGAATGTGTCGGCTCGGCCAAAGCGCCTGTGACCTTCCTTTGGAGCCCGAACCCCAGCAATAGCATCGCCAGCATGCTCAAGCCCACGGCAAGATAAGCATGGCTAAAACCCGTCAAGCCGCCGCCTTCAAAGTCGGCAATGGCGCTGATACAGGTCACCGCCAGCAGGGTGCCCACGGCATTGAAAATATTGATCAACCCCTGGGCTGTGCCGCGCAAAAGTGGCGGTGCTTCATCAATGGCAATAGAGCGCAGCGCACCGCTGACCACCACCCCCACCCCCACACCCACCAATACAGACGCCAGCACGAATGCGGCAAGCCCTGTCTGTGGCACTGCACTTTGCAGGTATCCCAGCGTCAACAGCGCAAAACCGAAAATCACCATGGCGCGCGCGCCCAGCCGGTTCAGCAGGCGCCCCGCCGCCATCGAACCCACCATAGAGCACAGCACCAAGGGCAGCAGAGCCAGCCCCGCACGCTCTATGCTGATGCCATAGGCCAGCGTGGCAATCGAGGTTAAAAACACAATTCCTCCCATCGAAAACCCCACACCCAGCGTGAGCAAATAGGTCAACGCCAGTTGCCGGTTTTCAAACAGCGCCATCGGAATCAGCGCCTGGGTCTGGCGCTTTTCTATCGCCACCAGTGCGACCAGCAGCAAGCCACTGAGCGCCAGAAACCAGGGCCACAGCAGCAGGCCGGTGGCCGAGTCCGGCAGCCGCGAAATACCCATCACCAGACACAGCAGTAACAACAAAGTCACACCCATCCCCGCGAGATCAATCGGCCCTGGCGCAAGGGGTCGCTGGGAGGGCAAGCTGCGAGCACCGAAAACCAGCACGACCAGCGCGATAGGAATATTCACCAGGAACAGCCAGCGCCAGCCCAAGGTCGATGTGAGCAGGGTCGCCAAGGGCGGGCCGAGCACAAAAGCCATGCCGTGGGTGGCACCAATCAGCCCCAAAATGCGGCCCCGCCGCTCGGGTGTGAACACATCACCAATCACGGCGCTGGCGACCGGCGCAATGCCCCCAGCGCCTATACCCTGGACCGCACGGCTGACCAGCAGCAGGTCAAAGCTGGGGGCCAAGGCAATGCACAGCGATCCGATGGCGAAAAGTGCCACACTGGCCAGATACACCGGGCGGCGGCCGTGGCGGTCGCTGAAGTACGCCATCAGCGCGGTGCTGCACATCGAGCTCAGCGAAAACACGGTGGTCAGCAGTCCCGCGGTACGGTTGTCGATGCCAAAGGCCGCGCGCAAAGCGGGCAAGACCGGCCCCACGATGGCCGAATCAAGGGCCGCCATGAAAACACCGACAAACAACACCTGCACCAGGCGGCGTTGCACGGCATCGGCAGAAGGCGAAATAGGAGAAGCTGTTGTCTGCTGGGTCATTAGCCCCGCATTATTGACGGAAATACGGCGACGCTTAGCCGCAAGCCACGCGTCAAAAGGCTATGGATCCTACTGGCGCGTTCCGTAAAGCCCGTTGGCGATAAAAACAAAGGACAAGAAGGTCACGGCGCTTCCAATAATGTACAGCGTCGCACCAATAGGAAGCAGTGCAAACAAGACGTTAATGAACAGCGCGATGACAAAGAACACCCAGCACACCAGCCGCAAGTTGACCGCGCGCCGCGCGTGGACGAAATCCACACCGATCGCAGGCGCAAGAGTGGCTGAAAAGTAGAGAAACGAGCCCACGGCCACGTAGTTTTGTAGTGGGCCTTCCATGGTCCAAAGTCCGTACGAGAGCAAGGCGCTGACGAACACAGCGATCAGGGAATTAATGGGATGAACGTTCATTTCGCGCTCTCTTGGTTTGGAATAGGGGGCGGGGGCGGGGGGCACAATGCGACCAGGCGCAGCACTTCGGGCACCTCATGGGCGGATTTCCAGGTCGGCATTCCGGCGCGCCAGACGAGGCTGTCTCTGACCAGGCGACCTGCGCTGATCAGCCGTGTCAGCTCTTCCTCTGAAAACGGGCCTGCTTGCGAGCCATCGAGTACGACAAAGTACGACGCTGCAGGGCGTACGAGACCGACCTGCCCCATCGAATTGACCGTGCCGTGGATCTGGGAGTTGGAGAGCGCATGGTTCATGGACTTCACCATTTGCTGTGCCACACCCATCCCCAACCCAAACTCTACCAAGCGATCGATCGAGTAAAAATTATCCGTATTCATGATGTTTGCTCCTGAAAGATGAGTGACCTTAGCCCGCAGGCGGAGGCGGTGGCATATCCATTGGCGGAGGCGGCGGCATATCGGGCGGCGCTGCAAACAAAGAGGCCAGATCGGGCTGTTTTTCGGCGTGTTCCCAACCCGCCATGCCTTGTTTCCAGACATAGGTGCTGCGGGTCAACTGGCCGCTGGCGACCATAGCTTGCAGTTGCTGAAGGTTGAAGGGCCCTGTGTTTTGCCCGTTCACCGACACAAAATAGGCAATCGTCGGCATGGGGGGCGGGGTCATGCCGGGCGTTGGCATATTCTGAGCCGTCGCGTTCATCATATTGGCCATTTGGCCGCCCATTGCACCGCCCACCGCCAGCCCGGTCATCACGCCAATCGGATTGAAGCCGCCACCGCCTCCGCCTCCACCCCCAACGCCGCCGCCCAGATTCATTTGGCCCATTTGGCCCAGATTCTCGGCAGCCGCCGTGAGCACCTGCGTTTGCTGGTTGATTTGGTGGGCGCCCAGGAACTGCGACTCAGTTTGCAACTTCGCAAAACGATCAGCCTGCGTTCGCTGGATCGCAAGAGATGCTTCAAGATTCTCCGAGTTAATTCTCTGAGTAGCAAACTGATTTTTGATATTGACCTCAGCTTCGCTCTTTCGAATTTTGGCTTCCAAATCAGCGGAAATGGACCGCAACTCGCGATACTCTTCGGTCTCTTTGTCAATTTCAATGGTGGAAATATCCAGTCGTTTGAGGTTAACGCCGAAGTCGTCCTCAAAAGCCGATCGGATTCTGGGCAGGATGAGGTCGTTGATTTCCAGGAGCTTGCGCTCGATTTGAAGCACCGGAATACCGTGGTCGATGGGGGCATTCACGACCACCGCCTTCACGTACTTGAAAACAGCATCGCGTACGCTTGCAGCGAATTGCAGCATGTCAAAGTTGATCAACCGGTGCAGCTTGATGAAGGCCTTGTAGTTCGTGATGTTGAACATGAAAGACCCGGCTGTGCTGACACGCACGGGATGGTCCGGGAACCGGGGATCCGCCACATCGAAATAGGGCACGCGGAAATTCAACTTGACGTTGCCAGCCAGGTTGATGAAATACACCTCGGCCTGAAAAGGTGACTTGCCGTCAAAGGCCAAGCCCATGATGTTGGACAGAATGGGAAAGTTGGCAGTCTTGAGGGTTTCGTCGTAGGGACCTTCGATGAAATCCTGCATCGGGCCGCCCTCTTGTTTGTACACAAAGACGGCAACTTCACCGTCTTTGACGCGCAAGCTGCTACCCCAGCGGATCGCATTTTCTTTGCGGCTCGATCCTGCAGCCCCTGAGGGACTCCATTTCCAGATGATGTAGTCCTCTTCATCGCAACGGATGACGTCGAGCATTCCACCTTCGCTCTTGCTGCTAAATAGTCCCATGAAGCTCTCCAGGTTTGTTCGCTGCGCCCCGGCGCACCTGCCGGGGGCTTGTTTGTGTCACATTTCTTTGGCGGCGGCTGCCTTGCGTTTCGCAGCGGCATCCAAGGCCTGCGCGTCGGCTTTTTCAGCGTCTTTGCGGTCAGACTCTGCCTTCTTTTGGGCCTCCTGTTCCGCCGAAGCCTGACGGGCTGCTGCTTGCGCTTGTTGCAACTGTGCCGCAAGCTCTTGCTTGCGCGTTTCCCAGCGGGCCGCCTCCGCTGCACCCGCGTCTTGCTTGCAGCTTTCTTGCTTCACGCTCCAGTGAATCGTGGCGAGGTCTGCAGTGGCTTGTGCGAAGTCCCCGGCCTTTTGCTTGCTTGTAATGTCTGCCGCAATTTTTTCTAAGCGGGTGTTTTCGGAAGCGGCGTCTTTTTCGTATTTTTCAACGCACTGACCCTGCGAACGTTTGTCCATTTGGGTGCTGGCCAAGCCGACGACGACCGCGATCGCAGCGATACCGATACCCACCGCCACCATCGGATTGCGTCGGGCACTGGTTTTCAGATCGCCTGAGACGGTCGTACTCAGACTTCTTTCGAGCTCTTCAAATTCGGCCCGGGTTTTGGAGTCGCCTTTGTAGGCGTTCTTGGCCAGTGCCATGACTTCTTTGAACTTCATCTTCCAGTCCTCTGCATTGGGGTCTGGCTTGAGGTTGTTCTGAATTTTGGGGTGAATAAAGTGGATCAGGCTCAGCAGGTCTTCGCGCGAATTGGGGATCGGAAAATCTCGAATCAAACGGCCCTTGCGTGAATCGATTTCTGTTTCACGTTTGCGACCGGTTAAACCTGCACGGTCTACCTCGGCTTCAATTTCCGCGAATCGCTCGGCCAGCCCTGTGACGGTCCGGTTGGCACTGACACCCGCCAGCTCATGGCCGCACAGCTCACAAGCCACCGCAAACGCTTTTAATGCGCCACCGCAACTGGGGCACTTATTGATCACCCCTTGCTTTTGGTTAATTCCATCGTTTGACATGCTCGGGGCTCCTAAAAATGATCAATGGATGAACGGAAAAGGTAGGATGGCAAATCTGACGTGGTGGCTCTTGAACTACCAATCGGATTCCAAGATGATTCCATGGCTGGTTTTGTCGCTGGCCCTGGGCAGGGCCTCACGCGTGCCGACCGGCTCAAGCGCAATGGCGGACTGCCGCATGGCAAAACCCGACGCAAGTTTGACGATTTGCAGGGCCGCCGCCACTTGCACGGCCTGAGTTCCCCGCGTTGGGTCGCCAGTAACGGATGTCTGCACTGTACGGATTTCGTGACGGCTTGTGCCATAGGATTGGAGCAAGACGACCTGGGTCGTCAATCGAAAGTCCTGGCCGACCTGCTCCATTTCTTTCACCGACACCATGCAAAGAACATCCGCTGGCAGCGAACGGGAGGTTTGTACTTTTCCCTTGGGCGGCGCAGTAGCTCCCACGATTTGCAGCCTTTGCAAGGCCCGGAACACAGACGGATGGTCGGGCGGTACCGATGCCATGCCATTGCCTTCCAGCAAGTCCCTGACGGCCTGAACCAACTCCAAGGTCGAAGCGTCCTGCGCCTGATGGGTGTCTGCCAGGATGGCAACGCCCAGCAAGGGTTGCTGCGCCATCAGGTCCGACGATGTACGGACCCGGGCCTTGACGACCACTTCAACGCGCTCCTGCGTGATGCGTCGGGTGCTTAGCACCTTGGAACTCACAACGATGGGGTCCGCTGAAGTCCTTTTTCCTGCGTCGCCCACGGCCACCACTTTGAAGACGTCGACCAGGGCATTCTCGCGGGCTGCCCTGAGCGCCAGCGAGGGGTTGGCGCCTGTGCCGGCGCTGGTCACCTCAAATTCGAGCGTGCCTGCGCATGCAAGACCCGCCATCAGATAGATGAGGCTGAAACGGCAGGCCCAGACGGTCATTTCAGGCTGGCAATTTGCGCGGTAACGATATCGCCAACCGCTTGCACCGCTCCATCCGTCGCCATCCGAATCGCGTCGCTTTGGTCCGCCGAGCGCCCGGGAACGTCTTTGGTGGCGGACGCCAACTGCGCGCCGGTTTCTACTTCAAACAATTGAACACTGACGCTGACAGTTGCCAATGCCATGCCGTTGTTGGGGTCCGAACCGTATCCGCCGACGTCCAGGGAAGCGAACACCCAGTACTTGACCCGCGCGCAGGAGGCCAGTTTTTCCTGAATTTCCGCCATCACTTTAGAGGGCAACTCCCCTGCCTCCGAGGCTGCATATTGCTTGGAAAAATTGTCGGGATTGGGCAGGCGGCACGGCCCCATGAGGAAAGAATAGGGAGACGATTTGATGCCGTTTTGCAGCATGATCCGTGGCAACTTGCTGTTCAAAATGCCTGCGTTGCCGACCACATAGGTCACCTTGTCTCTTTTGCGCTCGACGTTGCCGCCGGTCACATCTTTGGTTCGAACGGTAGCGCTGCTGACGGACTTGGTCTTGGTGGTCTCCACGTCCGCCGAGCTTTCGCTGACATTGGTGCGCTTGTCCAGAAAGCTCTTGACAACATCTGCTTCCCGAGACAGGCCCAGCACCATGATCGGCCCGGTACCCAAAGCAGGCGACGAGCCCGCAGAGGCCCCGCCCCCGGTCCCTTTGGCGATACCACGAAGCAGCGATCCGACTTGGCTTTCCGCCACGGTGGCTTTGATGCGAATCGTGTAGCGATTGTTCTCTTTGTTGAACTTCTCATCCACCGTCACGATGTCCACCAGGAGATCGTCCAAGCGATCCTGGAACATTTTTTCGTTGGCACGGATTTGATCCACGGTTTCGTTTTGTCCAGGCGTGGCCAGATAAGCGCGCCACGCGGCGGTTTTCGCGGCCCGCATCACGGCGTTGCGTTCTTCGTCACTGGGATCAGAGGCCCACAACCGTTGTATGGTGATTGAACCTTCCCCCCGGACAATTTTTGCCTGCGCAAATGCCGACCCTGCGGCAAAGCCCATGCACAACACTGTGCCCATTAAAAAAAGAAATCTCTTCATGGTCAAACTCCCTTGGCAAAGCCGTTGCGATACCTGCGCTTAAATTCGTTGATTGCTTGTGATTGCTGTGGGTCCGGTTTCACCATGACCTTCGCAAGCAGATTGAGGTCACCCTTCTCGACGCCCGAAAAAAACAGGTTCAAACCCCGGTAAATCGCCATATCGAAAAAATGCGCATCGCGCGCAGGCGAGTTATCCTCTTCCCGCGCCAAAGCATCCGGTTGTTCATCCTGGTAACCCATGCGTATCGAAAGAATGTCCTGATTGCTTTCGTCTTTGACCTTGATGTCAAGGACGATCATTCGGGCAGCTTCCCAGCGCTCAAACTGATTTCTGTATTTGATCTCGCGCGCCATGTTTCGCAGAGAAACATGGATGCGAAGATCGATGTCATCATCACTGGGCATCCGAACATTCTGTGCAGTCAGGCGGTCAGAAAATTTGTAGGTGTAGTTGCCCAGAGACTGTGTTTCCGCGAAAGGCACCACCGGAACATCCAATCCCTCACAGATCGCGGCACTCGCGAGGTGTCCCAACCAAGTGGGGCTGATGTTTTTTTCTATTCCCCAAGTTTTCAGCTTAACCGCGACATCCGGATGGATGGTGCAGCTGGTCACCCGAATATTGAACCCCGACGCGCCGCCATTTTGTTTCCAACGGGGCGACAGCCGCTTGGTGGCTTTGGCAAAGGACGTTGCGAAAGAATTTTGGGGATCCAGATAGGCGTCCGCCAGGTATTGCTTCGCCGTGGATTCGGTGCTGCCTTTGGATTCTCGTAACAAGGTCACTGGAAACGGGTAGCTCGCGCGCATGCTCCAGCCCCGGGTTCGATCGAAGTCGAGCAGGACGCCATGTCCGACCATGTGCATCACAATGAAATTAGCATCGCCTAAGCGGGCCTCGAGCACATTTTCATAGTCCAGGACTGCGCCCAAAAGCGTGTCACCGCCGATGTCCGTGGCGTTCTGAAACGTCACCGTGTCACCCAAAGCCCGGAGTTGTTGACTGATTGCTTCGTTGACTTCCAACTGAAACGTGGTCTTACGACCAGGCCTCTGGATCGGCAGCAAAGCGTTAGACAAGGGGAAGCGCTGCGCCGCCGCATTTGCGCCGATATTGAGTCCGAAACCCAGCCAAACGGGGTGGATATTCGCCGATTGACTTTGCGCGATGGCTTCTGACCCCGTGACACCGAGCGCCATGGACCATGCGCAAAACTCTCTTCTTTTCAAATTCATGCGCGTCTCTTTGTCTCAATAAGGGGTCAACCCGGGGCGACTAGTCGCTACCCATCAAGTTCGCAAGACCACTGCGATCTGGCTCCAAAGTGACGACCTTCTTCACCATGGCGGCATGATCCAGACGCGAAACCACGGAACAGGCGCTGTCCTGGTAGCTTTGGATTCTTTGGATAAACGGAATAACGCCCGCCATGGCCTCCATGCCTCGGCGATTCAGCACGTCCATGGTGACGCCAATCATCTGCGCGTTCATAGAAATGGCCCTGTCCCCGCTCTCATGTGCAAGCTTCGTCGCGTCGACCAGCAATTTCACCTGCTCATCATTGAGCTTGTCAATTTTTCCCAGTTCGCGCGCGAGTGACGCCAATGTCTGCATGTCCGCGTTGTAATCTGGAGCGTCCGATACGCGGGTTCGCGTCGCGCTGTCCAAACTCGTCTTCTGTGCTTTGATATTTCCCGCGCTCTTCGCACTGCCAAGAATTTGGGTTGCCTTCAGTGCTGCCGCGCTCGACGTGCGTTCGACTTCAGCGAGACCGGGGCCGAGTTGCGCTTTGACTTCGGGCCAACCGTCTTTGACGCGCGCTGCCTGGTCATAGGTTTGCAGAAACGACAGATTGAACTGGCGATAAGGATGCTGCGGATTCGCGTTCAGAATGTCATAGAGCGTTTCATTCGCCTTTGCGCCACTGTTTCGGATGCTCATCTTCTTACGCGATCCCCGCTCACTGTACTGACCCGCATACATAAAGGTTTCGCGGACATAACCGATGGAGGTGGAAACGTCTTTGGGTACCGTTTCGCCATAGGCGAGAAGGCGTGCCCAGATGATTTTTGACAGATAGTGCTCTTCGTTTTTTGTGCTCAGCACAAGCTCTTTCCACCGATCTGCCGATTTGGATTTGTCTTGCAGGCGGTAGTGAATCATCGCCAGCGCCATCCTGGCATCGGTTCGTTCCTGTGCGTCAAAACGCGGCTGGTTGGGCTGCAACCGTGCGATGTTGATTAGCACTGCAGCGTACTTGGGGCTGGGATAGGCCAAAAACAAGTCATAGAGCACGCTCACCCGGTCGGTTTCAAACTCGTGCTTGTAAAAACCCAGTGAAGGAAACGCTTTGCTGGAGAAGCCCGATTCAGCATCCCGAACCTTGATGACTTCGTCATAAAAGTCTTTTGCTTCAATATTGAACTCTTCACTGACCAGTTTCTCATCCACAGGTCCGTTTGCCTCCATGGAAGCCACCGAGAACAAATTGCGGCAGTAGTTCTCAGTCAGCGATGCCGAGGAACCTGCATTACCCGTGGATTGCCGGGCGGGTTGCGCTGATTGCGCCGGTTGCGCTGGAATCTGGATAGCAGACAGCGACTTCAGCAACATGTCAAAACCCTGCGCGCTGACGGAGTTGGCGCAAGTCAGCAATATGCTAGCTGCGGCAATTCGTTGAAACTTATTACCCAGATGCATATTCGCTCCATATTGTGAAAATCGAAATTCAGTGTATCAGAGCTTTTTTAAGAATATTAACTTTTTATTTTTATCGAATTTATCTTTATGGTGTTCAAATATTAGTTATCAATTATGACTTAAATATAAATTAGTTTATATTCATCGATATTAAATACGATTCGTGAGAATTTTTAGAACTCACTGTTGCGGATAGCAAATAAGCGCTACTTTCAATTTACCGGTGCGAGACGACCCAACTGCTGAAACGACGGACAAGCCACCTGCCCATCCGAGCCCTGACTGAAATCGCCAACGCAGCAGAGGGCGAATTTTCCCGCCTAAGATGGCAGGCCATGCCATTCCACCCCTTGAACCGCCGCCAATGGACCCTCTGCGCGATGGCATCTGCCGCCTTGGTGGATGGGCCCCTTGCCGCGCAGGCGTCTGGGACGCAGGCCTTTGCAACCCTGGTCTTTCCCCGCGACGCGGGTGCCCACCTCGACGTCCAAACGGAGTGGTGGTACGTCACCGGCTTTGCCAATGTGCCGGGGCAGGAGGCGGCACTGGGTTTTCAGATCACGTTTTTCCGGCGCCGATTGGCGTCCACGCAAGCCATGGCGTCGGGTCTGGCGGCAAAGCAGTTGTTGTTTGCCCATGCGGCCGTGAGCGATGTGGCGGGCAAGACCCTGTGGTCGGATCAGCGCATTGCCCGCTGGTCGGGTGTGCCGGACGGCGCCAACGCCAGCGACCAAGGCTGGGCCAGGCTGAGCGACACCGGGGTGGTGTTGCGCGACTGGTCGCTGCAACGTACCGCCCAAGGCGCACTGCGCGCGGTGGTAGCGGCGTCAGACTTTTCGCTGGATTTGGCATTGACCGATACCCAGCCCGTGCTGCTGCAAGGCGAGCGTGGCCACTCGCGCAAGGGGCCGGATGCGGCGCAGTTCAGCAACTACTACAGCCGCCCGCAGATGCAGGCCCAGGGCGACATTCGTCTCAAAGGCAAACGCCACGCCCTGGCCGAAGGCAGCCGCGCCTGGCTGGACCAAGAGTGGAGCGACGCCCTGTTGCACCCCGACGCCGTGGGCTGGGACTGGATCGGCATCAACCTTCAAGACGGAGGGGCGCTGACCGCTTTTGTGCTGCGGCGCAAAGACGGCAGCGCCTTGTGGAGCGGCGGCTCGCTGCGCCAGGGTGGCAAGTTGCACATCTTTGGACCGGGCGATGTGGCGTTCACACCGCAGCGCCTGTGGCGCAGCCCGCGCACCCAGGCCAGCTATCCCGTTCAATGGCAGGTGCAAGTGCCGGGGCAGGTCTTTACAGTACGCGCGGCGTTTGATGCACAAGAGCTCGACAGCCGCAACTCCACCGGCGCGGTGTACTGGGAAGGTCTGTGTGAGCTGCTCAACGCGCAACAACAGGGGGTAGGCCGTGGCTACCTGGAAATGACGGGCTACGCCGCTCCGTTGAAGCTTTGATTCCGACGGCCTTGACGCAGCCGCGACAATACAGGGCTGTGCGCGGCTTGCCTTTTGCCGCCTGTGCCCCAACTGGTGTCCCATGAGTTCTGAACGTTCCGCCTCCAAAAGCCCCAAATCCCTCTCAGGCCTGCTGCCCTTCTTAAAGCCCTACCGTGCGCGCATCGGTCTGGCGCTGGTGTTTTTGGTGTTGGCAGCCACAGCAACGCTGGCGTTTCCGGTGGCGCTGCGCATGCTGATTGACGGCGGCCTGGTGCGCGCCGACAAGGGCGACCAGATGATGGCCATGCGCGAACACTTTGCCGCCCTGTTTGGGGTGGCCACCGCGCTGGGGGTGTTCTCGGCGCTGCGTTTTTATATGGTGAGCTGGCTGGGCGAGCGGGTGACCTCGGACATCCGTGAGGCGGTCTATGCCCACGTGCTGCAACAAAGCCCCGAGTTTTTTGAAACCACCCAAACCGGCGAAGTGCTTTCGCGCTTGTCCGCCGACACCACCTTGGTGCAGACGGTGGTGGGTTCGTCCTTGAGCATGGGCTTGCGCAACCTGGTGCTCGGCCTGGGCGCCCTGAGCGTGCTGATTTGGACCAACCCGGTGGTCATGCTGCAGGTGCTGGTGGTGCTGGTGCTGATCGTGATTCCGGCGCTGACCTTTGGCCGGCGCGTGCGCAAGCTCTCGCGTGCCAGCCAGGACCGCATTGCCGACTCCAGCGCGATTGCCGCCGAGGTGCTCAACGCCATTCCCGTGGTGCAGAGCTACACCGCCGAGACGCGTGAGGCCGACCGCTTCAAGACGTCGACCGAGAACGCCTTTGACACCGCCATCCGCCGCATTGGTGCGCGCTCGGCGCTGGTGGGCTTCATCATCATTGCCACCTCTGCCGCTCTGCTCTGGGGCCTGTACCAAGGCACGCAGGCCGTGGTGGCCGGGCGCATTACGGCGGGTGACCTGGGGCAAACCGTGGTGTATGTGATCTTGCTGGCCAGCGCCTTTGCAGTGCTGGGCGAGGTCTATGGCGACCTGCTGCGTGCCGCCGGCGCGACCGAGCGCCTGATGGAACTGCTGCACACCGAGTCACCCATTCGCTCGCCCGACCAGCCGCTGCGCCTGCCGCTGCCCCAGGCCGGTAGCAGCGTGCGGTTTGACGCACTCGAATTTCATTACCCCTCGCGCCCTTTGCAACAGGCTTTGGCGGGCTTCTCGCTGGACGTGCAGGCCGGGCAAACCGTGGCGATTGTGGGGCCCAGCGGCGCGGGCAAAAGCACCGTGTTTCAGTTGCTGCTGCGCTTTTACGATCCGCAGTCGGGCCGCATCGTGCTCGACGGCGTGGCCACGCAGGACCTGAGCTTGGCTGACCTGCGCCAACGCATCGGCATCGTGCCGCAAGACGCGGTCATTTTTTCGACCAGCGCCCTAGAGAACATCCGCTACGGCCGCCCGGACGCGACCGATGCCGAGGTGCAACAAGCGGCAGAGGCCGCCTTTGCCCACGAATTCATCACCGCGCTGCCGGACGGCTACAAAACTTTCTTGGGCGAGCGCGGTTTGCGCCTGTCAGGCGGGCAGCGCCAGCGCATTGCGATCGCGCGCGCCATGCTCAAGAACCCTCCCCTGCTGCTGCTGGACGAAGCTACCAGCGCCCTGGACGCCGAGAGCGAGCGCATGGTGCAAGCAGCGCTGGAGTCGGCCATGCGCAACCGCACCACCTTGGTCATTGCCCACCGCCTGGCCACGGTGCAAAAAGCCGACCTGATCGTGGTGCTGGACCATGGGCAGCTGGTGGAACAAGGCACCCACGCCGAGCTGGTAGCGCGCGGCGGGGTGTATGCGGATCTTGCGGCTTTGCAGTTCACCGCCTGAGATCCGGCGAATGGCGACCAGCAGCAGCAAGAAGGTTAAATATGCGAAAAACATATATAGAACCTACTAAACAGTATTTTTAGTTTTAACAAAAGCAGCCCAGAATTCATCCATCGCCCCCATGCGTGGGGTTTTTTTGGAGTCTTTCTGTGTCCTCTACCCCCGCTTTTTCCCCAGCACTGCGCCGCAATTTCATCAAACTGGCCGCCCTTGGCGCGCTGATCGCCGCCACCTTCGGCGCTTCAGCACAGGGGCCCGTCACCCTGCTCAACGTGTCTTACGACCCCACACGCGAACTGTATGTGGAGTTCAACGCCGCCTTCACCAAATACTGGAAAGCCAAGACTGGCCAGGACGTGACCATCAAGCAAAGCCATGGCGGCTCGGGCAAACAAGCCCGCTCCATCATTGACGGCCTGGACGCCGATGTGGCCACCCTGGCGCTGGCGGGCGACACCGATGCCATCGTGAAAAACGGCGGCTGGATTGCCAAAGACTGGCAAAAGCGCCTGCCGCACAACGCATCGCCCTACACCTCCACCATCGTGCTGGCCGTGCGCCAAGGCAACCCCAAGAACATCAAAGACTGGGACGACCTGATCCGCCCCGACGTCAAGGTCATCACGCCCAACCCCAAGACCTCGGGCGGCGCCCGCTGGAACTACCTGGCCGCGTGGGAATTTGCCAAACGCAAATACGGCAGCGACGCCAAGGCCAAAGAATTCGTCGCCAAGCTCTATGGCAATGTGCCGATTTTGGACACCGGCGCGCGCGGCTCCACCATCACCTTCGCCCAGCGCGGCCAGGGCGATGTGCTGATTGCCTGGGAGAACGAAGCCTTTTTGCTGGAAAAAGAATTTGGCTCCAAGTTTGACGTCGTGGCCCCGGCCCTGAGCATCCTGGCCGAGCCCGCCGTGGCCGTGGTGGACAAGAACGTGGACAAAAAAGGCACCCGCGCCGTGGCCGAGGAATACCTGAAGTACCTCTACACCGAAGAGGGCCAGGACATCATTGGCAAAAACTTCTACCGCCCCGCCGTGTCGGACAAAGCCCGCGCCAAATACGCCAGCCAGTTCCCCAAGATCAAGCTGTTCACCATTGACGAAGCGTTTGGCGGCTGGGAAAAGGCCGACAAAGAGCACTTTGCCGACGGCGCAAGCTTTGACCAGATTTACACCAAGAAGTAAATCTTGGCCCGATGGGCGGGCTTCAACTTAGATCGCAAACGGTATTTGCAAACTACAAACAATTCCTTGTTGATCTTTAGAAGCTCGCCCAAAATACGCCCTTTGCGCGATTTGCGCGTCTTCGGGTACTTTGCAATCATGATTCAACTGAAACAAAAAACCACGCTGGCGCTGGCTGCTTTGGCGCTGAGTGCCAGCGGCTTGGCATCGGCCCAGACCAGTTTGCTCAATGCCTCTTACGACGTGTCGCGTGAGTTTTACAAAGACGTGAACGCGGCCTTTATCGCCAGTTACAAGAAATCCACCGGCAAAGACATCAAGATCGACCAATCGCATGGCGGCTCCAGCGCCCAAGCACGCGCAGTAAACGACGGCCTGGACGCCGATGTGGTGACCATGAACACCACCACCGACGTGGACTTCCTGGCCAGCACCGGTGTGGTGGCCAAGGACTGGACACAGAAGTTTCCGCACAACGCAGCGCCCACCAGCTCCACCATGCTGTTTTTGGTGCGCGACAAAAACCCCAAAGGCATCAAAGACTGGGACGACCTGATCAAGCCCGGTATCCAGGTCATCGTGGTCAACCCCAAGACCGGCGGCAACGGCCGCATGGCCTATTTGGCCGCCTGGGGCCAGGTGCGCAAAAAAGGCGGCACCGATGCACAGGCCGCAGACTTTGTGAGCAAGCTCTACAAAAATGTGCCGGTGCTGGCCAAAGGTGGCCGCGACGCCACCACCATCTTTTTGCAGCGCAACCTGGGCGATGTGCTGATCACCTTTGAATCCGAAGTGGTGTCGGTGGACAAAGAGTTTGGCGCGGGCAAAG
The DNA here is from genome assembly GCA_947447985.1 of Comamonadaceae bacterium. Lineage (GTDB taxonomy): Bacteria > Pseudomonadota > Gammaproteobacteria > Burkholderiales > Burkholderiaceae_C > Allorhodoferax. The sequence continues at coordinate 22,209 of CANFLX010000038.1, forward strand.
TCGATGCGATCCACCCCAGCGTGTCCATCGTGGCAGAAAACCCGGTCGC
>CANFLX010000039.1 GCA_947447985.1 Comamonadaceae bacterium
GCAGACCGATGGCAGCCTGGTCAAGTTGCCCGCGCCCTGCGTGGACACCGGCATGGGCCTGGAGCGCCTGGCGGCCATCTTGCAGCATGTGCACAGCAACTACGAGATCGACATTTTTGAGCAGCTCATTGCCGCCGCTGCGCGCGCCACGGGCTGCACCGATTTGCAAAACAAATCGCTGCGCGTGATCGCCGACCACATCCGCGCCACCGCGTTTTTGGTGAGCGATGGCGTGGTGCCCAGCAACGAAGGCCGCGGCTATGTGCAACGCCGCATCGTGCGGCGTGCCATCCGCCACGGCTACAAGCTGGGCCAAAAAACGCCCTTCTTCCACAAGCTGGTGGCCGACGTCGTGCGCCTGATGGGCGACGCCTATCCCAAAATCCAAGCCGAAGAGACGCGCATTACCGAAGTGCTGCGGGTCGAAGAAGAGCGCTTCTTTGAAACGCTGGCCACGGGCATGGATATTTTGGACAGCGCCTTGGCGGGTGGCGTGAAAGTGCTGCCTGGCGACGTGGCCTTCAAGTTGCATGACACCTTCGGCTTTCCGCTGGACCTGACCAACGACGTGTGCCGTGAGCGCGACGTTGAAGTGGACACCGAAGGCTTCAACGCCGCCATGGATCGCCAAAAAAATCAGGCCCGCGCGGCCGGCAAGTTCAAGCAAGACCGCGCGCTGGACTACAGCGGCGCAGGCAATGTGTTTGTGGGCTACGAGCAGCTGGCGCAGTCTTCCGTGGTGGAAGCCTTGTACCTGGGCGGCGTGCAGGTGCAAAGCTTGGCCTCCGGCCAAAGCGGTGTGGTCGTGCTGGACGTGACACCGTTTTATTCCGAGAGCGGCGGCCAGGTGGGCGATGTCGGAACGCTCACGGGCACCGCCGGCACGTTTGAAGTCACCGACACGCAAAAAATCAAGGCGGACGTGTTTGGTCACCACGGCACGGTCGGGCAGGGCAGCCTGAAGGTGGGCGACACGGTGCAGGCGCAGGTCAATGCGGCGCTGCGCGCAGCTTCCATGCGCAACCACTCCGCCACTCACTTGATGCACGAGGCCCTGCGCGAAGTGCTGGGCGACCATGTGCAGCAAAAAGGCTCGCTGGTCACACCCGAGCGCACCCGCTTTGACTTTGCCCACAACGCCCCGGTGACTGACGCGCAAATTCGCCAGATCGAGTCTTTTGTGAATGGCCAAATCCTGCACAACGCTGCCACCCATGCGGAATTGATGGACATCGAGAGCGCCAAGAAAACCGGCGCGCAAATGCTGTTTGGCGAGAAGTACGGCGAGATCGTGCGGGTGCTCGAAATCGGCACCACCCGCGAACTCTGCGGCGGCACCCACGTGGCACGCACTGGTGACATCGGCCTGTTCAAGGTCGTGGCCGAAAGCGGCGTGGCATCCGGCGTGCGCCGCATGGAAGCCGTGACGGGTGAGCACGCGCTGGCCTATTTGCAGCAGCTCGAAGACACGGTGGCCAGTGCCGCCCATGCGCTGAAAACACCGGTGGCCGAGCTGGGCAGCCGCATTCACAGCACCGTGGAGCACATCAAATCGCTGGAGAAAGAAATTGCCGCGCTCAAAGGCAAGCTCGCTTCCGCCCAGGGCGATGAGTTGCTGACGCAGGCACAGGACCTGGGTGGCGTCAAGTTTCTGGCGGCGCGCCTGGACGGTGCAGACGTCAAAACCCTGCGCGACACCATGGACAAGCTCAAGGACAAGCTCAAAACGGCTGTCATCGTGCTGGGTGTGGCCGAGGGCGACAAAGTGCAAATTGCCGTGGGCGTGACGCCGGACACCACCTCCAAAGTCAAAGCGGGTGAGCTGGTCAACTTCCTGGCTGCGCAAGTGGGCGGCAAAGGCGGCGGCAAGCCCGACATGGCCATGGCCGGTGGCACCGAGCCAGCACACCTGGACGCGGCGCTGGCCAGTGCCCAGGCCTGGGTGGCGGGCAAGCTCTAAAGCGGGTCACCGTGGCAGGACTGGCACTGTCCTGCCAACGCGGGCTGCTCGCTGGCTGCGCCGCGCTGGCGCTGCTGGCGACTTCTGCACGGGCGCAGTCCGGTTTTGAGGTGCAGGGCTGGGCTGCCCACAAGACCGCGCCAACCGTCGCCGGAGTCGACGCCAATGAAAAACCCGTCGCGCTGACATCCCTCCAAGGCCAGGCGTTGCTGATCAACTTCTGGGCCAGCTGGTGTGAGCCCTGCCGCGAAGAAATGCCGTCCCTGTCGCAGTTGGCGCAGTCGCACACCGGCAAGCTGCGCGTGGTGGCAGTCAACTTCAAAGAGTCCGCGGCGACGGCCCAGCGCTTCAAAGAGGCCACGGGTCTGGATCTACCGGTCTTGCGGGACCCGGACGGGGCCTTGGCGCGGGCCTGGGGCATCCGGGTGTTTCCGTCCACGGTATTGGTAGACGCCAAGGGCCGCGTGCACAGCGTGGTGCGCGGTGCGCTGGACTGGAATGGCGACGCCGCAGCGCGCCTGATTACGCCTTTGCTGCCAGGTGCGCCAGCAGGCGCTGCGCCAAAGCCTGCGCCTCTGCGTCAACCGTAGTCGCGCGTTCCGCGCTGAGCTGGGTTTGCAAAATCCGGCGCAAGGTGTCGATGTGCGGCAGCAAGGTGCCAAAAAAACGGGCCTGTCCGTCGGCCACCACCAGCAGGGTGGGGAAGTTTTCCACCTCCACCGGATCGACCAGATCGGCTTGGTCTTCAATGTCCACCCACACAAATTGCGCTTGGGGAAATTCGGTTTGCAATGGGTCAAACAGCGCCTGGTAGTCGCGGCAGGTGCCGCACCACTGCGCGCACAGGCAGGCCACCAGGAGCGAGGGGGTGGGCAGGGCAGGGGACGTCATAGGGCAATCATGGCAGAAATTGCGGGGCTCATAACCTTATACGGGGGGCGCAGGTGCGAGGTTTTACACTAGAGGGCTTGCCGTCGTGGCAATTCGAACTCTCCCAAGGGACTTATGAGTGCATTTTTAGAAGAAACAGTGTTGAGCGTTCACCACTGGACGGACCGCCTGTTTAGCTTTACCACCACGCGCGACACCGCGCTGCGCTTTTCCAACGGCCATTTCACCATGATCGGTCTGCGCGGCGAGGGCGGCAAACCGCTGCTGCGCGCCTACAGCATCGCCAGTGCCAATTACGAAGAGCACCTGGAGTTCCTGAGCATCAAGGTGCCCAACGGCCCGCTCACCTCCAAGCTGCAGCACATCCAGGTGGGCGACAAAATTGTCGTCGGTCGCAAGCCCACGGGCACTTTGCTGATTGACTATTTGCTCAAGGGCAAAAACCTGTACCTGATCGGCACCGGCACCGGCTTGGCGCCCTACATGAGCATCGTGCGCGATCCGGCCACCTACGAGCAGTTTGACAAAGTCATCCTGGTGCACGGCGTGCGCCAGGTGGCCGAGCTGGCTTACTACGACTACTTGACGCACGAGCTGCCCGACAACGAGTTTCTGGGCGACATGGTGCGCGCGCAGTTGCTGTACTACCCCACGGTGACCCGCGAGCCTTTCAAAAATCAGGGCCGCATCACCGATTTGCTGAGCACCGGCAAGCTGCAAGCCGACTTGGGCCTGCCCAAGTTTGATCCCGCCACCGACCGCGTCATGCTGTGCGGCAGCCCCGAGATGCTGCGTGACATGAAAAAAACGCTCGAGGAGCGCGGCTTCGTGGAAGGCAACACCACCAAGCAAGGTGACTTTGTCGTTGAACGCGCCTTTGTCGAGCAATAAGCAGCCCTTATGAAAAAAATAGATGTCTACGCCATCGGCAACGCGCTGGTCGATACCGAGTACGAAGTCTCCGACGCCTTGTTGGACCAAGCAGGTGTGGCCAAGCGCCACATGACGCTGATCGACGCGCCGCGCCGTGCCGAGCTGCTGCACCACCTGCAAGGCCTGCACAGCCGCCGTACTGGTGGTGGATCGGCCGGTAACACTGCGGTAGCAGTGGCGCAGTTCGGTGCCAAGGCCTTTTATTCCTGCCGCGTGGCTGACGACGAGCTGGGCGCCTTTTATGTGCAAGACCTGGCCAGCCACGGTGTCGCCACCAACCTGAGCCACATGGCCGCACCTGCGGGCCAAACCGGCAGCTGCATCGTGCTGGTCACGCCGGATGCCGAGCGCAGCATGAGCACCTTTCTCGGCGCCACCGCTGAGCTGGACCACACGGCGCTGCATCCGCAGGACATTGCCCGCTCCAAGGTCTATTACATGGAAGGCTATTTGGCCGCGTCCCCCACCGGGCTGGACGCCGCGCTGCGCGGACGTGCGCTGGCCGTGCAGGCCGGTGCCGCATTGGCTTTGACACTCAGCGACATGAGCATGATTCAGTTCTGTCGGCCGGGCCTGGAAGCCATGCTGGGTGTGGGCGCCAACGGCGAATCTGCTGCGCCGCTGGACTACCTGTTTTGCAATGAAGAAGAAGCCCAGGTGTGGTGTGGCGCGCAAGACTTTGACGCTGTTTGCGCGCACATGGCGCCGCTGGCCCGCGTGGTCTGCGTGACACGCAGTGCCAAAGGCAGCGTGATTTTGGAAAACGGCCAGCGCAGCGAAGTGCCCGCGGTCGCCATCAAAGCGCTGGACAGCAATGGCGCGGGCGATATGTTTGCCGGTGCTTTTTTGTACGCGGTCACCCAAGGCCAGAGCTCGGCACAGGCCGCCGCGCTGGGCAACCATGCGGCCGCTATGGTCGTGGCCCAGTATGGCAACCGCCTGAGCCAGGCGTCCGTGGACGCCATCAAAGCGAAGTTTTCCCTCGCGCACTGAGCTGTCGCTCCTTTGGGGTTTGCCTTTGATCTAGGGCAAACCCTAGGACGCCACAGCGGCTCAGAATGAAAGCCACTGTTGTCAAGGAGACGCTATGGCTATCGCCCGGGAATCGATGATCTTTATTGCCTTGGAAGACTGCCACCGCCAGACGCTAGCGCATTTGCAAGAGCTCGAAGGCTTGGTTGGCACGATGGAGACCGACCATTTGGATGCCCGGGGGCAGTCGCGCATGGCGGAGATTGAGTCTTTCTTTTCCAGCACAGCGCGCAAGCACCACGCTTTGGAAGAACGCTATTTCTTCCCGCCCCTGTTGGCCGACAGCGAAGCGGGGTTGGTGGCAACGATTCGCATCCTGCAGCAAGACCACGGGTGGATTGAAGAGAACTGGTTGGAGCTTTCGCCACAACTCAGTGCCATCGCATCGGGCAACCACTGGGTGGACATGGCCGAACTCCACCACAGCGTGCAGGTTTTTTCAGAGTTGGTGCGCATGCACCTGACACTGGAAGACAGCCTGGTCTACCCCTTGACGCGTGCGCGCCTCGAGGAGTCGGCACTCGCTACGGCGTAGGGGCGACCAGCGTCTGGCGCACGGCGGCTTTTTCGCCTGCGCTGGCGAACTTGCTGTGCTTGCCCAAAATGCCGACCAACTGGCCATAGACGCGCGGGGCACCGGCCACGCACTCCTGTTGGTCCAGGAAGTCCGCCTCGCCAGTGAAGTTGCCCACCAGGCCCCCAGCTTCGGTCACCAGGAGTGATCCTGCGGCCACGTCCCAGGGCTGCAAACCACGCTCAAAAAATCCGTCGGTGTAGCCCGCGGCCACATAGGCCAGGTCCAGCGCCGCAGCGCCGGGGCGGCGGATGCCGGCCGTGCGCTGCATGACTTCACCCATCATGCTCAGGTACTGCTGAAAGTCGTCGCCTTCGCGGAAGGGGAACCCGGTTGAAATCAGGCAACCCTTGAGCTCGGTGCGTTTAGACACGCGGATGCGTCGGTCGTTCAAGAACGCGCCCCGGCCCCGGGTCGCGGTAAACAAATCGTTGCGGGTGGGGTCGTAAACCACGGCTTGTTCCACTTTGCCCTGCACGGCCAGCGCAATACTCACGCAATAGACGGGCAGGCCGTGGATGAAGTTGGTGGTGCCGTCCAGCGGATCGATGATCCAGACATAGTCTGAGTTTTGGGCGCCGTGTTCGCGGCCGGACTCTTCGGCCCAGATGGCGTGGCCAGGGTAGGCGGAGAGCAGGGTCTCGATGATCGCTTTCTCTGCCGCATGGTCGACTTCGGTGACGAAATCATTGGCCTTTTTTTGCGAAACCCGGACCGATTCAATGTCCAGCGCGGCGCGGTTGATGATGTTGCCAGCGGCGCGAGCGGCCTTGATGGCCACATTGATCATGGGGTGCAGATTGAGCGACATAGATTGTGGGGTGAAGAACAGCAGGGGAAAAGCACTGGCGATGCAGCGCGACAATAGCCCTATTTTACCCGCCCGCCCATGCCCGACACTTTGCCGCCCACGAGAGCCACTGGTTTGCAAACCCGCTTCATCCTGATACAGACCAGCCACGCGGGTAATGTGGGTGCAGCGGCCCGTGCCATGAAGACCATGGGCTTTGACGATTTGGTGCTGGTGGCACCGCGCTGGGCCAATGTGTTGCGGCGCGAAGAAACCATTCAACGCGCCAGCGGTGCGCTGGACGTGCTGGAGAAATGCCGCATCGTCGAGACCCTGGACGAGGCGCTCGAAGGTGTAGACCACCTGTGCGCCACGGCCATGACGCCGCGCGACTTTGGTCCTCCCACCCGCTGGCCGCGCGAGCATTTCCAGCAATTGCTGGCCGTCCCAACAGCCGGGTCAGACGAGCCCATGCCGTCGCGCCCGAATGGCGTGGCATTTTTGTTTGGTTCCGAGCGCTTTGGCATGCGCAATGAAGACGTGTACCGCTGCCATGTGTGCCTGAGCATTCCCAGCAACCCGCAGTTTGGCTCGCTCAATATTGGCGCTGCGCTGCAGGTGATCGCTTACGAGTGGCGCCTTGCCCTTGGCGGCTTTGGCCCGCACGCCCAAACGCCCACGGGTGCCTTGGCCGACGCGGCACAGGTGTCGGGCATGCTGACGCACTTGGAGCAGGCCTTGGTGGAGCTGGAGTTTTTAGACCCCGCCGCACCCAAAAAACTCATGCCGCGTTTGAACCAGCTCTTCAACCGGGCGGCCGTGACACAGGAAGAAATTCATATCCTGCGCGGCATTGCCAAAGCGGTGCTGCAACAGTCGGCCCAGCTGCGTGCGGCGAAAACCCTGCCGCCCAGTGGCGACGGCGCCACGGGATAGACTTGGCCGCATGTTTTCTCGCATCCGATCCGACATCCAGTGCATTCTGGACCGCGACCCCGCTGCCCGCAGCACCTGGGAGGTCATCACTTGCTATCCCGGTCTGCACGCGGTGGTGTTGCACCGCCCGGCACATTGGTTTTGGACCCATGGCTTTCGCTGGTTGGGGCGCTTCACCTCGCACATTGCGCGGTTCTTGACAGGCATCGAAATCCACCCCGGTGCCAAGATTGGCGAGCGCGTCTTTTTTGACCATGCCATGGGCACCGTGGTGGGCGAGACCGCCGAGATTGGCGACGGCTGCACCATTTACCAAGGTGTGACTTTGGGCGGCACCTCGCTCTACAAGGGCGTCAAGCGCCACCCGACCTTGGGCAAAGACGTGGTGGTCAGCGCGGGTGCCAAAGTGCTGGGCGGCTTTGAAGTGGGCGACGGCGCCAAGATTGGCAGCAATGCGGTGGTCATCAAGCCCGTGCCTGCGGGGGCGACTGCGGTGGGCATTCCGGCACGCATCATCCAAAGCAAGGCGGGTGAGAGCGCTGATGTGGCTGCGCAGCAGCCCAAGTTCAGCGCCTATGGCATCACGCAAGAGGATGATCCGGTGAGCCAAGCGCTGCGCGGCCTGATCGACAGCGCCTCCAGCCAGGACCACCAAATTGCGCTGCTCTGGCAGGCGCTGGAAAAACTGTGCCAACAGCAGCAAGTGCAAATGCCGGGTGACGCCGCCCGCAGCGAGTGTTTTGAGGCTGAGCGCCTCAACCAACTCGTAGGCAAATAGGGTTCAGGCGCTGCGCGGCGGTCGCTGCGCGGTCTTGGGTCTAAAGGCCTTGCACACCGTATCCACCGTTTCCAGGTAGGGCCCGCCAATCAAATCAATGCAGTAGGGCACGGCCGCAAAAATGCCGGGCACTTGCGTGGCGCCTGCCTCGTCTTTGAGGCCTTCCAGCGTTTGGGCAATCGATTTGGGCTGGCCCGGCAGGTTGATGATGAGGCTCTTGCCGCGTATCACCGCCACCTGGCGCGACAGAATTGCGGTGGGCACAAAGTTCAGGCTGATCTGGCGCATTTGTTCGCCAAAGCCGGGCATTTCTTTGTGCGCCACGGCCAGCGTGGCCTCGGGCGTGACGTCACGCAAGGCGGGACCGGTGCCGCCGGTGGTCAGCACCAGGCTGCATCCTGCGTCTACCAATTCAATGAGTGCGGCACTGATGCCGCTTTGCTCGTCCGGAATCAGTCGCGCTTCAAATTCGATGGGGTTGATCAAGGCGCTGCGCAGCCAGTCTTGCAAGGCGGGCAGGCCCAGGGCCTGGTAGACGCCGCTGCTGGCGCGGTCGCTGATCGACACGATGCCTATCGTGACGGACTCGGGGGGAGGGCTGCTGCTCATGCATCGGCTCCGGGGTTGGTGGGCGGCAGCTCGTCGTCGTCCAGATTGTTTTCACCCATGAGCTGGGCGCGCACCAACTGAAAAATGTCGCGGTAGGCGCGGCCGTGGCGCTGGGCTTCGCCAGGGCGCTCGGGCACGGCATCTTTGCGCGCTTGGCGCACCAGGGCGCGCAATTGCTGGCTGTCGGTGGAAGGGCTCAGGTTGATCCATTGGCCCAGGGCATCGTCGTCTGCCAGCAGGCGGTCGCGCCACATCTCCGCTTGGTGCAGGGTCTGGGTTTCCAGGGCCGAAGGTGTGTGCTGCTCCACCAAGGCCACGCGAATGGCTTCGTGTTGTTCGGGCTCGAGCTTGCGCATGAGCTTGCCGATGAACTGCATTTGGCGGCGCTTGCCTTCAAAGTTGGTGATGCGCTTGGACTCGGCAATCGCTTCCACCAATTTTTCGGGCAATTGCAGCCGTGTCAAGAGCTCGGCGCGCAGGGTGAGCAGGTCTTCACCGAGCTTTTGAATTTCGGTGCTTTCACGCTTGAGGTCGGTGCGCGTGGCCTCGTCCGTGCCTTTGAGCTCGCGCTTGTATTCCAGATCCAGGGCACTGCCTTCAGCCACAAACTGGCCTTTGACGAAGTAACCCTTTTTTAATTTTCTTGACATAGCCAAGTATCATAGCCTTCGCATGAAAAACCCGAAAAACTCCCCCCAAGCGCTGGCTGCCCAGCCCCTTCCCGGATTCGCTTACAGCCGCGCGTTTTTTGAATCCCGCGTGGACGCCAGCCTCAAAGCCGCTAAAAAACTCGGCGCCACCGATGCGGCGGCTGAAGTGTCCGAAGGCTGCGGCCTGAGCGTTTCGGTGCGCAATGGCGAACTCGAAAACGTGGAGCGCAACCGCGACAAATCGCTGGGTGTGACGGTCTACCTGGGCAAGCGCCGGGGCAACGCCAGCACGTCCGATTTCTCGGATGCCGCCATTGCCCAAACCGTGCGTGCGGCCTACGACATTGCGCGCTTTACCGCCGAAGACCCCTTTGCCAGCCTGCCCGCTGCCGCAGACATTTGTCCGGTGAACGAGCGCGAGCGTGAGCTCGACTTGTTTCACCCCTGGGCGCTCAGCAGCGCCGACGCTGCCACACTGGCACTGCGATGCGAAGCGGCGGCCTTGTCGGTGGACAAGCGCATCACCAACAGCGAAGGCGCAGCCGTCTCGGCGCAGCAGTCGCACTTCTTTACGGCGCACACCAACGGCTTTCGTGGTGGCTATGCCAGCTCGCGCCACTCGCTCTCGGTCTCGCCCATTGCAGGCAAGGGCAAGGACATGCAGCGCGACGGCTGGTACAGCTCGATGCGCAAGGCCTCTGATTTGGCCTCACCTGAGCAAGTAGGTCGTTATGCGGCCGAGCGGGCTTTGAGCCGACTCAAGTCGCGCAAGATTGCGACGACCGAATGTCCCGTCTTGTTTGAGTCGCCCATGGCCGCAGGCCTGTTGGGCGCACTGGTGCAGGCCGTGAGCGGCGGTGCGCTGTACCGCAAGAGTTCGTTTTTGCTCAACTCCTTGGGCAAACCCGTGCTGGCTAAGCACCTGGATTTGTTTGAAGACCCCTTTGTTCTGGGCGGCAAGGGCAGCTCGCCCTTCGACGAAGAGGGGGTGCGCGTGCAGGCCCGCCAGGTGGTGGAAGCCGGGCGCTTGCAGGGTTACTTTTTGAGCAGCTACACCGCGCGCAAACTGGGCATGCAAACCACCGGCAATGCAGGCGGCTCGCACAACCTGGTGCTGCGCTCACGCCTCACGCGCGCCAGCGACGACCTGGACACCATGATCCGCAAGCTCGGCACCGGCCTGTTGGTCACCGAGCTGATGGGCCAGGGCGTGAACTACGTGACCGGCGACTACTCGCGCGGCGCCAGTGGCTTTTGGGTGGAGAACGGCCAGATCGCCTACCCGGTGCACGAAATCACCATCGCGGGCAATATGAAAGACATGCTACGCGGCATCGAAGCCGTGGGCGCTGACGCCTACAACTACGGCGCCAAAACCGTGGGCTCGATTCTGGTGAACCGGATGAAGGTGGCGGGGTCTTAGGGACGCCGCTCGCCCCCGGCGTTAGTGTTTATTGCTGACACGCCGAAGTGTCAGAAAAATAGGACGAAAAAATCCTGTATCGCCTGAATTGGTTAGGATGCGGCTTTAGCCGATGCCCTTGCCCTGCCCAAAAGGCGGGACCTGAGGTCTTGGAGCGTCCCGCATTGATTAACCTTTTGTGCATCCATCCATGGCTTTGACATTTCCTTTTTCTGCCATCGTCGCTCAGGACGACATGAAGCTGGCCATCGTGCTCACCGCCGTCGACCCGTCGATTGGGGGCGTGCTGGTATTCGGAGACCGCGGCACGGGCAAATCGACGGCGGTGCGTGCCTTGGCGGCATTGCTCCCCAAAATGCGCGCCGTGACCGCTTGCCGCTATGGATGTGACCCCCAAGACGCCCGCTGCCCCGATTGCCTGGCTGCCGCCGCGGGAAAAGTCCGGCCCAGCCACTTGGTGGGTGTGCCAGTGGTTGATTTACCGCTCGGGGCGACCGAAGACCGGGTGGTCGGTGCGTTGGACTTGGAGCGTGCGCTGTCGCAGGGCGTCAAGGCCTTCGAGCCCGGTCTGCTGGCGCGCGCCAACCGCGGCTATTTGTACATCGACGAGGTCAATTTGCTGGAAGACCACTTGGTTGACCTGTTGATTGACGTCGCAGCCTCGGGCGAGAACGTGGTGGAGCGGGAGGGCTTGAGCGTGCGCCACCCTGCGCGCTTTGTGCTGATTGGCAGCGGCAACCCCGAAGAAGGGGAGTTGCGGCCGCAGTTGATCGATCGATTCGGTTTGTCGGTCGAGGTGAAAACGCCCAACACCTTGCAAGAGCGTGTGGAAGTGGTGAAGCGCCGCGACGCCTTCGAGCAGGATCCGCACACCTTTGCCGCGCAATGGGAAAAAGAGGATGACCTGGTGCGCAAGCGCATCGTGGCTGGCCGCAAGCGTCTGGCCAATGTGCAGATTCCCGACGCCACCCGCGACTTTGCCGCGCAGTTGTGCATTGCACTGGGTATTGACGGTTTGCGTGGCGACTTGACGCTGGTGCGTGCGGCCCGCGCCTTGGCCGCCTTGCAGGGCGACAAAACGGTGAATCAGGCGCATCTGCGGCGCGTAGCGCCCTCGGCATTGCGCCATCGGCTGCGGCGCAATCCGCTGGACGATTCTGGCTCCTCGACCCGCGTTGAACGGGCATTGGCCGAACTGTCGGCACCGCAATAAACGCCTGCCATGCAAGGCGACGCCGCCACGATTGCAGCCCTGTTCGCCGTAGACCCGGCGGGTCTCGGTGGCGTGGTGCTGCGGGCACCAGCCTGCAGTGCGCGCGAGGATTGGCTGGCCTTGTTGCGCGCACTTTTGCCGCCAAAAACACCGGTGCGAAGGGTGCCACTGAACACGGGCGATACCGCGCTGCTGGGCGGTCTGGATCTGGGGGCAACTTTGCAGGCAGGGCGTCCGGTGGCCTTGCAAGGACTGCTGGCGCAGGCTGACGGTGGCGTGCTGCTGTTGGCCATGGCGGAGCGCATGAGCGCCAACACCGCAGCGCGCTTCGGAACCGTACTCGATACCGGTGCGCTGTCTCTTCAACGCGATGGTTTAGACCGCCGGATCCCCACGCGCGTGGGTCTGGTAGCGCTTGACGAAGGTGCCAGCGATGATGAGCAAGTGCCCGCATCGCTGTCCGAACGCCTTGCCTTCCGCTGGGTGCTGGACCGCCAGGACGCTGAGGACGAAGGCCTGCAATGGAGCGCCGAAGAAGTACAAGCCGCGCGCCTGCGGCTGGCGAAGGTGCAGATAACGGACGAATCCAATGAGGCACTTTGCGCAGCGGCCATGGCCTTGGGCATTGATTCCGCCAGACCCTGCCTTTTCGCCGCGCGCGCCGCGCGGGCGGCAGCCGCATTGGCGGGCTGCGACACGGTGCAGGAGGAGCACGTCGCGGTAGCAGCCCGCTTGGTACTGGCGCCGCGGGCCACCCGATTGCCCGATACGCCGCCAGAGCAAACAAACGATGCCGATCAAGAGCAGCCACAAGAACCCCAAGCGCCAGAGCAGCCACCGCCCGACCAAAGTCCAGCCCAGGATGCCTCAGATTCTGCAAAGTCCACCGAGGACACACCGGACCTGGACACCGATGCGCCGGGCCCCCAGGAGTTGGCCGAGCTGGTGTTGGCGGCGACACAGGCGGCGATACCGCCTGGCCTGCTTGAGCGCCTGAAATCTGGAGCGGCACAACGCGGCAATTCGTCCAGTGCGGGGTCGGCTGGCGCGCAGCAAAAACATGCTCTGAGGGGCCGCCCCGTAGGCGCACGCAAGGGGGAACCGCGTGCGGGCCAGCGCATCAACGTGCTGGAGACTCTGCGCGCGGCAGCACCCTGGCAGCAACTGCGCAAGCGATCAGTCTCTGCGGCAACCGCGCCACGCATCATTGTTCACAAAGAAGATTTTCACGTCACGCGTTTTCGGCAATTGGGCCAGACCACCACGGTGTTTGTGGTTGATGCTTCGGGCTCTGCGGCACTCAACCGGCTGGCCGAGGCCAAGGGCGCCGTCGAGCTGTTGCTGGCGGATTGCTATGTGCGCCGCGACAGCGTGGCGGTACTGGCCTTTCGGGGCAGCAGTGCCGAAATTTTGCTGCCACCGACCCGGTCACTGGCTCGCGCAAAACGCAGTCTGGCGGGGCTTCCTGGCGGTGGCGGCACGCCCTTGGCTGCCGCGATTGACGCTGCTGCGGGCCTGGCTGCGCAGATAAGGCGCAAGGGTGAAACGCCCTTGGTGGTTTTTTTGACCGATGGCAAAGCCAATATCTCCCGGGACGGCCGCCCCGGGCGTGGTCCGGCCGGCGCCGATGCGTTGGCAGCGGCCGTGAAGCTACGCCTGGATGGTGTGAGTGCCCTGTTGGTGGACACCTCACCCCAGCCGCAAGAAAGTGCGCAGGCCTTGGCCTCAACCATGGGCGCGCATTACCTTGCCCTGCCATACGCCGGTGCCCAGGTGCTCAACCAGGCGGTTCGCGCCTTGGCCGGTCGGCCCTGACGTGGCGGCGGGCGTAGGCATGCGTCAAGGCCTGAACTGGGAGCGAGAGGGCGGCGATTGGCCGCTCCGTGCGTACTCCCGGTTCGTGCAAACGCCTCTCTTGCGCTGGCATGTGCAATACGCCCCACACCCCGATCCCCACGCGCCAACCGTCGTTCTGCTGCACGGAACCGGTGCGTCCACCCATTCCTGGCGCGAGGTGTTTCCCTTGCTGACCCCCAGCAGCAGTGTGCTGACGCTGGACTTTCCAGGCCACGCCTTCAGCGCCATGCCTGCGCCCCACGCGCTTGCCTCCTTGTTTTCATTGCCGGGCATGGCCGCCGGCGTGGCGCAGTTGCTGGGCCAGATGGGCATCGTGCCGCACACGGTGGTCGGCCATTCAGCGGGGGCGGCGGTGGCCTGCATGCTGGCTTTGGATGGTCATCTGCAGCCCAAGCGAATCATTTCTGTGAACGGTGCGCTCCTGCCCTTGGATGGCTTCGCTGGACAGTTTTTTTCGCCCCTGGCCAAGCTGCTGGCCAAAGCGCCTCTGGTACCTGAGTTGTTTTCATGGCGCGCCGCCCAACCGGAGGTGCTGCAGCGGCTGCTCGATGGCACGGGCTCCCGCCTGAATCTGGAGGGGCGCGCCCTGTACCGCCGCTTGATCAACAACCCGTCGCACGGGGCAGGCGCGCTGGCCATGATGGCGCACTGGGATTTGCATCAATTTTCGGCGCGACTTCCCCGTTTGCAAGTCCCCTTGGAAATGGTGGTGGGGGAGGGCGACTTGATTGTTCCACCCACGGTGTCACTGCGGGTCGCGAGAGTTTTGCAGCGGCAACCCGCGCCGCGCATCGTGACCTTGGCAGGCCTGGGCCACCTCGCCCACGAAGAACAGCCTCAGCAGGTCGCTGAGCTGATTCTGCGGCCCTGCTTCTAAGCCTCTAACCCGGCCTCCTGCCTCGGGCCGCGCCCATGGATCGTGGCCCGCGGTCCGGGTTGGGCCATGCCTGCCGTTGGAAAAAAATCCGCGATCAGCAGGTAAACCCGTGTTGACAAGCGGTATCCTTGTGTCTATATTGATTTACATCAAAGAGTGACAAGTCAAATTGTCACTTGCGACGCCGGCCTGTCAATCCAACGGAGACACGACAATGAAAGCAAACACCCGCATCGAGCAATCTCTGGCCTTGGCGCTGGCCGCCGCCGAGGACGCCAACTGCCCGCCCAAGCTGGCCGCAGCCGTTCGCCATGCCGTGTTTCCCGGTGGTGCGCGCATTCGTCCCCAGCTCTGTTTGGCCGTTGCCCAAGCCTGTGGGCAGGACGACCCGGCACTCAGCGATGCCGCGGCGGTGGCGATTGAATTGCTGCACTGTGCATCGCTGGTCCATGACGATTTGCCCTGTTTTGACGATGCGCCCACCCGCCGTGGCCGTTCTTCGGTGCACTTTGCTTTTGGACAGCCCTTGGCGGTGTTGGCTGGTGACGCGCTGATCGTCCTGGCATTCCAGACTTTGGCAGCGGCCGCAGGCAAGTCGCCGCTGCGCTTGCCAGCGCTTTTGCAAATCATTGCCGCTGGCGTTGGTATGCCCTCCGGTATCGTGGCGGGGCAGGCCTGGGAGTCGGAGTCGCGGGTTTCGCTGATGCAATACCAACGCGCCAAGACCGGCGCATTGTTCGTCGCAGCGACTTGCGCAGGCGCATTGAGCGCCGGCGCAGACCCGAAGCAGTGGCAAGCGCTGGGCGACTGTTTGGGTGAGGCCTACCAAGTCGCAGACGACATTCGCGACGTGATGGGCCAGGCCGATTTGCTGGGCAAACCAGTGGGGCAGGACGCCCAGCATGCCCGTCCCAATGCGATTGCCAATTTGGGGCTCTCGGGTGCCATTGAGCACTTTGAGTCGCTCATCCAGGCCGCGGCCGACTCCATTCCCGAAGGTCCTACTGCGCAAAGCATGCGAGCGCTGGTCTGGCAGGAGTCGGAGCGTCTGGTGCCCCGTGCGGCCTGCAATGCCTACCGCCAGGCAGCGACACAAGTGGCCAAAGCCTGAACGGCGCTTTCACCATCTTCGGCAGATTTGTAAGGGAAACCCGGCAATGAAAACACTGGACCTGGCTGCGCAAACGCAGGCTCACCAGCGCAGGTCGCCACTGGCCGACCGGCTCGGCGCCATGCTGGACCGCTGGATGACCAGCGCCGCTTTGTACCGCTGGAGCGTCGCAAATCCCTTAACCCGGTGGATCACAAGGCGCCGTGCCCGCCAGGTGTTTGACCTGATGGCGGGCTTTGTTTACTCGCAAGTTCTCTTGGCCTGTGTGCGCTTGCGCATCTTGGAGACGGTTGCCGAGCAGCCACGCAGTCTGGACGAGTTAGCCCAATGGACCAAGCTTCCTCCAGCCGGTCTGCAACGTTTGCTGCAGTCGGCCTTGGCGCTTGGCTTGCTCAATTTGCGAAGCGAGGGTCGCTACGGCTTGGGCCCACTGGGCGCGCCGGTCGCGGGGCATGTGGGCATTCGGGCCATGATTGAGCACCACGCAGTGCTCTACCAGGACATGCAAGACCCCGTGGCCATGTTGCAAGGTCCTGGCGAACCAGGCGCCATGGCGCACTATTGGCCCTACACCCTGGACGCCGACGCGAAATCTGCCCAAGCGGCCCAGCTAGCCCAGGCCCAAGCGGAGAAATACGCGCGTTACTCCAATCTGATGTCGGCCTCACAGCCGTTCGTGGTGGACGAAATTCTGGCGAGCTACCGCTTTGATGACCACCGCTGCGTGTTGGATGTGGGTGGGGGTCAGGGCACCTTTCTATCGCGGCTGAGTTCGCACGCCACGCATTTGCAACTTCGCTTGTTTGACCTGCCGGAAGTGGCGGCATTGGCGCGCGCCAATTTCGCACGCCAAGGCCTGGACCAGCGCGCGCAGGCCCACCCGGGCAGCTTTTTGCAAGACCCGCTGCCGCAGGGTGCCGACCTCGTCACGCTGATTCGCGTGGCGCATGACCACCCGGACGCCGATGTGCGCACGCTGCTGGCGGCGATTTACCAGGCGCTCCCCCCAGGGGGCACTTTGTTGTTGTCGGAGCCGATGGCGCAGGAGCCCGGCGATGCCCCGCAAGGTGATGCGTATTTCCACTTTTATTTGCTGGCCATGGGTGCCGGTCGCCTGCGTACCCCCAGCGAGCTGATGGCCATGATGGCCGAGGCAGGCTTTGCCCATTTGGAAATCGTGCCCAACCACATGCCCTTACAGACCCAGATTTTGATCGGTCGTAAATGTAAGGGTTTACCCGTGTTTGGCAAAATAAATGTAAATAATTCTGTACATTGATCTGTGTCAATGTAATCATACATACATGCAAGCCAACGCCATCGTTTTCAAAGAGCCCCAATCGCTCGATTTGGGCTCTTTGACGCTTCCCCCCATGGGGCCGGAGGATGTGCTGGTCAAGGTTGAGTTCAGCGGTATCAGCACGGGTACCGAACGCTTGCTGTGGGAAGGAACCATGCCCAGCTTCCCTGGCATGGGATACCCCTTGGTGCCCGGTTACGAAACCGTGGGTCGCGTGGTGGCTGCCGGTGAGAAAGCGTCCGCCAGCGTCGGTGCCCGCGTCTATGTGCCGGGCTCTCAATGCTTTCAGGACGCCCGCAATTTGTTTGGTGGGTCGGCATCCCGGCTGATTGTTCCCGCAGCGCGTGCGCTTCCCATTGAGGAGTCTCTGGCCGAACGAGGCGTGCTGTTTGCCTTGGCCGCCACGGCCTACCATGCGCACAGTGCGCCCGGCTTGCAACAGCCCGATTTGATTGTGGGTCACGGGGTGCTGGGGCGCATGATCGCGCGCCTGGCGGTGCTGGCAGGCGCCTCGCCTGTTGTTTGGGACACCAACCCCGCGCGCCGCGCTGGCGCCCAGGGCTATACGGTGATCGATCCAGCGACCGACAACAAGCGCAATTACAAGTGCATTTGTGACGTCAGTGGCGCGGCCTCTTTGCTCGACGAACTCATCGGCCGCTTGGCGCCAGGGGGTGAAGTCGTGCTGGCAGGTTTTTATGAGGCGCCCCTGTCATTTGTTTTTCCGCCCGCCTTTATGCGTGAGGCCCGCATTCGAGTCGCAGCCCAATGGTCGCCGCCGGACTTGGCGGCGGTGATCGAGCTGGCAGGCCAAGGCCGTCTTTCCCTCGACGGCCTGATTACCCACCACCAGGAAGCCACCCAGGCCGATGCGGCCTACCGCACCGCGTTTGGTGACGCTGATTGCTTGAAGATGGTTCTTGATTGGAGACAAATAGCATGAGTGTGAGTTCAATTCCCGCATCAGCTCCGGTTCAGTTCATGCGCGATATTTTGCGCACAGAGGCCGCCATCGAGCCGGCACCGGTGAGCACCTCGGAAGTCACCAAAGAAACCCAAATTATTGCGATCTATGGCAAGGGTGGAATTGGCAAAAGCTTCACGCTGGCCAATTTGAGTTACATGATGGCGCAGCAGGGCAAGAAAGTTTTGCTCATTGGCTGCGATCCCAAAAGTGACACGACCAGCCTGTTGTTTGGCGGCCGTGCCTGCCCGACGATTATTGAGACCTCATCGAAAAAGAAACTCGCGGGCGAGGCGGTTTCGATTGGTGACGTCTGTTTCAAACGCGATGGTGTGTACGCCATGGAACTCGGCGGCCCCGAAGTAGGACGTGGCTGCGGCGGCCGCGGAATCATTCACGGCTTTGAACTGCTCGAAAAACTGGGCTTCCACGAGTGGGGCTTTGACTACGTGCTGCTCGACTTCCTGGGTGACGTGGTTTGTGGTGGCTTCGGGCTACCGATTGCCCGCGACATGTGCCAAAAAGTGATTGTGGTGGCCAGCAACGATTTGCAGTCACTGTACGTTGCGAATAACGTGTGTTCCGCCGTGGAGTATTTCCGAAAACTTGGCGGCAATGTGGGCGTGGCGGGCATGGTGATCAACCGCGACGACGGTACCGGAGAGGCCGCGCAATTTGCGACCCAGGTCGGTATTCCGGTCTTGTCGACGATTCCAGCCAATGAAGATATTCGTCGCAAGAGCGCGAGTTACGAAATCATCGGACGACCGGACTCCGTCTGGGGTCCCATGTTCGGCGAACTTGCCGCCAACGTCGCAGAGTCACAGCCGGTTCGCCCCAAGCCTCTGACCCAAGACCAGCTGCTGGGACTCTTTGCTGCATCGGCCGTGGGCCGTGATGTGGTGCTGGAGCCGGCCACCCAGTTCGATATGTGCGGTCGTACCGACCAAACCAAGCCCACGCTCGAAGTGGTTTACGACGAAGTCTGAAGCACCCCTGCGCAGCCCACCATGAGCAAAACAATCCCCATAGTGAACGCGACAGCACCCATGGGTGTTAGCACGTCCATCGAAGGCGATGGCATGGGATGTCACGCGGGCGGAGAAAAAATGCTGGCCGCTGCCAAGGCCTCCGGAAAGTCGGAAGTGCTGGCGCAGTACGCCAAGGACTACCCGGTGGACCCAACCGCGGGACCGCACGACCAGCCGCAAAGTATGTGTCCGGCCTTTGGGTCTTTGCGCGTTGGATTGCGGATGCGTCGCACGGCGACGATCCTCTCGGGCTCGGCCTGTTGTGTGTATGGGCTGACGTTCACCTCGCACTTCTATGGCGCCAAGCGCAGTGTGGGCTATGTGCCGTTCAATTCCGAAACCCTGGTGACGGGTAAGTTGTTTGAAGATATCCGCGAATCGGTCTATCAGCAGGCAGATCCTGCCAACTACGACGCCATCGTCATTATCAATTTGTGCGTACCAACGGCGAGTGGCGTGCCCTTGCAGTTGTTGCCCAAAGAAATCAACGGCGTACGCATCATCGGCATTGATGTGCCGGGCTTCGGTGTTCCGACCCACGCCGAAGCCAAAGATGTGCTGGCGGGCGCCATGCTCAAGTTCGCCAGAGAAGAAATTTTGGCGGGGCCGGTGCAGGCGCCGCGCACCGGTCGCGCTGACAAGCCCACAGTGGCATTGCTGGGGGAAATGTTCCCTGCCGATCCGGTCATCATCGGCCGCATGCTGGAGCCTATGGGTCTGGCTGCAGGCCCCGTCGTTCCGACCCGCGAGTGGCGCGAGTTGTATGCGGCGTTGGACTGTGCCGTGGTCGGTGCGATTCATCCCTTCTACACCGCAAGCATCCGTGAGTTTGAGGCCGCAGGTCGCCCGGTCGTAGGTTCAGCGCCCGTGGGTCACGACGGCACCGAAGCCTGGTTGCAAGCCATTGGCAATGCGGCCAACGTGCCCCAGGCCCAGATTGACGTGGTCAAAAACACCATGTTGCCAGCCATCAAGGCGGGCCTTGCACGCATGCCCATCAAGGGGCGCATCACCCTGAGTGGGTATGAAGGCTCCGAGCTGTTGGTGGCGCGTTTGCTGGTGGAAAGCGGGGCGGATTTGCGCTATGTCGGTACGGCCTGTCCGCGCACGGTGTGGAGCGAATCAGACTGCCAGTGGCTTCAATCGCACGGTGTGCATGTGCAATACCGGGCCTCTTTGGAGCAGGACCTGGCAGCGATGCACGAGTGGAAGCCTGACCTGGCGATTGGCACGACGCCGGTGGTTCAAGCGGCCAAAGAGATGTGCATTCCTGGTCTGTACTTCACCAACCTGATTTCAGCGCGCCCCCTGATGGGCCCTGCAGGCGCCGGATCGCTGGCCCAAGTCATCAATGCCGCTATCGCAAATAAATCGCGCTTTGACGAAATGAAAGCCTTCTTTGGTGATGCCGGCAGTGGCCATGCCACCGGCGTTTGGGAGAGTGCACAAGGCCTTCCGCAGGAACGCCCGGAATTCAAGGCCGAGACCCGCCGACTTCTGGAAAAACAAGCCAAAAAACGCAAAGCGGAGGCCATGGTATGAGCCTGACCTTTGCCTGGTTCGACAGCAGCGACGGAGGTGCGCGATGCTAGTGCTCGACCACGACCGGGCTGGCGGCTACTGGGGGGCGGTGTATGTGTTTGCCGCCATCAAGGGCTTGCAAGTGGTGATCGACGGACCGGTGGGATGCGAAAACTTGCCGGTGACTTCGGTGTTGCATTACACCGATGCACTGCCACCCCATGAGCTGCCCATCGTCGTGACGGGACTGGCAGAAGAGCAACTCGGCCGTGAAGGCACAGAAGGTGCCATGCGCCGCGCCCATGCCACCTTGGATCCCGATTTGCCCGCGGTGGTGGTGACCGGATCCATCGCCGAGATGATTGGTGGCGGCGTCACGCCCGAGGGAACCAACCTGCAGCGCTTTCTTCCGCGTACTATTGATGAAGACCAGTGGCAATGTGCCAATCGCGCGATGTACTGGCTTTGGCAGCAATATGGGCTGCGCCACATTCCCGAGCGCGAGCGCAAGCCAGGCGAGCGTCCGCGCGTGAACATCATCGGTCCGAGCTACGGCACCTTCAATTCTCCCAGCGATCTGGCGGAAATTCGCCGGCTGGTGCAGGGCATAGGCGCAGAAGTGAACATGGTCTTCCCGCTGGGCAGTCACCTGGCTGACGTCTCGCGTCTGGTGGAAGCCGATGTGAACATTTGCATGTACCGCGAATTCGGACGCATGCTGTGTGAAGCGCTAGAGCGGCCCTATTTGCAGGCGCCTATCGGGCTGCACAGCACCACCAAGTTCTTGCGCAAACTGGGGGAGTTGCTGGGCCTGGACCCCGAGCCCTTTATCGAGCGGGAGAAGCACAGCACCATCAAACCCATTTGGGATTTGTGGCGCTCGGTAACGCAGGACTTTTTCGGTACTGCCAATTTCGGCGTCGTCGCCAATGAGACCTACACCCGCGGCATTCGCCACTTCCTCGAAGAGGAAATGGGTTTGCCTTGCAACTTCGCCATTTCGCGCATTGCGGGTGCCAAAACCGACAACGCGGAAGTTCGAAAGCTGGTGACCGAAAAAACGCCGCTGGTTTTGTACGGTAGCTACAACGAGCGCATTTACCTGGCCGAGTGCGGAGGGGGCGGAATGATGAAAACCAGCTTCATACCTGCCAGTTTTCCTCTGCCCATTATTCGCCGCCATACGGGAAGCCCGTTCATGGGGTATGCGGGCGCCACTTACATCATTCAAGAGTTTTGCAATGCCTTGTTTGACGCGCTGTTCCACATTTTGCCGCTGGGTACCGACCTGGACAAGATTGACGCCAGCCTGAGCAGGGCGGTGCAGGACGGCATGCTGCCGTGGGAGCCTCAGGCGCAGCAAGCCATGGAAGACCTGCTGGAGCAGCAGCCTGTGTTGGTGCGAATTTCTGCCGCGAAGCGTATGCGCGACCACGCAGAGAAAGACGCCCGCGAGCGTGGAGACGCCCACGTTCAAGCGCAAAGATTTATCGAATTGTTCGGGCAGGCCAATGTGCCAGCGCATGCATGACAGCGGCGCAGATGCAAGGGTCCACCCGTTCAATCCTCCGGCCCGTCCGGGGGTTTATCTGCCAAGGCACCCGTGCTGCGGCAGTCCGTTCCGTACCCATCCGGGTGCGGGGAGTTGCCGCAAGGCGTTTTGAGAGAGGCACTAACTATGACTGATGCAGCTAACCCCTCAGGGCTGACAGACGAAGAAGCCCAAGAGTTCCACCAGTACTACATACAGGGTTACCTGTTGTGGGCTGTGGGCGC
>CANFLX010000040.1 GCA_947447985.1 Comamonadaceae bacterium
AAGAGTGGCACCCACGCCGCCGAGCTGCGCTTTTGGAAGCTCACGCCAGCGCCCGACGCGCACGGCACCGGCTACAAAGAATGCGGCTGCGGCATGGGCCCGGCGCTCAATATGGCGTCCGCCACGGGCGCCTATGTGCTGACCGACCGGGGCACTTGGTTGAGCTTCAAGAACCGGGGTGAGCTCAAGGTCTTGGTGGAGGGCGACAGCCGCTTGTTCAACCAATACGGCGTGATGGTGGTCAACCCGGCGCGCCATCCCCATACCAAGGCGGCAGATGCCCAAAAATTTGTGGACTGGGTGACCAGCGCCGCTGGCCAGGGTGTGATTGCGGCCTACAAGATTGACGGCCAGCAGCTGTTCTTTCCGAACGCTGGCAAATAGACCGGGGCACTAGAGCACTAGCGCACCACCGCGCTTTAAGTCGCGACCGACAGCGCCCGGCGCACAGGTTGCAGCAGCACCACCAGCGCGCCCGCGCCACCTTGGGCGGGCTGGGCTTGCACAAAGGCCACCACCTCAGCTTTTTGCACCAGCCAGCGGTGCACCTTGTCTTTGAGCACCGGTGCCTTGCCTGGCGAACCCAAGCCCTTGCCATGCACCACGCGCACGCAGCGGATGCCGTGTTTGTGCGCCTCGCGTACGAAGCTGCCCAGCGCATCCCGCGCCTCGTCGCTGCGCATGCCGTGCAGGTCGATCTGCCGCTGAATGCTCCATTTGCCCTTGCGCAGCTTGTGCACCACGTCCATGCCGACGCCGGGTCGGCGAAAGCTCAGGTGTTCGTCGGTGTCGAGCAGGGTGGTGACATCGACCTCGTCGCTCAATGACTCCTGCAGCGCAGCGGCGGCGTCGCGTTCACGTTGCAGCGGCGTAGGCGCGGGCGGCGGAGGTTTGATATCGGCCAGGTCTGATGCAGCGATGGGCTGTACCTTGCCCACCGCAGCTTGAAACAGATTGCGCGCGGCGGCCTTGCGTTTGGCGGCCAAGGCGGCGGCTGCGCGCTCGGCCTCTAGCTTGGCCTGCGCCACGGCTGCAGCGGCGTCAATTTCTTTCTTGAGCCTTTTCAGGTCAGCAAGCCCGGCCATTACACCAAGCCCCGCTCAGCCATGGACAGGGCATCGCCCTGCGCCACGATGATGTGGTCCAGCACCCGCACGTCCACCAGTGCCAAGGCGGCCTTCAGGGTCTGGGTGAGCAACTCATCCGCACGCGAGGGCTGCACCGTGCCACTGGGGTGGTTGTGCGCCAGCACCACCGCACTGGCATGGTGGTGCAGCGCGCGCTTGACGACCTCGCGCGGGTAAACGCTGGTTTGGGTGAGTGAGCCGCGAAACAGCTCTTCCATGGTCAGCAGCCGGTTTTGGGCGTCCAGAAACAGCACCGCAAATACTTCGTGGGGCAGGGCGGAAAGGTGCAATTGCAGGTAATGCTTCACCTCTTGGGGCGAGGCAAACACGGTGCGCTCCTGCAGGCGCTGGGCCATGGCACGGCGCGCCAGTTCCAGCACCGCCACCAGCTCGGCCCGTTTGGCGGGCCCCAGGCCTTTGACGGCTTTGAGGTCGTCGGCCGTGGCGTTGAGCAAACCTGCAATGCCGCCAAAACCGGGCGCCGAAAGGCCGCCCTTGCCCGGCAGTTGCAGCAGCTCATCGGCCAGCTGCAGCACGCCTTTGCCCTGGATGCCGGTGCGCAGCAGCAAGGCCAGCAACTCGGCATCGCTTAAAGCGCTTGGGCCGCGCGCGAGCAGCTTTTCGCGCGGGCGGGCGCCAGGCGGCAGGTCTTTGAGGGGCATGGAGGATGGAAGTTTCTACAATGCAGGCCAGTTTATCGAGACTTGCATGACCACCAGCCTTCCCCGTATTACCGCCACGTCTTTTTTGACGCTGCATTACCGCCTGTCGGGTCCTGAGGGCGACATCATCAATACCTTTAACGACAAGCCCGCCACGCTCAGTCTGGGCACCGGCGAACTGTCGCCCGAGGTGGAGCGTTGCCTGCTGGGGCTGGAAGAGGGCGCCCACCAAACGTTTTCCTTGGCCGCCGGTGCCGCCTTCGGGCCACGCAACCCCGACATGGTGCAATGGGTGGCGGGCAAGCTGCTGCGCCAGTTGGGCGATCCCCACCAAAGCTACAACGTGGGCGATGTGGTGCAGTTCCCCACACCCGACGGGCAGGGCAGCTATGCCGGTGCGGTGCAAGATGTCAAGTCGGGCGAAGACGGCGGCGCGGTGCTGTTTGACTTCAACCACCCCCTGGCCGGGCACCCGGTCAGTTTTGAAGTGAAAGTGATTGGTGTTTTATGACGGGCAGCGAAATCTTGTTGGCCGAGCCGCGCGGCTTTTGCGCCGGGGTGGACCGCGCTATCGAAATTGTGGAGCGCGCCTTGGACAAGTTTGGGGCACCGATTTACGTGCGCCACGAGATCGTGCACAACACCTTTGTGGTGAATGACCTGAAGGCCAAGGGCGCGATTTTTATTGAAGAGCTCAGCGATGTACCGCCGGGCTCGACCCTGATTTTTTCGGCGCACGGCGTGAGCAAAGCGGTGCAGATTGAGGCGGATGCCCGCGGCTTTCAGGTGTTTGATGCCACTTGCCCGCTCGTGACCAAGGTGCACGTGGAAGTGGCCAAGCTGCACAAAGAGGGCTTTGAGTTCATCATGATTGGCCACAAGGGCCACCCCGAGGTGGAAGGCACCATGGGCCAGTTGGAAAGCGGCATCCACCTGGTGGAAGACGTGGCCGACGTGGCGGATGTGCAACCCCACCAAACCGCCAAACTGGCCTTGGTGACCCAAACCACCCTCAGCATGGATGACGCCAGCGAGATTGCGGCTGCCGTCAAAGCGCGTTTTCCGATGGTGCGCGAACCCAAGCAGCAAGATATTTGCTATGCCACGCAAAACCGCCAAGACGCCATCAAGGTCATGAGCCCGCAGGTGGACGTGGTGATCGTGGTCGGCAGCCCCACCAGTTCCAACAGCAACCGGCTGCGCGAAGTGGCTCAAAAGCTGGGCACCGCCAGCTACATGGTCGACAGCGCTGAAGAGCTGCAGCCCGAATGGATTGAGGGCCGTTCTCGCGTGGGCCTGACGGCAGGCGCCTCCGCCCCCGATGTATTGGTGCAGGCGGTGATCACGCGGCTGCGTGAACTCGGCGCGGTGTCGGTCCGAAAAATGGATGGCGTCGTGGAAACCATGAAATTCCCGCTGCCCAAAGGCCTCAAAGCGGACGCATCTTAAAATTGGGGCCACGGCGGCCCCGCCTAAACCCCAACAAAGACGACCATGCTAGATATCAACCTGCTGCGCAAAGACTTGGCGCAGGCCGTTGCCGGACTTGAAGCCCGCAAATCCCCCCAACAATTTTTGAACGTCGACGCTTTTACGGCCCTGGAGGCCGAGCGCAAGACGATTCAGACCCGCACCGAAGAAATCCAGGCCAAGCGCAACGCCCTGAGCAAGCAAATCGGGCAACTCAAGGCCAAGGGCCCTGCCGGGCAGGCGGAAGTGGACGCGGTGATGGCGCAAACGGCCGACATCAAGACCGAACTCGAAACCTCGGCTGCCCGCTTGGAGCAAATTCAGGCCGAGTTGCACACCATGCTGCAGCTGGTGCCCAATCTGCCGCACGCCAGCGTGCCGCGCGGCGCAGACGAACATGGCAACGTGGTGGTGCGCACCTGGGGCACGCCCAAAGCCATGGACTTTGCCATCCAAGACCACGTGGACCTGGGCGAACCCCTGGGTCTGGACTTTGAGATGGGCGTCAAGCTCACCGGTTCGCGCTTTACCGTGATGAAAGGCCCTCTGGCCCGTTTGCACCGTGCGTTGAGCCAGTTCATGCTGGACGTGCAAACCCAGGAACACGGCTACACCGAGTGCTACACCCCCTACATCGTCAACGGCGATAGCCTGCGCGGCACCGGCCAGTTGCCCAAGTTTGAAGGCGATTTGTTTGCGGCCAAAAAGGGCGGCCAGGACGGCGAAGCCCAGCCCGACAACACTGCGCTCTACCTGATTCCCACCAGCGAAGTGCCGCTGACCAATTTCGTGCGCGACACGGTGGTGGCCGAGGCCGACTTGCCCATCAAGCTCACGGCCCACACCCCGTGCTTTCGCTCAGAGGCGGGCAGCGCCGGGCGCGACACGCGTGGCCTGATCCGCCAGCACCAGTTTGACAAGGTGGAAATGGTGCAAATCGTGCACCCCGAGCACAGCTACGAGGCCCTCGAGCAAATGACCGCGCACGCTGAAGCCATTTTGCAAAAGCTGGGCTTGCCCTACCGCGTGATGAGCTTGTGCACGGGTGACATGGGCTTTGGCTCGGCCAAGACCTACGACCTCGAAGTCTGGCTGCCCGCCCAAAACACCTTCCGTGAGATCAGTTCGGTGTCCAACTGCGAGGCCTTTCAGTCCCGCCGTTTGCAAGCCCGCTTTAAAAATGCCCAAGGCAAGAACGAATTTGTGCACACCCTGAACGGCTCGGGCCTGGCCGTGGGCCGCACGCTGGTGGCGGTGGTGGAGAACTACCAGAACGCCGATGGCTCGGTGACCGTGCCCGAGGTGCTGCGCCCCTATATGGGCGGTTTGGACGTCTTGCGCGCCTGATAGAATTGCGGCTTCGCCTCTACGGCGAATCACGGAGAGATGGCAGAGTGGCCGAATGTACCTGACTCGAAATCAGGCGTACCGCAAGGTACCGTGGGTTCGAATCCCACTCTCTCCGCCAATGAGTCCGGGCTCCCATAACAAGGAGCCCTTTCTTTTTGCAAGTCCCCGCACCGAGCGGGCTGTGTCACGGTGATTTAGCACTCGGGACTTGTTCACAATGGCGTCTAAAGTGTCGGTTACGAACCCACCTTTAGAAGTGCATGCGCTGCCATGCTGCGGTATTGCGTGCTGGATACTTTGGCTAGGTTTATGATTTTGAGACTTTGGGGTGTGGGCTAGATCGCTCGCAACCCGACGGTGGACTCGATGTAGCGTCCGTGCAATCTGCATGAGTAGCTATTTGATTTAGTACCAATGCCCTGACCAAAATCCCCATCTATTTGTCAATCGAGGATGGATGAGCCGTCGCTTGGGCCAGAATAGTCAATCAAAATCCATGGACTCCCCAATGAAGCTTCACAAAGGCCTGTACGACCGCCT
Source organism: Comamonadaceae bacterium (assembly GCA_947447985.1). Lineage (GTDB taxonomy): Bacteria > Pseudomonadota > Gammaproteobacteria > Burkholderiales > Burkholderiaceae_C > Allorhodoferax. Next base: position 5,150 of record CANFLX010000040.1, read on the forward strand.
GATCTACGAGGACGAAGTTGATGAGGTCACCAGCCTGACTAGCCAACACCGTGCAATGGTTGCCGCGCCCACTGTGCATCAGCGGCGCGAACAATTCGTTGCCGAGTTGGTGCATCGCTTGCCGGAACTGTTGGACGCGGCGGCGGCCGGGCAGACTGATGCAAGCCAAAAGGCCAAAGCCGAAATTGAACTGATCCGCCAGCTACTGATGCAACTGCGCCCGACTGGCCAAGCCGAGCGACTTCCAGCAATGCCAGCGCAGTTACTCAAGTCGATTCATGCGCCCCATGCCGAAGTGTTGATGCCCGCCACGGGCTTGCGCCACCCCTGGTTGTTTACGTCGGCCCGAGCTGACCCGTCACTGCTAAATGAATTGCGCGCCGAGTTGCGCGAGGTCGATCGGGTGGACATTCTGGTCAGTTTCATTACCTGGAGCGGCGTACGAAAACTGCTCGATGTCTTGGAACAGGTCACTGCGCTCGATGCGCACGGCAGTCCCAAGACAAGGTTCCGAATACTGACAACCACTTACATTGGTGCGACCGAGGTGCGTGCGGTGGATGCGTTTGCCAAGTTGCCTGGCGTTGAGTTGCGGATTTCGCTGGATGGACGCCGTACACGCCTCCACGCCAAGGCGTGGATTTTTCATCGCGTCACCCAGTTTGGCACTGCCTTCGTTGGTAGCGCCAATCTTTCCGAATCCGCATTGATCGGAGGCATTGAATGGACGGTGAAATTTGCCCAAGCCAGCGGTTCGCCCTTGTTTGCCGCCGCGGTTGCAAATTTTGAGACGCTTTGGAACGACAAGGAATTCCAGCCCTACGACCCCAGTAACGACCAGCACCGCGAAGCATTGGTGCGCGCACTGGCCAACGAACGTGGCCGTGGTGGAAACGCTTCCGCCACGCCCAGTACCGTGGTGGCGTTACAAACTTGGTTTGAATTGCGACCCAAGTCATACCAGCAGGAAATGCTTGACGAGTTAGCTGCCGAGCGGCGGCTGGGGCGCCGCCGCAATTTAGTGGTGGCGGCCACAGGCACTGGCAAGACCGTGGTGGCTGCGTTTGACTATTTGCGGCTTCGTGAGGAGGAAGGTAGCGCACCTAAGCTCTTATTTATAGCCCACCGAGCCCAAATTCTCATGCAAGCGCTCTCGACCTTTCGCCAAGTATTGCGCGACCCAGCGTTTGGTGAATTGCTGGACGGCGAAAACACGCCTTCGCAATACGACCACGTCTTTGCCACGATCAACACGGTGCACGGTCGTGGCTTGGTCGAACAACTGGGTAGCCATTTTTGGCGCATTGTCATCGTGGACGAGGCGCACCATTTGCCGGCAGTGACCTTTGACCAGTTTATTGGAGCGGTCCAGCCGCACTATCTGCTCGGGCTGACTGCTACCCCCGAACGCTCGGACGGCCAAAGCCTGATGCACTACTTTGACAGCCGTCCAGACGGCTCACCTGCCGTATCGCTGCGGTTGTGGGACGCACTGGACCAGCAGTTGCTCACCCCGTTTGAATACTACGCAACGGCAGACGAGACCGACATGACCACAGTCGAATGGGGACGTGGGTCTGAGGTGGCGCAGATTTCCAATATCGTTTCGGGCAACGACGTGCGCGCCAGAACGGTGGTCAATGCTCTGAATACCTATGTGGCTGACTTGAACGCGCTTAAGGGCTTGGCCTTTTGCGTGAGTGTGGCCCACGCGAATTTCATGGCCGATTTTTTCAACCGTTCAGGGTTGCCTGCTGTGGCGCTTACTGGGGCTGACTCGCAGGGTGCGCGAACGACTGCCGTGCAACAACTCAGCAGCGGCGCGCTGAAGATGATTTGCAGCTGCGATGTGTTCAACGAAGGCGTTGACATCCCCGATGCAAATGCCATTCTCCTGCTACGCCCCACCCAAAGCCCCGTTATTTTTCAGCAACAGATCGGCCGGGGCCTGCGGCTCGCAAAGGGTAAAGAAGCGTGCCTAGTGCTGGATTTTGTCGCCCTCTACAACAACGAATTTCGCTTTGATGTACTGCTGCGGTCAATTACGGGAAATAGCCGCCGGCAGATAGCCGACGCGGTGGCTAATGGTTTCAGTAAGCTCCCGGCGGGTGTCCATATTCAGTTCGACCGGGTTGCGCGCGAACGAGTTCTAAGCAACTTACAACAGGCGCTGAATTTGAATGTCGTTCGCCTGTGCGCTGAGTTGGTGGCATGGGCTGCGCTGCAAAGTGGGCCGACCATGGAGCTGCGCAAATTTTTGCTCGATAGCCAATTGGAGTTGAGCGACATCTACACAAGCGGTACAAACGCCCGCTCTTGGACCAGCTTGAAGCGCAGAGCGAATCTGGAGCTTGCCCCATTGGGTGTGCGCGAATCCGACTTGGTACGGCGGATTTTTAGTTTGCTGCATGCCAATGACCCCACTCTGTTGGCTGCCTGGCGGGTCGCACTTTTGGGCGGGAGCATAGACGGGCGCCGAGTCCAAATGCTGGCCTATCAATTGCTGCCCACGCGAACGGAAGTGATCGCCCCTGATCAATTTCTATCGCTACTCTTTGCCAACCCCGTCGCGCATGCTGAGTTGCAAGAAGTCGTTTGTATCCTCCAAGAGCGTAGTACGTTGGAGCCGCTGCCTTTGCCCGGTGCACCGGCGGACTGGACGCTGGCGCTGCATGGAAGGTATACGCGGGCTGAAATTTTGTCGGCAGTGGGTTATCTAACACCCATTGCACGGCCACTTTCGGACAGTGGCTGCTTGCCGTTACCGGAGGTGATGAACGAAATTCTGTTCGTGACTCTGGACAAAAGCGAAGGGTTTGACGAGCGCGTTCAGTTCAAAGACTACGCCATCAGTCCAGAATTATTCCACTGGCAAACGCAAAACCGCGCTGGGCCTAACAACAGTTCGGGGCGACGCTACACCGAGAGTTCGGTAAATGGCTGGAAATTCCAACTGTTTGTTCGCGAAGACCGTGATGCTGCCTATGTGGCCTTGGGCCCTGTTCAATTGGTTTCCCACGAGGGCGACCGGCCGATTTCAATTGTCTGGCGGCTTGATACGCCTCTGACGGCTGAATTGTTTCGAAAGTTCAGCGTGTTACGTGGCTGAAGGGTGTGGGTTGATGAGCGAAATGCTGGTACAGCACCGACCCCACAATCTTCAAGTACTGCGAGCCCTCGCCATTGTCTTTACTTCTTGTGTGCAGGCCATGAAAGTAGACCTCTTAAATGGTGAATTGGAGTAAAGAGATTTGGCCTCAGTGGCTGCTGACCCAGTTTTCAACATGCAGTCCAGCGTAGTTCACAAAGTCAGCTTCGTTGTTAGTGACCAGTGTCACGCCTAAAGCGACCGCATGGGATGCGATGAGTTTGTCCAGAGCATCTCGGTTGCGATCTTTGTAGGCTGCGCGGATGGGGCCATAGGTCTTGGCAGCTTGTGCGTCAAAAGGCGCCACCTTGATGTCGTCGAGCAAGCTCTCGAGTGCCGACCGGTTGGATTCCTGTGCCGCAATACTTGAGCACGCGATACCAAATTCAAGTTCAGCCAAAGTAACCGCAGAAATAACAACGTCGCCCACAAAGCACTGGGCAAACCGCTCTCCCACCTCAGGCGGCTGGTGCTTCATGAGGTAGATGCAGATGTTGGTGTCGAGCATGTACTTCGGATTCATAAGGTCTCGCGCTCGCCTTCCACGTTTTCGCCCCGCCCCTGGGCCATGAAGTCAGGTGAGAACTTGGCAAGTTTGCCCAACACATCGCCCATGCGGCGCTGGGCCGGGCGGATGCGCAATTCGTCCCCCTGGCGCTCGATGACCAAATCAACCTCCCACGTGCTGTAGGCAAGTTCGGCAGGAATGCGAACGGCTTGCGAGTTGCCGTTTTTAAAAAGTTTGGTCTTGGCCAGGGCGAATCCTTAATGGATGTACGTGTACATCTTAATTCAGGAGAAAGCGAATGTAAAGCCAAGTATCAAGTCGATCTGCGGCGCGGGTTACGTCGCCGACTAACGGTCCCGTCCCACTCAAGCGCTCAGACTGGTCCACGTCAGCGCCGCCCACAAGACCACATACAGACCGCATCCGGCGGCCAGGGCTTGGGTGGCAAAACTTTCAAAAAATCGCGCCACCATGATGCCCCACAGGGGGATGAGCTGCTGGGCATGCACGCCCAGAAAATGGGAGGGGCGAATGTCTTTGGACAGATGCCAGCCCACGATGGGCAGGCCAGCGCCCGCAGGCGGCTGGTTTCCGCCCAGCATGAATCCGCTGATGGTGGACAAGACGAAGGTGAGCACCAAGCCCACGAGCACGCCCCAGGCCGTGACCGACAGGGGCTCGATGCCACGCGCTTGCCAAATCTCCCAGGCCAGCCAGGCTTGGGACGCTGTGAGCCCGACGGCCGCAAACCCCATCAGGCCAAACATGAAGGCGTGCCAGGCATCCGCCGTGTTGTAGTGCGACGCAGCCCCTTGGGATGCCTGGTAGGTGATGTAGACCACTTCGAACAACGAAGTGAGCACGATCAAGCCGGTAATGCCCCAATAAGCCTGCCCCTGCGTAAGGGCGGAATTGGCCAATTCGGCCACCCAGACGGTGGTCCACACAAACAAGGCCGTGGCGGCCATAAATTTCAGGGGTTTCACCCAAATACCCACGTCTCGCAGCGTGCGTGCGTCGTTGAGCGAAACGACGTAAGTAATGCCGCAAGCCAGCCACATCGCCGCGCCGTAAAGCATCAACAACTTGGAGGCCGATGACAGGGCACCGAAATCAAGTAACGACCACCAGAGCGAGGGAGCGGGGGAATTTACGGGCATAGAAACTTTGTGTGTTGACTCTGCCAGCCATTTTCTCGCGATTGGGTGGCGTGTCCTCGAGTCATCAAAAAGACACTTCGAATCACCAAACTCGATGAATATGGCGTTTTTGAAATTAACCAAGGAGACAACATGAGCACGCAGACCCATACCCCTACCACCGAGGAGCTGTATCTCAAGTTCTTCAAATTTGTGATCTTGACGGTGATGTCCCTTACGCTGCTGTGCGCTGCGGGGGCCTTGATCTTTGCGGCTTACCAGTACAGCCAATCACCCAAAGCGCCGGCGCCAGCGCAAAAAGCGCCTGCCAAGGCGGTGAATGTCGACGATTTTCTGAAGCAATTGAAGCCTGAAGCGCCCAAGCAAGAAGCGCCAGCCCAGGCCGAAGAGGAACCGGCCGAGCCCGCGCCTGCGCCGCCTGCGGCCACGAAATATAAGGAAGAGGCCAAAAAGATCGTGGGATGCGATGTGGAGTCCATCAAACAGGCCAAGATTCCTAACTCGGAGGTGGGCGACGACAAGATGGAGGGTTTTCGCAAAGAGCTTCAGCGCATTGCCGATTTCAAAGGCGCTGACCGCGGGCAACCGTTCGTGACGGACTTGGTGAAAGTATCTTGCGCCATCTATCTGCACAGCCAGGTGGTGGAGTACCGCAAGGCGCACCAGGATTCGGGCATTTTTGCGGAGGCGATCAATTTCCACATCAAAGCGTGGGATGCCCTGAAACAAGAGGCTGCGCAATTCGAACAGGATGAAGAAAATCGCGTGCGTCAGGAAGAGCAGCAAGAAGAGCTGCGTGTGGCGCTGGCCAAAGAAACTGCCAAGTTTGCTTTGATGGTGGCCGCCGGTGCGTTTGCACTGTTCATGGCCTTGGCGCTCTACCTCATCATTTCGGCCATCGAATCCAATCTGCGCCAGATCAATCGGAATATTGCGAACCTGGGTGCCGAGAAGCCCCAAGCGCCTGCGGTCTCCTTGGAGGCCTGAGTAAAAACGCCTGAAGGGCCGCTGTGCGCGGCCGCTTCAGGCGCTTGTGCGAGAACTTACTTGGACTCTTGAATCACGCGGCCGTTCAAAGGCTGAATGGGGCGTGCATTGGCGTTGAAGATGCGGCGGAATGCCTTGATCTGCTCGGCGCCCAAGCTGATGGGGTTCTTCAAGACCATCCAGTTCACGCCCTCAGAGCATGGGGGGGTGGTCAGCGAACCAGCGAACGAGTAATAGCCTTTGTCGGCGGGCATCATGGCGGCCAGATCGAGCTTCACATCGTCCACAGTGATTTTTTCACCCGCGCGTGGCAGATGCTCAAACACTGGGGCGAACGCCTCGTTGGTCTTGCCAGGCTGGATCAGCACACCGATCACGCCCAACTCGCCCGCGGTGCTTTTATGGACGAAGTGGGCCACCATGGCCGTGCGCTTGCCGTTGAGTGCTTCTTCGCTGGGGGTGTGGAAGTGAAACTGCAATAGTTCATAGGACTTGTCACCCACGGTCATGGTCTGACCAGCGGGCAGGTTGACCTGAATTGTGTGGCCGTTGTTCACAAACACGGGTGCTGCCGCGCTGTAATTGGTTTTGATGGCTGGCAGATCGGCCTTCACCGCGTTGCGAATGTCGATGGGGCTTTGGTTGCTGCCCTTGGCGCAGGTCTCAAATGTGGCGTCCAGTTCTGCCCAATGCGCAGGGCCTTCTTCGCCCTGTGCATAGTTCCAATGCTTGGGATGACTTCCAGCATGTGCTGCCAATACGAACAGGGTTGCGCTGGCCGCGGCGACGGCCGTGGCGATAAATTTTGAAACTTTCATTGTTTTCCTTGGGTGATGCGATAAAAACGCAGAATTTGTTAACTGCGCAGCCATTTTAGGGGGGAACTGCGCGCCTCCTGGCCCCGTACGTCCTCCTGGAAAATGCCAGAGCCATGCTTGTTTGGAGAGAGGCAAGCAAAGGCCCTCCATCCGGTTTATTTGGTTTTTCGCAAATTTATTAAAGGTGATGAGTTAACCGAAATTTATGGATAATTGCTGACTACTCTCTGGCGCGCTCGTGTCGTAAATCCCTTGATTAACAATTGTTCAGTTAGTTAAGGCATATCTCTTATCAAAATTATTTCAAAATAATAGTTTCAAATATAGTAATAAATATGAAAAAAATCCAACTGCTTGCCGTGCTGTCTTTGGCTCTATTTTTCACGGCGTGCGGAGGAGGCGGGGGTGGTGGCAACAGCACAGTAGCTACCAGGATTCAGGTGCTGGCGGGCGTGCCTATCGCCAATGCCACGGTGCTCATCCGAAGTTTGACCGACTCCACGTCCATGACGACCTCCACCGACGCCAGTGGCAATGTGGTCATCGGGACATTGGCATCTACCGTGACGCCCCCGGCACTGGTGATTGCCACCTCTCCCAGTGGCAACGTCACGTTTTACAGCTATTGGAGCAGTGCCAGCCAAACGGCGATCGCTGTCAATCCGATTACCACCACCTTGGTTGCGCTTGCGGCCAACGCCAATCCAAGCACGGTCCAAGCACCATTGAATCTCACCAGCGCGACAGCGGCCGTCAACACGGTTTTGGGTCAGGTTTTTCAGGCGGTGTCCGTGAATACGGCGGGGCTTGACTTTATCTCCAGCACCTTCACGCCCAACCACACCGGTTTGGACCTGGTCTTGGACTCGATTCAAACCAGTGTGGATGCCAACGGTGAAGTCAGCCTCACCAATAAATTAAACGGAAACAATATAAGAGTGACGGCAGGCAGCGTGTCAGCGCTCCCTCTGAGCCAGAGCGATGCACAGTTAATTACCGCTTCGCCGGTACAGGCTTGTACCAATACGCTGGACGGGCTTACCGGCAGCAGCCTGGGGAGCAATGCCAGTCTCTATGACAATCAGGGCTTCTTGAACAATGGCTTGGATGCATCGGCATTCAGGTCCAATATTGCTTCTGCGAACACGCAAACCCCATTCAAAATTGCAACACCCATTTTTTCGGGTAAAGATGGGTTTGGCAATTACGTGTTCAGTGTGACTTTAGTGAACAGCGCAAGCGGTGGATATATCTCTGATTTGAGTGTACCCATGACCACCGTGGGTTCGAGTTGCGTGATTACTGGAAACCATTTTCCTTTTGAACTCTCCATACAACCAACGATCAAGAGCACCCTCAGGGCTGATGGCGTTAGCAGCGCGAATACAACCCTCAGTCCCGTTGCTGGTATCGAGATTCAATTTGGTTCGCAAGGAATGCCACTGTCCTACTATGGGCAAACTGTTAACTCGGCAAGGGTGGAGTTGTGTGATGCCTACAACAGTTGTTCTCTCTTGGCGCTTTTAACCAACCCGGGGGGAAGCAGCAATTACATGCAGTTGAGCGCCTCCAATTACCTGGGCGTCAATTACAGTTTCCTCAACTTGATTCCGAACCCCAGCTTTTCGCTGGTGAATTCATTGTCGAACCCTATCAAAGTTAGTTTTTTTAGTTCTTCAACGGCCCCCACGACCGGAACCGCCAATCTCATTGGCTCGCCGATCATGACGCGTTCGACCGCCGATAAATTTTCTTCTGCCGAGATTGCGTCGATCTCGAGCGCCATGCCCTCAGTGCCGTACACCGGCACCACTTGGCTGGCTAGTTTTTCGAACCCAAGCTTCAACTTCAACCCAGGTAATACCGTGATCAGTTCCATCCAGGTGCAGGGTGTGGTGTCTGGTAATTCGCAGCCGCAATCGATGTCGAAGCTCGTGCTCTCAGGAACTCCAGGGTCAGTCTCTTTTCCTGGGGTCGTGGCTGCCAATACGGATCTTTATCACGCCCTGTACTTGGCTGGGCATATTCCGGGTCGAAACGGGATGATTGAGACGAAGTATGTTTGGGCCCCGACCTGTAGCTCCTGCTACTGAGGTCTTGAATCCGTTAAAGCGCTTTGCATGAGCCAATTAGAAGAACTGCTACAGCAGCAAAAAGAGATCGCCGCCGCCATTGACGCGATCGTGGAGCAGCGCCGTCAGGCGGCTGCCAAGGGCGAGGCTGACGCGCAGTTCACGCTGGGGCTGATGTACGAGCAAGGCCAGGGCGTGGTGCAAAACTACCGCGAGGCCTTGCGCTGCTTTGAAAAGGCCGCCGCCCAAGGCATTGCAGACGCCCAGTTCCGGCTGGGGCGGCTGCTGGACCGTGGTTTGGGCGAGTCGGCCGACTATGAAAAGGCCATTCATTGGTACCAGGAGGCTGCCAACCAGGGCCATGTGGCAGCGCGCTGTGCCTTGGGGCAAATGTTTGAAAACGGCCACGGCACCCAGCAGGATTTCGCCGCCGCCATGCGCTGGTACAAGTTGGCCGCCACAGACAAATACGCCGATGCCCACTATTTCATGGGCAGCATGTACGAAAACCACCATGGCGTGGAGCAAGACTACTTCGAAGCCGTGCGCTGGTACAAGCTGGCTGCCGCCTTGGGGCATGTGGTTGCCCAGTGCCGTCTGGCGCGTATTTACGGGGGCGGTTTGGGCGTCAAACGCGACTATGCGGAGGCCTTGCGCTGGGTGCGCGGCCCGGCCGAGCAGGGCAATGCCACGGCACAGCTGCAGCTGGGGGTCATGTACGAGCACGGTGAGGGCATGGAAGAAGACCCACTGGAGGCCATGCGCTGGTACCGGCTGGCCGCCGCCCAGGGCGATGCGAACGCCCAGTGCAAAGTGGGCTTTATGTACAGCAACGGCAAAGGTGTGAGCTGCGACTACCCTGAGGCCATGCGCTGGTACCGCTTGGCCGCAGACCAGGGCAATGCCACGGCTTTGTGCAACCTGGGCTTTATGTTTGACCATGGCCACGGTGTACCGGCAGACGAGTCCCGTGCGTTGCTTTATTACAACAAGGCAGCCAAGCGCGGCGACGTGTACGCCATCAAAAACCGCGACATGATTGAGGCCCGCCGGGCGGCGCAGGCTACGCCGAAGGTAGAAGCCTGACCTCCAGCGCCTCGGCGACAATGGGGCCCTATGACTGAAAACTCCTACCAATCCGGCCGCCTGGACCTGCCTTTTGTAGGCCATTGCACCTTTGCCAAATCCCCTGTCTGCGTGGACTGGAACGCGATTGACGCCGATGTGGCGGTGATCGGCGTGCCCAATGACATGGGCACCCAGTGGCGCCCCGGCGCACGCTTCGGGCCCCGCGCCATTCGCGAGGCGTCCACACTGTTCTCATTTGGCCACGCGGGTGCCTACGACCATGAGGACGATGTGATGTACCTCACGCGCGACCAAATTCGCATGGTCGATGTCGGGGACGCGGACATCGTCCACACCGACATGGAAAAAAGCCATGCCAACACCGAATATGCGATCCGCAAAATCCTGGCCAGTGGTGCCATGCCCTTGGTGCTGGGGGGCGACCACTCCATCCATGCGCCGGTGATCAAGGCCTTTGACGGCCAGGGCCCCATCCACATCGTGCACTTTGACGCGCACCTGGACTTTGTGGATGAGCGCCACGGCGTGCGCTATGGCCACGGCAACCCGCTGCGCCGCGCCTCCGAGATGAGCCACATCACCGGCATGACGCAGCTCGGCATTCGCAATGTGTCCTCCAGCAACCGCGACGACTACGACGCTGCCCGTGCTGCGGGCTCGCAGATTTATTCGGTGCGTCAGGTGCGCAAGATGGGCGTGGAGGGGGTGCTGGCGGCCATTCCAAATGCGCCTAGTTATTACTTCACGATTGACATTGACGGTTTTGATCCGTCCATCGCACCCGGCACCGGCACCCCCAGCCACGGAGGGTTTTTGTACTACGAGGTGCTGGAGATCATCCAGGCCCTGGTCAAGCGCAGCGGTGGCCGCATTGCTGGCATTGACCTGGTGGAAGTGGCCCCTGCGTATGACCCGGCTGGGGTGACCGCGATTTTGGCGGCACAGCTGCTGCTCAATACCCTGGGCTTCATCTTCCACGCCCGCAAGGCCAAATAGCCATGGCCTGGAGCAAAGAGCAGCTGGACGCCCTGCGCAGCAAATACACCGGCGGCGCAGCCGCCATCCACGACCCGCGGTTTGCACCGGTCGCTGCCGCCATTTTTTCGGAAGGCGGTACCCGTGCGGCGCCGTTCGCGGGCGTGCCCTCGTTGTTGGCAGCGCCCCTGCGCGCTGTGGATACCGCCAACCCGGATTTTGGTGACCTTCAGGTCGCGCTCATGGGCGTGCCCATGGACCTGGGCGCCAGCAACCGCCCTGGTGCCCGCTTTGGTCCGCGTGCACTGCGCACCATAGAGCGCATTGGTCCCTACAACCATGTGTTGGACTGCGCGCCTGTGCACAGCCTGCGCGTTGCCGATGTGGGTGACGTGCCCTTTCGCAGCCGCTACAGCCTGCCTATGAGCATCGAAGACATCGAGGCCTGGTACCACCACGTGGTGGCGCAGGGCGTCGTGCCCTTGTCGGTGGGGGGCGACCATTCGATCACCTATCCCATCCTCAAAGCTTTGGGTCAGAAGCAGCCCTTGGGCATGATTCACTTTGATGCCCATTGCGACACCGGCGGCGAGTTTGACCAGACGCGTTTTCACCACGGTGGGCCGTTCCGCCTGGCGGTACTCGACGGCGTGCTGGACCCCACGCGCTGCATCCAAATCGGCATTCGCGGTTCGTCCGAATACCTCTGGGAGTTCTCCAAAGATGCGGGCATGACGGTGGTCCACGCCGAGGACATTTCCCGCCTGGGCACCGCCGAGATCATCCGCATGGCGCGTGCTGTGGTGGGCGACGGGCCGGTCTACATCACCTTTGACATTGATGGTCTGGACCCCGCCTTTGCACCCGGCACCGGCACGCCTGAGATTGGCGGCATGAGCACTCGGGAAGCCTTAGAGATATTGCACGGTCTCCAAGGCCTGGCCATTTGTGGCGGCGACGTGGTGGAAGTGGCACCGCAATACGACACCACCACCAACACCGCCCAGGCCGGCGCGCAAATGCTGTTTGAAATTTTGAGCCTGATGGTCTCGAGCCCCTTGCTCAAGCCTTAAGGCTGCGGCACCTCCCTTTTTTGTTGAAAGATCACCCCATGGCAGACGATCGTTTCCATCCCATCACCGGCTCGGTGATGCCGCGCTTTGCCGGCATTGCCACGCTCATGCGCCTGCCCTTGGTGGGCCTGGACGAACCAATGTTCAAGGATGTGGACATTGGCTTGGTTGGCGTGCCCTGGGACGGCGGCACCACCAATCGCGCAGGCGCCCGCCACGGCCCGCGCCAGGTGCGCGACAACTCGACCATGGTGCGCAACGTCAACCGGGCCAATGGCATCAAGCCGTTTTCGATTTGCAACTGTGCCGATCTGGGGGACACGCCCGTCAACCCGGTGGATTTGATGGATTCATTGGCGCGTATTGAAGGCTTTTTTGACAAGCTGCAGGCCGCAGGCGTGGCGCCTTTGTCGATCGGTGGCGATCACCTGGTGAGCCTGCCGATTTTGCGCACCCTGGCCAAGCGCTATGGCCCGGTGGGCATGGTGCACTTTGACGCCCACACCGACACCTGGGACGGCTACTTCGGCGGTTACAAATACACCCACGGCACGCCATTTCGGCGCGCCATCGAAGAAGGCGTCCTGGACCCCAAGCGCACGGTGCAAATCGGCATTCGCGGCGCGCTGTACAACGACGCTGAAGACACCTGGGGTCAGGAGCAGGGCATCCGCGTGATTGACATTGACGAGTTCCACCAACTGGGCACGGCGGCTGTGATTGCCGAGGCCCGACGCGTGGTGGGCGATGGCGCCACCTATGTGAGCTTTGACGTGGATGCGCTGGACCCGGTCTACGCCCCAGGCACTGGCACGCCCGAGATCGGCGGTATGACCACGCTGGAAGCCCAGCACGTGGTGCGCGGCCTGCAGGGCCTGAATTTGATTGGTGGTGACGTGGTGGAAGTCTCTCCGCCCTTTGACCCCAGCGGCAACACGGCCCTGGTGGGCGCCACCATGGCGTTCGAGATTTTGTGTGTGCTGGCCGATTGCATCAGCAAGAAAAAAGCCGCCAAGTAACTGTCCTCTGACGCTCCCCCATGTTTATCCACCTGCGCCTGCATACCGAATTTTCCGTCGTTGACGGCACCAACCGTGTGGACGAGGTGGTGGACGCGGCCGCATCCGATGGACAAGGCGCCTTGGCCATTACCGACCTCAACAACCTGTTTGCCACGGTCAAGTTTTACCGCGCCTGCCGCTCCAAGGGCGTCAAGCCCCTGATCGGCGCAGAAGTGATTGTGGAAGGCATGGGCGCCGACCCGCTGGCCACCTCGCGCATCGTGTTGCTGGTGCAAAACAAGCAGGGCTACCTCAATTTGTCCGAGCTGCTGGCGCGCGCCCATACGCAAAACACCGGCACGCCCCAGGTGTCGGCCAAGCTGGTCTGGTTGAAAGAACTCAACGAGGGCTTGATCTGCCTCTCGGGCGCCCAAGCCGGGCCCGTCGGCCAGGCCCTGGTGCAGGGCGATACCCAGCGTGCCCACGATGTGGCGCTGGAGCTGGCCAGCATCTTTCCCCACCGCTTTTACCTGGAGTTGCAGCGGGCAGGGCGCACCGACGACGAAGCCCATGTGGTGGCGGCGGCGCAGCTGGCCGCGCGCATGCGCCTGCCGGTGGTGGCGACGCACCCGGTGCAATTTGCCACGCCCGACGACTTTGAAGCCCACGAAGCGCGCGTCTGTATTTCGGATGGCGACTTGCTCAGCAACCCCAAGCGGGTGCGGCGCTTTACCCGCGAGCAGTATTTCAAGTCCGCGGAGCAAATGCAGGCCCTGTTTGCCGATTTGCCCTCGGCCATCACCAACACCGAAGAAATTGCCAAGCGCTGCAACCTCACCCTCGTGCTGGGCAAGCCACAGCTGCCGGACTTTCCTACACCCTTGGTCGATGGCGTGCGCATGTCACCAGAGGACTACTTCCGCTACGCCTCGCACCAGGGCTTGCAAGAGCGCATGCTGCACCTCTATCCGCAAGAGGCCGAGCGCACCGCGCAAATGCCGCGCTACCTGGAGCGCCTGGAGTTTGAGCTGGCGACCATCATCAAGATGGGTTTCCCCGGCTACTTTTTGATCGTGGGCGACTTCATCAACTGGGCCAAAAACAACGGCTGCCCCGTGGGGCCGGGGCGCGGTTCGGGTGCGGGCAGTTTGGTGGCCTATGCACTCAAGATCACCGACCTGGACCCACTGCAGTACAACTTGCTGTTCGAGCGCTTTTTGAACCCCGAGCGGGTGTCCATGCCCGACTTTGACATCGACTTTTGCCAGACCAACCGCAATCTGGTGATTGACTACGTCAAAGACAAATACGGCAAAGAGGCGGTGAGCCAAATCGTTACCTTCGGCACCATGGCCGCGCGCGCTGCGATTCGCGACGTGGGCCGTGTGCTGGATTTTCCGTATGGCTTTTGCGACGGCATCAGCAAGCTCATTCCTAACAAACCAGGCACATCGGTCACGCTGCAACTGCCGCCGCCCGACCGCAAAAAAGACGACAAAACCATTTACGCCAGCGAGGCCGAGCCCATTCTGGCCGAGCGCGAAGCGCGC
>CANFLX010000041.1 GCA_947447985.1 Comamonadaceae bacterium
AGCGGGTCGTCAGATGTTTCGCCAATCTTCCACGCCACAGTGGGGGCCACCGGGCCCGCGATGACATCGCATGCTTTGAAAGCGTTTTGAAAGTCGTCGGCAATCATGCGGCGGATTTTTTGGGCCTGCAGGTAGTAGGCGTCGTAGTAGCCGTGCGACAGCACATAAGCGCCGGTCATGATGCGGCGCTTCACCTCGTCGCCAAAACCCTCAGCACGGGTCTTTTTGTACATATCGGTCAGGTCGGCAAAGTCCTTGGCGCGGTGGCCAAATTTGACACCATCAAAGCGGCTGAGGTTGGAGCTGGCTTCGGCCGGAGCAATGATGTAGTAGACGGGAATCGACAACTCGGTGCGCGGCAAGGAAATCGGTACCAGGGTCGCACCTTGCGCCTGAAACTGCGCCAGCGCGGCGTCAATTGCGCCCCGCACATCGCCTGCCAAGCCATCGCTGAAGAATTCGCGGGGAACGCCCACGCGCAAGCCTTGCAGGCTGTTGTTCAGGTGCGCAGAAAAATTTTCCTCGGCCACGTTGAGCGAGGTCGAATCGCGGTCCAGATCGGGCCCGCACATGGCGCTGAGCAAGAGCGCGCAATCTTCGGCGCTGCGGGCCATCGGTCCGGCCTGGTCCAGGCTGGAGGCAAAGGCCACCATGCCATAGCGCGAGGCGCGGCCATAGGTGGGCTTGATGCCAGTGATGCCGCAAAACGCGGCCGGTTGGCGGATCGAGCCGCCGGTGTCGGTGCCGGTGGCCGCAGGCGTGAGCCGCGCTGCCACCGCCGCTGCGCTGCCGCCTGAGGAGCCGCCGGGCACATAGGCTGCGTTCCAGGGGTTGGTGACCGGGCCATAGGCCGAGTTTTCGTTGCTCGAGCCCATGGCGAACTCATCGCAGTTGAGCTTGCCCAAGCTCACCATGCCCGCATTGCGCAGGCGCGCGACCACGGTGGCATCAAAGGGGGAGAGGTAGCCCGAGAGCATTTTGGAGCCGGCAGTGCTTGCAAAGTCGCGGGTGACGAACACGTCTTTGTGCGCCACCGGCACGCCCTCCAATGGGCCTGCTGTGCCCTTGGCGAGTTTGGCGTCCGATGCGCGGGCTTGGGCGAGTGTGGCTTCGCTGTCGATGTCCAGAAAGGCGTGGTGCGGATTGCCACCGCAACGCGCCAAAAAGCGGGTGGCCACTTCAACGGCGCTGACCTCTTTGTTTTTCAGCAGCGCCGCCAGTTCGGCCACGCCCAGGTTGTGCAGTTCAGTCATGCTTATTCAATCACTTTCGGAACCAAAAACAGGCCGCGCTCGACCGTCGGTGCGCTGCGCTGGTTGGCTTCGCGGGCATTGGGTTCGCTGGCCACGTCGGGGCGCAGGCGCAGGGTGATGCCATCGGCATCCGCGTCCGCAATATGCGCTTGCAAATGCTGCATGGCGTCCACCGGGTGGGCCATGGGCAGCACGCCGGTGGTGTCCACCTGGCTGATTTGCGTGACGATGTCAAAAAACGCATTGATCTGGCCCAGCATGCGCGAGCTCTCCTCGGGCTGGAGTTCTAAGCGCGCCAGGTTGGCGATGCGGGCGATGTCGGTGGAGTCAAGGGACATGGTGAAAAAGGCGCAAATTTCGAAGTAAAGACAGGGGTGGCACAGGCGCTGCCCAAGGGTAAATTGCAGGGGATGGGGTATTATCCTGCCTTTGGCCGGCACTGCATTTGTGCGCTCTGCCCTCCTACTCCATTACCGTTTTTACCCCACCCACCCCGGCCACCTGGCGCGCCATCGCACCGCGGGCCCGTAGAGGATTTGCAATGTTTGGCGCTTTTACCCGTTATTTTTCCACCGACCTGGCCATTGACTTGGGCACGGCCAACACCCTGATTTTTGTGCGCGACAAAGGCATCGTGCTGGACGAGCCTTCGGTTGTGGCGATCCGCCACGAAGGTGGCCCCCAGGGCAAAAAATCCATCCAAGCCGTCGGCAAAGAAGCCAAGGCCATGCTGGGCAAGGTGCCCGGCAACATTGAAGCCATTCGCCCCATGAAGGACGGTGTGATTGCCGACTTCACGGTGACTGAGCAAATGCTCAAGCAGTTCATCAAGATGGTGCACCCGCGCAGCGTTTTCCGCCCCAGCCCGCGCATCATCATTTGCGTGCCCTGCGGCTCTACCCAGGTCGAGCGCCGCGCCATTCGCGAGTCGGCACTGGGCGCCGGTGCCAGCGAGGTGTATTTGATCGAAGAACCGATGGCTGCAGCCATCGGCGCGGGATTGCCCGTGAGCGAGGCTTGCGGCTCTATGGTGGTCGACATTGGTGGCGGCACCACCGAGGTGGGCGTGATTTCGCTGGGCGGCATGGTCTACAAAGGCAGCGTGCGCGTGGGTGGCGACAAATTTGACGAAGCCATCATCAACTACATCCGCCGCAACTACGGCATGCTCATTGGTGAGCCCACGGCAGAAGCCATCAAGAAACAGATCGGATCTGCCTTCCCTGGCTCCGAGGTGAAAGAAATGGAAGTGCGCGGACGCAACTTGTCCGAGGGCGTGCCCCGCAGCTTCACGATTTCGAGCAACGAAATTTTGGAAGCGCTGACCGACCCGCTTAACAACATCGTCTCCGCCGTCAAAAATGCGCTGGAGCAAACGCCTCCCGAGCTCGGCGCCGACATCGCCGACCGCGGCATGATGCTCACCGGCGGCGGCGCTCTCTTGCGCGACCTGGACCGCTTGCTGGCCGAAGAAACCGGTCTGCCCGTGCTGGTGGCCGAAGACCCGCTGACCTGTGTGGTGCGGGGCTGCGGCATTGCGCTGGAGCAGATGGAGCGCCTGGGTTCGATTTTCACCAACGAATAAGCGTCTCAGACAGCGATGGCGCGCGCTACGCTGGGCCGGGAACCACCGGCGTTTTTCCGCCAAGGGCCGTCTGCTCTTTCTCGCTTGCTGGTGTTCAGCAGCTTGGCCTTGCTGGTCATGGTGGCGGATGCCCGCTGGCACATGGTGCAACCTCTGCGCTCTGCCTTGTCGGTGCTGCTGTACCCCGTGCAGTGGCTTGCCATGCGCCCGCTGATCGTGGCGGACGCGGTGCAATCCACCCTGGACGGCTTAAGTCGCAAAGAGGCGGACTTCCAAAAACTGCGCCAACAACTCTCGGTGCAGGCACAACGCGCCAACCTGGCAGAGCAGCTGCTCTTGGAAAACCGCCGCCTGCGTGATTTGATTGCACTGCAGCAGCGCCTCGAGTCTCCCGCCCACGCCGCGCAGGTGCTTTACGACGCGGCCGACCCCTACAGCCGCAAAGTGATACTGGACAAAGGCCAGGTGCAGGGCATGCGTCTGGGCGCACCGGTGGTGGACGAGCTTGGCGTCTTGGGCCAGGTGACGCGCTTGTTTCCCATGGTCAGCGAGGTCACCTTGATCACCGACCGTGACCACGCCATTCCTGTGCAGAACGCACGCACGGGTGCGCGCGGTGTGGCCTATGGCGACACCTCCAGCCATGCCGACGCTTTGGAGCTGCGCTTCATGGCCGCGAACGCGGACGTGGCGGTGGGCGACTTGTTAACCACCAGCGGTGTGGACGGTGTCTATCCTGCGGGCCTGCCCGTGGCCCGCATCGAGAAAGTCGAGCGGCGCACTGACGCGGTATTCGCCCGCATTTACTGCGTCCCCGTGGCCTTGGTGTCTGCCGCTGCCCACGTGCTGGTACTCGACCCGGTAGGTGCCGATGCGCCTGCGCGGCCAGCGCCTGCGCCGGAGCCCAAGGCCGGAAAAAGTGGAGGCCGACGATGATCATGCGCCCCGGCCAGCGGCTGCTGATGCCCGTTAATCCCAGCTTTGTGTGGGCATCTTTGCTTGGTTCCATGTTGATTTATATGGTGGCCAATATGCTGTTGTGGGGTCGCGCGGCCTGGGCGCCGGACCTGCTCTCGATCGTGCTGGTGTTTTGGACCGTTCACCAGACGCGCCGCGTGGGCATGGCCACGGCCTTTGTCGCGGGCCTGCTGGTGGATGTGTACCAGGGCGGTTTGCTCGGGCAGCACGCGTTGACCTACACCGTGCTGAGCTACCTGGCCATTGCGGTGCATCGGCGCTTGCGCTGGTTCAGCGTGACGG
This sequence comes from Comamonadaceae bacterium, assembly GCA_947447985.1. Taxonomy (GTDB): domain Bacteria; phylum Pseudomonadota; class Gammaproteobacteria; order Burkholderiales; family Burkholderiaceae_C; genus Allorhodoferax. The sequence continues at coordinate 4,099 of CANFLX010000041.1, forward strand.
AACAGGCGCTTCAGGTGTTTCCGCTGTTTGTGTTGGCACACGCCTTGGAGGCGATGCTCAGCGTGCTGGTGAGCGGCGGCGTGCCTGGTTGGTGGGCCCTGTTGGCACCCGTGGCGGAGGCTCTGTTGTGGCCGCTGGTCAGCTTGGTATTGCTGGCTCCGCAGCGCCGCGCCCCTGATCCGGACGAAAACCGTCCGCTCTAGCAGCACCCGGCACCATGGAACTGCGCAATGTAGAGAGCGATCTGGCCCGGTTTCGCACCCGTATTTTTGTCTTTACCCTGCTGGTGGGGGTCTGCTTTTTCCTGTTGTTGGTCCGATTGGTGTACCTGCAGGTCTGGCGCCACGAGGACTTGCGCGCCCAGGCCGAGAGTAACCGCACCGCCATCGTGCCCATCGTGCCCAACCGGGGCTTGATTGAAGACCGCAACGGCATTGTCTTGGCGAGCAACTATTCGGCCTATACGCTGGAAATCATGCCCTCCAAAGTGGCGGATTTGGACGCCACCATCGAAGGCTTGGCAGCAGTCGTCGACATTGCCCCGCGCGACCGCAGGCGCTTCAAAAAGCTGATGGACGAGTCCAAGAGCTTCGAGTCGGTGCCGATTCGCAGCCGCTTGACCGATGCCGAAGTGGCGCGCTTTGCCGCACAACGGTTTCGCTTTCCAGGGGTGGAGATCAAGGCGCGACTGTTTCGCAACTACCCCTATGGTGAGCTGGCCAGCCATGTGATTGGCTATATCGGGCGCATCAACGCCAGCGAAAAAGAGGCCATCAGCAACGACGACGACCAAGGCAATTACCGGGGTACCGAATACATCGGCAAGCTCGGCATTGAGCAAAGTTATGAACGTCAGCTCCATGGCACCACCGGTGTGGAACACATTGAGACCTCGGCGGGCGGGCGCGCGGTGCGCCGCCTCTCGAGCAGCGCTGCAACGCCCGGGGACACAGTGGCTTTGTCCATCGACATCAAGCTGCAGTACCTGGTGGAGCAAATGTTTGGCGAGCGCCGCGGCGCCCTGGTTGCGCTGGACCCCAAGACCGGCGAAGTGCTGGCCTTTGTCAGCAAGCCCACGTTTGACTCCAACTTGTTTGTCGAGGGCATTGACCAGGAGAACTGGCAAATGCTCAATGAGTCGCCCGATCGTCCCTTGCTCAACCGTGCGCTGCGGGGCACCTATCCGCCGGGCTCCACCTACAAGCCCTTTCTGGCATTGGCCGCCTTAGAGACCGGAACGCGCAATGCCACGACGCTGATCAACGACCCCGGCTTTTACATGTTTGGTGGCCACCGCTTCGGCAGCCCGGAAAACGAACGCGGCGGCATCATGGACATGCGCCGCGCCATTGTGGAGTCGAGCAACGCGTACTTTTATTCCTTGGCCAATGAGCTGGGTGTGGAAACCATGCACGACTTCATGGCGCCACTGGGTTTTGGTCAGATCACCGGCATTGATGTGCTCGGCGAGGTGCGCGGCGTCTTGCCCAACCAGGAGTGGAAGCGCAATTACTACAAGCGCCCCGAGCAAAAAAAATGGTATGCCGGTGAGACGATTTCACTGGGCATCGGCCAAGGCTACAACAGCTTCACCATGCTGCAATTGGCCCAGGCCACGGCCGCTTTGGCCAACCAGGGTGTCAAGCACCGCCCGCGCCTGGTGACCTCCACCCGCGACGCCAGCAGCCATGCCAGCACCGTACGAAGCGCCGAGCCAGGTCAGGACTTGAAACTCAAGTCGGACAACATCGCGGTGATCGTGCAGGCGATGGTGGGGGTCACGCAAGAGGGCACCTCGGCCCGCGTGTTTGCCGGTGCACCCTATTTGAGCGGTGGCAAGACCGGCACAGCCCAGGCGGTCAGTTTGGGAAAAAACGAAAAATACAACGCCGCGCGCATGGAAGAGCGCCAGCGCGACCATTCGCTCTATGTGGCGTTTGCACCGGCGCAAGATCCGCAGGTGGCGCTGGCCGTGATTGTGGAAAACGCGGGCTTTGGCGCCGCCTCGGCTGCGCCCATTGCCCGGCGTGTCTTTGACTACTGGCTGCTGCAGCAATACCCCAGCGCCGACGATCTGGCCGCGGTCAGCAAAGGTCTTGCTGCCGCACCCATTGGTACGCCGCGCAAAGTGTCTGACATGCCCTGGCCCCCGCCGGAGTTGGCCAAGCCCTAAGGGTGAACCGCAGCCTCAGCGCAAAAACGCGTCCCAGCCGGTCTTGAGGATGAGTGCGCTGACCACCACCAAAAAGCCGATGCGTACAAAGCCCGTGCCGTGCTTGAGCGCAAGGTGGGTGCCCGCCATGCTGCCCGCCATATTGGCCAGTGCCATGGCCAGCACCAGGTGCCACCACACGTGGCCGGTCAGGGCAAACAGGCTGAGTGCGGCCAGATTGCTGGCCGTGTTGAGCAGCTTGGCACTGGCCGAGGCATGCAAAAAGTCAAAGCCCGCCACACGCACGAGCAAGAAGACAAAAAAGCTGCCCGTGCCGGGGCCAAAAAATCCGTCGTAAAAGCCAATGGCCGTGCCAATGGCGCACAACACCCCGGTTTGCGCCCGCCCTGAAAAACGGGGCGCGTGGCTGTGGCCCAGCTCTTTCTTGGCCAAGGTGTAAACCAGCAAGGCCAGCAGCAGCACCGGCAAGGCCTTGCGCAGGTACTCGGGGCTGAGCTGTGTGACCAGCCACGCGCCCGCGAGGGATGCGAGCAGTGCCGCCGCAGCAGCGGGCGCCAGAGAGGCCCACGGCAAATGCACTTGGCGGCTATAGCGCCAGGTGGCCAGCGCCGTACCCCATACCGAGGCCCCTTTGTTGGTGCCGAACAGTGTGGCCGGTGCCGCGCCGGGATAGGTGGCAAACAAGGCCGGTGTCAGGACCAGGCCCCCGCCGCCGACGATCGAGTCGACAAAACCGGCCAGCAGCGAGGCCAGCGTGATGATGAAAAGGTCCATGGCGTGGAATGGTGGTGGAGAAATAAAAAAGCACTGGGATCGCCAGTGCTTTTTACCCTTTTTCTAAAGGTGTGAGTCATTGCGGGGCAATGCTTTTGTCTCCTCGGCGTCGACTTCGCTCTAGGCGGGGCCTTCACTTTTCGCAGTTGCAAGTCCTAGGGACAGCGCTGCCAATGTACGGCAAAGCGGGGGGTCTTGCATCAGTGCTTACCCTGCTTGGATGGGATTGCACGCTTACACGGCGACGCCGTCTTCGGCAATCCACTGCGCGGCTTTTTCCGCAATCATCAGCGTGGGCGAATTGGTATTGCCACTGGTGATGCGCGGCATGACGCCCGCGTCCACCACCCGCAGTCCTGCCACACCGTGCACGCGCAGGCGCGCATCGACCACGGCCAGGGGGTCGCTGGCCTTGCCCATCGCCGTGGTGCCCACGGGGTGGAAGATGGTGCTGGCAATATCGCCGGCCAGCTTGGCCAGCTCTTCGTCAGTTTGGAACTCCACGCCGGGTTTGTATTCCTGCGGCATGTAGGGTGCCAGCGCACTTTGCGACACGATGCGCCGTGTCACCCGCAGCGAATCGGCAGCGATTTTGCGGTCGCTCTCGGTGCTCAGGTAGTTGGGCGCAATCGCGGGCGCGTCCTGAAAATTCGGCGATTGAATGTGCACGGTGCCCCGGCTCGTGGGGTTGAGGTTGCAGACGCTGGCGGTGATGGCGTCGAAGGTGTGCAGTGGCGATCCAAACGCGTCCAGGCTCAGTGGTTGCACGTGGTATTCCAGATTGGGGTAAGGCTGGTCGGGGTCGCTGCGGGTGAAGGCGCCCAACTGGCTGGGCGCCATGCTCATGGGCCCACTGCGTTTGAAAGCGTATTCCATGCCGATACGCGCTTTGCCCCACAGGCTGCTGGCCAGGCGGTTGAGCGTGGTGGTGTTCTTGACCTTGAACACCGCACGAATTTGCAAATGGTCTTGCAAGTTGGCGCCCACGCCGGCCATGTTTTTGACGACGGCCACCCCTTGGCTTTGCAGCACTTGCGCAGGCCCCAGACCCGAGAGCTGCAGCAGCTGGGGCGATGCCACGGCCCCCGCGCTCAAAATCACTTCGCGCCGTGCGCTGGCCGTGACCATCTCGTGCCCGTTCCAAACCTGCACGCCGGTGCAGCGCAGCGGCTCGCCGTCGGTGCCGCCCTGGAGCACGAGCTTGGAGACTTGTGCGCTGGTCCACATTTCAAAGTTGGGCCGCCCATAGCAGGTCGGGCGCAAAAAGGCTTTGGCGGTGTTCCAGCGCCAGCCCTTTTTTTGGTTGACCTCGAAGTAGCCCACACCCTCGTTGTCGCCGGTGTTGAAGTCGTCGGTGGCGGGAATGCCCGCTTGCTGGGCGGCGCGGGCAAAGGCTTCCAGCACGTCCCAGCGCAGCCGCTGCTTGTCCACGCGCCACTCGCCGCCCGCTTTGCGGTGGCGAAGGACCTCGTGGTAGGGAGAGTTGGCAGTCTGCAGAAGGCTGGGCGCATTGCCCTGCGCGCCGTGCAAGGCGCTGGCGCCCTTGTGGTGGTCCTCGTGCATCTTGAAATAGGGCAGGCTGTTGTTCCAGCTCCAGCTCTCGTCACCCAGCAGCTGCGCCCAACCGTCGTAGTCGCGCGCCTGTCCGCGCATGTAAATCATGCCGTTGATGCTGCTGCAGCCGCCCAGTGTTTTGCCGCGCGGGTAAATCAGGCTGCGGCCGTTGAGGCCGGCCTCGGCTTGGGTTTTGTACATCCAGTCGGTGCGCGGATTGCCAATGCAGTACAGGTAGCCCACCGGAATATGAATCCAGTGGTAGTCGTCGCGCCGCCCGGCCTCAATGAGCAGGACGCGCTTACTGGCATCGGCACTCAGTCGGTTGGCCAACAGGCAGCCCGCGGTACCTGCGCCAACGATGATGTAGTCAAAGGTGGTGTCACTCATGGCGTTTATTTTCCGGCCCACACGGGTTTGCGTTTTTCTTGAAAGGCTTTTTGGCCCTCGCGCGCATCGTCGGTCAAAGTGAACAGGGCAATTTGACTCTCCGTAAACGCCATCGACTCCTCAAACGCCATGGCTTCCACCTTTTTCATGGTGTACAGGCCCCGTCGCACGGCGGCGGGGGATTTGTCCAGCATGCGCGAGAGCAGCCAGTCCAGCTTGGCGTCCACGTCCTCGTCGATGTAGTTCACCAATCCATAGCCCAGGGCCTGTGCGCTGCTGATGGGCTCGCCGGTGATGCACATTTCCACCAACGTGCGCCGTGGAATCAGGTGCTGCAGCACGCTGAGCACCTGGGCCGGAAACACACCGACCTTGACTTCGGGCAGACCAAACACGGCGTGGCTGCTGGCCACGGCCAGATCACACATAGACAGCAAACCCATGCCGCCGGCCATGCAGGCGCCGTTGACGCGCGCAATCAACGGTACATAGCTGGCTTTGGCCACGCGCAAGAGTTGCGCCAGGTGGCCATGCGGTTCGGAATAGTCGGTGGTAAAGGCTTGGGCGTTTTGCAAATCCGCTCCGGCGCAAAAGGCCTTGCTGCCTGCACCGGTGACCACAATGGCGCGCACGCTGCGGTCCGCCTGGGCCTGCGAAATCGCCTGCGCCATGCCGGCCAGCACGCCATGGCTCATGGCGTTGCGCCGTTCTTCCCGGGTGATGGTGAGCCACAGCACCGGCCCGCGCAATTCCACGGTCAGGTCAGGGCTGCAGACGTAGGGGTTGGTGGCATCCGTCATGGTGGGCTTTCATGAAAAGGCGGGCTCATCCGTGGCCCAGCGCGGGAAAGAGTTTGGTCAGGCCGTCGGACATCACTTCGACGGCCAGTGCGGCCAGGATCAGGCCCATCAAACGCGTCATCACGTTGATGCCGGTTTTGCCCAGCACGCGGGCAATCGGTTGCGCCAGCGAAAAACACAGTGCAGTGGCCAGTGCCACGACCACGCCATAGCCGACCAGGGTGCTCATTTGGAGAAAGGTCTTGGCTTTGTCGGCGTAAATCACCACAGTGGACATGGTGGCCGGGCCCGTGAGCAGGGGTATGGTCAGCGGTACCACCGCGATGCTGGCGCCCATGGCGGCCTTTTCTGCGCCGTCTTGCAGTTCGTGGGAGCTGGTTTTGGCTTCGGCCGGTTGGGCGTTGAGCATGTTGAGCGCACTGGTGAGCAGCAACATGCCGCCACCCACCTGGAAACTGGCCAGAGAAATGCCAAAAAACTCCAAAATCTGCAAGCCTGCCAGGGCGCTGACTGCAATCACGACAAAGGCGCTGAACGAGGACACCTGGATCGTGCTGCGCCGCTGCGCAGGCGAAAAATTCTGGGTGTAGTGGATAAAAAACGGCACGATGGCCAACGGGTTGACGATGGCCAGCAGGGTTACCAGCGGTTTGAGTTCCATGAAGCTTCCAAAGTGGGCCCAAAGCCCTGGGCGCGCATCGTACCTTAGCGCGTGTGCCGCGCAAGGGCTACTGGTGGAGGTAATGCTTGCGCCAAAAATAGGCCACCATCCCTGCCGCGATGACCACCATGGAGACAATGGAGCCCCAGAACCCGTAGTCCAAGTGCAGTACCGGCATGAACTCGAAGTTCATGCCAAAGATGCCGGCCAGGAGGTTCAATGGCAAAAACACGGCAGTGAATACCGTCAAGGTGCGCATGATGTCATTGGTGCGGTTGCTTTGGGCGTTGAAGTGCATTTGGACGGCGGTCTCCGCGTTTTGCTCCAAGCGCTGCACATGGCGCACCACGCGCTCGATGTGCTCGAGCACATCACGGCTTCGCACTTGCAGCAACTCCCGATCCCGCTTGGCGGCGGCCGTTTGGGGCTCTGGCCAGGTTTTGACCGCCTCGATCCAGTCCTGAATGCTGGCACGCTGGTCTTCGCACACCTCATCGAGTTGGTGCAGGGCCAAGCGGGCGTCCAGCAAAGATGACCAATTGTTGAATCGCGTTTTGGGGTTGAGCAACTTGGCCTGCCAATGGTCGAGCTGGCGCGTCAAATCCCTGCGCAATGCAAGGTAGCCATCCACCATGTGGTTGACGATGCGCAGCATCAAATCGGCGGAGTCGGTCGGAATGAATGCGCCGGCCGTATGGGACTTGGTATTGGCGCTTTGCATCAGCTTGGCCGTGTACCCTTCGCGCACCGCACAATCGTCGGGATGCACAGTGAGCAGCAAGCGGTCCATCACGGCAAAGCCGACCGGGCTGGTATCGATGTGGCGCAATATGGGCAAGCCGCTGCGTTTTCCGGTTTGCCCTCTCTCGAGGAATTCCGGGCCCGCTCCAACCTGCGCGGCCGCCAAGCGCCGAAAAATCAAAATATCGTAGTCCGAGGTGTAGTCGTAATGCGAAGGAAGCTGGACATTCAGCAGGTCGCTGATATGCAAGTCCAGCAGTTCTACGCCACACAAGGCCTGCAATGTGGCTTGCAGCGAAGCCAGATCGGACTCCAAGGCACTGCGGGTGCAGGAAATCCAGACAAAGCCTTGTTGCGGGATGCCCTGCTCGTTGAGGCCTTGAAGGGAATCGCTCTCGGTCAGGCCGTCTTTTTCAATGGTGAAAATCCGCATGGTCGCCTTTCATCGCCCGGCGCCATGCCGGCGGCTGGGGTGGTCAGGTCTGGAGCGCGCGCGCGGCATCCAAGGCGAAGTAGGTGAGCACCCCATCAGCGCCAGCACGCTTGAAGGCCAGCAGGCTTTCCAGCATGACCGCATCGTGGTCCAGCCAGCCGTTGGCGGCGGCTGCCTTGAGCATCGCGTATTCGCCCGAGACCTGGTAGGCGAAGGTGGGGACCTTGAATTCGTCTTTGACGCGGCGCACCACGTCCAAGTAAGGCATCCCAGGCTTGACCATCACCATGTCGGCGCCTTCAGCGATATCCATAGCGACTTCGCGCAGTGCCTCGTCGGTGTTGGCGGGGTCCATTTGGTAGACCTTTTTATTGCCTTTGCCCAGATTGCCGGCCGACCCCACGGCGTCACGGAAGGGGCCGTAAAACGCACTGGCGTATTTGGCGCTGTAGGCCATGATGCGGGTGTGCACCAGCTTTTCTGCCTCCAGCGCTTGGCGGATTTCACCAATGCGCCCGTCCATCATGTCGCTGGGTGCCACGATGTCCACGCCGGCACGGGCCTGGGTCAGCGCTTGCTGTACCAGAACGGCCGTGGTCTCGTCATTAAGAATGTAGCCATCCTGGCCGAGTCGCGTATCCGGCAGGCCGTCCTGGCCGTGGGTCGTGAAGGGGTCGAGCGCGACGTCGGTCATGACGCCGAGCTGGGGAAACTCTTTTTTCAAGGCCCGCACGATGCGCGGGACTAAGCCGTCGGGGTTGAGGGCTTCGGCGCCGTCGTAGCTCTTGAGCAAGGGGTCAATCACCGGGAACAAGGCCATGACCGGGATTTCTAAGCGAACGCATTCTTCGGCCACCGGCAGCAACAGGTCCAGGCTCAGACGCTCGACACCGGGCATCGAGGGGATAGGCACCCGCTGGCCGTGCCCCTCCACCACAAACACCGGATAAATCAGGTCGTGGGCGGTGAGCCGGTTTTCACGCACCAGGTTGCGGGTGAAGCTGTCGCGCCGCAGGCGGCGCGGGCGGCCAATTGGGAAGGGTGCGGGAGTAATCATGGACAAAATTGTGCCTGATTTCGCTGACGAAGCATCTAAGGGCCTGCCAGCAACGGAGTGCACACGCTTTTCGGTACCGTTATGCATTGCATTTTTTAAACGAATTTCATAAATTTACGCAAAAACGACATTTATCCTATTGATTCGTGAAAATTCTGATATTCTCTGCTGTGGGCGCCTTGGCGTCCCCCGCTTTTCCTCCCTGAGCGGGGCCTCGATGTGTCACAGCAAACAGGCTTATCACCCCGGCCCAGATGCTGGGGTTTTTTTTCCTGCACGGGGGATCGCCCTGCCTCGCGGCGCGGCGTACGACTACACTTTGCCCATGCTTTGGGTCAAATCCTTCCACATCATTTTTGTCGCCAGCTGGTTTGCAGGTCTGTTCTACCTGCCCCGCATTTTTGTCAATTTGGCCATGGTGGAGCCGCAGTCAGATGCTGAGCGGGCGCGGCTTTTGTTGATGGCGCGCAAGCTCTTGCGCTTTACGACCTTGCTGGCTGTGCCTGCTTTGGCCTTGGGCCTGACCCTGTGGCTTTGGTACGGCATCGGTCTGGGACCAGGTAACGGCTGGATGCATGCCAAGCTCGGCGTGGTGTTGCTGGTGGTGGGCTACCACCACGCCTGCGCGGGCATCTTGCGCAAATTCCAGGCCAATGCGATGCATCGCAGCCATGTGTGGTTTCGCTGGTTCAATGAAGCGCCGGTACTGATGCTGGTGGCCGCGGTGCTGCTGGTGGTGGTCAAACCCTTTTAATCGACGGCCGGACATGCGCAAGTCCGCTGCCTGGCCTGTCACCTGGATGTATGTCGCCTTGGTGGTGTACGCCAGTCTGTACCCTTTTTCCAACTGGCGCGACCAGGACATCGCACCCTGGTCCTACCTGTTCGCCCCCGTTCCCCGCTATTGGTCCGGCTTTGACATGGCCATTAACGTGCTCGGCTACATGCCGCTGGGGGCTCTGCTCCTGCTGCTGACCCTGCGCACCAGCCAGCGCGCCCTGCCGGTGCTGCGCGCCGTCTTACTGGTGAGTGTGCTGTCCCTGGTGATGGAGGCCTTGCAAAGCTATTTGCCCCAGCGCGTGGCGTCCCGCGAAGATTGGTTGCTCAACACGGTCGGTGCCGCATTGGGTGCTGGAATGGCGCAGGCCATGGTGCGCTGGGGATGGCTGGCATGGTGGGACGATTGGCGCAGACGCTGGTTGGCGCCCCAGTCGCGCGGCGTGTTGGCGCTGCTGCTGGCCTGGCCAGCCGCCTTGTTGTTTCCCGCTGCGGTGCCGTTTGGTGTGGGTCAGGTCTGGAACCGCCTGACGGGCTATTTAGAAACTTTGCTGCCGTGGGAGATCAAGGCCGCCCCCCCAGCGGACTTTGCGGCATTTTTAAGCCCAAGTTCAGAAATTCTCTGTGTGGCGCTGGGGCTGTTGGTGCCCTGCTTGCTCGGGTTTTGTGTGGTGCACTCACCACGCCACCGCGTGGCGCTGGTGGCGGTGATGTTGGCGGTGGGCAGCGCCGCCACTGGCTTGTCTGCGGCGCTGAGCTGGGGGCCCGACCATACTTGGGCTTGGCTGAACCGCAATACGTTTACTGGTGTCACCCTGGGTGTGACAGCGGCGCTGGCGCTGGTACGCGTTGCGACGCCGGTAAGCGCCTCGCTGGCCCTTTTGGCGCTCGGGCTGAGTGTGGGGCTGTTGAATCAGGCCCCCGACAGCCCCTACTTTGCGCAAACCTTGCTGGCCTGGGAGCAGGGCCGCTTCATCCGATTCAACGGGATTGCCCAATGGCTGGGCTGGGTCTGGCCCTATGCGGCCATGGGCGTGGCGTTGACGCACATCACCGGGCGCAGGCGCGGCAATTGAAGGTCGGCCACTAAAATTGGCAAATGAACACTGCTTTGCCCTCCGACGCCAGCGACAAACCCTACTTTGCACGCCACATATTTTTTTGCCTGAACGAGCGCAAAAACGGCGAGGAGTCCTGCGCCCAGCACCAGGCGCAGGCCGGTTTTGACCGTTGCAAGCAGCGCATTCGTGATTCCAACCTGTCCGGCCCCGGCCAAGTGAGAGTGAACAAAGCCGGTTGCCTGGACCGCTGCGCTGGCGGTCCGGTGGCGGTGGTCTACCCGGAGGGCGTTTGGTACACCTACGTGGACGCCAACGACATCGACGACATCGTCACCGAACACCTGATCGGCGGCAAAGTGGTGCAGCGCCTGCTATTGCCGCCGCAGGTGGGGCGCTGAGCCCAGCATGAATCCACGCACCACCAAAACCACCCTTCAGGGGCCTGCAGGCGCCTTGGAGTTGATGATCGACGCCCCGCAGTTAGAACCCGGACAGGTGGCGCGTGGCACCGCTGTAATTGCCCATCCGCACCCCCTGTTTGGCGGCACCATGGAAAACAAGGTGGTGCAGACCTTGGCACGTGCCTTTGTGCAAAGCGGCTGGCAGGCGGTGCGCTTCAATTTCCGGGGCGTGGGCGCCAGCCAGGGCAGTTACGACGAAGGCCGTGGTGAGTTGCAAGACCTGCTGGCAGTGGTTGCGCAATACGCCCAGGGTTACGCGCAGGGTTACGCGAAGGGTCAGAGCGATCCAGCGGACGTGCCGGGTGCCTTGGCCTTGGCGGGCTTTTCCTTTGGCGCCTTTGTCACCAGCCAGGCGGTGGAGCTATTGGCAGCACAGCGGCCGATTTCGAACATCGTGTTGGTGGGCACGGCGGCCAGCCGCTTTGCGGTGGCGCCGATTCCTGAGGAATTGCACGCCCGCACGCTGGTAGTTCATGGCGAGCAGGACGACACGGTGCCTCTGGCCGATGTCATGAACTGGGCCCGTCCACAAAAACTGCCGATCACCGTCATTCCCGGGGTCGAGCACTTCTTTCATGGACAATTGCCGCTCCTGCGCAGCTTGGTGGCGCGCCACTTGGCCGCACCCTAAGCCACAGCGCACCTGCTGAGGCCCCTGTGCCCAGCGCGCGCACCCCTCACCTTTGAAGCTTTCATGACATTCCACCCGATGGTTACCTTCTTTTTTCGACCTTTTCTGGCCTTCATCCTGGCTGCAGGCTGGATGGCGGCGTCTGCCCAAACGCCCCAGCCCCCGGAGATTGCCGCGCGCTCCTACCTGTTGGTGGATGTGACAGCGCACCAAATACTGGCCTCCAAAGATATCGACTCGCCTATGGAGCCCGCATCGCTTACCAAGCTGATGTCGGCCTATTTGGTGTTTGACGCGCTGAAATCCAAAAAAATCAGCCTGACCCAGACTTTTGGTGTGAGCGAACGTGCCTGGAAGATGCCGGGTTCGCGCATGTTCATCGACCCCAAGATGCAGGTACCCGTCGAAGACTTGATCAAAGGCATGGTGGTGCAATCTGGCAATGATGCGACGATGGCGCTGGCCGAAGGCGTGGGGGGCAATGTGGCCCATTTCGTGCAAATGATGAACAACCAGGCCCAGCTGCTGGGCATGAAATCCACCAGTTATAAAAATCCCGAGGGCTTGACCGAGCCGGGTCACACCACCACGGCACGCGACTTGGCTACCCTGGCCACGCGCCTGATGTCCGACTTCCCGGAGTACACCGGCTACTACGCCATCAAAAAGTACCGCTACCCCGGCACGCCCGCGGCCAACGACAACAACCGCAATCTTTTGCTGCTGCGCGACCCGACGGTCGACGGCCTCAAGACCGGCTATACCGAAGCGGCGGGCTACTGCATGGTGGCCACGGCCAAGCGCGATTACCCCGGCCTGGCGGTCGCTGGCGGCAATGGCGGGCGACGCCTGCTGTCCATCGTGCTCGGCACGGCCAATGAGAATGCGCGGGCTAACGAGTCGCAAAAGCTGCTGAATTGGGGCTATACCGCTTACGAGCCGCTTAAATTGTTTGACGCCGGGCAGGCCGTGCTGAATGCCAAGGTCTGGAAAGGCGACGCCGGCGAGGTCAAAGTGGGGCGCACGGACGCGGTCGTCGTCGCCCTGCCGGCCGGTGCCAGCGCCAAGCTGACCACCGAAATTGTGCGCACTGAGCCCTTGTTGGCCCCGTTGGCCAAGGGTCAAACGGTGGCGACATTGCGCGTGCTCGTGGCTGGCACCGTGATGGCCGAGCTGCCCTTGCAAGCGCTCGACGCTGTCGGTCAAGCGGGCATTTTTGGCCGTGCCTGGGACGCCGTGAGGCTCTGGATTCGCTAAATTTCCCTCTAAGCCGGTCGAAAGCTGGCCTCGGGTCAGCTGATCTGGTATATTAGAAGGCTTTTCGGAAATTCCGAAGGGATTCACGTTTTCGAAGTTTTTTGAATTTTGTTACCAAACGTTTAGGGACGTTTTTCTTTAGGAGGCTTGAGTGCCAACCATCAACCAACTAGTGCGTCAGGGGCGCGAGGTCGAAACGATCAAATCCAAGAGTCCTGCAATGCAGAACTCTCCCCAGCGTCGTGGCGTGTGCACCCGCGTGTACACCACCACACCTAAAAAGCCCAATTCCGCTCTGCGTAAAGTTGCCAAAGTGCGCTTGACCAACGGTTTTGAGGTGATTTCTTACATCGGCGGTGAAGGCCACAACCTGCAGGAACACAGCGTGGTGCTGGTTCGTGGCGGTCGTGTCAAAGACTTGCCCGGTGTGCGTTACCACATCGTGCGCGGTTCGCTCGATTTGCAAGGCGTGAAAGACCGCAAGCAATCGCGCTCCAAATACGGTGCCAAGCGCCCCAAGGCCAAATAAACCGGGGTTTCCCCGTTTTTTGAAAAGTAAAAGGTGCTGTTTCCCGCGTGGCGCGGTGAATCAGCGTAGTGACCCGAAGCACAAAATAGTTTGTGTGGGTCGAGTAAGTGGGAGTCAGATGACTCTCGCGGTGCCTGCCAAGGTGCCAACTGAAGCAAAGAGGTGAAAAAATGCCACGTCGTCGCGAAGTCCCTAAACGTGAAATTCTGCCGGATCCTAAATTCGGCAATGTCGAACTGTCCAAATTCATGAACGTGATCATGGAAGGCGGCAAAAAAGCAATCGCTGAGCGCATTATTTATGGCGCACTCGAGCAGATCGAGAAAAAGCACCCTGGCAAAGACCCGTTGGAAGCCTTTACGGTTGCCATCAACAACGTCAAGCCCATGGTGGAAGTGAAGTCCCGCCGCGTCGGTGGTGCCAACTACCAAGTGCCTGTGGAAGTGCGCCCCGTGCGCCGCTTGGCCCTGAGCATGCGTTGGATCAAAGAAGCCGCACGCAAGCGTGGTGAAAAGTCCATGGCTCTGCGTCTGGCCAACGAGTTGCTCGAGGCTACCGAAGGCCGTGGCGGCGCGATGAAAAAGCGCGATGAAGTCCACCGCATGGCTGAAGCCAACAAGGCGTTCTCGCACTTCCGCTTCTAAAAAGCGGGTTTTCCGCAACTCTTTGGGCGGTGCGTGGGGCGTTCAGTGTCATCACACTGACGCCGTAGTGCACTAAGTTCAAGGGTTGCCAGCGGCGCCGCGTTGTGCGGGCCGCCCATCAAGTTTCAGATCAACGAAGGATCCACCATGGCTCGCCATACCCCCATTGAGCGCTACCGCAACATCGGTATTTCAGCGCACATCGACGCCGGTAAAACCACTACCACCGAGCGCGTACTTTTTTACACCGGCGTGAACCACAAGATTGGTGAAGTTCACGACGGCGCTGCCACCATGGACTGGATGGAGCAAGAGCAAGAGCGTGGTATCACCATCACCTCGGCGGCGACCACCTGTTTCTGGAAGGGGATGGACAAGTCCCTGCCCGAGCACCGCATCAACATCATTGACACCCCGGGACACGTGGACTTCACGATTGAAGTGGAGCGTTCCATGCGCGTGCTCGACGGCGCTTGCATGGTGTACTGTGCTGTGGGTGGCGTGCAGCCCCAGTCGGAAACCGTGTGGCGTCAAGCCAACAAGTACAAAGTGCCTCGTTTGGCTTTTGTCAACAAGATGGACCGTACCGGCGCCAACTTCTTCAAGGTCGTGGACCAGATGAAACTGCGCCTGAAGGCCAGTCCTGTGCCCATGGTGATCCCGATCGGTGCCGAAGAAAACTTCACCGGTGTCGTTGACTTGCTCAAGATGAAAGCCATCATCTGGGACGAAGCGTCGCAAGGCATGTTGTTTGACTACCGCGACATTCCCGCGGACTTGGTTGAGCTCGCCAAAGAGTGGCGCGAAAAAATGGTGGAAGCCGCTGCGGAAGCCACTGAAGAACTGATGAACAAGTACCTCGAAGAGGGCGACCTGACCGAGGAAGAAATCAAGTTCGGCATCCGCAAGCGCACGATCGCCAGCGAAATCCAGCCCATGTACTGCGGTTCCGCCTTCAAGAACAAAGGCGTGCAGCGTATGTTGGACGCCGTGATTGAGTTCATGCCTTCTCCCGTGGATATTCCTCCTGTCAGCGGCATGGACGAAGACGAAGCGCCTGTGGTGCGTCAAGCCAGCGATACCGAGAAATTCTCGGCTCTCGCATTCAAGCTGATGACCGACCCGTTTGTGGGCCAGTTGACCTTCGTGCGCGTCTACTCCGGCGTGCTGCAAAAGGGCGACAGCGTTTACAACCCCATCCGTGGCAAAAAAGAGCGTATCGGCCGTATCGTGCAGATGCACGCCAACAACCGCGAAGAGGTCAGCGAAATCCGCGCCGGCGACATTGCCGCTTGCGTGGGCTTGAAAGACGTGACCACGGGCGAGACCCTGTGCGACCCCGCATCCATCGTGATGTTGGAGCGCATGGTGTTCCCTGAGCCTGTGATTACCCAGGCCGTGGAACCCAA
>CANFLX010000042.1 GCA_947447985.1 Comamonadaceae bacterium
TCAAAAAACTGGGCCACCGGCAAATCGGCCAGCAAACGGCCGCGTTCCAGGTAAATCACCCGCTGTGCCAGGCGCTTGACCTGGCCCAGGTTGTGGCTGGCAAACACCAGCGTGGCGTCAGTGCGGCTGTCGGCAAATCGCTGCATGAGTGCCTCCACCTCGGCCTTGGCATGCGGGTCCAGACTCGCCGTGGGTTCGTCCAGCAGCAGCATTTGCGGCGCCAGCGCCCAGGCGCGGGCCAGCGCGACTTGTTGTTGCTGCCCCAAGGACAAGGTGCGTGCACTGCGCGGCGCCAGCGCTTGCAAACCCGCAGCGCGCAGCGCCTCCAGGGCCTGCAGCTGCGCCTGGCGCCAGGGGGTGCCCTGCAACCACAAGGCCAGTGCCACCTGCCGCTGCACGCTGGTGCGCAGCATGTGCGGCCGCTGAAACAGCATGGCCTGGCGCAAGCCAGCCATCGCGTGGCGCGTGCCCACCGTGGGCTCGAGCAAGCCGTGCAGCAAGCGCAACAAAGTGCTCTTACCCGAGCCATTGGCGCCCACCAAAGCCACGCGCTCGCCCGCGTGAATCGCCACATCCATCGCGCGCAATGCGCTGTCTTGATCGGGCCGTGCACGGCGCAGACTGCGCCCGTCGGCACCGATCTGCACACCGGCTTGTGCCAAGGCAATCAAGGCACTCACAGCGCCAGCCCTCTGCTCAGCGCCAAACCGGCGGACTCGGTGCGCACGCGCCACTGCCGCAGCAGCGCCACCAGCAGGTTGAGCACCAGCACCACCGCCAGCAGCACCAAGCCCAGGCCCAAGGCCAGCGGCAGGTCGCCCTTGGAAGTTTCGAGGGCAATGGCAGTCGTCATGACGCGGGTAAAGCCGTCAATATTGCCACCCACGATCATGACCGCGCCCACCTCCGAAATGGCGCGGCCAAAGGCGGCAATCAGCACCACCAGCAAAGCATGGCGCTCGTCCCAGGCCAGCAGGGCCGCGCGCAGCAAGGGGCCCGCACCCAGCGAGCGCAGCTGCTCGCCATGGAGATGCTCGGCGTCTTGCACGGTTTGGCGGGTCAGCGCGGTCACGATGGGCAGCACCAGCACCGCCTGCGCCAGCACCATGGCCTTGAAGCTGAACAACCAACCCAAATACCCCAGCGGCCCCGAGCGCGACAGCAGCAGATACACCAGCAAACCCACCACCACCGACGGTATGGCCAGGCTGGTGTTGAGCAGCGTCAGCACCACCGAGCGCCCCGCAAATTGCGCCACCCCCAGCCACGCGCCCAGCGCCAGCCCCACGCTGCACGCCAACAGGCAAGCACACGCACTCACACTCAAGGAGCGCGCCACGATGGACACCAAAGTGGGGTCGAGCGAAGTAAGGAGTTGCAGCGCCGTGCTGGTGCTTTGGGTCAAGGTGGTCATCGGGGGGCGATGGTAGACGAGTCGGGCGGTGCAGCCTTAGCGGTTGCGCATCCAATCGGCCGTCTGAAAAAACGAGTCGCGCAGTCGGGCGCGCAGCGCTTCTTCGACCTGCAGCTCCCCCATGGCCTGGTCCATGCAGGTCACCCATTGGTCGCGCTCCTGAATGCCAATGGCAAAGGGCATGTGGCGCAAGCGCAGGCGCGGGTGGCCGAAGCGCTCAATGTAGTACTGGGGGCCACCCATCCAGCCGCTCAAAAACCAAAACAGCTTTTGGCGGGCCTGGGTGAGCAGAGGGCCATGTGCGGCACGCAAGGCGGTGTATTCGGGCTCCAGCTCCATGAGGTCGTAAAACCGCTCCACCAGCTTGTGGAGCACCACCTCGCCACCCAAATGCGCGATCAATTGGCTGGATTCTTCTTCGTGGGCTTCAGACATAGGTTTGGATGCTTGGTCAAGTCGCGGCGCGGCGCAGCGTTTCCACCACCGGGCGGCGCAGCACGTCGCGCAGGCCCCACCAGCCAGCGGCCAGCGCCAGCAGCGCGCCCGCCAGCGAGCCCAGCAGCGGCACCCACAGCGAGACGGTCCAGGAAAACTCAAACACATAGCGCGCCAGTGCCCAGCCCACAGCACTGGCCACGCACGATGCCAAAAAGCCTGCCAGCAGCCCCACTCCGGCGAGCTCGATGCGCTGCACCTGGCGCAGCAGCTGGTTTTGTGCGCCCACCGCACGCATGATGGCGAACTCGCGCGCGCGCTCCTCCCGCGTGGCGCTCACCGCCGCAAACAGCACCACCAAGCCTGCGGCCAAAGTAAATCCAAACAAAAATTCCACCGCGCTCACCACCTGGTCCAGGATGCGCTGGATTTGGCTGATGGTGGCGCTCATGTCCACATTGGTCACGTTGGGGAACTGGCGCACCAAAGCGTTGTCAAAGCCCGGCGTGGCTGGCGCCTTGAAGGCGCCCATGTAGGTGGCAGGCACGCCCTCCAGGCGGCTCACGGGGTACATGGCAAAGAAGTTGGCGCGCATGGACGTCCAGTCCACTTTGCGCAGCGAAGTGACTTTGGAGTCCATCTGAATGCCTGCAATGTCAAAGCGCAAGGTGTCACCGAGCTTCAACCCCAAGGTGGTGGCAATGCCCTCTTCCATGCTGATCGCACCGGGCTCTTCGGGCGTCCAGCGCCCCGCCACCACCTGGTTGTTGTCGGGCCGCGTGGCGCTGTGGCTGAGGTTGAACTCGCGGTCCACCAGCCGTTTGGCGCGCTCCTCGGCATAGTCGTCTGAAGACACCGACTTGCCGTTGACCGCCACCAGACGGCCGCGAATCATGGGGTACCAATCCAGCCTGGCCACGCCCGCGCTGTGCACCGCTTCTAAAAACCGGTCCGATTGCTCGGGCATGACGTTGATGACAAAGCGGTTGGGCGCGTCGGCCGGCGTGGCTTTGCGCCAGCTCGCAATCAGATCGGTGCGCAACAGCACCAGCAGCACCAAGGCCAGCAGGCCCACCGCCAATGCGCTGACCTGCACCACGGTGTAGGCCGGTCGCGCCGCGATTTGCCGGGTGGCCAGCACCAGCGCGCGCGGCGCGGTCGTCTCGTTCACGCTGGCGCGCAGCAGCCGAATGGCCAGCCACGCCAAGGCGGCAAACAACAAGACCGCGCCCGCAAACCCACCCACCGCGATCAGACCCAGCGTCACGTCGCTGCTTACCGCCAGCAGCAAGGCCGCAAAGCCCAGCACCCCAATGGCCAACACCCCCGCAGATGCGGGGCGCAAACTGCCGACGTCACGCCGAATGACCCGCAGCGGCGGCACCTGTGCCAATTGCAAGACCGGGGGCAGACCAAAAGCACAGAGCAAGGTCAAGCCCATGCCCAGCCCCAAGCCCACGGGCGCCAAAGACGCCGCAGGCAAACTCGCATCGACCAAACCCGCCAGCAACAGCACAAACAGGTAATGCACCGCATAGCCCAGACCTAAGCCCAGGCTGCTGGCAAACACACCCACCAGCGCAAATTCCCAGGCATAGGCTGCTGCAATGGTGCGCTGGCTCAGGCCCAGCACGCGCAGCATGGCGCAGTCGTCCAAATGCTTGGCCGCAAAGGCGCGCGCCGCCAATGCCACGGCCACCGCGCTCAGCAATGCGGCCAAAAGTGCAACCAAACTCAAAAACTTTTCTGCCCGCTCCAGTGTCTGGCTCAGCTCGGGGCGACCTGATTGGGTGGACTCGATGCGCACACCGCGCAAGGGCTCGGCCGGGGTTTGCGCACCCGGCGTGGCGTCTGCCGTTTTGCCCTTGATTTGCGCATTGCCCCAGGCGACAAACTTCGCCACAGCGGCGTCACTGCCCGCCACCGCCAGGCGGTAGTTCACCCGGCTGGCGGGTTGCACCAAGGCGGTGGCGGCGATGTCTGCGCCGTTAAGCATGACGCGCGGCGCAAAGTTCATAAAGCCCGCGCCCCGGTCGGGCTCGCTGGCAATCAGCGCGTCAATGGTGAATTGCGCGTCACCCAGGAGCAGCGTGTCACCGACTTGCAAAGCCAGTGCATCGAGCAACTGGGCATCCGCCCAAACCGAGCCCTTGGGTGGAATGCCTTGGGCGGCTTGCTCAGGCGAGCCCGCGTGAGGGCTCAAGCGCAGTGTGCCCCGCAGGGGGTAACCGGCTTCCACTGCTTTCAGTGCGACCAATTTGCTGGCGCCGCCTTGCGCCTGCGTGGCGCGCGCCATGGTTTGAAAGCTCAGGGTTTGCACTTGCGCCAAGCCCAGGCGCTGGGCCTCCTGGCCAAACCCGGGGGGCGCCGGGCGGTCGGTAGCGACGACCGCGTCGCCGCCCAGCAGCTGACGTGCATCACGCTGGAGGCCGCCTTGCAAGCGGTCCGCAAAAAAACCGACCGCGGTCAGTGATGCCACCGCCAGGCTGACCGCCACCACCAGGAGCCGCAGTTCGCCCGAGCGCACGTCGCGCCACAAAGTGCGCCAGCCAAGGCGCCAAAAAGATTGCTTCATGGGGCGACCTTAGCGCAAAAGCGCCATCGGCAACGCCATTGGGGGATCAGTGGGGTTTTTGCTGGGCCAGAACGTGGCGCGCAAAGTTGTCCAGAATGGACTGCCAGCCCGAGCGCTGCTGGTCCTCGGGGTGGGTGGTTTCGCTGTCAAAGGTGATGGTCAGACGCACGCCCTGGGCGGTCTCGGTGAACACCACCGACGCGCTGCGCTCGCCAAAGCTGTATTCCAGCAAATGAGGCGCCTCGACCTGGGTGTAGACCCCCGCAAAGTCAAACCCAAAGGAGCCGTCTTTGGCCTCCATGCGCGAAGAAAACTGGCCGCCCACGCGCAAGTCCACCGAGGACTTGGTGGTGTGCCAGTCGTCTGAGGCGGCATTCCATTGTTTGATGGCCTCGGGCGTGGTGTAAGCGCGCCACACGTCGCCAATCGGGGCGGCAATCAGGGTGGAGACGGTGATTTTCATGGTGGTCCTCAGCGGGGTCGTTGCAGAAAATATAGCGCAATTCGACCTGTGTTGAATTTTGTAATTTTGGGAAAATTTCCCTAAGTTATGATTCGGCCCTGTTTTTCACAAATGGAGCTCCCACGATGACCGCTCGATCGCCCCTGTTATGGCGACTCACCCTCGCCGCCCTGATCGCCCCCCTGCTGGGGGTTTGGCTTTCGCTGGCGCATGCCCAGAACTTTTTGACGCCTGACAAGGCGTTCGCGTTCTCCGCCAAGGCTGTGGATGCCAACACCGTGCGCTTGCACTGGGAGATTGCGCCCGGCTACCACCTGTACCGCGACCGAATCACGGTGGCCGCAGAATCGACGGCAGTGGCATGGAAGCCGCTGCAACTGCCGCCCGGCAAACAGGAGTTCGACGCCACTTTCAATAAAAACGTGTGGGTCTACCGCACGGCAGTGGATGTTCCCTTGCAACTCACCCAAGGCGGCGCCTTGGCGAAAGTGACCATCGCTTGGCAAGGCTGCTCGGACGACGGTCTGTGCTACTCCCCCGACTCGCGGGAGGTGCAGATTGCGCTCAAAGGACGGGGCGCGGCTGAAAACGCCGTCACGATTCTTGCGCCTGTGGATGCCCCGGAGGCCACCCCAGCAGCAGCCAACGCGTCCGCGCCTCAGGCTGCAGTGCCTGCCGCAGCACCGCCCGCAAATGGCAACACTGCCATGAACACCATTGCACAAACCCTGGCATCGGGCAGTTTGCTCAAAGCGATTGGCGTTTTTGCACTGGCCGGGCTGTTGCTGTCCTTCACGCCCTGCGTGCTGCCCATGGTGCCGATTCTTTCCTCGCTCATTGCGGGGCAATCCGGGCCGGTGAGCCGCGGTAAGGGTCTGGGTCTCGCCTTTGCCTATTCACTGGGGATGGCGCTGGTTTATGCGGCGTTTGGCATTGCCGCCGGTCTGGCCGGCGAGGGCTTGGCCGCTGCCCTGCAAAACCCCTGGGTGTTGGGCGCATTCGCAAGTTTGTTGGGCGTGCTGGCCTTGTCGATGTTTGGCGTCTATGAGCTGCAAATGCCCAGCGCCATCCAAAGCCGGGCCACCAACTGGTCCAACAGTTTCCAAGGAGGCTCTTACATCGGCGTGTTCATCATGGGCGGCGTGTCTGCCTTGGTGGTAGGCCCCTGCGTCGCAGCGCCCTTGGCAGGTGCCTTGGTGTACATCAGCCAGACCAAGGATTGGGTCCTGGGCGGCGTTGCGCTGTTTTCGATGGCGCAGGGCATGAGCGTGCCCCTGCTGCTGGTCGGCGTGTCGGCGGGCAGCCTGTTGCCCCGCGCGGGCGCGTGGATGGAGCGGGTCAAGCAGGTGTTCGGCATGATGCTGCTGGGCGTGGCGATCACCTTGGTGTCGCCGGTGGCCCCACCTTCGCTGGTGTTGCTCTTGTGGGCGGCCTGGTTGCTGACGGGTGCAGGCTTGCTGGGGATTTTCTTGCCCTTGGTGCAACCGCACCGCCACGGAGCCGTGTTCGTCCGCGGGGCAGGCTTTGCCATTGCAGCCCTGGCCGCGGTGCTGCTGCTGGGCGCTGCCTCAGGCGGCACCTCGGTATTGCAACCCTTGGCGCACCTCAAGGGCACGCCGGGCGCCAGCCCTGCGGGCGAAACTGTGACCAGTAAAAACGTGCACTTCCAACGGGTGGCCGACGTCGCAGCGCTGGACGCCGCACTGGCCCAAGCGCAAGCCCAGGGCCAGCCCGTGATGTTGGACTTTTATGCCGAGTGGTGCGTGGCCTGCAAAGAGTTTGAGACCTTCACGCTCAGTGACGCCACCGTGCAAAAGCGCCTGGCCTCGGTCCGCTTGCTGCAAGCGGATGTGACCGCCAACACCGCGCAGGACAAAGCGCTGCTCAAACGCTTTGGCCTGTTCGGCCCTCCAGGAATGGTGTTTTTTGATGCCAAAGACAGCAGCAAACCCCGCCAGGTGGTGGTGGGTTACCAAAACCCCGCTGACTTTCTGGCGGTGCTGGACGGCGTGGGCATCCCCTGACGCCTCAGGCGAGTTCGAGCTGCGACACCACCACGAACTCGCCCACGATCCTGCCGACCACTTTGACTTTGGCACCCACCCGCAGCGGCAGCGACACGCCGTGCGCGATCGCCGCATTGTCGGCATTGCAGCGCTGACCGCGCAGCATAAAGTCGGAACGGCTGGTATAGGACTCGACCCTGGCCTCGATCTCCACCTCTTTGCTGCCCGTGTCGTCGTCCAAGAGCACCGTCTGGGCACGCAAAACACCGTTCGCATAATTGCCTGAGATCTCCAGATGGTCACCCACGGCGATACCCGTAGGGGGATCCTGCATGTCGCTCACGTCGACCCGCCACTGGCCCAGTTGAAATTGGCCATTGCTCAGGGACGTGACGTACCCTTCTATTTCGAGCAAACCAGACCCCACCGCAGTGGTTCCGTCGCCCTGCAGCAGATCGGTTCTTGACACCTGCAGTTCTTCTCCATCCTGGGACAGAACTCCCTGCACACGCACCCAGTTGCCAAGGGTCAAGGACGCGCCGCGGATGCGCAATCCGTTCACATACAAGCCATCTTCGCCCCGGAGTTGAACCACCTCGCCGGTGCTGGCCGTGATGACCGGGCCGGTCGTGGCCTCGATCCGTGTGGCGGTCCACCCATTGCCCGTTTGCAAGCCCCAGACCTTCACGGCCCGACGCTCAGTCAAGTCGCTAGCGCCTGACAGATCGAAATACATGGTGCTCGGGTCCGTTTGGATGGACATACCCGCCAAGGTAAAGGCCCCGGCGCTCGCGGCCTGCGTCACCCGTCCCTGTGCGATGGACCAGACCTCGATGCTGCTGGCCGTGGCCAAGGTCGGCTGGCCCGCGATTTGCTCTCCGGCAACCGATGCAATCATGCCCAAGCCCAATGCCGCAGAAGTCACCGTTTGGCCGTCGAGCTTGATCGAGGCGTCTGTGTCGTCGAACTTGATGCCTTTGAGGATTACGCTGCCAAACCCGGTGATGGGACCGGCGGCGTAGATTCCCGTGCCACCCGTGCCGGGCAGTCCACCGAAATTCGTAGCCGAGCCACCACCACCACCACATCCGGTGATGCCTGCGGCGGCCAGAAGCAAAGCATGGCGGCGTTGAATCGGCGCGCCTGACACCCACAATCGTTTCATTTCTTCACTTTCCCTGCAGCACGCGACGCAGCGGCTGTGGCCACGGGCGGTGGCGCTGCGTTCTCCTGCTGCGTATCGTAAAAATAAACACCGAAGCGAACACGGTGACTTTGGTCACCGCTGGCGGCACTGCGCTGTTCAGCCACCGCTGCGGTTTGTAAAAACTGCTGCAGTGTTTTGGCCCACAGGCGGCGGGCCAGGTCATGCAGCTGTCGGGCCTGGTCGGCCGAGAGGTCTTGGGCGAAGGCACTTTGCTCCAGCATCGAGGGCTCGGTCTGACCGGGCTTGAGATTGTGCACGGACGTTGACAAATGGTCAGCCAGGTTGGCCGTCAGGAAATAAAACGATTCGCCCAGCCCATCCTGCGGGACAAAGCCTGACACACGCAAAGCCACCATGCCATCGTCGCGGCGTTCGACCACGCCGAGTCGCACCAGCTCGTCGAGCACGCTTCGGGCGCCTACATCGCGACTGATCTCGGCCACCAGGGCCGTGAAGTCGGGCTCTCCGGCCGTTCCGCGCCCCGGCGTGCGCGCGAGCAAGCGGGGGCTTTGGTCGGCATTCAGGAACCTGGGGTCACTGATCCAGCGCGCCACCACAGAGGCGGCCAGCGGAATCATGGGGCTGGGCGCCTGGATGGAATGCGGTGCCTCCCGCAAGCGTCGAACGTCTTTGCGGTGCACGCCAGTGAGCAAGGCGATGCGCGTGTCTGAGCTGCCCTTGTGGTCCAAGGCGTAGGCGGCCTGCGCTTCGTCCACCAAAGCGCCTTTGAGCAACTCCAGCATGGCCGGAAGTTGAACGCCATGGTCAATCATGAGGCGCGCCAGCGGCCGGAGCAACTGCGACAGCGCCTGCGCGGCCAAAGCGGGCTCGGGCAGGCCCGCACCCGACGGTGCGGCAGAGGCGTCGTCGCTGCTATGCGACATGGGAGTGAGGGGTCAGCATGGGATCGGATTGTCCTTGAAACAAAGGCCAGAGGATTTTTGAGGGCTATTTTCCCGAAAAAAACACAAAAAAACCGTGTCCTAGCGAACTTTTTGGGAAATTTTCCCTAAATTGATTTATGATTTACCCATTTCAACAAATTCTCAACATTCATTAGCCACACACTTATGAAAAAACTTTCCTCCTTCATCGCCGCTGGTTTCACTGCCGCTTTGTGCGCATTTCCTTTGTGGGCGGCACAGCCTGGGCAGGTCGCCCCTGCTTTCGAACTGCCCGGGCAAAGCACCCCGGTGCAACTCAGTGCCTACCAAGGCAAGGTCGTGTACCTGGACTTTTGGGCTTCCTGGTGCGGGCCTTGCAAACAGTCCTTCCCTTGGATGGGAGAAATGCAGGCCAAGTACAAGGCCCAAGGCCTGCGGGTCGTGGCCGTGAATCTGGACCAGAAGCCCGCGGATGCCCAGGCATTTTTGAAAGAAACGCCTGCCGCCTTTGACGTCGCCTTCGACGCCAGCGGCAAAACACCCAAGGCCTATGCCATCCAAGGCATGCCGACCTCGGTGCTGATCGGTGCCGATGGCCACGTCATCAGCATGCACAGCGGCTTCAAGCCCGAGCAGCGTGCCGAACTCGAATCCCAAATCCGCCGCGCCTTGAACCTCAAAGACTAAAGGAAACCTGACCATGAAAACCACTCTGATCCGCACCGCAGGCCTGCTGGGCCTTGCCACTCTGACCTTGCTCACGGGGTGCAGCAACTTGCCCGCTGTGAATCCCTGGGAAAAAGGCAATCTGGCCAAGCCCATGATGACTTTTGAGGCTGATCCTTTGGAGCAGCAATTCGTGCAACACACCTACGGCAGCAAAGAAAACTCCAGCGGCGGCTACGGCGTAGGCGGCGGCGGCTGCGGCTGCAATTAAGGCGGGCGACACCATGAAAAAAAGTACCAAACCCTCTACCCAACGCAAGGCCACGCGCAGCGCGTCCAGCGTCTCTCTGGCCTCTCTCATGCTGCCCGGCTTGGCCGCATTGGCCAGCCTCGCTCCTGCGATCGCGTCCGCAGAAAACCAACCTGAAAAAACCACGGTCGCTGTGAAGTACAGCAATTACGCCGATGGCCAGGCGGGCTTGGACCGTATCAACGTAACAGCACCCTCGCTGTACATCCAGGCACCGATTGCCAGCGACTGGTCTATTGAAGCCTCCATGGTGGTCGACAGCGTTTCCGGCGCGTCACCACGTTGGCACACAGACATATCCAGCGCAAGCCGCATGAGCGACGAACGCACGGCTGGCGACGTCAAAATCACCCGCTACTTTGCTCGTTCTGCATGGTCCGCCAGCCTGGCGACCTCCAGTGAGCACGACTACCAGTCCAATGCGATCGGCTTGGACGTACGCTGGTCGACCGAGGACAACAACCGCACGTGGGCCCTGGGTTATGGGCTGAGCACGGACCGCATCGGCCGCCACTTGGACCCTTTGACCAAACAAAAGCGCACCCAGGAGTTCATGGTCGGTGTCACACAAGTGCTGACCCCCGGGGACATCGTTCAGTTGAACCTGACACGCAGTGACGGTCAGGGCTACTACGACGACCCCTACAAGACACCCGGGTTTGAACAACGGCCGGACCAACGCAATGCGTGGATTGGGTTGGCGCGGTGGAACCACTACGTCGAACCGGCCAACGCTGCCCTGCGCAGCAGCTACCGCTATTACAGCGACACCTTTGGTGTGGAGTCACACACTCTGGGCATGGAATGGGCGCAACCGCTGGGTCGCTGGACTCTGACACCCGGCGTTCGCTATTACAGCCAGAGTGCTGCCAATTTCTTCCTGAACCCCGTATTGGATGCGCAGGGAAGGTACAGCTTGGATGACACGGCGAACGCCGCAGACGCTAACTGGGGAAACAACCAATCTGCCGACCAGCGCCTGGCCGCGTTTGGTGCGTTGACCTGGTCACTCAAAGCGGCTTACGCGATCAGCGACAACACATCGGTCGACGTCAAGTACGAGAGCTACCGCCAAAAGTCTGCGCTGCACTTGGGTGGCGCGGGCAGCCCGGGCCTGGATGACTTTCAGGCCACGTTCTGGCAAGTCGGTTTGACCTACCGCTTCTAAGGACGGCCATGGCACGTTGGAGAAGTCTGCATTTCGATTTTGCTGCCATGGCCAGTCCGTGCAGCATTCAGATCGACACCCAGGACGAACGTGCCGCGCGCCGGGCTGCGAAAGCGGCGATGGCCGAAGTGCAACGGATTGAAGCCAAGTTTTCACGCTACCAGAGCGGCAGCGTGATCAGCCGAATCAACCAAAGCGCGGGCAAAGCCGCGGTCGAGGTGGACGCCGAGACCCGCGAACTGTTGGGTTTCGCCCACGCGCTGTGGGAGATGAGTGACGGACTGTTTGATATCAGCTCGGGCGTGTTGCGCCGCGCCTGGAATTTCCGGCAATCCGCCCTGCCCACCCCCGAGGCCGTACAAGCGGCCTTGGCCTGTGTGGGTTGGGAAAAAGTGGAGCTAAAGGACAACAGCGTGCGCCTCACGCAAGTCGGCATGGAGCTTGACTTTGGAGGCTTCGGCAAAGAGTACGCCGCGGACCGGGCGGCTGCGGTCTTGCACCAGCATGGCATGCAGCATGCCCTGGTCAACCTCGGCGGCGACCTGCATGCACTGGGCCCGCGCGGACTGCCGGAACTCAGTGGAGCACCCTGGCGCATACAGATCGCGCATCCGCGCCCTGAAGCGGGCAAGCCCGCGGCACCCCTGGCGTCTCTGGCTTTGGCGCGCGGCGGCCTGGCCAGCAGTGGCGATTACGAGCGCTTTTTGATTCATGAGGGCAAGCGCTACTGCCATGTGCTCAACCCCCATACCGGCTGGCCCGTGACGCACTGGCAGTCGATCAGTGTGCTGGCCACCAACACCACCACGGCCGGTGCGCTGGCCACGATTGCAATGCTGAAAGAACAAGACGCTGCCGACTGGCTGCCCTCGCAAGACGCCCGCTATCTGGGTGTGCTGTGGGACGGAAGCCTGGTGCAAAGCCCGGCGCAGTGAAGGCCGCTCTGCCTCTGATTTGATGACTTGATGACTTGATGGAAATTTGACTGTGAAGCTTTCCTTGAAACCCCTCGTTTTTTCCGTATCGACCGCACTCGCTGCGGTGTTGGTGGCTTGCGGCGGCGGTAGCAGCGCTCCCCCCATCGCCATGACGACGATCAGTACCACCGTGATGGACGGCCTGATTCAGGGCGCGGAGGTCTGCGTGGACAGCAACAACAACGGGCTCTGTGATCCCGACGAAATCCGAGGCACCACCGACGTCAACGGCAATGTCACGCTGTCCATCCCCACGGCAGACCTGGCGTCTGCATCGCTGCTCGCCGTCATCGGCAGCGGTGCCACTGATGCAGACACGGGCGCTGTGGCAACGCCTTACACCCTCAAGAGCCCGGCGGGCCAGCTGGCGGTTATCAGTCCCTTGACCAATATGGTGCGGGCCAAGATGGACGCCGATCACGTCACACTGGCCGAAGCGGAGAATTTTGTGCAAACCCAAACCGGGTTAACCGTGTCCGTGATGGACAACTACATCGCCAACCGGACGCAACCGGCGTATGCGCAAGTCGCACAAACCGCACGCTTACTGGTTGCCAGCACCCAGGCTGCACTCAGCACCGCCGAAGCGCAAACCAATTGTGGAACGACAGGCTCGCCAAGCCAATCCCAGATCGACCTGCAACACACCACCAGCGTGGAAGCCAACCTGTTGGGGCAACTCAGTCGTCTGCCCACGGTATTGAACCAGGTCAACAGCCAATGCACCTCGGGCAGCTCTGCGCTGGACTGCGCTGCCGCTTACAGCAGCAATGCCTTGCCTGCACCCGCGTGCCCGGGAACCCCCCAGACCCAACAAACGATTTCCTTTGATGGCCCCCTCAGCCTGCAGCTGGGAACAGGCACGGTCTCTTTGAGCGCCACGGCAAGCTCGCACCTTGGCGTAACCTTCAGTTCTGCAAGCAACGCCATTTGTACCGTCGCAGGCAACACTTTGACCCTGGTGAGTGAAGGCGAATGCCGGATTACCGCCAGCCAGCTGGGCAACAGCACCTACATCGCTGCCAGCCCCGTGACACGCACTGTCACCGTCGCACCAGCACCCCTGGCGCAGACCATCAGCTTTGCCTCACCCGGTACCCAAACCATGGGCAGCACCCCATCGGTACTTTCGGCCATGGCGAGTTCCGGCCTGCCGGTGCAATTCGGCTCGAATACTCCTGGCGTTTGCACGGTGAGTGGCGGCACCCTGACGCTGGTATCCGCGGGCACGTGCAACATCGTAGCCACGCAGGCAGGCAATGTGGCTTACACCGCAGCGCCGTCCATCAGCCAAAGCTTTGTTGTCGCCCTGGCAGCGCAGAGCATCAGCTTCAACGCCCCGGGCGCACAGACCTTGGGAAGCAACCCCGCAGCACTCACCGCGAACGCCAGTTCGGGCTTGGCGGTGCAATTCAGTTCCAGCACATCCTCGGTATGTGGCGTCAGCGGCACCACACTGACCCTGGTGGCGCCCGGCACTTGCGTCATTACGGCCTCGCAGCCAGGCAACAGCACCTACGCTTCCGCCGCGTCCCAATCGCAGTCCTTTTTCGTGGTCGGTGCACAAAGCATCAGCTTTAGCGCCCCTCCCGCACAGACGCTGATGGTGGCGCCCCCTGCGCTCACGGCCACGGCGAGTTCCGGCCTGGCGGTGCAGTTCGCATCCAGCACACCGTCGATCTGCACGGTCAATGGCACCACGGTGACCCTGGTGGCTGCGGGTACCTGCACCATCAATGCCTCGCAATCGGGCAGCAACATCTACACCGCAGCGCCATTGGCGTCGCAAAGCTTTACCGTGGCACCTGCCGCACAGTCCATCAGCTTTACTGCGCTAGGCACTCAGACCTTGACCGTGACGCCACCCGCACTCGCCGCTACCGCCACGTCGGGGCTGACCGTGCAATTCGCGTCCACCACCCCTGCCGTTTGTACGGTCAGCGGTACGGCGTTGACCTTGGTCTCCGAAGGCACTTGCACCGTCAGCGCCTCGCAGCCCGGCAACAGCAACTACGCGGCCGCAAGCGCGGTCACCCAAAGCTTTGCTGTGGCGCTGGCACCGCAGACCATCAGCTTTACGACGCCCGCCAATCAAACCATGGGCGTGAGCGCATCTGCACTGTCGGCCACGGCGACGTCGGGGCTGACCGTTCAGTTCACCTCCAGCACACCCTCGGTATGTACCGTCAGCGGCACCTCGCTGGGTCTGGTGGGACCGGGGACTTGCATCATCACGGCCTCGCAAGCGGGCAACAGCACCTACGCGGCCGCTCCGACGCAGCCACGCTCCTTTTTCGTGGTGGGTTCACAGACCATCAGCTTCACCGGGCCCGCCACACAGACCCTGGGTACGCCCCCTCCCGCCCTGTCGGCCACAGCGAGTTCCGGACTGAGCGTTCAGTTCGCCTCCGCCACGCCCTCGGTGTGCACGGTCAACGGCACGGCGCTCACCTTGTTGGGTGCGGGCTCTTGCACCGTGACCGCGACGCAGCCCGGCAGCAGCACCTATTCCGCCGCGCCGGCAGTCAACCAGAGTTTTACGGTCAACCAGGCCACGCAGACTCTCAGCTTCAGCGCTCCGGGCGACCAAACCTTGGGCGTCACGCCGGCAGCCCTGTCTGCCACCGCCAGCTCGGGGCTGGCGGTGCAGTTCAGTTCCAGCACTTCCTCAGTTTGTACGGTCAATGGCAGCGCGTTGACACTGGTCTCGCCAGGTACTTGCATCATTACGGCCTCGCAGCCGGGCAACAGCACCTATGCGGCTGCGCCAACCCAACCACGTACCTTTTTCGTGATCGGCACGCAAACCATCAGCTTCGGTGCCCTGAGCAGCCAGACCATGGGGGCAACGCCTCCCGCTTTGTCCGCCACGGCCACGTCCGGCCTGACAGTGCAATTCGCCTCGAGCACGCCCTCGGTGTGCACGGTCAGCGGCACCAGCGTGACGCTGGTAGCAGTGGGCACCTGCACCGTCAGCGCCTCGCAGTCGGGCAGCAGTACCTATTCCGCTGCGCCTTCGGTGAATCAAACCTTTACCGTGATCCCGGCCGGAACCCAACTCATCACCTTCACCTCGCCAGGCAATCAGACCCTGGGCTCGGGCCCTGCGGCACTGTCGGCGTCTGCCAATTCCGGCCTGACAGTGCAATTCACGTCGACCACGCCTTTGGTTTGCACCGTCAGCGGTAGCACGCTCACGCTGGTGTCGGCTGGCACCTGCAGCATCAGCGCGTCGCAGCCAGGCGACAACAACTATGCCGCCGCGCCCACGGTCACCCAAAGTTTTACCGTGGCGCAGGCAACGCAGAGCATCAGCTTTACGTCTCCCGGAGACCAGACCATCGGCAGCAGCCCCGCAGCGCTGTCGGCCACCGCGACGTCTGGTCTGACCGTTCAGTTCACCACCAGCACTTCGTCCGTGTGTACCGTCAGTGGCACCACGCTCACCTTGGTGGCCCCGGGAACCTGCATCGTGACGGCCTCGCAATCGGGTAACAGTACCTTTGCCGCTGCACCCACCCAGCCGAAATCCTTTTTCGTGATCGGTGCACAAACCATCAGCTTCTCCGCGCCGGCGACACAGACGCTGGGCACGACACCACCCGCCCTGTCCGCCACGGCCACGTCGGGTCTGGGCGTGGAGTTCAGCTCCAGCACCCCCTTGGTCTGCACGGTGAGCGGTAGCACGCTGACGCTGGTGTCAGCAGGCACTTGCAACATCAGCGCCTCGCAAGCGGGCAGCAGCACGTACAGCGCCGCCCCATCCGTCAATCGCAGTTTTACCGTAGCGCAGGCCACGCAAAGCATTAGCTTTGCTTCGCCGGGCAACAAAACCATGGGAACCACCCCTGCGGCACTTTCTGCCACGGCTTCGTCCGGTCTGAGCGTGCAGTTTGCCTCCAGCACCAGTTCGGTGTGTACGGTCAACGGCACCGCGCTGACACTCGTGTCGGCTGGTAATTGCACCATCACCGCCTCCCAAGCAGGCGACAGCACCTACAGTGCGGCAACCCCGGTGGCGCAAACCTTTGCCGTGGCACAGGCCGCACAAAGCATCTCGTTTACCTCGCCTGGAAGCCAGACCATGGGCAACACCCCAGCGGCACTCTCTGCTACCGCCACCTCTGGGCTGACCGTGCAGTTTGCGTCCAGCACCGCCTCGGTCTGTACCGTGAGTGGCAGCACGTTGACGCTGGTCGGGGCAGGCACCTGTATCGTCACGGCCTCGCAAGCGGGTAACGGCACCTATGCCGCAGCAACACCAGTTGCGCAAAACTTTGCGGTGGCGCAGGCCACCCAAAGCATCACCTTCACGCAGCCCAGCGCACAGACCATTGGCGTGACGCCGTCGGCCTTGTCCGCCACGGCGAGCTCCGGCTTGGCTGTGCAGTTCAGCTCCAGCACCTCTTCGGTGTGTACCGTGAGCGGCACGACGCTCACGTTGGTGGCACCTGGCACCTGCATCATCACGGCATCGCAGCCAGGAAATACCACCTACGCTGCAGCGCCCACGCAACCGAAATCCTTTTTCGTGGTGGGCTCACAAACCATCAGCTTCACTGCTCCAGCAACGCAGACTATCGGGGTGACGCCACCGGCGCTTTCCGCCACCGCCACGTCGGGCCTGAGCGTGCAGTTCGCATCCACCACAACCCCCGTCTGTACGGTGAGCGGCACCACGCTGACGCTGGTTTCAGCGGGCACGTGCACCATCACGGCGTCGCAAGCCGGTAGCAGCACCTACAGCGCTGCCACGCCTGTCATTCGAAGCTTTACGGTGGTGGCCAGCAGCGCGCCCTCGGCCGCCAACGGCAAAGTGATCTACAACCAGGTCCCCGGTGGTACGGCCAATAAGAGCTGTGCCAACTCCTCGTGCCACACCACGCGCCCGGCCAATAACGCCAACGCCATCTTGAACGGTGCCAACAACCCGACCCGCATCTTGAATGCCATCAACGGCAATACCGGTGGCATGGGCATCTACATTGGTGTCTTCACCCAGTCGCAACTGGCGGACATCGCTGCCTACCTGGCAACGCCCGGCATATAAAACTCAGGGAGTTCCAAGCCCGCCGCTCAGGCCTGCGGCGGGCTTTCGAGCACCAGCCGATGCGGCGCGCTAAAGCACAAAAAGCGCTTGTTGGTGGCCCGCCCGATGGCGCATAAATCAAGCCGCTGCGCCACCGCGTGGCCCATTTGGGTAATGCCGCTGCGCGACACCACGATGGGCACGCCCATTTGCGCGGACTTGATGACCATCTCGCTGGTCAGGCGGCCAGTGGTGTAGAACACCTTGTCGTCGGCCCGCAAGCCTGTGCGCTGTGCTGCGCTGTTGCCCGCATCGGTGGGCTGCAAGGCCATCCAACCGGCGATGGCGTCAATGGCGTTGTGGCGGCCTACGTCTTCGACAAACATCAGCAGGGTCTCGCCCTGAAACAAGGCGCAGCCGTGCACCGAACCGGCGGCCTTGTAAACACTGTCGTGCAAACGAATGGCGTTGACGATGCCATACAAAGCGCTTTGGGTGAGCGTGGCTGGCGGCAGTGCGATGGTGTCTACGTCGGCCATGAGGTCGCCAAAGACACTGCCCTGGCCGCAGCCCGTGGTGACCACGCGCTTGGCAGTTTTTTCGCTGAGGTCGGCAATGCCACTGTAGGTTTTGACGGCGGCAGCGCCCACCTCCCAGTCGACCGTGATCGATTCCACTTCGTGCGCCGCCCTGATGAGCCGCTGGTTGAGCAAATAGCCCAGCACCAGCCACTCGGGTTGGGCGCCCAGCGTCATCAGCGTGACGAGTTCGCGTTTATCGACATAGACCGTGAGCGCACGCTCGGCCGGAATGTCCAGCGCGCGGGTTTCACCGAACTCGTTGACGACCGCAATCGCCTGTGTGAGCGGCGCCTGCGCCTGGGTCAGGCGTGGCAGGCGCTGCAACTCAAAGGACGGCAAGGCCTCAGGCCACCACTGGCGCAGGCCGGTTGGTGCCGTAGCCTTCTACGGCCGAGGGCACGCCACCCGCACGAACGGCCACCGCGCAGTACTTGAACTCCGGAATCTTGCCGAAGGGGTCCAACGCTGCGTTGGTCATCAGGTTGGCCGCTGCCTCGTAATAGGCAAAGGGCACAAACACCGCACCGTTGGGCGTGCCGTCGTCGCGGCGCACGTGGATGGCCACCTCGCCCCGGCGCGACGCAATGGTGATGACATCACCTGTCTCTAGGCCCAGCTTGGCCAGGTCGGCACCGCACATCGAGGCCGTGGCCATGGGCTCAATGGCGTCGAGCACGGTGGCGCGGCGCGTCATGCTGCCGGTGTGCCAGTGTTCCAACTGACGCCCGGTGATGAGCACAAACGGGAACTCGCCGTCGGGCCGCTCATTGGCGGGAATGATGTCGGCAGGCACCAAATGCACACGGCCGTCGTCGGTGGCAAACTTCTCGATAAACACCGTAGGCGCACCCGGATCGTCCGCCGTCAAGCAGGGATAGGTGACGCTGGACTCGCGCTGCAGGCGCTCCCAGGTGATGCCCGCGATAGCGGTGTGCATGGCGCGGCGCATTTCGTCATAGACCTCGGCCACGCCGTCAAATTCACCTTCATAGCCGCAGGCCAGTGGACGACCGCTGCCATGGCTGCCCGAGCCGGAGCTATGGGACTGCGGAGCGTGGGGGCCCACACGTTTTGCGATTTCTTGAATGATCCACAGGTCGGGCTTGGCCTGCCCCGGTGGATTGATGGCTTGCTTGCCCAGCTGCACCATGCGGTCGGTGTTGCTGACCGTGCCGTTCTTCTCGGGCCATGCGGTGGCGGGCAGCACCACATCGGCCAGCCAGGCGGTCTCGGTCATAAAGATGTCTTGCACGACCAGGTGGTCCAGCGAGGCCAGCGCATGGCGCGCGTGGTTGAGGTCGGGGTCGCTCATGGCGGGGTTTTCGCCCATGATGTACATGCCACGCACTTTGTGCGCGTCGGTGTCCGGCGCCAAAATTTTGTGCATGATTTCCACCACGGTGTAGCCGGGTTGGGCGTCGAGCTTGGTGTCCCAGAAATCCTCAAACCACGCATGCGCGGCACCGTTGGTGACGCGCTGGTAGTTCGGGAACATCATGGGAATCAAGCCAGCGTCAGAGGCACCCTGCACATTGTTTTGGCCGCGCAGCGGGTGCAGACCCGAGCCAGGCTTGCCGATCTGCCCCGTCACCGTGACCAGCGCAATCAGGCAGCGCGCGTTGTCGGTGCCGTGCACGTGCTGGCTCACACCCATGCCCCACAAAATCATGGCGCCCTTGGCGCTGGCAAA
>CANFLX010000043.1 GCA_947447985.1 Comamonadaceae bacterium
CTCAGGCCCGGTAGCTCAGTCGGTAGAGCAGAGGATTGAAAATCCTTGTGTCGGTGGTTCGATTCCGCCCCAGGCCACCAAATGACTGCTTCGGCAGTCACCATGCGGGAATAGCTCAGTTGGTAGAGCGATACCTTGCCAAGGTATAGGTCGAGAGTTCGAGCCTCTTTTCCCGCTCCATGGTTTCGAAGCAAAAAGCCCATCCTTGTGATGGGCTTTTTGCTTTTCAGGCCTCTTGGAGCAGCAAGACGACCGCGCGCGCCTCGATGGCCTTGCCCTCGCCCACGGGGCCCATTTTTTCGGCGGTCTTGGCTTTGACATTCACCTGATCGACATCCACGCCCAGCGCGCGGGCGATGCTCGCGCGCATGGCCGCAATGTGCGGCGCCAGTTTGGGCGCCTGGGCAATCACGGTGCTGTCCACGTTGCCGATGGCATAGCCCTTGGCGCGCACACGCCGCGCCACTTCGCGCAGCAGTTGCGCCGAGTCGGCGCCTTTGAACTGTGCGTCGGTGTCCGGGAAGTGGCTGCCAATGTCGCCCATGGCCGCAGCGCCCAGCAGGGCGTCGGTAATGGCGTGCAACAGGGCATCGGCGTCCGAATGCCCCAGCAGCCCTTGGGGGTGCGCAATCTCCACGCCACCCAAGATCAGTTTGCGGCCCTCCACCAGAGCGTGGATGTCCCAGCCTTCGCCAATGCGCATTGCAGTCATGAGGGTTCTTTCTGGAGATTGCCGCGTCGGCTGGCCAACACGGCCTGCGCCAGCGCAAAGTCTTGCGGGTAGGTCACTTTGAAGTTGTAGGCACTGCCCTCCACCAGCAGCGGCTGGTGGCCTGCCAACTCCAGCGCACTGGCCTCGTCGGTCACACCCGCGAAACCGGTGGCGGCCTGATGTTGGAGTGCCTGCTGCAGCATGCCCAAACGAAACATCTGCGGCGTTTGGGCCAACCACTTGTCATCACGTGGCACGGTTTGCGCCACGCGCCCTGCCCTTGACTGCTTGAGGGTGTCGGGCAAGGGCAAGGCCAAGAGGCCCCCCACGGCGTCCGACGCACAGGCGTCGATCAAGGCGTTCACCATGTCGGCCGTAATCAGGCAACGGGCTGCGTCGTGTACCAGTATCCAGTCCGAGTCGCGCGCGCCGTGCGCGCGCAAGACCTGCAAGCCGTTCAAGACGGTCTGGGCCCGGGTGCTGCCACCGCACTGCGCACGCACGAATATGCCAGGCCACGCGCCGCCTTCGGGCCAGGCAAAGTCATCCTCGGGGGACAGCGCCACCAAGCCGGTATGCAAGCGCGCCACGCCTGCCAATGCGCGCAAGGTGTGCATCACCAGAGGCTCGCCCGCCACGGGCTGGTACTGCTTGGGTTGTGGCGTGCCCGCGCGGCTGCCGGTGCCAGCGCAGGGCACCAAGGCGTAATACCGCGGCGCCTCATCGGCGTGGGTCGGGGGTGCGGCGGGGGCAAGTGGCATGTAAAACCTAAGGACAACAGAGCAGGCGGCAGCCGCAGTGGTGGGGGGATTCTAAAATCACCCTTGTTTCTCGCGTTTCACCCCCTGCACACCCCCTCTTCGGGCCGCTGGGGGTTTTTGTATTTGTATTGCCCCATGACCCTGCCTGCCCTTGCCCCTGGTAAACGATTCACGCTGCCGCGCCCGGTCGGCTCGGCCGATGCCGTGCTGCTGGCGCGCCTGGCCCAGCGCGACAAGGCGGCGGGGCGCATGACCGCCATCATTACCGCCGACGCGGCCGATGCCCAGCGCCTGATGGACGAAATGGTGTTTTTCGCGCCCGAGCTGCGCTGCACCGTGTTTCCGGACTGGGAGACCCTGCCCTACGATACGTTTTCGCCGCACCAGGACCTGATCAGCGAGCGCCTGGCCACACTGTGGCGCATCAGCCAGCGCGACCAGGAGCAAGGCGCCGACGTGGTGCTGATGCCCGCCACCACCGCGCTGTACCGGCTGGCACCGCCCGCGTTTTTGGCGGCCTACACCTTTGAGTTCAAGGTGCGGCAAAAGCTCAACGAGGCCAAGCTCAAGGCGCAGCTCACGCTGGCAGGCTACAGCCACGTGACCCAGGTGGTCAGCCCCGGCGAATACGCGGTGCGCGGCGGCTTGATTGATTTGTTCCCCAT
Source organism: Comamonadaceae bacterium (assembly GCA_947447985.1). Classification (GTDB taxonomy): domain Bacteria; phylum Pseudomonadota; class Gammaproteobacteria; order Burkholderiales; family Burkholderiaceae_C; genus Allorhodoferax. The sequence goes on from CANFLX010000043.1 coordinate 2,139, forward strand.
GGGCTCGCTGGTGCCGTTTCGGGTGGATTTGTTTGACGACGAGATCGACAGCATCCGCACCTTCGACCCCGACAGCCAGCGCAGCCTCTACCCGGTGCCCGACGTGCGGCTGCTGCCGGGGCGCGAGTTCCCGATGGATGAGGCCGCCCGGGCCAAGTTTCGCAACCGCTGGCGTGAGCTGCTGGAAGGCGACCCGACCAAGAGCCGCATTTACAAAGACATGGGCGCAGGCGTGGCCACTGCGGGCATTGAGTACTACTTGCCCCTGTTTTTTGACGACACGGCCACCGTGTTTGACTACCTGGGCCCGCAAGCCACCGTGGTGTTGCACGGCGACCTGGAACCGAGCTTTCAGCGTTTTTGGCAAGACACCAAAGACCGCTACCGCCTGGTGCAAGGCGACCCGGAACGCCCGGTATTGCCGCCCGAAGCCTTGTTTTTGAGCATTGAGCAGTTTTACGCCGCGGGTCGCGATTACGCCCAACTCGCACTGCGCCCGATTGCGGCAGAACCGGGCGCCCCCAGCACCTATGCCGAGTTTGACGCCATGCCGCTGGTTGCCGCCGTGCGTGGCGTGGAAGACCCGCTCTTGCAGCTCAAGTCGCATCTGGCCAACACCGCGCACCGCGTGCTGGTGCTGGCCGAGAGCCAGGGCCGGCAAACCAGCTTGCTGGACTTTTTAGGTGCCAGCCACTTGCGTGCACCCGCCTTTGACAGCCTGGCCGAATTTTTGGCCAGCAGCGAGCCGCTGGGCATTGCCACCGCCGCGCTCAACGTGGGCTTTCGCTGGCTGGAACACGGCATTGACCTGGTCACCGAGACCGAGCTGTTCGCTGCAGGCCCCACCACCCGCAAACGCAAAAAACAAGAACAGGTCAGCGATGTCGAGGCACTGATCAAAGACCTGAGCGAGCTCAAGATTGGCGACCCGGTGGTGCATTCGGCGCACGGCATTGGCCGCTACACGGGCTTGGTGCATCTGGACCTGGGCAATAAAAACGCGCAGGGCGAGCCCGAACTACAGGAGTTTTTGCACTTGCAATATGCCGACCAGGCCACGCTGTATGTGCCCGTGAGCCAGCTGCAGCTGATCAGCCGCTACACCGGCGTGAGTGCGGACGAAGCGCCCCTGCATCGTTTGGGCTCGGGCCAGTGGGAAAAGGCCAAACGCCGCGCCGCCGAACAGGTGCGCGATGCTGCCGCCGAGCTGCTCAACATTTACGCCCGCCGTGCCGCGCGCGAGGGCCATGCCTTCCGCTATTCGCCCACCGACTACGAAACCTTTGCCAACGACTTTGGCTTTGAAGAAACGCCGGACCAAAAGGCCGCGATTCATGCAGTGATCCAGGACATGATCAGCCCGCGCCCCATGGACCGACTGGTGTGCGGCGATGTGGGCTTTGGCAAGACCGAAGTGGCCTTGCGCGCCGCCTTTATTGCGATTACTGGCGGCAAGCAAGTGGCGCTGCTGGCACCCACTACGCTGTTGGCCGAGCAGCACTACCAAACCCTGGTAGACCGCTTTGGCAAGTGGCCGGTCAAGGTGGCGGAGATGAGCCGCTTTCGCTCCGGCAAAGAAATCACGGCGGCGCTCAAAGGCGTGGCAGACGGCACGATTGACATCGTGGTGGGCACCCACAAGCTGCTGAGCCAGGACACGCACTTCAAAAACCTGGGGCTCTTGATCATTGACGAAGAGCACCGCTTCGGCGTGCGCCACAAAGAAGCCATGAAGGCGCTGCGTGCCGAGGTGGATGTGCTGACGCTGACCGCCACCCCCATTCCGCGCACGCTGGGCATGGCGCTCGAAGGCTTGCGCGACCTGAGCGTGATCGCCACCGCGCCGCAGCGGCGCCTGGCCATCAAGACCTTTGTGCGCACCGAGGGCAATGGCGTGATCCGCGAAGCGGTGCTGCGCGAACTCAAGCGTGGCGGCCAGGTCTACTTTTTGCACAACGAGGTCGAGACCATCGAGAACCGGCGCGCCAAGCTCGAGGAGCTGCTGCCCGAGGCCCGCATTGCGGTGGCCCACGGGCAGATGCCTGAGCGGCAGCTGGAGAGTGTGATGCGCGACTTTATTGCCCAGCGCTACAACCTGCTCTTGTGCTCCACGATCATTGAAACCGGCATTGACGTGCCCAGCGCCAACACCATCGTTATGAGTCGCGCGGACAAATTCGGTCTGGCCCAGCTGCACCAGTTGCGTGGCCGCGTGGGGCGCAGCCACCACCAGGCCTATGCCTACCTGATGGTGCCTGACCTCGAAGGTCTGACCAAACAAGCGCAGCAGCGTCTGGACGCGATCCAGCAAATGGAAGAACTCGGCAGCGGCTTCTACCTGGCCATGCACGACCTGGAGATTCGCGGTGCGGGCGAAGTGCTGGGCGAAAACCAAAGCGGCAATATGCTGGAAGTGGGCTTTCAGCTCTACAACGAAATGTTGTCAGAAGCCGTGCGCTGCCTCAAAGCCGGCATCGAGCCCGATTTGCTCAGCCCGCTCAACGTCACCACCGAAATCAATTTGCACGCACCGGCCCTGCTGCCCGATGACTTTTGCGGCGATGTGCATTTGCGCCTGTCGTTCTACAAAAAGTTTGCGACGGCCAAGAACGCCGAGCAAATCGACACCTTGCTCGAAGAAATTGTGGACCGTTTCGGCAAGCTGCCACCGCAGGCGCAAACCCTGGTGGATGTGCACCGCTTGCGGGTGATCGCCAAGCCCTATGGCGTGGTGAAAGTAGATGCAGCGCCTGGCGTGATCAGCATCACTTTCAAGAAAAATGCACCGATTGACCCGATGAAAATCATCGGCCTGATCCAGAAAAACAAACACATCAAGCTGGTGGGCAACGAAAAACTGCGCATCGAGCGCGAGCTGCCCGAAGTCAAAGACCGTACCCAAATGGTGCGCGACATCTTGCGCAGCCTGGGGCAACCGGTGGCCGATGGCGCGATTGCGTGACATATGCTGAAGCATATGCTAAAGTGCATTGGTCCTATTTTGGAGATCTACCATGTCTACCACCGCCGTCACCGCCGCTGAAAAGTCGCCCGACGATGTGCCGTACGCGTCGGAGACGGTTGGTACCGAATCCTCGCGCCGCGTTCGCCTGTTTCGCAATGGTGCGAATCAAGCCGTGCGTATTCCCAAAGAGTTCGAGTTACCAGGCACCGATGCGGTCATGCGCAGAGAGAACAATCGGCTGATTTTGGAATTGGTGCCCGACAAACCGAAGAAAGGCACGGCTGCTGCGCTGCTGTTGGCCTTGGAAGAAATCGCCAAGTTGGGGCCCTGTAGCGATACATTCCCCGATATCGGCGAAGAAGGCATGCTCCCGTTGGACGATATTGCCTTCGGGAACGACTGAACATGCCCGTCACCTACCTGCTCGACACCAACATCATCAGCCACCTGATGAAAGATGTTGAAAGCGACAAGCTAAATCGCTACCGCGCGCGCCTGCAGAGCGAACCAGACTGCACCGTCGTCACCAGCGTGGTCGTGCAATGCGAACTGATGTTTGGCCTGACCAAGCGCCCATCGCCACGCCTGCAAAGCGCCTATGCACTCCAGATGGAGCACTTACCCGTCATCGCCTTAGATCCAAGTGTCAGCGCCCACTATGCAAACCTGCGTACCTATCTGGAGCAAGCTGGGACCCCCATCGGAGCCAACGACACACTGATTGCAGCCCACGCACTTGCGCTAGACGCCACTCTGGTGAGCGCCGACACCGCCTTCGCCCAGGTACCAGGCTTGCGTCTGGAAAACTGGTTCGAAGACGTGGCGTGATGCAAGCCATTACCTCCACGACCCTGTCCCAACGGATCAGCGAAATGAACCCTGCCCTTTCTTTGGCAACACCATGACATTTGACAGCCCATCCGAAATTTCCCCAGGCCTCGTCCTCCAAGGCTTCACCCCGCCATTGCGCCTGCGCGATTTCAAGCTGATCGCGTTTGACATGGACTCGACGCTCATCAACATCGAATGCGTGGACGAGATTGCCGACGCCGCAGGGCGCAAGGCCGAAGTGGCGGCCATCACCGAAGCCGCCATGCGCGGCGAAATCGCCGACTACAAAGAAAGCCTGCGCCAACGCGTGCACTTGCTCACAGGCGTCACGGTGGGCCATATGCAAGAGGTGCTGGATCAGCGGCTGCAACTCAACCCCGGCGCCGCCACACTGGTGCAAGCCTGCCAGGACGCGGGGTTGAAAACGCTGCTGGTGAGCGGCGGTTTCACGTTTTTTACCGATGCGGTGCGCGACCGGCTGCGCATCGACTGGACACGCTCCAACGTGCTGGAGATGGCGAACGGCGTGCTGACCGGGCGCATGGTGGACCAGGACTGGGGCGATATTTGCGATGGCACTGAGAAGCGCACCATGCTGCTGCACACCTGTGCCCAGATGGGCATTGAGCCCGCCCAGGCCATTGCCATGGGCGATGGTGCCAATGATTTGCCGATGATGGGGGCCGCCGGTCTGTCGGTGGCCTACCACGCCAAACCGGCCGTGCGCGCGCAGGCCATGGTGGCGATCAACCAAGGCGGCTTGGACCGCTTGCTGGAAGTGCTGGTCTAGGTTCTGACCTCAAAGAGGGTCTAAGCCGCCAAGACCTCGGAGCGGCCCGCCGCGACCGCGAAAGTGGCCAGGGTTTGCACGCCACTGTCCGGGCGCGCGACGTCGTCGAGGGCCCGCAGCCGAACCTGCAAGCTACCGGGCGTGAAGTCAGCCAATCCATAGCCCCGGTACTGCGCGTTGGCAAACACAAAGTGCGGGTTCTCTTGCAAGAGGGCTGCACTCGAATCGGCCTTGCCCGAACGCGAGGTGATGCTGGTGCCGCAAAACTCCACACCGACCTTGGCGCTGTCGGGTCGGGCGTAATCGGCCAGCACATGGCCCACCCAGTTTTCATGCACGTCGCCGCCCAGTACCACCGGGTTGGCCACGCCAGGCTGTTGCAGTGCGCGGGTCAATCGTCCGCGGGCTGCGTGGTAGCCATCCCAACCGTCGTTCCACAACTTTTGCGCGGGGCCGATGGCAAAGTCGCGCGGTCCCAGCAAAGACTGCTGGCCCAGCACGTTCCACTGGGCACCGGCAGCGCCCGCCGACGCCAATGCGCCTGTCAGCCACTTTTCCTGCGACGCGCCCAGCAGGCTGCGGCCAGGGTCGTTCCACGCGGCACAGGTCTCGGGCCGCACGATGGACGAGCCGGCCTTGCCTTCCGGGTTGCAGACCTGGGGGTCTTTGTACTGGCGTGCGTCCAGCAAATACAAGTGCGCCAGCGTGCCAAAGTTCAGCTGGCCGTAAAGCCGCATTTCCGCGCCCTGCGCCAAGCCGGCTAAGGCCTGCGTCAGCACGCTGGCGCGCAAGGGCATGTTCTCGTAATAGGCCTGGTAGGCCGCGGCCCGTCGCGCGGCAAAGTCGGGCGCCCCCACCAGTCCGTCGCCCGCTTGCAGACCGGCATAGTCGTTTTGCACCTCGTGGTCGTCCCAGGTCATGATCCACGGACAGGCCGCGTGCATGGCTTGCAGGTCGGGGTCACTTTTGTAGAGCGCGTAGCGGGCCCGGTAGTCGTCCAGCGTCAGCACCCAGCCACCGCCAGGCTTGCGCAGTTTGCTGCCGGTGCCGGGGTATTCGTAGATGTAGTCGCCCAAGAAAAGCACGTAGTCCGGCTGGTCTGCACGCATATGACGCCAGGCGCTGAAATAGCCGTCCTCCCACTTTTGGCACGAGGCATAGGCCAGGCGCAACTGTGTGGTGTGGCTGCCTGGGCTTGGCAAGGTACGGGTTTGGCCTGTGGGGCTGATCGCGTCTCCCAGCACAAACCGGTAGTGGTAGCCGCGTGCAGGCTCCAGCCCCGACAGGTCCACGTGCACCGACCAGCCCAGCGCCGCACTGGCCAGGCTTTGGCCGCGCTGCACCAAGCGCGTGAATTGCGCGTCATGCGCCAGCTCCCACCGCACGGCCACCGTGCCGTCCGGCGCGGGGCGAAGCGCGCGCGGGTCCAGGCGGGTCCACAGCACCACGCCGTCGGCCGTGGGCGAGCCGCTGGCCACGCCGCAAAAAAATGGGTCCTGGCTGAGTCGGGTTTGCGCCCAGGCATGGGCGGGCAGCCAACAGGCCGCGCCCGCCAACGTAGCCCAGCGCAGCAGTTGGCGGCGGTCGGATTCCATTAAGCACGCCCCGTCAAACGTTCGCGCCAGGCCTGAAAGTCAAACCACAAAGGCCGCAACACCAGCATGACCAAAATGAGCGCCAGCACCACGGTGGCGCTGTAGCCCACGGCTTTGAAGCCCCAGGCGCCGGTGAGTGCGCCCGAAATAAAACTCAGCAGCAGTGTCAGGTGGTTGGCGATCTTGGTGCGGTTGGCACGCACCTTGGGCGCATCCGGAAAGCTGCGGTTCACGTAAAACAAATTGCCCAGCTCGATGCCCAGGTCCGTCACCAGGCCGGTGATGTGGGTGGTGCGAATCTCGGCATTGGAACGTTTGGTAATCACCGCGTTTTGCAAGCCCATGATGAAGCACAGCAGCACCACGGTATAGGGCACCAGCGCCATGCTGTGGGCGTCAATCGCTGCGCCGAATAGGCCGAACACCAGCAACAAAATTGCTTCCACCAGCAGCGGGCGGCTGTAGGCGCTGCGCAAATTGCGCCGCAGCGCCCAGCGCACCATCAGCGCCGTGGTCATGGCGCCGCCGATGAAGGCCAGCAGCGACCACAGGCCGATCCACACCAGCAACCAGCTCCCCAGCACCGCGTTGTCGGCCATGGAAGAGACCACGCCACTCATGTGCGAGGTGTACATGCCCACGGCCAAAAACCCACCCGCGTTGATGGCCCCAGCCACAAAGCACAGAACCGCGCCCAGCTCCACATGCGACAGCGCCTCGGCCTCGATGGCCGCGTCTGCCGACGCAGAGGCAGCCTGGGTCACAAAGCCGCACCCAAGCGGGCGATGCCTTCTTCGATCTTGGCCACGTCGGCGGTGGCAAAGCTCAGTCGCAAGGTGGCGGTGTCGGCATCGTGGGCATAAAAGGGCGCACCGGGCACAAAGGCCACCAGCTGCTCAATGGCGCGCTTGGCAAAGTCGGCGGCGTTGACCGGGCCACCGGTGGCACCGGTCAGACGCGCCCAAAAGAACATGCCCCCTTCGGGCGCGTTAAACGCAATTGCAGCGCCCAGGGTGCGCTGCAAGCTGGCCGCCATGACGCGGGCGCGTTCGGCATAGGTGCTGCGCACCGCGCCCAGCGCGGCATCGAGCCGCCCCAGGGTCAGGTAGTGGGCACCAATGGCCTGGGTCAGGTTGCTGGTGTGGGCGTCGCTGAACTGCTTGCACATGGTGGCGCGGGCCAGCAATTCGGGCGGCGCAATCATCCAGCCCACGCGCAAGCCGGGGCTCAAAATTTTGCTCAGGCTGCCACAGTGCACCAGGTAGTCGCGGCTCCCAGGCACACGGTCGCTGAGTGCCAAAAGGCTGGGTGGCGGTGCCTGGTCAAAGTACAGCTCGCCATAGGGGTCGTCTTCGACGATCAGGGTCTGGGTGCGGGCAGCGAGTTCGAGCACGCGCAGGCGGCGCTCCAGACTCAGGGTGGCGCCGCTGGGGTTGCCAAAGGTGGGGATTAGGTAGACCAGCTTGGGCTGGTGCTCGGCGATCAGCTGCTCCAGACGGTCCACGTCCACGCCGTGCGCGTCAATCGGGGCACCAATCAAATGTGCGCCATACAAGCGGAAGCACTGGATGGTGGCCAGAAACGTAGGTGCTTCCACAATGACCTTGTCACCGGGCGAGATCATGGTCTTGCCAATCAGGTCCAGCGCCTGCTGGCTGCCGGTGGTGACGATCAGTCCATCCGGCGCGACCGTGGCGCCCTTCTCCGCCATGAAGTGGCTGATTTGCTCCCGCAGCGGGCCCCAGCCTTCTGTGGCGCCGTATTGCAACACCGGGCCGGGGTTGTTCGACAGCACCGCGTCGGCCGCGACTTGCAGGCCCTCTACATCAAACAGCGCCGGGTCGGGAAAGCCCCCAGCAAAACTGATGATGCCAGGCTTGCCCAACAGCTTGAACAGTTCACGGATGGCAGAGGTTTCAACGTTTTGCAGGCGGTCGGCGAATTGCAAGGGCATGGTGTATCTTTCTCGGTGGCACTGGCGCTATTGTCGCCCCATCTATTGCCGCACTTTAAGCCCCATTTTCAGACCCCGCCCTATGACCCCCAGCCAGATCGACACCTTTTTTGCCACCCTGCAAGCGGCCAACCCGCACCCGCAAACCGAGCTGCACTACGCCAGCGTGTTTGAGCTGCTGGCCGCCGTTTTGCTCTCGGCCCAGGCCACCGACGTGGGCGTGAACAAAGCCACGCGCGGCCTGTTTGCAGTGGCCAACACGCCACAAAAAATCATCGACTTGGGCTTGGCGGGCTTGGAGGTGCAGATCAAAACCATCGGCTTGTACCGCAGCAAGGCGCGCCACCTGCTGCAAACCTGCCACATCTTGGTGGCGCAGCATGGCGGCGTGGTGCCGCGCACCCGCGAGGCGCTGGAGGCGCTGCCCGGTGTGGGCCGCAAAACGGCCAATGTGGTGCTCAATGTGGCCTTTGGCGAACCCACCATGGCCGTAGACACCCATTTGTTTCGGCTGGGCAACCGCACAGGCCTGGCGCCCGGCAAGACGCCCTTGGCGGTCGAGCTCAAGCTGCTCAAGCGCATCCCGTCAAAGTACCTGGTGGACGCCCACCACTGGCTCATCCTGCACGGCCGCTATGTCTGCCAGGCACGCAAGCCGCAGTGTGCCCAGTGCGCGGTGGCGCAGGTGTGTGGGTTCAAAGGCAAAACCGCGCCGAAGTAGGCTGCGGCACGCTCACACTGGCTCGCCGCCGCGACCCGCCCCTTGCGCAAAGCGGGTGGCTCCCGCGCTGAACTCGCCACTGGCCAGCGTCGTTTGGCCATGCGCAAATTCGTTGCGCAGGGCGGCGTCCAGATTCAAACCGCCTTGCTCATAGGCACTGAGCCGGTCGTGGCGCATGCAGGTCTGGGGCAGCTCCGCGAGTTGCTGCGCCAGTGCCGTAGCCGCCTGCAAGCACTGCCCGTCCTCCACCACACGGTTCGCAAGGCCCATGGCCAAGGCCTCTTCCGCGTCCACCGCCCGGCCCGTCAGAATCAAGTCCAAGGCACGCGACAGACCGATCAAGCGTGGCAAACGAACCGTGCCGCCGTCAATCAATGGCACGCCAAAGCGCCGGCAAAACACACCCATCACCGCAGAGCGTTCCACCACGCGCAGGTCACACCACAGCGCCAGCTCCAAGCCGCCAGCCACCGCGTGGCCGCTGATGGCAGCCACCACCGGTTTGGAAAGCAACATGCGCGACGGACCCATGGGGCCATCGCCTTCGGGCTCCAGGCGGTTGCGCCGGTTTGCATCGTTCATGGCTTTGAGGTCGGCACCCGCGCAAAACGTGCCGTGTGCGCCGTGCAGCACCGCCACATGGGCGCTGGTATCGGCATCGAATGCGCGAAACGCATCGGCCAAAGCCTGCGCCGTGGCACCGTCCACGGCATTGCGGGCCTGTTGGCGGTTGATAGACACCACGGTCACTTTGCCGTGGCGCGAAACGATCACCGGACTGTCTGACATAAAGGGCCTCCTGGGCCGCAGTATGGCAGTGCAGGAATCAGACGGAAGTCAGGTCAGCGCGGGGTCCAGGCCCATTTGGTCGATCTTTTTGAAATGCTTGCGCGCCAGCGCCACGATCTGCGCGTCCGTCGGGTGGTCGCTGACCACGCTTTCGGAAATGGCAGCAGCGACCTGGGTGCTGTGGCTTTTGCACCAGACGGCAAACTCTTCGCGGGCCGAGCCGGGGCCAGTGAGCAGCACTTCGTGCACGCCCGCCAATGCCGTGGCGACGTCGGCAAACAAACCCTTGCTGTCGTGCGGCTTGCCTTGGTGCTTGTGGTGGCTGCGCGAGTGGATGCGCTGCGACTGCATGTGCTCGCGATCGAACATCATGACGTGGGCCTCCTGGTGGTCCAACCAGACAACCGCATGAAATGTAGACATAGTGACTTTCTTAAACGTGAGAAGTGGGTGTGGAGTGCTCGGCCTTTTCCTGGCACGGCATGCAACGGGCGGCCTGCGGCAGTGCCTGCAAACGCGCGGGTGCCACTTCCATGCCACAGTCCACGCAGATGCCGTAGACGCCTTGATCCAAACGCTTCAAGGCCTGGTCAATCTGGTCGAGTTCGGCGGTTTCGTGCTCGTTGATCGCAAATTCCAAGTCCCGCGCGCTGGCGACCTGGGCGGGCGAATCTTCGGGCCGGTCAAAGTGCTCTTGTGCCACGTCGGCGCGGCTGCGCACGCCGCCACGCTGCGCTTCAATTTGCGCCAACAGGGCCGCGCGCTGGGCCAGCAAATTCTGGCGGTGGTCTGCGTTCAAGCGGGTATGGGTCATAGCTTTTCCTTGCTTGTCGGTGACCCATGCTAGGCCGATGACAGGCAAGGGCTTAGATGTGGATCAAGAGCACCCAAGAAACGCAAGCAATGCGCCAGAAGAAACGTCCAAGGCAAAATCAGGGCCCACGCCTCACACAGAAAACACCATGCCCCGCTTTGCCGCCAACCTCTCCATGCTCTACAACGAGCACGCGTTTTTAGACCGCTTTGCTGCCGCTGCTGCGGATGGTTTTATGGCGGTGGAATACCTGTTTCCCTACGCCTTTGCAGCCAAGGACTTGCAGCAGCGCCTGCAAGACCACGGTCTGCAGCAAGTGCTGTTCAACGCGCCACCGGGCGACTGGGATGCGGGTGAACGCGGGCTGGCCTGCCTGCCGGGGCGCGAAGTGGAGTTTCGTGCTGGGATTCACCAGGCGCTGGAATATGCCCAAGCGCTGGCCTGTCCGCGCATCCATGTGATGGCAGGCATTGCACCTGGCGGCACCGAGCATGCCACGCTGCTGGCGACCTACCGCGCCAACCTGGCCTGGGCGGCCGAGCAAGCCCGCAGCGCGGGTTGCAAGGTGCTGATTGAACCCATCAACACCCGCGACATGCCCGGCTATTTTTTGAGTCTGCAGAGCGCGGCCCATGCACTGGTGCAGGACATTGGCGCGCTCAACCTCCAAGTGCAGTTCGACCTGTACCACTGCCAAATCATGGAAGGCGACCTGGCCAGCAAATTGCGCCAGTACCTGCCCACGGGACGGGTGGGACATCTTCAAATTGCGGGCGTTCCACAACGCCACGAGCCCTCGGTGGGCGAGGTGAATTACGCCTACCTGTTTGAGGTGATGGATGAAGTGTCCGCCCAATGCGGCTGGGACGGATGGGTGGGCTGCGAATACCGCCCCGCCCTGGGCGCGGTCGCGGGTGCCACCCGCGCCGGGCTGGCTTGGCGCCCCTGAGCGCCTGGGACTACTGCGCCTGGAACCCGCTGGACTTGATGATCTTGGTCCAGACCTGTGAGTAGGCGCGCTCGCGGCTGGCGAGTTGCTGCTGCGACATAAAGCCCACGCTCAGACCCATGGCGGTCAGTTGTTCGCGCACCTCGGGCAGTGTGAGCACCTTGGCCAGCGCGTCCGAGAACTTGTCGATAGCGGCCTTGGGCGTGCCCGCTGGGGCAAAAAATCCGTAGTACGGGATGTCTTCAAAACCGCTCAGACCCAACTCTGCAAAAGTGGGCACATCCGGCAGCACCGCTTGGCGCGTGGCACCCAGCACTGCCACGATGCGCACCTTGCCAGCTTTGTGGTTTTCAATAAAGTCAGGCACGGAGGCCACGCCGGCACCGATTTGGTTGCCCAGCATGTCTGCCATCATGGGGGCGCTGCCCCGGTAGGGAGCAGCCTGCAAGTCCACGCCATATTTTTGGCCAATCACCTTGACCAAAAACTCCGGCACGGAGGCCGGTGCCGGGATGCCGACCGTGCCCTTGCCCGCACCGTGGTTGCGCACCCAGGCCACGTAGTCGTTGACCGACTTGGCAGGCGTCCCGCCCGAGACCGCCAAAGCATTCACAAAGGTCGCAAAGCCTGCCACCGGCACAAAGTCGTGGGCGGGGTCAAAGCCTGGAGTTTTCATGACGAGCGGCAAGATCGAAATGGTGTGGTCGTGCGACATGAAGAACACGTTGCCGTCGGGCTGGGCGGCCTTGAGCGCCTGGGCGGCGATCAGGCCGCCGGCACCCGCACGGTTTTCCACCACGATAGGCACTCCCAGCGGGTCTTTGAGCTTTTCAGCCAGGATGCGGGCAATCGCGTCGGTGCCGCCCCCGGCGGGGAATCCCACCAGCACGCGGATGGGGGTGGTCTGGGCCCAGGCCAGGGGCGCCGCCAGGCAGGCCAGCAGCGCAAGAGTGGCGCGCCATGAGGCGCGACGATGTGAACGGTTGAACGAGGCCATAGGAGCTCCTTACAAGCTAAATAAACAGAATCGCAAAGCGCCAAGCGCAAAGGCTGGGACGCCCACCTTGGGGTCCATTGTCAGCGAAAGCGCGTGGGTGTAAAGGCCGCCAGGTCCAGCGCAGACCGGCGCCCTCCAATCAAGTCAGCCACCAAACTGCCGGTCACGCCGCCCAGTGTCAGGCCAATGTGCTGGTGCCCAAAGGCATAAACCACACGCGCCGAGGCGCTGGAGCGCCCGATGACGGGCAAGCCGTCAGGTAGCGTAGGGCGAAAACCCAGCCATGGCTCGGTCGCTGCGGGCAAACCCGGCAAGGCACGCTTGGAGGAATGCTCCAGCAACTGCAGCAAACCAGTGTGCTTGTCAGACTTCAAACCCGCCAATTCCACGCTGCCCGCCACGCGAATTCCGCGCTCCATGGGCGTCATGTAAAAACCGCGCTCTGCCCAGCCTACGGGTCGGGAAATCAGCGTGCTGCTGCCGGGATACAGCAGGTGGTAACCGCGCTCGGTGTCCAAAGGAATCGCGTCGCCACACTGGGCAGCGAGCGGGCGGGAATAGGCACCGGCGCACAGCGCCACATGGTCAAACGCCTGCGTCTCTTGCCCCCACTCCACCACCACGTCATCCGCGCTGGGGCGCAGCCTGGTCACGGCACTTTGCACCACTTGCAAACCCTGGGCTTGCAGCACCGCTTGCAAGGTCTTTAAAAACCCACCAGGGTCGGACAAATGCCAGGATCCGCGAAACAGCACCCCGCGCTCAAACAAAGGGCTGAGCTGGGGCTCCAGCGCTTGTACGGCGTCGCGGTCCAAGACCTCGAATGCGACGCCCAGGCTGTGGCGCAAGTCCAGTTCTGCTTGGGATTGCGCAAAGGCCTTGGTACTGGAATAAAGGTAGAGGCATTCACGCGGGCGCACGTACTGCGCCAGATCAGCCCGTTTCAGCATGTCGTCGTACCCCGCCTGCGCGCGGGCCAGCAGTTGCGCCAGCGCCTGGGACGTATGCGCCGAGCGCGCCGCCGTGGAGTGCAGCAAAAAGCGCGCAAGCCAGGGCGCGAGTTGCGGCAAGTAGCCCAGCCGAAGGCGAAACGGGCTGCGCGGGTCGAGCAGAAAATGGGGAATGTCGCGAAACACAGACGGCTTGTTAACCGGAATACAGGCATAGGTCGCAAAAGTGCCCGCATTGCCAAATGAAGCGCCACCCGCGGCACCGGCCGGGTCCAGCACGGTGACCGTGTGGCCCTCGCGCATCAGATGCCAGGCGGTGGACAGCCCGACAAAACCTGTACCAATGACTGCAATCTTGGCCATCAATGTCAGGGCGCAGACGCCGCTTCTTCGATCATCGGCACGGGCTTAGGCCGCTTGGGACTGAGCGCATCGTTGAGCGCCTGGTCAAAACGCGTCAGCACCATGGGCACCAGGCTGGCGTCTCGCGGCTGGCCGCTGACCGTCAACGCACCGGCGGCATAGTGGTACCCCAGCTTCAACCCGCCCGGAACTTCTTGCGCATAGCCCGTTTGCAATGCCAGTTGCACCTGGTCGGGTGTCAGCATGCCCCCCTTGATGACGAACTCGCCTGAGGACTCCAGCTGCTCCGCCAAGGCGGGCTCTCCATGGGCGGAGGGACGCAAAGTGATCTGCAGGGTCCCGTTCACGCTGGCATCGGCGTCACGCGCTTTGAAGCTCGGTATGCCCACCGAAAACCCCGAAGCCAGCAGCGTTCGCACCGCCTTGCGCAGCACGGCAGATTGCGCGGGTGCCAGGTCTGCGGTGCCGCAGTTGTCACTCCAGAGGCTGGCCAGTGCTTGCACACTGGGGGCGTGCAGGCCTGTCAGGGCACCCTGCAGCGTCACCTCGCTGAGCGTCTTGTCCATCCAGCGCAAACGCTGGGCGCTGAAACTTTGTTGGTAATTCAGGCGTTGGGCCACTTCACGCACCTCGTTGCGCACCGTCATGCCTTGCACAGACAGGGATGCAGCATGGACTGCATCGACGCTGAGTTCCACACTGCCGGTCAGGCCCTGCATATCGTCCGTCGCCACGTGGAGGTGGGTGCCTTGCACATCCAAAGCCTTGCCGCCCACTTTCAGTTGGATGTCATCGACGCTCCATTGCATGGCCAGCACCTTGCCATCCGTGCGCAACTGGCCCCTGGAGGGCGCGATGCGCATGGTTTGCCAACTGCCGCTGGAGTTGAGTTCGGGCAAAGCCATGTCGGTACTGACAGCGCCGCCGTAGCCCAGCGTACCGCTGCCCGTCAACTGCGCGGTACTGCCAGACGGTGAGCCCGCAGGGGCCAGTGTCCAGCTGAATTGGTTGAGGCCCAGGTGGTTGGGAATGTGGCTGATCTGGTAGCGCAAACGCAGCGCCATCGGCTCTTGTGCGTTGTTCTGTGCGTTGTTCTGGACGTTGTTCTGCCCCGCGTCTTGAGCGCAAGCGGAACGCAGCTGCAGTTCGGCCGTACCACTGGACGACAGCCAGCCGGCCTGGTGTGCCACCTGGCGCAACGCCCAGCGTGCGTCATCGGGCCGCGCGGCCCAGGATTGGATCAGCGCATCGGCTTCACGCGATGTGTACCAGGGCAGCGCCAGCGCCGCAGTGGCCAGCACGATGGCGAGCAGGCCAAGGCTAATTTTCAGGGCTTTGTTCACAGACAGCTTTCCTGGGCCGTGCAACGCGCGCAGCCCCTGGGGCAGAATTATCGGCTCAGCGAAAGTCGCGGCTATCGGCGCTCAGATCGCCCAAGAGCGGCGTCATGTCCACCAGGCGCTTGGCGATCAAGTGGCGCACCTGGCCGCCGTGGTCTGCATCGCGCTGCCACACGCCGTAGACCGCCAAGAGGCGAGCGCGGTACAGGGCATCGCGAAACGCCTCCTTGACAGCTTTCCAGACAATCACATTGACGCTGCCGCTCTCGTCTTCGAGGGTGACAAACACCACGCCCTTGGCCGTTTGCGGCTGCTGGCGCATGGTGACGATGCCGCAGGCGCGCACCAAGCGGCCATGCGGCAAATCGCGCATTTGCGCAGCACTGAGCAGCTTTTGCGCGCTGAGCTGCCCGCGCAAAAACGCCAGCGGATGGCGGCGCAAACTCAGGCCCGTGGCGGCGTAGTCAAACACCACTTCTTGCGCCTCGTGGGCGGCAGGCAGCACCAGCGCTTCTTCTGCCACCGGCACGCCGCGAAACAGCGCAGGTGCAGCATGCAGGGCCGATGCGTCCCACACCTGCTGTCGGCGGTGGCCGCTCAGGCTGTGCAAGGCGTCCGCACTGGCCAACGCCTTGAGGTCGGCGGCGTCCAAAGCACAGCGGTGCGCCAGGTCGTGGGTGCTCTCAAACCGCGCGCGCACGCGCTCTGTAGCGATGCGCTGCGCGACCTCCTGGCGCAGGCCACTCACCATGCGCAAGCCCAGGCGAATGGCCGGTTGGGGCTGGTGCGAAGGCGATGGCAGCGCATGGGCGGGGGGCTCCAGCGTGCAGTCCCAATCGCTGTGGTTGACGTCGAGCGGCAAGACTTCGACGCCATGGCGGCGCGCGTCCTGAACGAGTTGGCTGGGGCCATAAAAGCCCAGGGGCTGGCTGTTGAGCATCGCAGCCAAAAAGCAAGCGGGTTCATGCCGCTTGAGCCAGCAGCTCACGTACACCAGCAACGCAAAACTGGCGGCGTGGCTCTCAGGAAAGCCGTATTCGCCAAAGCCTTCGATCTGCTTAAAAAGGCCATCGGCAAACTCTTGCGTGTAGCCATTGGCCACCATCGCGCCCACCAGACGGTCGTAAAAATGCTGCACGCCGCCCTTGCGTTTCCAGGCGGCCATAGAGCGGCGCAGGCTGTCGGCCTCGCCGCCGCTGAAGTTTGCCGCCGCCATGGCGATTTGCATCACCTGCTCCTGAAAAATCGGCACGCCCAAGGTGCGTTTGAGCACGTCCTCGAGTGCCGGGCTGGCGTAGCGCACCGCCTGCGGGTTGGCGCGTGCTTGCAAATAAGGATGCACCATGCCGCCTTGGATAGGCCCGGGGCGCACGATGGCCACTTGCACCACCAGGTCGTAAAAACAGCGGGGCTTGAGGCGCGGCAGCATGCTCATTTGCGCGCGGCTCTCGATCTGAAACACGCC
>CANFLX010000044.1 GCA_947447985.1 Comamonadaceae bacterium
GCTCGGTGGTGATCAGTGGGGATACAACGCCCACGCCCTCGCTGGTCGCGGCAGCCCAGGGTGCCGACTTGCTGATCCACGAGGCGCTTCAACCCAAACTGGTGAAGGTGCTGGAGAATGAGTTCGACACCAAGAACATGGGCAACCTGGCGCATGTGATGCGCGACATCCTGACCTACCACACCACGCCCGAGCAGGCCGCAACCCAGGCACAAGAAGCCAAGGTCAAGCAACTGGTCTTCAACCACATCGTGCCACCGCTGCCCATCCGCTTCGCCTACCCCGCCTTTGTCGGGGATGCCGCCAAAAACTTCTCCGGCCCCATCACCGTGGGCGAAGACGGCATGCTTTTCAGCCTGCCGGCGAATTCCAGCGCCATCGACAAAAAGCGCCTGATGTAAGCCACATCCCTTACGCTAGACCCCTCTCCTCTTTCGCACAACGCCCATGATCAACACACTGACCCGCGCCCTCTTGATCGTCACCTATGCATTGGCTCTTGCAAGCCTTTTTGTGCCCTTGCCGATGGAGGCGACCCCGGTGATCCAAAAACTGGCCGTCGCCTTGCTCGCCGTGCACACCTTGGAGTGCGCGTTGGCCTTCAAATACGTCAAGACCTATTCCGGCTCTCTGGCAAAAAGCATTGTTTTGTCCCTGCTGTTTGGTTTGCTGCACTGGATGCCCTTGGCCCGAGCTGCGCGGGCCGCCGCCCTTGCCGCCGCGGAGCCCACCACACCATGAGCACCAAAACCCACTGGAGCGTGCGCGCCAAGCGCATTTTGATCGGCGGCCTGCTGTACCTGGGGGCGGTGGTTGTGGGCATGGGCTCGGCCGTTGCCGTACTGAAAAAAGCACCGTGGCTCAACCCCTCGGTCGAGGTGGGCGTCTGGAGCACCAATCTGCAAGCCGGTAGCAAGGACGCCGGCCTGTACACCCGCGCCACCATTGCCCTGAACGCCCTGCTGGCTTTGGGGCGCGATGAGACCATGTATTTCGTGGCGACCCGCGACGATGCCGGCCATGCGCTGCGCTCGCAGTGCAATTACCGCATCAGCGGCGTGCCTCCTCAGGCGCGCTGGTGGAGTGTTACTGCCTATGCTGATGACTTGTTTCTGTTCGATGCGCCCAATGCCCACTACAGCCTCAATGGCAGTACCGCCCAGCTCGACGCCTCGGGTGCATTTGCGCTGACCATCGGCCCGAACGAGCAGCCCGGAACCTACTGGCTGCCCACACCCGGCCAGCGTGCCGTGGTGCTGACCCTTCGCCTTTACAACCCTGACCCCGCATTGCAGGCTGCACCCCAGAGCCTGACGGCGCCGTCGGTCCAAAAAATCGGGGACTGCGCATGAAAAATTTCAGCGAACACCAGCGCCTGTGGTTTTACCGCGTGCTGACCCTCACCGTCACGGTGGTCTTGGCACACCTGCTGACCATTTGGGCGGCACCGCGCGTCATCATGCAAATCCTGATGCACGGGCCGGTGGCCCAAAACATGAACATGCACAACCAGGCGGCGTTTCCCGATGCCGTGACGGCCAAGTCACGCTCGGTGGTCATGCCCAGCCCCGACATGCTGTACTCGGTCTGTGCCTACGATTTGCGCCAGGGCCCTGTGCGTGTGCAAGCCGCACCGCAGCTCAAAAATTACTGGTCGATTGCCTTGTATGCCGCCAACAGTGACAACTTCTTTGTTCGCAATGACCGCCAGGCCCAAGGCCGCCCCGTGGACTTGTGGCTGGTGGCCGCAGGGGGCGACCCACAACACAAGGCACCGCCACCCAGTTCCGAGGTGGTGGTCAGCCCGTCTGGCACCGGCTTTTTGCTGATGCGGGTACTGACGTCCGACTACCAGGCGGAGAAAGCCATCGTGGAGCCCGCACGTCACACCTTGCAGTGCAGCCCGGCGTAATCCGCACCGTATGACCGCCCCGACGAGGCCTCGCCCGGCATCGGTCCGCGGGCTTTTTTGGGCGTTTTCATGGCTGGCATTGCAGGGCTTTGGTGGTGTCTTGGCCGTGGTGCAGCGTGAACTCGTTGACAAAAGGCAATGGCTGACGCCGGAAGAATTCGTCGAAGACTGGGCGGTGGCCCAGATCATGCCTGGCGCCAATGTGGTCAACCTGTCACTCATTATTGGCGACCGCTACTTCGGCTGGCGTGGTGCGCTGGCGGCATTGGCGGGCATGCTCGCGTTCCCCCTGGCGGTAGTGCTGGCGCTGACCGTGGCACTCGCAGGGGTCGCAGACCAAAGCATGGTGCAAGGCGCGCTGCGGGGCATGGGCGCCGTGTCGGCAGGACTCATCGCGGGCACGGGCTTCAAACTGATCGCCGCCTTGCGCACCAACGTGATGGGCGTGGCTGCCTGCGCCGTGTTCAGCTTCGCGACCTTCATCGCCATTGCCATGCTGCGGATTCCGCTGATTGCGGTGCTGCTGGGACTGGGCGTTCCAGCGACCTTGTGGGCCTATGTGTGTCTGGTCAAACAGGCGAAGGAGTCCAGCCCATGAGCCCCTGGGGATGGCCCGAGTTGGCGACTCTTTTTTTGCACTTCGTGGCGCTGTCGCTGCTGTCGGTGGGCGGCGCCATCACCACGGTGCCGGAAATGCACCGCTTTCTGGTCAATCAACAGGCCTGGCTGAGCGAGAGCCAGTTCAGCAACTCCATCGCGCTGGCGCAGGCCGCGCCGGGGCCGAACTTGTTGTTTGTGGCGGTGCTCGGGTGGACGGTTGGCATGAATGCGGCGGGAGGCCCTGCGGCTGGTCCCTGGGCTTGGTGGCTGGCGAGTGGCTGCGTCTTTGTGGCGATGATGGGCATCTTGTTGCCCAGCACCACGCTGACGTTTTTCGCCGCGCGCTGGGGCCAGAAAAATCGCAACCGGCCCACAGTACGCGCTTTCAAGCTCGGCATGGCACCTATCGTGGTCGCCCTGTTGGTCTCAACGGGCTGGATCTTAGGAAGCGCCCATGGCAGCGTGCGCGACGCGCCGGGGGCTTATGTGCTGACAGCCGCCAGCGCCTTCATTGTCTGGCAGGGGCGCATCCACCTGCTGTGGATGCTGGGCGCGGGCGCCATGGCCGGGCTGATGGGCTGGGTGTGAGCCCTTACTTCTTGCTACGCTGACGCACCGCCTCGTACAGGCAGACGCCGCTGGCCACCGAGACATTCAAACTCTCCACCGCACCCAACATGGGAATACTGACCAGTTGGTCGCAGGTTTTGGCCGTGAGTTGGCGCATGCCATCGCCCTCGGCACCCAGCACCAATGCCACGGGCCCCTTGAGGTCCACTTGGTACAGCGTCTCCGTTGCCATGTCACTGGTGCCTATGACCCAGATATTGCGCTCTTTGAGTTCCGTCAGCGTGCGCGCCAGGTTGGTCACCATGAAATACGGCACCGTTTCGGCAGCACCACTGGCCACTTTGGCCACGGTGGCGTTGATACCCGCCGCATGGTCTTTGGGGGCAATGACCGCATGCGCGCCCGCCCCATCGGCCACCCGCAGGCAGGCGCCCAAATTGTGCGGATCGGTCACACCGTCAAGCACCAAAATCAAGGGGTTCACGCGCTGCTCTGGAGGCAGTGCAAGCTGCGATGCCTCTAAACCTTCGAGCAGTTCATCCAGGGAATGCACTTGCGAGAGCGCCTGCACCCGGGCGACCACGCCTTGGTGGCCATGGCCACCGCACAGCTTGGCCAAGCGCATGCCATCGGCCTCAATCAGCCGCACGCCCGCTTCCTGCACTTTTTCCAAAAATTGGCGCATGCGCGCATCGCGGCGCGTGGGCTCGAAATAAATTTCAACGATGGAGCGGGGAGCGGTTTTCAGGCGAACGCCCACTGCGTGAAAGCCGAACAGTACTTGGGATGACATCCCCCGATTATCGCCCCTGCGTCTCAGGCCGCTTGACCCACGGCGTTGGAGGCAATGCGCCCTGCTTCGATGGTGATCCGGCGTTCGCAACGCGCCGCAATCGCCAAATCGTGGGTGACCAACACCAGAGTGGTTCCCAGCTCACGGTTGAGTGAAAACATCAGCTGCATGATGGTCTCGCCGGTGGCAAAGTCCAGACTGCCGGTGGGCTCGTCCGCCAGCAACACGGCGGGCTTCACGACAAAGGCCCGTGCCAACGCCACGCGCTGCTGCTCCCCACCGCTGAGTACCTTGGGGTAGGCGCCCAGGCGGCTGGACAGCCCCACACGTTCCAGCATCTCGGTGGCCGCTTGGCGGGCGTCTTTGCGGCCGTCCAGCTCCAAAGGGAGCATGACGTTTTCCAAGGCGGTCAGGTTGCCTAGCAGCTGAAAGCTCTGGAACACAAAGCCCACCTGGTGGGCCCGCAAGGCCGCGCGGGCGTCCTCATCCAGGGCAAACAAATCTTGCGCACCGATGCGCACCGTGCCACTGCTGGGCGTGTCCAGTCCGGCGATGACGGACAGCAAGGTGCTTTTGCCCGAACCGGAGGCTCCGACAATGGCGGCGGTCTCGCGCGCTTTTAGCGCAAAATCGACGTCCTTGAGGATTTCCAGCGTGCCGGTCGAATCGGTGACAGATTTGCAGAGGTGCTCGACGGAAATAATGAATTCAGACATGGGACTTTCTTTGAATCGAAGACACTTTAACGCAGGCACTGCTGCCCTTTGGCTGGGCATGGCATTGGCCGCAGAGGCCAAGACACCAGGCGTGATATTGGTGGTGGGCGATTCGCTCAGCGCCGAATATGGCCTCAAGCGTGGCAGCGGCTGGGTGGCGCTCTTGGCACAGCGCCTGAGCGAACAAAAAAAGCCGGTCGCGGTGGTCAATGCCAGCATCAGTGGCGACACTACTTCGGGCGGGCGGTCCCGACTGGGCGCGTTGCTGGCACAGCACAAGCCCACAGTGGTCGTGATTGAACTGGGCGGCAATGATGCCTTGCGTGGTTTGCCCCTGCAAACCAGCCAGGACAATTTGCAATCCATGGTGCAAGCCTGCCTGGCCATCGACGCCAAGGTGCTCTTGCTGGGCATGCAGGTTCCACCCAACTATGGCAGCGACTACAGCGCCCAGTTTGCCGCCATGTATGCCTCGGTCGCAAAAACCAAGGGTGTGGCGCTGGTGCCCTTTTTCCTCAAGGGCGTGGCCGATGTGCCAGACTCAGAAAAGATGTTCCAAAACGACCGCATCCACCCGCTGGAAGCGGCCCACCCCCTCCTGCTCAACAATGTTTGGCCGGCACTTTCGAAACTGATTGCATGAGCCTGAACCTGATTCCCGCCAGCGAGGTGATCGCCCGCTTCGACGAATTTAACACCCTGATCGACGCCCGCAGCGAAGGGGAATACGCCGAAGACCATCTGCCAGGCGCGGTCAACTGGCCGACCCTGCACGATGAGGAGCGCAAAAGCATTGGTACCCTGTACAAGCAGGTCAATGCCTTTGAAGCCAAAAAGCGCGGCGCAGCGCTGGCGGCCCGCAATATTGCCCAGCACATTGAAGCCCATGTGATCGACAAGCCGCGGGACTGGGCGCCGCTGGCCTACTGCTGGCGCGGAGGCAAGCGCAGCGGTTCCTTGTCTTTGGTGCTGGACCAGATCGGCTTTCGGGTGTCGCTGGTCGAAGGCGGCTACAAAGCCTTTCGCGCGGCCATGCTGCTGGATTTGGCCGAATGTGCCCGTCGCCTGAAGTTTCAAGTGATTTGCGGCACCACAGGCTCGGGCAAAACCCGTCTGCTGCATGCGCTGCGCGACGTTGGAGCCCAGGTCTTGGACCTGGAAGGCCTGGCGCGCCACCGAAGCTCGGTGCTCGGGGCCTTGCCAGGTGTTGCGCAACCGACCCAGAAGCGCTTTGACACCCTGGTGTGGGAGCACATCCGCGCCTTGGACCCGCAGCGCCCGGTGTTTATCGAGAGCGAAAGCAAAAAGGTGGGCAACGTCTCCATCCATCCGGTGCTGGTCGACCGCATGCGCGCAAGCCCCTGCTACATGGTGGAACTCGACAATGACCAGCGGGTGGAGTTGTTACTCGAAGACTACGCCTACTTCACCACACATCCCGAGGTGTTTTGCAACCGCCTGGACGTCTTGACGGTGCAGCGAGGCAAGGTCGTGGTCGAGGCGTGGAAAGCCTTGGTGCAAAAGGGCGAATTCCGTCCGGTCGTGGGTGAGCTTCTGACCAGCCATTACGACCCGGTCTACCTGGAATCGATCAAGCGTAATTTTTCCCAGGTTGCCCAGGCAAGCACCCTTCGACCTACTGACAGAAGCATGGAAAGCATGCTGACTCTGGCGCGTTCAATGCACAGTGATTGAGGGGAGCCACCCGCCGGCGGGAGAGAGGCTCAGCTGCCGCTAGCGGCGTTCGGATCGGCTTGCGCGCCGCCAGAATTGACGCCATCCAGGGCATCGTGCGATGGATCTTCCAGTGCACCCTCGTGGTCGCCACCGACTTTGCGCTCATTTTTGCTCTTGAGCTTGTCTTCTTTTTTGCGCTTCTTGGCCAGTTCTTTTTGACGCTTTTCGTAACCGTAGTTGGGTGTTGCCAAGATGTGCTTTCGTTGTTTGGGTCCACTTTAACATTTCGGCACCTCTCCAATCAACGCGCCAACAGCGTGTTGCTGGGTACTTCTCAGCCAAGCCAAAGTTGACCAGGCCATGGGGCTTGCGCATGGCTGCGCAACGCTGAACCGGCGGGCACAGAGTCGTCTTTGAGATGAACACCCGTCAGTTTCAATTCACGGGCCCGCTGCAAAAGATAGTGCAACTTGTCCGCCGCGGCTTCAATCGATAGACCGGCTGGGCGCACATTGGAAATGCAATTGCGCTGCGCATCGGTCAAGCCGACCCGGGGAGACCAGCTCAGGTAAACACCCAAGCTGTCAGGCGAACTCAAGCCTGGACGCTCTCCCAACATGATGACGACCGCTCGCGCACCTAAACACTCACCCACTTCATCTGCAACGGCCACACGCCCTTGCTCCACCAAGGCCACCGGTGCGAGGCTCCACGGTTGCGTTGCAGGAACGCGCAAGCGTTCACACAGCGCCGAAATCAACGGGATGGCATTGTCGTGGACCGCACGCGCCGAAAGGCCGTCGGCCACGACGATGGCCAGGTCAAAGGTCACAGCGCCTTCCAGAGCAGACGCGTGGTCCGTCAAACGCTGGCGCGACGGCGCGTCCAATCGCCGACCTAAATCAGGACGCTGCAAATACCCATTGCGATCGCTGGCAGCACTGTGCAGTCGCAGCGTTGCGTGCCCCATCGCCCCCAGCTTGGACGCCAACGCTTCGGCGTCAAAAGGCAGGTGCACTGCATCGCGCGCTTGGGCATGTGCCAGCTGAAACTCCAAATGCGCCTGCGTTGGCAGACTATGGCCCGCACGACCCAACGCGATGCGCGCGTCGGTGAAGCGCTTCAGGGCATCCCACGGTTCGGCCGTTACAAGGTCTGTCGATGGCATCAGGCAAGCTTCAGTTGGTCCAAGGTTTTGGAAAAACGCGCGGGCACATGGGACAGCAAACGCGACCTTGCGCCATGCTCAAAAATTTCCATTCGATGCAACCAAGCCTCGAACTCCGGCGCGGGACGCAGACCCAAGGTCTGGCGCATCACCATCGCGTCGTGGAACGACGTACTTTGGTAGTTCAACATAATGTCATCGGCACCCGGAACACCCATGATGAAGTTGCAACCGCCCGCGCACAACATGGTCAGCAATGCGTCCATGTCGTCCGAGTCGGCTTCGGCGTGGTTGGTGTAGCACACGTCACATCCCATAGGCACGCCCAGCAACTTACCGCAAAAATGGTCTTCCAGCCCGGCACGCAAAATTTGCTTGCCGTTGTACAAATATTCCGGCCCGATAAACCCCACCACCGTGTTGACCAGCAGCGGCTTGAAAGCTCTGGCGACTGCGTAGGCCCGCGCTTCGATGGTTTGCTGGTCGCAGCCGTGGTGCGCACCCGCCGACAGTGCGCTGCCCTGGCCGGTCTCAAAATACATGACATGTTCGCCACGCTGCCCGTCCTCAAACAGGGCGCCGCGCTGCAAAGACAAGGCCGCAGTGCGGGCTTCGCCCAGCATGGCCAAATCGATGCCGAAGCTGCGGTTGGTGCCTTCGGTGCCGCCAATCGACTGAAACACCAGATCTACGGGGGCGCCACCCTCGATGGCGCGCACCGTGTTGGTGACATGGGTCAGTACACAGGACTGCGTAGGAATTCCATAGCCGGATATCACCTCGTCGAGCATATGCAGCAGCCGCACCACCTGCGCCACCTGGTCCGTGGCCGGGTTGATACCGATCACGGCATCTCCTGAGCCATGCAGCAAACCGTCGATCAAACTCGCCGCAATCCCAATCGCGTCGTCGGTCGGGTGGTTGGGTTGTAAGCGCGTGGACAATCTCCCCGGCAATCCAATGGTTCCCCGAAAACGGGTGATCACCTCGCACTTGCGCGCAATCAGCACCAGGTCTTGCAGGCGGCAAATCTTGCTCACGGCCGCCACTATTTCTGGAGTGAGCCCTGATGCCAGGGCGGCCAGGGTGACGGCATCGGCGCCATCGCCCAGAAGCCAGTTGCGAAAGTCGCCGACCGTCAAATGCGACACGGGCGCAAAAGCATTTGCGTTGTGGGTGTCCATAATCAATCGGGTGACTTCATCGGTCTCGTAGGGCACGACACATTCCGTTAAGAACACCTTCAAGGGCACCGCGGCCAAGGCCATTTGTGCCGCCACCCGCTCTTGCATGGTTTGCGCAATCACACCACTGAGCTGGTCACCCGAGCGCGCCGGGCTGGCGCGCGCCATCAAGGTTCGCAGATCGGCAAACCGGTAACAGACGCTGCCAACGGTGTGGAAGTAAGGCACGGTCAGTCCACACTGGCGCCCGAGACCTTGACGACCACCGCCCATTTTTTGATTTCTGCGTCGATCAAGGCCGCAAACTCTTGCGGTGTGTTGCCACTGGGAATGGCACCCTGGGCCAGCAGCTTTTCTTTGATGTCGGGCGAGCCCAAGGCCTTGGCGCTTTCCTGTTGCAGGCGGTTGACGATGGCCTGGGGCGTGCCCGCAGGTGCCAACAGGCCAAACCAACTGGTGGCCTCAAAGCCTTTGAGCGGCGCTGCTTCTGCGATGGTCGGCACATCGGGTAAGGCGCCTGAGCGCTGGGCGCTGGTGACGGCAAAGGCCTTGAGCTTGCCTGCCTTGATAAACGCCATGGCCGAGGGCAGGTTGTCGAACATCACATCCACCTGACCGGACAACAGCCCGAGCAAGGCGGGCGCCGATCCGCCGTAGGGAATGTGCGTCATAAAAATACCGGTAGACGCCTTGAACAGCTCGCCCGCCAAGTGGATGGACGTGCCGCTGCCGCTGGACGCCATGTTCAGCGTGCCGGGGTGGCTGCGTGCGTAGCGGATGAAGTCCGGCACCGAGGCAATGCCCAGCGCCTTGGCGCGCTCGGTGTTCATGACCATCACGTTGGGCACACCGGCCACCAGCGTGATAGGCGCAAAGTCTTTTTGCGGGTCGTAGGGCAGCTTGGCAAACAAGGACTTGTTGATGCCGTGCGTGCCGACGGTGCCCATCAGCAAGGTGTAGCCATCAGGTGCCGATTTGGCGACTTGCTCGGCACCGATGTTGCCCCCTGCGCCCGAGCGGTTCTCCACCACAAATGCTTGGCCAAATACGCGGGTCAGCTCGGGCACCAGCGCCCGCGCCAGGATGTCCGTGGTTCCACCGGGCGCAAAAGGCACGACGATTTTTACCGGCTTGCTGGGCCAGGCGCTCTGTGCAGAACTCACTCCGGGCATCGTGCTCAGCACTCCACCGGCAGCAGAAGCCAACACAAGGCGGCGTGACATAGTGGAAGGCTGAGGCATAGGACTCCTGGCAAAAAAAGTGGAATACAGACGACAGGTCTGCGCCATTATGGAGGCCGCTACCAGCAAAATAAGGCCCGGAAGCGGGGGTATAAACCCCACTGTGCGTATTTTTTGCGCCCCCCATTCTGGAGAAACCCCGTTGACGCACCCCACCCCCACGCCGACTGGCGCAAGTTTGCTGATTGACGCCTTGTTGGCCCAGGGCGTCACCACCGTGTTTTGTGTTCCCGGCGAGAGCTTTTTGGCTGCCATCGACGCGATGTACGCCCATCGGGATGCGATTCAACTTGTAGTCTGCCGCCATGAGGGCTCTGCCATGTTCATGGCCGAAGCCCACGCCAAGGCCACCGGCCGCCCCGGCATCTGCTTTGTGACCCGCGCGCCGGGTGCCAGCCAGGCGGCCATCGGACTGCACACTGCGCACCAGGACGCCACGCCCGTCATGTTGTTCATCGGTCAGGTCGGTCGCGGGTTCATGGAGCGCGCGGCCTTCCAAGAAGTGGACTACCGCCAGATGTTTGCCCCGGTCAGCAAATGGGTCGCGCAGATTGACGACGCCGAGCGCATGGGCGAGATGGTGAGTCACGCCTTTCATGTGGCGATGGCAGGGCGTCGCGGCCCGGTGGTGTTGGCGTTACCAGAAGACGTGTTGAGTGCCAAGGTGAGCCCTCCGCAGTACACGCTTCGGCCCGCCCAGGCTGTGCATGCCGTGCCCAGCGGCGCGGCACTGGCGCAGTTGCACGACATGCTGAGCGCAGCGCAACGGCCCTTGCTGATTGTGGGTGGCAGTGGCTGGAATGCCCAGGCCGTGCAAGACCTGCGAAGCTTTGTCCACGCCACGGGCTTGCCGGTCGCCTGCTCTTTCAGGCGCCAGGATTTGTTTGACAACGAGGACCCGCACTACGTGGGCGTGCTCGGCCTGGGCGCAGACCCTGGCCTGCACCAGGCGGTCAAAGAGGCCGACCTCTTGCTGCTGGTGGGCGCCCGCATGGGCGAGGTGCCCAGCGCGGGTTACACGCTGATCGACATTCCGCAGCCCCAGCAAAAACTGGTGCACGCCCTGCCCGACCCCGCCGATCTGGGCCATCTGTACCGCCCGGACCTGGCACTGCTGGCGACCATGCCTGCGTTGGCCCAGGCGCTGGCAACCATGCCCGTAGACCCTGCGCTGCGCCAGCGCCTGCAGCCGCAAGTGCAGGCGCTGCGCCAAGGTTTCGAGCGATTTACCGCCATCCCCGAACTGAGTGAACCTCCTGCTGAAGGTGCGGCCATCGACCTGGTGCAATCCTGGGGTCTGTTGCGCAAGCACTTGCCTGCCGATGTCGTCATCACCAACGGTGCAGGCAACTACACCACCTGGGCGCACAAATACTTTCGCTACCGCAGCTACGGCAGCCAACTCGCGCCCACCAGCGGCGCGATGGGCTATGGCCTGCCTGCGGCCATCGCCGCCAAGTTGGCGCACCCCGCGTGCGACGTGCTGTGCCTGGCGGGGGACGGCTGCTTCATGATGAGCTCGCACGAAATGGCCACCGCCGTGCATTTGCGCCTGCCCATCGTGGTGGTTGTGTTTGACAACCAGATGTACGGCACCATCCGCATGCACCAGGAAAAACACTTTCCCCAGCACGTCTATGGAACCGCACTGCACAACCCCGACTTCGCCGCCCTGGCCCAAGCCTTTGGCGCCCACGGCCTGCGGGTCAACACCGCGCAAGCGTTGGTGGACGCCGTATTGCAAGGTTTCAAGGCAAACCGCCCGACCCTGATCCACTTGCGCACGGACCCGGAACAGCTGAGTGCAGGCGCCACCCTGAGCGGCATCCGCACGCGAGCTCTGGCGCAAGGCCACTAAAACGCGGATTCCATGGCGACCTTGATTCCAAGCTTGGCGCACTGCGTGTTGGAGCACGCAGGCGAACGCCTCGTGGCAGAGCGCCTGGACCAGACGCTGGGCCCGCGCGTTCTGGTGTGGCACCAGGCCACGGTCGGGCCCAAACAAATGCAAGTCAGCTTTGTGGTGCTCTGTCCGCACCGCGGCTTGTTAATGCTCGAAGTTCGCGACTGGACGGTGGAGCAGATTGAGCGGGCCACCCCGCAAGCCTTTGTGCTCGCGCAGGAAGAGGTCTCCACGCTGCTCATCAACCCGCAGGCCCAGGCGCGGCACTGCGCCATTCAGGCCGCCGCGGCGCTGGTGCGTGATGCCCGCCTGCGCCGTGCCGATGGCGACGACCCGCTTCAGCTCGATTTCTCTTGGGGGCACGGGGTCGTGCTCACGGGCATCACACGCAGGAAGTTCAACGAGGCAGGGTTGGACCAATCCATTGAACCCCGTTTTGTGATTTGCCAGGACGAGCTCACGCCCAAAGGCGATGCGCCGCAGGTGGAGCAACGGCTGTGGAACATGCTGACCCATCTCTCCAAGGGTGGGATATCGCCCGAGCGCTTGGACCGCATCCGCTGGAATATTTTTCCGCAGGTGCGGCTGCCTTTGAGGGGTCAATGGTTCGCGCTGCGCGATCCCTTGGCCGATTTGCCGGACGCCATGCCCGTGCTGGACCTGCACCAGGAGCGCGTGCTGCGCGCGCCGCTCCTTGGGCATCACCTTGTCCAAGGCACAGCGGGTACCGGAAAAACCCTGCTGCTGGCCGCCCGAGCGCAACAGCTGGCACGCGCCAGTGCCGTCAGCAGCCGACCGATTCTTGTGCTTTGCGGGAGCGAGCCTTTGAGCGTGACCTTGCGCGCGGACGTCGAGGCCCAGGGCTTGGGAAACAAAATACAAGTGCGGTATTTTCAGAACTGGTGTTACCGGCAACTCAACAGCTACGGACAAGCGCTGCCCGCGCAGTCCCAGGCAGCGCCCGATGCCATGGTGCAAAGCGTCATCCGGGCGGTCGATGCCCGTCGCATCCCCAAGGCGCAGTACCAGGCGATCTTCATCGATGAAGGCCATGACTTTGCGCCCGAGTGGCTTACCTTGATCAGCCAGATGGTGGACCCTGGCACCCAACGCCTGACGCTTGCCTTCGACCCGTCGCAGAGCCCATCCGGCGTCTTGGAGCTTCAATCCACAGGTATACAGGCGCAGGGCGAACCCTTCATTGTGGCGACGCCTTAACGCCACGCGAAGCCGCCCATGCTGATTGACGCGCCCTCAGCGCGCGAGGAGACCGTGGCCATCGCGCAGCATCTGCATCAGGTGCATGCGCAAGGCCTGGCATGGGGTTGCATGGCGCTGCTGTGTGCCGATGCCGCAAGCCTGAATCTGTGCGCACACACGCTGGCCACGCTGAAGCTGCCTTACCGGGTGCGCAAAAAACCCGGCGACTACCAGCCGGGTGCCGACGGCATTCAGGTGATGACGATCGCCGCCAGCAAAGGTTTGGAATTTGACCTGGTGGCTATCCCCGGCGTGGGCCAGTGGCCTGCAGTCGGTCAAGGCCACGACAGCGCATTGCATGAGTTGCAGGTGGCCATGGCAAGGGCCACCGAGTCCGTGGTGATCGGCGTTGCTGGCAGCTCCGCACTGGCCACTGCATTGCGCCAAAACGCCCTCACCGAAGGCCAAGCACCTGCAGCCAGCCCCGATTAGTGCAGCCGCACGCCCTGCTTTTGAAGCTCGGCTTGCACGGCATCCAGGCTCACCTCGGCGGTGGTGGTTCCCTGCTGCACCGACACGGCAGCGGCCACACCGGCGCCCTGCCCGGTCACGGTGCAGGCCATCATGTTGCGCATGGCGGCGTGCGACACCATGTCACCCGCCACGCAGCGCCCGGCGACCAACAGGTTGTCCACTTCCAGCGGCACCATGCAGCCATAAGGCACTTCAAAATAGCGCCCCGTGGTCGGCAGAATCAGGACGTTGTAGCCGTCAATGAACTCGGGGAAGATGCCAATCGAGTCCTCAAACTTGGCCTGGTTGCGCACATCGTCGCTGGTCAGGTTGTAGCGCCCGATGATCTTGCGCGAGTCACGCACGCCCAGCGTCATGCCAAAGTTGCGCAGTTTGGCGTCTTCGAAACCGGGCACCACTTTTTTGAGCGCCATCAAGGCATGCAATGCCTCCTGGCGGCCCTGCATCTCGGCGGCGGTCAGGTCCATCACATCCGTGGCGTCATAGCCGTACATGTGTGCCAGGTTGAGGTTGGTCGCCTCTCCGGCGTCCGACAGCGCCGACCAGGAGCCGCCCAGGTTGGTGCTGTTGGCGGGAATCACACCCAGCTCGCGCGCAGTGTCAAATTCCTGGTCCAGGTAGGGGCTGCGCAGCTCGTTTTCTTTGCCGGTGGTCTCTTGCGCCCAGGTGCGGCTCCAGTCGGCATAGGTGGCAGGTTTTTCTTCGGTGTATTGCAAAAACTTTTGCTTGTTCACGCCCGAGGCGTTGAACACTGTGGTCATGCCCAGCATCTTGTCTTTGGGCGTTTTGCGGTAACTGGCACCGGCCAGGTGGGCAATGTCGGCGTCGCCCGTGCAGTCAATCACCCGTTTGGCCAGCACCACCTGACGGCCCGACTTGCTCTCGGTGATGATGCCTTTGAGGCGTTTGCTGTCAGCCTCAAAAATCACGTCCACCGCCATGCAATGCAATATCGGCCGCACACCGGCTTCGGTGATCAAGTGGTCGGCCACGACTTTGAAGAAGTCGGCGTCCAGGCACTCGCTGTCGTTGTAAGGCCACTTGATGGCGCCGCCCATTTGCGCTGCCAGGCGCTCCATCTCCACGCCAATGCCCTCGCCTTCCACCGTGCCCTCATAGCGGTACCAGGCCAGGGTTTCCATGCCCACCGTGGTGATGACGCCGCCAAAGCAGCCAAAACGCTCCAGCAGGATGGTGTCTGCGCCCGCACGTTTGGCCGCCAAGGCGGCTGACAAGCCCGCAGGCCCGGCACCCACCACCAGCACCTCGCAGGTGGCCAACACCGGCAATGCCCGGGGGGGCTCGACATAAAAATGCTTGTCAGCATCCAGCTCGCCTGGGGCGGGTGGGCTGTGGCGCAGGACATCGCCCTCGTCCGTGTGTTTGCGCGTGACCGGCATGCGCTGGCCCGACCAGCGGGTGATCATGCGCTCGGCGCGGGCAATGTATTTTTCTTCGTCGTTCATGGCGAGTCTCCAATGGGTCGCTTCACACAGCCCGCGGCCCATGCGGCACGGGGCTCAACGCGCATCAGTCTAGAACATGGGCGAGCGCAGCCACCATTGCGTCTGCGCCCACGGGTTGTGCAGAAGCGGCAGACCGGGTCTGCGCTTACTCCATCACCGCGACGGATTTGACCTGCGCCCAGACCGCTGAACCGTGGGTCAAGCCCAGGGAGTCCAAGGCACGCCGAGTGACGCGCGCCACCAGCGCCGCGCTGCCACACCGCACGCGCACCAGGGCTTGCGAAGGGTGCACGTCGTCCACGATGGCTTCGATATGGCCTTGAATCTGGTTTTGAATGCTGCTGTGCTGTGGCTCCTGGCTTGCCAGGCTCACGTCCCGGGCCAGAACCCTCAGGCGCACTTCGCGCCCCAGAGCCAAGCCGGTGTCGCGCACCCACACGGCACCGCCATCAAACACCACCTGCGCCAGTTGCCACTGCATATCGCGCCGGGCCACGGTGCCGCGCAGCAGCACGCCCGCCTCGTCGCCCACGATGGCGGGGTTCTCAATCTCTGACAGCACATCTTGTGGGCTTCCAGTGGCCTTGACCCGCCCCTGCTCCAGCACCACCACATGGTCAGCCAGGCGCACCAGCTCGTCGGCAGAGTGCGTCACGTACAGCATGGGCATGCGCAGTTCGTCGCGCATTTTTTCCAGCCACGGCAAGATTTCTTGGCGTCGCGCCAGGTCCAGCGCAGCCAGCGGTTCATCCAGCAGCAGCAATGCGGGTTGGGTGGCGAGCGCACGCGCAATGGCCACACGCTGGCGTTCCCCACCCGACAAATGGCCCGTCTCGCGCCGCAGCAGGTGGCCAATGCCCAGCAAGGCAATGGCCTGCTGCAAGGCCTGCGCCCCACCCGACTTGCCGGATCGCCTCAGGCCAAAGGCCAGGTTTTGTTCAACGTTCAGGTGTTCAAACAGGCTCGCTTCTTGGAACACATAACCCAGATCGCGCTGCCACGGTGGCAGAAAAATGCCCTTGCGCTCGTCCTGCCACACCGACTGCCCGACCTGAACCCGCCCATCGGTGGCACGCTCCAACCCCGCCACACAGCGCAGCACACTGGTCTTGCCCGATCCCGAGGACCCGAACAGCACGCTGATGCCACTGGCTGGAAGCGCCAAGTCCAGATCCAGCGCAAAGTCGCCACGGGCGAGTTGCAATCGCACATGGAGTGCATCGCCCTCCCTCATGGCATCACCCGCCCCGAGCGTTTGCGCAGTATGGACAAGACCAGCAAGACCGCAAAAGAAAACACCAGCATGCCGCCTGCCAGCCAGTGTGCCTGGGCGTATTCCATGGCCTCCACGTGGCCGTAAATCTGGGTGGACAGCACCCGCGTTTTGCCGGGGATGTTGCCGCCAATCATCAGCACCACCCCAAACTCGCCCACCGTGTGCGAGAAGCTCAAAATGGCGGCGGTGACCAGCCCCGGGCGGGCCAAGGGCAAGGCCACAGAAAAGAAGGCATCCAGCGGATTGGCGCGCAAGGTGTAAGCCGCCTCCATGGGTCGCGCGCCCAGGGATTCAAAAGCGTGTTGCAGCGGTTGTACGGCGAAGGGCAAGGAAAAAAGGACCGAACCGATAAGCAGCCCCGTGAAAGTGAACGACAACACGCCCCAGCCCAGCGCCTGCGTCAATTGCCCCAACGGCCCTTGCGGCCCCATGGCGACCAAGAGGTAAAAGCCCAGTACCGAGGGTGGCAGCACCAGGGGCAAGGTCACCAAGGCGCTGATGGGCGAGCGCCAGCGGCAGTCCGTTTGCGACAGCCACCAGGCCAGCGGTGTCGCCAAAATCAACAAGACCGCGGTAGTCGCCGTGGCCAGCACCAGGGTCAGGCGAATCGCCTCTAAAGCGTCGCTCATCAGCAGTCGTAGCCGTAAGAACGGATGAGCGCCTTGGCGCGGTCGCTGCGCAGAAAACGCATCAGCGCCACGGCTGCGGGCTTGTCCTGCCCGTTGCCCAGCAGCACCGCGGCTTGCGCAATGGGAGCGTGCAGGTTGGCGGGCACCAGCCAGGCCGAGCCTTGGGCCAGTGTGCCTTCCACCATCACCTGCGACAGGGCCACAAAGCCGAGTTGTGCGTTCTCGCTTGCGACAAATTGGTAGGTTTGGGCAATGTTCTCGCCCTGTACGAATTTGGACTGCAGCTCTGGCAACAAGCCCAACTTGATCAGCGTCTCTAAGGCTGCGGCGCCATAGGGCGCGAGCTTGGGGTTGGCCAGCGCGATACGCTGGAACTTGCCACTGCGCAACACTTCGCCCTTGTCATCGACCAAGCCGGGCTGCTTGCTCCACAGCACGAGTTTTCCGGTGGCATAAGTGAAGCGGCTGGCGGCTTGGGCCAGGCCTTCTTTCTCAAGTTTGAGGGGCGTCTCTTCGTCAGCCGCCAACAAGATCTGAAAAGGCGCGCCATTCTTTATCTGCGCATAGAAGTTGCCGGTAGAGCCGAACGAAAGAACCGCCTTGTGTCCCGTCTCTTGCGCAAAAGCCTGCGCAATCTTTTGCATGGGCGCCGTGAAGTTGGCTGCGACGGCCACAGTCACCTCGGCCGCCTGCACATTCAGCGCGAGCCAGGCAACGATGGAGAAAATGATTTTGGGCATAGCCGTCCTTGTTATGAGAAAAGCCGCTAAGTTCTTACCTTAGCGGCCTTTGTCAGGGGATATGGTGGTGGGGTGCTACCACGGGGCAAACAGTCTCGGAATAGCGATCCCCGGTCCTGACTAGCCACAGCTAGCTAGTGCTAATTTGCTCATCGTTTCGCAATGAAAACGGGTGATTCAATCCGCGAATGTAACAGATTTGCCGACGGCGGTTCAATTCCGCGAATCACACTTGAACCGCCGTCCGCAACTTGACTGATTGGCAACAGGGAAGCGTTCATTGGGTCCTACCAA
>CANFLX010000045.1 GCA_947447985.1 Comamonadaceae bacterium
ATCGTGATCTGGATGTTGGCAATGTGCTCGCGCCGCCACAGGGGCTCGAACAAGGCGTTGCCAAAGCGCAGCGCAAACAGGTTTTGTACCGCAGGTTTGCCCAGGTAGTGGTCAATGCGAAAGACCTGCTTTTCTTCAAAGAAGCGCCGCACCGTCTGGTTGATCGCGCGGTTGGAGGCCAGGTCATGGCCCAGGGGTTTTTCCAGCACCACCCTGGTTTGCGGGGTGTTGAGCCCCGCAGCGGCAAGTTGCTCGCAGACGGTCGTAAACAAAGACGGGGCCGTGGCCACGTACATCACCACCGTGTCGGCCTTGCGCTCGGCCAGGCAGCTGGCCAGCCCAGCGTAGTCGGCGGGCTTGGACAAATCCATGCGCACAAACTCCAGCAGTGCGGCAAAGCGCTCGAATTCTTCGGCGCTGGGGCGCTTGGCCAGATCGACCTTGTCAAAGCGCGACTGGATCAGCGCGCGGTACTGTTCGTGCGACAGACTGTCACGCCCGACCCCGATGATGCGTCCGCCCTCGGGCAAAGTGCCATGGCGAAAGGCCTGAAACAGGGCTGGCATCAATTTGCGCCACACCAAGTCGCCAGTGCCGCCAAACAAAACAAGATCAAAGCTCATACAAGTCCGAAAAGGGTGGGATGTTGTTGGGTTACATAAAATTGCTGTTGCTAATGTAACTTTGTTTCACCGATAATTCAAGTCTCTGGCCCCTCAAAAGTCAAATTGCCTCTCCTGACCCGAAAAAATTCTATGAACCAACTCGACGCGCTCAAGCAACACACCACGGTCGTGGCCGACACTGGCGACTTCAAACAGCTTGACGCCTTCAAGCCCCAGGACGCCACGACCAACCCCTCGCTCATTCTTAAAGCGGTGCAAAAGCCCGAATACGCACCCCTGCTCGCGGCCACCGTGGCCCAGCACCGCGGCCAGCCGCTGGATGGGGTGATGGACCATCTGCTGGTGCGTTTTGGTTGCGAGATCTTGTCCATCATCCCCGGGCGTGTGTCCACCGAGGTGGACGCACGTTTGAGCTTTGACACCGAAGCCACCGTGGCGCGCGGCCAGCGCCTGATCGCCCTGTACCAGGCCCAAGGCATTGCCAAAGAGCGCGTGCTGATCAAGGTTGCCGCAACCTGGGAGGGCATTCAGGCCGCAGCCCGCCTGGAGCAGCTCGGCATTCACACCAACCTGACGCTGTTGTTCTCGTTCTGCCAGGCGGTGGCCTGCGGCCAGGCCAAGGTGCAACTGATCTCGCCTTTTGTCGGCCGTATTTACGACTGGTACAAAAAGTCGGCCGGTGCCGCTTGGGTGGAGGCGGACCACGCGGGCGCCAAGGACCCCGGCGTGCAGTCGGTCGCGCAGATCTACCACTATTACAAAAAGCACGGCATCGCCACCGAGGTGATGGGCGCGAGCTTTCGCAACGTAGGCCAAATCACGGCCTTGGCAGGCTGTGATTTGCTGACCATCAGCCCCGATTTGCTGGCGCTGCTCGCGGCGGCAGACGCGCCGCTGGCCGCAGGTCTGAGCGCCAAAGCCACCCAGAAAATGGACATTCCCGCCGTGCATTTCGACGAGAAAAGCTTCCGTTTTGCGCTCAACGAAGACGCCATGGCCACCGAAAAACTGGCCGAAGGCATTCGCGCCTTCTGTGTGGACGCCGTCAAACTTGAGCACCTCTTGCTCGCCGCATGATGAGCCGCACCCGTTGTGACCGCACGCCCGCATGGGTGCAACTGCAAGCGGCCTACGAGGCCACGGGCAAAGACTTCGACCTGCGCGAGGCCTTTGCCACCGATGGCCAGCGTTTTGCCCAGTTCAGCCAAGCTGCGCCCCTGGTGTTTGCCGACCTGTCCAAGAACCGGATCGATGCCGCTACCCAAGAACTTCTGTTTGAGCTCGCGCGCGAGTCGGGTGTGCTGGCGCACCGCGACGCCATGTTTGCCGGCATACCCATCAACAACACCGAGCAGCGTGCGGTCTGGCACACCCTGCTGCGCGCCCCGGCCCATGCGCCCACAGCCAGCGCCGACGAAGCCCAGGCCCTGGCCCAGGTGCACAGCACGCTGGACGCCATGCTGGCCTACGCCGAAACCGTGCGCGCCGATGCCGCCATCACCGACGTCGTCAACATCGGCATTGGCGGCTCGGACCTGGGGCCGCAAATGGCGGTGCTGGCGCTGGACGCCTTTGCCACCTCAGGCAAGCGGCTGCATTTCGTCAGCAATGTGGATGGCCATGAATTGGCTGCTACCTTGGCGCACCTCAAGCCCGGCAGCACCCTGTTTTTGGTTGCCAGCAAAACCTTCACCACCATTGAGACCATGACCAACGCGCAGTCTGCCAAGCGCTGGTTTGAGTCGAATGGGGGTGTGGACATTGCGCGCCACTTTGCTGCGCTCACCACCAATGTGGCGGCGGCCAATGACTTTGGCATCACCACCACCTTTGGCTTTTGGGACTGGGTGGGCGGGCGCTATTCGCTGTGGTCGGCCATTGGTCTGCCTCTGGCGATCGCCATCGGGGCTGCAGGTTTTCGCGAATTTTTGGCAGGCGCGCACGCCATGGACCAGCACTTTCGCACCGCGCCCATCGAGACAAATTTGCCGGTGCGTCTGGGTCTGTTGGACCTGTGGTACCGCAACTTCCACGGCTTTACCAGCCGCTCTATCGCGCCCTACCACAGCGCCCTGCGCCGTCTGCCGGCCTATTTGCAGCAGCTGGAAATGGAAAGCAACGGCAAGCGCGTGGATGCTACCGGCGCGGCGCTGCCTTTTGGCACCTCGCCCGTGCTGTGGGGCGAGCCGGGGACCAATGGCCAGCACGCCTATTTTCAAATGCTGCACCAGGGCACGGACGTGGTGCCGGTGGAGTTTGTCGCGGTCAAAAAAGCGCGCCACAGCCTGGACGCGCACCACCCGCTCTTGCTGGCCAATGTGCTGGCCCAAGCCCAGGCCCTGATGGTGGGCAAGGCCGACGCCGGTGGCCACAAGCACTTCCCGGGCAACCGCCCCAGCACCTTTTTGCTGCTCGATGAGCTGACGCCCGCCTCCTTGGGCGCTCTGATCGCGCTGCAAGAACACCGGGTGTTTGTGAGCGGCGCACTGTGGGGCATCAACAGCTTTGACCAATGGGGCGTGGAGCTGGGCAAAGTGCTGGCCAAAGACATCGCCCCGCGCCTGGCCTCGGGCGACACCCAGGGCTTGGACGGCTCGACGGCGGGGTTGTTGGGGATGCTGCGCACCTAGCGGTATCGTTGTGCGGCGGCAAGGGTAAACCCTATGTTTTTGCGCTTCCAGGGAGAGGTGCGGTGGCGTCCATAATGAGGCACCTTGTCGGACGGTCTGTCCGAGGACACCTCCGACCCTTTCGCTGTACGCATGAGCCAAGACTACATTCTGGAAACCCGGCAACTGAGCAAAGAGTTCAAAGGCTTTGTCGCGGTCGACCATGTCGATTTGCGGGTGCGCCGGGGCAGCATTCACGCCTTGATCGGCCCCAACGGTGCGGGCAAGACGACTTGTTTCAACCTGCTCACCAAGTTTTTGACGCCTACCTCGGGCCAGATTTTGTTGGAGGGGCGGGACATCACCGCGCTCTCGCCCGTGGCCATTGCGCGCCAGGGTGTGATCCGCTCGTTTCAAATTTCATCGGTATTTCCCCACCTCACGGTGCTGGAAAACGTGTGCATTGCACTGCAGCAGCGGCAAATGAACACCTCATTCCAGTTTTGGCGCTCGGAGCGCGTGCTCGAGCAACTGCACCCCCGCGCCCATGAGCTGCTGCGGGAAGTGGACCTGGAGGCCTATGCCGCCATTCCCGCCGTAGAGCTGAGCTACGGTCGCAAGCGCGCCTTAGAAATTGCCACCACCCTGGCCATGGACCCGCAGCTCATGCTGCTGGACGAGCCCACGCAGGGCATGGGCCTGGAAGACGTGGACCGCATCCGCCAGCTGATCAAAAAAGTGGCCGCCCAGCGCACCGTGCTGATGGTGGAACACAACATGAGTGTGGTCTCCAGCATCGCAGACACCATCACCGTGCTGCAGCGCGGTGCCGTGCTGGCCGAGGGGCCCTATGCCGAGGTCTCGCAAAACTCGGCGGTGATCGAGGCCTACATGGGCAGCGCCAGCACCACTTTGCAAGGAGCGCACTGATGGCAGGCACACCGGTGTTAGAGATCAAAGGCCTGCACGGCTGGTATGGCGAGTCGCATGTGCTGCACGGCGTGGACCTGACGGTCAATCAAGGCGAAGTGGTTACCTTGCTGGGGCGCAATGGCGCAGGCCGCACCAGCACGCTGCGCGCCATCATGGGGCTGATCGGCAGCCGCAAGGGCTCGATCAAGCTGCATGGTCGCGAGACGATCGACATGCCCACGCACCAGATTGCACGCTTGGGTGTGGGCTATTGCCCAGAAGAGCGGGGTATTTTTTCTTCGCTCTCCGCCGAAGAAAACCTGCTGCTGCCACCCACGCTGGCCCCCGGCGGCATGTCGGTGCAGCAGATTTACGAGATGTTTCCCAACCTCGCGTCACGCGCGCAGAGCCAGGGCACCCGCTTGTCGGGCGGCGAACAGCAAATGCTGGCGGTCGCGCGCATTTTGCGCACTGGCGCCAAGCTCTTGTTTCTGGATGAAATCTCCGAAGGTTTGGCCCCCGTGATCGTGCAAAAACTCGCTGAAATGGTGGTGTCCTTGCGCAAGCAGGGCTACACCATCGTCATGGTGGAGCAAAACTTTGTGTTTGCTGCACCTTTGGCGGACCGCTTTTTGGTGATGGAGCACGGCACCGTGATCCAGGAGTTCACCCAGGCCGAGCTGCCCTCGCGCATGGACAACTTGCACGAGTATTTGGGCGTGTAAGCGCCCTTGACGCTTTCTTTGACCGTATTTTTTCTTACCACCTGGAGACCGACATGAAACTGAAAACCATCGCCGCCGCTTGTGCCCTGACCACCGCCACCCTTTTGGGCGCGGGTGCCGCCCACGCCCAGATTTCGGGTGACGTGATCCGCATTGGCTTTATCACCGACATGTCGGGCTTGTATGCTGACATCGACGGCCCCGCCGGTGCCGAAGCGATTCGCATGGCCATCGCGGATCTGGGTGGTGCTCTCGCAGGCAAGAAGATTGAACTCCTGGTGGCTGACCACCAGAACAAGGCCGACGTGGCCGCTGCCAAGGCCCGTGAGTGGTTTGACCAGCAAGGCTTGGACATGTTGATCGGTGGCACCAGTTCCGGTACCAGCCTGGCCATGGCCAAAGTCGCTTTGGAAAAGAAAAAACCGTTTTTCCCCGTGGGTGCAGGCACCTCGGCACTGACCAACGAACAGTGCTCGCCCTACACCACCCACTACGCCTACGACACCGTGGCCCTGGCCAAGGGCACAGGACCTGCCGTGGTCAAGTCGGGTGGTAAGAGCTGGTACTTTTTGACCGCCGATTACGCCTTCGGCACCGCTTTGCAAACCGACGCCAGCAACGTGGTGAAAGCCGCTGGCGGCACCGTGGTGGGTTCGGTGCGCCATCCCTTGTCGGCCAGCGATTTCTCATCGTTCATGCTGCAAGCGCAGTCCAGCAAAGCGCAGATTCTGGGCCTGGCCAATGCGGGTGGCGACACCATCAACGCGGTCAAAGCGGCCAACGAATTCGGCGTCACCAAGACCATGAAGCTGGCGGGTCTGCTGATGTTCATTAACGATGTGCACGCACTGGGCCTGCCCGCAACCCAGGGCATGTACCTGACCGACAGCTGGTACTGGAACCAGTCGCCCGAGTCGCGCGCCTGGAGCAAGCGCTTCTTCGAAAAATTCAAGCGCATGCCCTCCAGCGTGCAAGCCGCTGATTACTCGGTGACCCAGTTCTACCTGGCCGCCGTCAAAGCTGCCGCGAGCGACGATGGCGACAAGGTGATGGAGCAAGTGCACAAGCTCAAGGTCAACGACATGTACGCCAAAGGCGGCTATGTGCGCCCCGACGGCCGCATGGTGCACGACATGTTCCTGATGCAAGTGAAAACCCAGGCCGAGTCCGACACGCCTTGGGATTACTACAAGCTGATCTCCACCACCAAGGGTGAAGACGCGTTCACGACCAAAGCCGAATCCAAGTGCGCTTTGTGGAAATAAGAGAAACCTGATCCCATGGACGTTTTTGGCATTCCCATCCAGGCCTTTCTAGGCCAGCTCTTGCTCGGTCTGGTCAATGGCTCGTTTTACGCCATGCTCAGCCTGGGCCTGGCCGTGATTTTTGGCTTGCTGGGCATTGTCAATTTCGCCCATGGTGCGCTGTACATGATCGGCGCCTATGTGGCGTTTGTGTTGCTCGACACCTTTGGCATCGGTTATTGGTATGCGCTTTTGATCGCGCCGGTGGTGGTGGGTGGCATGGGGGTGGTGATTGAGCGCACCTTGCTCAAGCACCTGTACAAGATTGACCCGATCTATGGTCTGTTGCTCACCTTTGGGCTGGCCTTGATTGCGGAGGGCGTGTTTCGAGAAAAGTTCGGCGTCTCGGGGCAGTCGTACCCGGTTCCCGAACTTCTTCAAGGGGCGACCAATCTGGGCTTTATGGTGCTGCCGAATTACCGCGCTTTTGTGGTGTTTGCGTCCCTGGTCGTGTGCCTGGGTACCTGGTTCGTGATTGAGCGCACCCGCTTGGGCAGCTACTTGCGCGCGGGCACCGAGAACCCGGCGCTGGTACAGGCCTTTGGCATCAACGTGCCCGTCATGGTCATGCTCACCTATGGCGCGGGCGCTGGACTGGCGGCCATCGCCGGTGTGCTGGCGGCACCCGTGATTCAAATATCGCCGCTGATGGGCAGCAACCTCATCATCATTGTGTTTGCCGTGGTGGTGATTGGCGGCATGGGCTCGATTTTGGGCTCCATCCTGACGGGCCTGTCACTGGGCTTGATCGAAGGTCTGACCAAGGTGTTTTACCCCGAGGCGTCCAGCATCGTGGTGTTTGTGATCATGGCCTTGGTGTTGATGGTTCGCCCGGCTGGCCTGTTTGGCAAGGAAAAGTAATGAACGCGGCGACCTCTCTTACGCGACGCAGCCATATTGCACTTTGGATCGGCCTGGCCGTGTTGCTCGCAGCGCCCTTCATTGGGCTGTATCCGGTCTTCATGATGAAGGCCTTGTGCTACGCCATCTTTGCCTGCGCCTTCAATTTGCTGCTGGGCTACACCGGTTTGCTCTCTTTCGGCCATGCGGCGTATTTGGGCGCGGCCGCCTACGCCACAGGGTGGCTGGTGCGCAGCCAAGGCTGGTCGCCCGAGCTGGGCGTGCTGGCGGGCACTGGGGTTGCCGCGGCTTGCGGCTTGGTGGTGGGATTGATCGCCATCCGCCGCCAGGGCATTTACTTTGCGATGGTCACCTTGGCTATGGCGCAGATGATTTACTTTGTGTTTTTGCAGGCGCCTTTCACCGGGGGTGAGGACGGCTTGCAAGGCGTGCCTCGCGGCGTGTTGTTTGGTTTCCTGCCCCTGGCCGATGACCGGGTGCTGTACTACGTGGTGCTGGCGGTGTTTGTGGCGGTGTTTCTGGCCATTATTCGCATCGTGCACTCGCCTTACGGCCAGGTGCTCAAAGCCATTCGCGAGAACGAGCCGCGCGCCATTTCCTTGGGCTACGACGTGGACCGCTACAAATTGCTGGCCTTTGTCATGTCGACCGCTTTGGCGGGCTTGGGTGGCGCCATGAAGTGCCTGGTGCTGGGCTTTGCCACGTTGTCCGACGCGCACTGGTCGTTGTCGGGTGAAGTGGTGTTGATGACCCTGCTAGGCGGCATGGGCACCTTTGCCGGCCCCGTGGTGGGCGCCTTCACCATCATTGGATTGCAAAACTTTCTGGCGGACCAAGTGGGTTCCTGGATCAACGTCATCATCGGCGGCATTTTTGTCGTCTGCGTGGTGGCGTTTCGCAAAGGTTTTGTGGGCGAGCTGCGCGCTTGGCAGGCCCGCAAGACATCCAACTAACTTCCGTTCTTTTCATGACCCAAACCCCAGTGACTCAGGGCGGCTTCGTCACGCCTGACATGTTCGACGAGATTGATGCCATTCTTGACGACTTGCGCACTCGCAATGACGAGACCCCACAGTGGGAGTTTTGTGAAGGGGTGCTCGCCGCACTGGTGTGCTGCCGCCGCGCGATTCCTGCCGATGAATACCTCGAAATCTTGCTGGGCGTGGCCCCGGCAGATGAAGCGCCAGACGCTGCCGTGGAGTTTGAAGGCCGTTTTGCCGACGACGCGCAGCGCGCGCGCTTCATGGAGATTTGGAACGCCCGCTGGGCAGAGATTGCCACCGCCTTGTCCAAAGACACGCAGTCTTTGGACGAAGAAACGGCCTACCAGCCCGAGGTGATGGACGTGCGCGGTGCGATTGCCGCGCTGCCCGAGGAGGAGCGCGCGGAGTTGGGCGACGACGCCATTCCGTCTTTTGGCCAAGTCTGGGCGCTGGGCTTTATGTTTGCGGTGGAAAACTGGCCTGAAGAATGGGCTGCGCCGCGTGACAAAAAAATGGCCAACGCACTGGACGCTGCCCTGCAAGCCATGGTGGCGCTGACCGAAGACGATAGCGGCGCGCTCGAGGTGTCACCCTTCAGCGACGATGCGCCGCCCAGCATGAGCCAAGCGCGTGTCGATACGTTTGCCGACGCGGTGTGGGCGGTTCACGACCTGTTTGATATTTGGCGCAGCATCGGCCCTCGGGTCGAGACCGTGCGCAAGGCCGAAGGGCCGGGTCGCAACGACCCGTGCACCTGCGGCAGCGGCAAGAAATTCAAAAAGTGCTGCGGGGCCTAAGCAAAGCTTAGAAGGTGTAGCCGAGAGACAGAATCAGCACCGAGGGCTGAAACTTGATGTCTGCCGTGCGTTCAATGCCCAGCGTGTTGCTGGTCATTTTGGTTTTCACCTGAGCCGTTGACCACGCTGCATTCAGGGACCACGGGCCGTCGAGCTTGACCTTGGCGCCAAACTGCAATGCCAACCCGAACGAGTCGGATTGCGTGATGGTGGTTGGACCTCCGTTGACCATGTTGTTCACCGCCGTGGACGTGGCACTGTCAAAGCTGGTGTAGTTTAGACCGAGTCCGACAAAGGGGCGAACCTTGCTTTCTTTGGACATCAGCCAGTAATTGGCGAACAAGGTTGGGGCGACCTGGCGCACAGTCGCTGCGACCTGACCGTTCACCGCGTTCACATTGGGTGTCACTGCATGGGAGTTTTTGACCACGACCGTCACGTCGTGAACAGGCGGCACGCCCAGGGCAAGTTCCACGTCCCAGTCGTTGGTGATTTCCTGCGAAAGGCTAAAGAACATGGTCGATTGCGATTTGACCGCCAGGCTCAGCGCATCCGCGGGCGTGAAGGGGCCGGAAATCGACGAGGCGCTGGAGTTGGGATCAATATTCGCCCAGCCCGCTTTGATGGTGGTCGATTGTGCAAAGGCGGGTGCGCTGGCAGTGATGGCACACACGGCAGCCATAACGAGGGTTCGGATAGGGTGTTTCATATGCGTCACTCGTGATTTACAGGAACTGTGAGAAGAAGCCGCGTGCCGCTACGTTGCAGAACGGTGGAACCAGTGTGCCGTGGTAAGTGCTGACCACAGCGGCAGCGCCACCGGCCATGTAGGTCGCTGTTTTTGCATTTGCAAATCCGGTCTTGACCGCACCAAATGGATCACTTGGTGTGATGGACGAGTCGACATCCAAGGTCGTGACCAAGGGTCCGAGCCCCGTCCACAGCGTGCTCATGACCTCGGTATTGAGCGAGTAAAACACGGTGGGATCGCCGTTACCCGCACACAACAGAACCGGCGCTGCGGGCGTCCAACCCCGCAGGTCATTGGCAGCGGCCGCTTGGCGCAGGGGGCTCGCAGCGGTACTGCTGGCCAGAGGGTTGCCGTAGTTGATGTTGGGGAACACGCCGTCCGGGTGCGCCATCGCGTCAGCCACATAGGCCAAACGCGTTGAGTTTTTGATCAGGTTGTTGGTGCCAAAGCCCAAGGCAAAGAGGTCATCGAGTGCGCCGAAGCCCGTGGGGGGCGTTTGGGCGCCAAGGCCGGAAGGTGCCGTACTGCTGAACAAGGCCAATTGGGGCAATTTGCCGCTGGTGAACAAGGTCGACCAGGTGT
Organism: Comamonadaceae bacterium; assembly: GCA_947447985.1. Classification (GTDB taxonomy): domain Bacteria; phylum Pseudomonadota; class Gammaproteobacteria; order Burkholderiales; family Burkholderiaceae_C; genus Allorhodoferax. Next base: position 10,151 of record CANFLX010000045.1, read on the forward strand.
AGCTGCCTGGCAAAAGACTTTCGATGCCTGTGGCGTACGCGCTTTCGTAAATGTCAGACGGGCTGCTGTACAGATTTCCGTAGGCTTTTTGGTAGCTCGTAAAAATCATCGGAGAAAACACGGTGCCTCCGGCGTTGACCATGCCAAAGAAGGTGGAATCCGACTGCGCGGCCAAGGCGTATGGACCCGACATGGGGGCAGACGCCGTCACAGGGATGGGAGGCTGCAGCGCTTCCATTGCACGGTGGGTGGCCATGGCAACATGGCCGCCTTGCGAATAGCCCGTAATGAACAACTGCTCGCTGGCCCGGGTCGGCGACATCAGTGTTGACAGTGCGCTCTTGGCCGCGTTCAAGCTGTCGATCATTTCTTTGGACTGCTGGTCGGCATTCAGGTAAGGGTGGTAGCCCAAAGACGAACTGTCGTAGCCGGCGTAGTTGGGCGCCACCACGATATAGCCCTGTGCCGCGTACATGGCAGCCAGCAGCGTGGATTCAGCGAATGCGGGGTTGGTGCGGTCGGTCCAATCCGCCAGGTTGTATCGTTTCTCGATCACCGTGCCATGCGCGTACAGCACGATGGGTCGCGGTCCCGTGCATTGTGCATCGGTGCCGGTGGGCACCATCACCACACCAGAGGCGTTGGTTCGCTCGCCAGCGCCACCCACGGTGCCGTATTTGATGTAATTGACATCCACGCCACAAACGGGAGTGCCTGTGAGCGCCAGCAGCTGTTGTCCCGTCGTATCGGCGTTCAGCATGGCCCTGAATTCTGCGGCCGACACGCCGGCAATGCGCGGCACCGGGGTTTGCATTAAATCGCCGCGGTTTGGGTTGTTGTTTTGGCCGCCGACGCTGCCGCCCCCACCACCGCAGGCCGCGAGCAACACGGCGCCCAAAGTGATTGCCCCTAATTTGAACCATTGCATGGCGCCTGCCCCTTCCAAGGAATTGAACTGAATTACACAATTTCACTTGAAAAAGTGAATAAATCAATTTATTCAATTCTGCAATCACTTGCATCGGGGTATACCCGCCGCAAATGTCGTCTGCGCGACATCAGCGGTAGCGCAGCTTCATCGCCAAGATACAGATCGCCAACGACACGGTAATCGCGTTCGAAATCACCACCGGCCACGCGTCCAGCATCAGGCCGTAAACCAGCCACAGGCTCACCCCGACGACGAACACGCTGTACATGGACAGCGATATCCCGCTCACGTCCTTGGTGCGCAGGGTGTGCAGCACTTGCGGCACAAAGCTGGCGGTGGTCAGGACGGCGGCGACGGTGCCTATCCAATCGGCTGTTTGCATTAACGGTCCTCGGTGTCTTGGGCAGTCCAGTCCACCAGCGCGTCAAAAGCGGCGCGGGCGGATGCGGCGTTGGGGTGGTTGATAAGGGCGACCAGCGCGTAGCGCTTGCCGCTGGCGCCATCCACATAGCCAGCGATGGCGGACACGCCGTTGAGGCTGCCGGTCTTGAGGTGGGCGCTGCCGGGGCTGGCGACTTTGGCGCGTTTAAGGGTTCCATCCACGCCGCTCAGGGGCAGCGAGGCGATCAGCTCGGGCATGAGCGGAGAGCGATAAGCGGCTTGCAGCAGCTGCCCCAGCGCATGGGCGCTGATGCGTTCCTGCCGCGACAGGCCCGAGCCTTTGTCCAAGTCCAGCGGCTCGGTGCTGCTGATGCGCGACTGCCACCAGCGCTCCACCACGGCGCGGGCACTGGCCATTGTGGCCACATCGCCCTTGCCCTCGCGCCCCAGCGTCAAAAACAGCTGCTGGGCCATGACGTTGTTGCTGTACTTGTTGATGTCGCGAATCACTTCGGCCAAGGGCGGCGAGCGCACCTCCAGCGTGGGCGCAGCGGCCAACAAGGCGGCGGGCACCGTGCCGTAGCGCACCGTGCCCTCCAGCTTGCCCCCCATGCTGTTCCAAAGCCCTTGCACTGCGCGCGGCGCATAGCTCTCAGGGTCCACATAGGCCACAGGCCAGGCCTTTTCGCCACAGTCGGCGGGGTAGCTGCCGTTGAAGCGAATGCGGTGGGGGTCGGTGAAGACGGCTTTCAAAGCGCCCCGGTAGTCGCCACAGGGCGCCTCAGACAGCGGCACGGTGGTTTGCATTTGCACCCCCCACAGCGGCGGGTCGAACTGCACTTGGGCCACACGGCGCTGGCGGTCCGGGGTGAAGACCATGAGCACCGATTTGTAATTGATCAGCAGCGCATCGGGCGTGGCGTTGTAGGGGCGCAGCGGCTCGCCGTCAAAGGCAGCGGGGTCGGTGGCCTCCAGAGCAAAGGCGCTGCGGTCCAGCACGATGTCGCCTTGCACCGTGTGAATGCCCAAGCCCTGCACCCGGCGCAGCAAAAGCCACAGCCGCTCGAGCACCAGCTTGGGGTCGCCCTGGCCTTGAATGTAAATCGTGCCCCGCAGCACCCCGGCTTGCACGCTGCCGTCCACATAGACCGGCGTGCTCCAGGTGTAGGCGGGCCCCAGCAGTTCCAAACCCGCAAAGGTGGTCACCAGCTTGATGACCGATGCCGCTTGCATGGGCGCGCCAGTGCGGTGGCTCAGGCGGGGTGGGGCGGTGGGGTTTTGTGCGTCCACGACCAGCAGGGCCACGGCCTCTCGCGGCACTTTGGCGCGCGCCAGTTCGGCGTCCACCGATGCGGGAATTTGCGCCCACGCTTGCGCAGTGCCGCAGCACATTGCAACCATCACAAGCCAGCGCAAAACCATGGGCGGGATTATCAGGGCTACCCTGCGCCGATAATCTGCGGATGACTTCTCCCGCCACCGCCGCACCTGGCAGCCGCCTCTCGCCCCAAGCCGTGGGCCTGCTGGCCGCCGTGGTGACGGTGGCCATCTGGACCTCTTTCATCGTTATCGCGCGCGCTTCGGCCGATCCCGCGCGCGGCGGCTCGCTCAGCCCCTTTGACATCGTCTACGCCCGCCTGTGGGGCGCTGGCTTGGTCTTGCTGCCTTGGGGTTGGTGGCTCTCGCGCCGCGCGCGCCTGGCGGGGCAAGGTGGTGGCTCTTTGGGCGGCATGTCGCCGCTGCCGCTGGCCATTACCGCGCGGGTGGGCCTGTTTGGCGGGCTGCTGTACGCCACGCTGGCCTACAGCGGCTTTGTGTTTGCACCGGCGGCGCACGCCTCGGTCTTGCTGCCCGGCAGCCTGCCCTTGTGGACCACGCTCTTGGCGCTGTTCATGCTGGGTGACCGCATCAGCTGGGGCCGGGCGCTGGGGCTGGCGCTGATTGTGGGCGGCGACGTGCTGGTGGGCGGTGCCAGCCTGCTGCACGCCTTTGACGGCAGCGGCGTCTGGCGCGGCGACCTGTTGTTTATCACGGCGGCCATGGCCTGGTCGGTCTACAGCGTCATGGTGCGCAAGTACGCGCTGGACGCGGTGCGTGCCACGATTGCGGTGTCGGCCATGGCCTTTGTGGTCTATGTGCCCATTTACACGCTATTGGTGCAGAGTGGCGCGGTCGACGGCCATGTCTTTACCGCGCCGTGGCGCGAAGTGCTGTTTCAAATGGCGTTTCAGGGCGTGGGCTCGGTCGTGGTGTCGGGCATTGGTTTTACCAAGATGATCCAGCACTTCGGCCCGGTGCGCTCCACCATGATCACGGCGGTGGTGCCTGGCCTGTCGGCCGTGTCGGCCGCCTTGGTTTTGGGCGAACCCCTGCCCTGGAACGTGCTGGCCGGGCTGGCGCTGGTGAGCGCGGGCATTGTGTTTGGCGTGCGCAAGGTGGCAGCGCGATGAAGCTCTTGGCTTTTGACACCAGCACCGACGCGCTGTCCATGGCCGTTTCACGCGGGGTGGACGGCGAGGCACGCGTTTGGCACAGCAGCGGCCCCGGCGGTGCGCAAGCGTCGGGCAGCTTGATCGGTGGCCTGATGGACTTGCTGCGCCAAGCCGATCTGCGCCTTGCTGAGCTGGACGCGATTTGCTTTGGCAGTGGCCCGGGCTCGTTTACCGGATTGCGCACGGCGTGCTCGGTAGCGCAGGGCCTGGCTTTTGGTGCAGATGTGCCGGTGCTGCCAGTGCCTTCTTTGCTGGCGCTGGCGCAAGCCGCCCGCGCCGACGCGGCACCGCAGGCGGCGCGCGGCCAGATCACCGCGCTCTTGGACGCCCGCATGGAAGAAATTTATGCCGCCACCTACGCCTTCGCGGGCGACCAGTGGAAGGTGTTGCAGACGCCTTGTTTGGTGGCACCGGCGGATCTGGCGAACTGGGCGCTGCCCGCACCTGTCGACGGCAGCTGGCATGCCTGGGCGGGCAATGCCTTTGGCGTGTATGCCGACCAGCTCGCCCTCCCCTCGGGCGTGCCCTGCGTTGCGGCCCTGCCCACGGCGCAGGCCATGCTGCAACTCGCGCCTGCCCTGCTGGCCGCTGGACAGGCCGTGCCCGCCAGCCAGGCGCTGCCGCTGTATGTGCGCGACAAAGTGGCCAAAACCACGGCCGAACGCGCTATCGAGAAAGCCGACAAAGAAAACCAGCGGGCTCCGCAGAGCGGCCCCGGAGCCCATGCCTAAAGCGCTGACCAGCCACCGGGCCGAAGTGCGATTCGAGCCTCTGGGTCCCGCCCGCCTGGACGCGGTGCTGGAGGTGGAAAACCGCAGCTATGCCCACCCCTGGAACCGCGCCAATTTCCACGATGTGCTGCACAGCGGATACCAGGCGCAAATATTGATGGCCGACAGCACCATCGTCGGCTACTTTGTGGCCATGAAGGCCGTGGATGAAGTGCACTTGCTCAACATCACCGTGGCGCCGGAGTACCAGGGCCAGGGTTGGGCGCACATGATGCTCGACGCGCTGGACATCTGGGCGCGCAGCCAAAACGCCGAAACTCTGTGGCTGGAGGTGCGCGTGGGCAACACCCGCGCCCGCCACGTCTATGAGCGCCATGGCTTTGCCAAGGTGGGCCAGCGCAAAAATTACTACGCCGCAGGCCGCAACGAGCGCGAAGACGCGCTGGTGATGAACATGCGCCTCGCATAATCGGGCCATGGCTTTGCAACTCGACACCCGCCAGCGCGCCATGCTTTTGGAGATGGGCGTGCACGTCTGGCTGCCCGGCACCGACTTTGGCCTGCAAACCGCGATGGACGCCGCACCCTTAGCGGCCCCTGAAGCTGCCCCTGCCAGCCCACGCTCGGCCAACCTGCCACCGCGCGTTGCTAGCCCTGCTGCCGCCCCAACAAGAGCGCCAGTGCAAGCACCTGCCACCGGCACCGCCAACGACCTGGGCCAAATCCATGCGCTCAGCTGGGCCGACTTGCAGCAAACCGCTGCCCAGTGCCAGGCCTGTGGTCTGTGCGCCGGACGCACCAACAGCACCCTCACCCCACTGGCCGACCAGCAAACCGCCAAGTGGCTGATCGTGGGCGACCCGCCGGACGAGGACGAAGACGCCGCAGGCCACGCCTTTGCCGGCGACGCCGGTGTGCTGCTGGACAACATGCTCAAAGCCGTGGGTGCCGCGCGCGCCAGCGCCGAGCAATCGCTACCTGAAGGCGTGGACGCCGCGCTGCTGGTGAATGTGACCGCCTGCCGCCCGCCCCAGGGCCGCAACCCGCAAGCCGCCGAACTGGCGCAGTGCGCTGCCTATGTGCAGCGCCAAATTGCATTGGCGCAACCGCGTGTGATTTTGGCCATGGGCCGCTTTGCAACGCAGCTCTTGCTGGCCGAGCACCCCGACGCTTTGGCGCTGCCGCCGGGCAAGCAGCGCGGCACGGTGTACCGCTACCGGGGCATCCCCGTGGTGGTGACTTACACGCCCAAAGCCCTGCTGCGCAACAGCCCCGACAAAGGCAAAGCCTGGGCCGACTTGTGCCTGGCCATGGAAGCGGCGCAGACTTGAGCAAGCGCGCCTAGTTCAGCGTCGGCCCCTGTCGGCGCAGCGCCTCCATTAGCGTGTCGGGCGCGCCGCCATCGGCCAGGTGGCGCTTGTACCAAACGGTGAGCACCGACGTGACCACTGGCCCCGGGTTTTGCAAGACCTTGTCAAAGTCCATGCCATTGAGCGTGCACACCAACTTGAACAGGTCCATGTCCAAATCAATCGCATCGTCCGCGCACATGCGCAGCTTAAGGTCGGCAAAGGCATAGCCTTCGGGCAGTTTGAGGGTGAGCAGGGAGTCGGTGGGCATATAGCGATCTTTAGAGTGAATACAAACAGTAGGTTGCAAAAGGTTGCATTAAGTTGCACAATATGCCATCCATTTTATCGGAGGCTCGTATGGCCGTTGCACTCAAACTTTCTGACGCGCTGGTAGAAGATGCCAAGGTCGTAGGCGCTGCCGAACATCGCTCGGTACCCAAGCAAATTGAATATTGGGCACGCATTGGCAAAGCCGTTTTGGAAAATCCAGACACGCCTTTGCAAGTCATCCAAGACACCATGTTGTCGCTCGAAGAAGCCAAGGCGGGCCAACTGGCGCCGTATTCATTCGGCTAGACCCATGGCTTTAGCCATCCTGGTCACGCCCTCGTTCGCGCGAGTGGTTAAAAAGCTGCACCCCCAAGACAAACCGGTGTTGGACGCCGCAGTCCAAACGGTCGCTAATGCCCCCGCGTTGGGCGAAGAAAAGCGGGGCGATTTGAACGGCGTGTTTGTCTACAAGTTCAAACTCAACAAGCAAGAAACATTGCTAGCCTACCGATTGCAACCCGACAAACTAGCGCCCCAAGAATTGGTCTTACTTGCGGTCGGACCGCATGAAAACTTCTATGCGCAGTTGAAGCGGTAGCCACCCAGCGCCACTGGGAACGTGGCGGCCGCGCACCCAGCGCAGTGCTTGAAGCCTTGCTGCCCTAAGCCGAGCAAACCACATTCATCAATTATCGATTGGATAAGATGAACCCGTCGGTTTCAAGCAAATCCGATGGACAAGAAAATTCAAGGGCAAACCCGGTGAAAGCCGGCGACGCAAAGCCACCGAACTACCGCGCTTTTAAGCAGCGCAATGTCAGCGGGGCCGTCAGATTCGACGGACAAGATTGGCTGTCTGCACCTTCTTGCTGGTGCTGACTGCCATCAGGAAACCCTCCAGCCTTCGCTACCCCTCCAGCATCCGCTTCAAATACCGGCCCGTAAAACTCCCCTCACACGCCGCAATATCCTCCGGCGTGCCCACCGCCAGCACGGTGCCGCCGCCCGAGCCGCCTTCGGGGCCCATGTCGATCAGCCAGTCGGCGGTTTTGATGACGTCCAGGTTGTGTTCGATCACCACAATCGTGTTGCCCGCGTCGCGCAGTTGGTGCAGCACTTTGAGCAAGAGCGCAATGTCAGCAAAGTGCAGACCGGTGGTGGGTTCGTCCAATATGTACAGGGTGCGGCCGGTGTCGCGTTTGCTGAGCTCCAGCGCGAGCTTGACGCGCTGGGCTTCTCCGCCTGAGAGCGTGGTGGCGGCCTGGCCCAATCGGATGTAGGACAAGCCCACGTCCAGCAGGGTTTGCAACTTGCGCGCAATGGTGGGAACGGCCTTGAAGAACTCAAACGCGGCCTCCACCGTCATGTCCAAAATCTGCGCGATGTTTTTGCCCTTGTACATCACCTCCAGCGTCTCGCGGTTGTAGCGCGCGCCCTGGCACACGTCGCAGGGCACATAGACGTCGGGCAAAAAGTGCATCTCCACCTTCACCATGCCGTCGCCCTGGCAGGCCTCGCAGCGTCC
>CANFLX010000046.1 GCA_947447985.1 Comamonadaceae bacterium
GCTTGAGCGAGGCTTGGATAAACGGGTCTAAATCGCCGTCCAGCACTTTTTGGGTGGCCGACGTTTCGTAGTTGGTGCGCAGGTCTTTGATGCGGCTGTTGTCCAGCACATAGCTGCGAATCTGGTGACCCCAGCCCACATCGGTTTTGGTGTCTTCGAGCTTTTGTTGGGCCTCTTGCTGCTTGCGCAGTTCAAAGTCATACAGGCGGCTGCGCAGGCGCTTCCAGGCCACGTCGCGGTTGCTGTGCTGGCTGCGTCCGTCCTGGCACTGCACCACGATGCCGGTCGGAATGTGCGTCAAGCGCACTGCCGAGTCGGTCTTGTTGATGTGCTGGCCACCCGCACCGCTGGCGCGGAAGGTGTCTACCCGCACGTCGGAGGGGTTGATGTCGATCTCAATCGAGTCGTCAATTTCGGGGTAGACAAACACACTGGCAAAGCTGGTGTGGCGTCCGCCCGAGCTGTCAAAGGGCGATTTGCGCACCAAGCGGTGCACGCCGGTTTCGGTGCGCAGCAGGCCAAAGGCATATTCGCCTTCGATTTTGATGGTCGCACCCTTGATGCCGGCAATATCGCCACTGGTTTCGTCTTCCACCGTGGTGGCAAAGCCTTTGCGTTCGGCATAGCGCAGGTACTGGCGCAGCAACATGCTGGCCCAGTCGCAGGCCTCGGTGCCGCCCGCGCCGGCCTGAATGTCCAAAAAGCAATTCAGGGGGTCGGCCGGGTTGTTGAACATCCGGCGAAATTCCAGGCCTTCGATGGTGGTGGCCAGGGTGGCGGCTTCGGCCTCAATGGTCAGCAGGCCAGCTTCATCGCCGTCCTCTTTGGACATCTCGAACAGCTCGGTGTTGTCAGCCAGTTCGCGGTCCAGCTCATCGAGGGTGACCACCACGCCCTCGAGCGCTTTTTTCTCTTTGCCCAGCTCTTGGGCGCGTTTGGGGTCGTTCCAGACGGTGGGGTCTTCTAGGGACACATTGACGGTGCGCAGGCGCTCAGACTTGGCAGCGTAGTCAAAGATACCCCCGAAGCTCGGCGGTGCGCGCGCTCAAGTCGGTGAGTTGGGTGCCAATGAGGTTGATGCGTTCTGCTTCCATGGGAGATCCTGCGGTAATAAGTGATTAACCCGCATTTTCTCACGCGCGCCTGGCACGGCCTCATGACGGTGCTGTCATCTAGGCAATAAAGCGCTCAATCAGTGCCGCCAGCACTTCGGGCTGGTCGTGGTGCATCATGTGACCGGCGTCTTCGATACGCGCAATTTCCAAATTGGGAACGGCCTTGATGCGCTCGTGGTATTCCTCCAGCGTGAACGCGCCTTTCCACCAAAAGCCCAGGCTGTTGTCAGAGGCTTCCACGGCCAGTACGGGCATGGACAGGCGCCGGTACAGCGCTTGCACTTCTTCCACGCGGTAGAGGTTGGCGTTGACCAGTTTGTGCCCCGCCTCACCCTGAATGCTCCATTGGCCCTGCGGGTTCTCGGCCGCCCAGTGCGTTGCCAACCACTGGGCTTTGTCGGCACTCAGACGGGGATTGGTCTTCATCAGGCGGCGCGCCACGCCGCTGGAGGCGTCGTAGGGGCGCAAATCCAGCGCACCGCGGTGCAGTTGCTTGAGCTCGTCCATCCATTTGGCATAGCGACCGGGCGCTTGGTCGGGCTGGGTCACGGGCATGCCAAAGCCTTCCAGATTCACCAGACGACGGATGCGCTCGGGCCGCACCCCGGCGTAATGCATCACCACATTGCCGCCCATGCTGTGGCCGACCAGATTGACTTGCTGGTCGGGGGCGTAATGGTCCAGCAAAAAGTCCAGGTCGGCCATGTAGTCCGGAAACCAGAAGTTGTCGGCACCGCCCGAAGAGGTTTTGCCATAGCCGCGCCAATCAGGCGCAATCACATAGTGGTCGTGGCTCAGGGCGTCGACCACAAACTGGTAGGAGGCGGCGACATCCATCCAGCCGTGGACCATCACCAGCGGCGTCTTGTCGGGGGAGGGTGTGCCCCAGATTTGCACGTGGTAGCGCAAATTGCGGATGGGAACGAATTCGCTGCGGTGGATTCTTTGAACTTGGTACATTGCGCCAATGATAAAGAGACTCACCTCCGCCACGACGCGCCGCAGTCCGAAACGGGACATGGCCGCCTCCGCCGCCTCCAACCCTACCGCCGCCAAGGGGCTGCCCGCAGGCTATGCCCAGCTGCACCGCCAATTCGGCTGGCAGGTTCCCCAACGTTTCAACATGGCGCACTGGTGTTGTGGGCGCTGGGCACAGGCGCCAGATGCCGGGCAGCGCGTGGCGGTGCGGGTTTATAGCCCGGGCAGCCAGGGCCGCAGGGGCAGCGAGGTCCAGCACAGCTACGCGCGCTTGCAGGCGCAGGCCAATCGCCTGTCGCAGGTGCTGGCGGGCCACGGTGTGCGCCGGGGTGACCGGGTGGCCATCGTCATGCCGCAGTGTTTTGAGACGGCGGTGGCCTATATCGCGGTGTTGCAAATGGGGGCAGTGGCCATGCCGCTGTCCATGTTGTTCGGGCCCGAGGCGCTGGCCTTTCGGCTGCAAGACAGCGACGCGGCCCTGGCGATTTGCCACGCCAGCGCGCTCGACGGTTTGCGCGCCACGTCGGCCGAGTGCCCCTTGCTGCGCCATGTGATCGTGGCCCAGGGGGGTGCCAACGGTGCACGGGGCGCGACGCAGTCAAGGGTATTCGCGGAGTGGGATTTTGCGCAGTCGCTCGCCCAGGCCAAGTCCAGCTTCAAGCCGGTCAGCACCTTGGCCGAGGACCCAGCCGTGCTGATTTACACCAGCGGCACCACGGGCAACCCCAAGGGCGCACTCATTCCCCACCGCGCCTTGATCGGCAACCTGAGCGGCTTTGTCTGCAGCCAAAACTGGTTTGGCTTTGACGCCCATGGCACGACGGTGGATGCGTCAGCACTGCCGACGGGCTCACAAGCCGTGTTTTGGAGCCCGGCGGATTGGGCGTGGACCGGCGGGCTGATGGACGCTTTGCTGCCTACTTTGTATTTTGGCCGCGAGATCGTCGCTTTTGAGGGGCGTTTCAGCCCGGAAGCCGCTTTTTCGCTCATGCGCGACTGCGGTGTCACCCACACCTTTTTGTTCCCCACCGCGCTCAAGGCCATGATGAAGGCCTTTACTGGCACACCCCGGCGCACGGTGCGCCAGGCGTTTGGCCTGCGCTTGCAAGCCATCATGAGTGCCGGCGAGGCGGTGGGCGACGCGGTGTTTGCCTACTGCCAGCAGCAACTTGGCGTGACCGTCAATGAAATGTTCGGGCAAACCGAGATCAACTACATCGTCGGCAATTCCAGCACCGTGTGGCCCCCCAAGCCCGGCAGCATGGGCATGGGCTACCCCGGGCATCGGGTCGCGGTGATTGACGAGGCAGGCCAGGAATGCCCGGTGGGTGAGCCGGGTGACGTGGCGCTGCACCGCTTCGATGTGCACGGGCACCCCGACCCGATTTTCTTTTTGGGGTACTGGAAGAATGAGGGCGCCACGCAGGCCAAATTCACGGGCGACTGGTGCCGCACCGGCGACTTGGCGGTACGCGATGCCCAAGGCTACCTCTGGTACCAGGGGCGCAGCGACGACGTGTTCAAGTCGGCGGGCTACCGCATTGGGCCCGGCGAGATTGAAAACTGCCTGGTCAAGCACCCGGCAGTGGCCAATGCGGCGGTCGTGCCCAAACCGGACCCCTACCGGGGGGCCTTGGTCAAAGCCTATGTGGTGCTGGCGCCCCAAGCGCTGGCGGCGCAGCAAGCACGGGGAGCCAAGGCCTTGGCCGCATTTCAGGCCGAGGTGACGGCGCAACTCCAGGCCCATGTCAAAGGATTGCTGGCGCCCTATGAATACCCCAAAGAAATTGAATTTGTGGACGCCCTGCCCATGACCACCACTGGCAAGGTGCAGCGCCGCGTGCTGCGCCTGCAAGAAGAGCGGCGTGCCGCCAAGGTGCCAGCACCCGCGACCAAGCCGGTTTAAAGTCCGGCGTTGAGCTTCACCCTTTGACCCCACTCCTTTGACCACCATGAAAACTATCCAACTCGGCACCAGCGACCTGCACGTGACCCCCATCTGCCTGGGCACCATGACCTTTGGCGAGCAAGTGGACGAAGCCACAAGCCACGCCATCCTGAGCCACGCCGTGGAGCGCGGTGTGACCTTTTGGGACACAGCCGAGCTGTATGCCGTGCCCCCGCGCCCTGAGACCTTTCAGCTGACCGAGGCGATTTTGGGCCGCTGGTTTGCGAAAAATCCGCAACTGCGCAGCAAGGTGACGCTGGCCAGCAAGGTCTGTGGCCCCTCGCGCGGCATGCCCTGGATTCGTGGCGGCGCCATGGATGTCAGCGCTGCAGACATCAAAACGGCTTGCGACGACAGCCTGCGCCGCTTGCACACCGATGTGATTGATCTCTACCAACTGCACTGGCCCACGCGCAATGTGCCCATGTTCGGCAGCATTTATTTTGATCCCACCAAAGACCGCGAAGTCACGTCCATCCATGCCCAGCTTGAAGCGCTGGGCGACCTGGTCAAAGCAGGCAAGATTCGCGCAGTGGGTTTGTCCAACGAAACCCCCTATGGCGTGGCCGAGTTTGTGCGATTGGCCGAGCAGCACGGCCTGCCGCGCGTGGCCACGGTGCAAAACGCCTACGGTCTGCTGAACCGCACCCATGAAAACGGCATGGACGAGTCCATGCACCACCTCAAAGTTTCTTTGCTGGCGTATTCGCCGCTGGCGTTTGGCTTGCTCACCGGCAAATACGACCAATCGGGCCTGACCGGCCCCGATGCGCCCGCCAACGGCCGCTTGACGATGTTTGAGTCCACCCGCAAGCAGCGCTGGGGCCGTCCCGATGCGCTGGTAGCCGCACGCCGCTACAACGCACTGGCGTGTGAGCACGGCATGACACCCACCCAAATGGCTTTGGCGTTTTGCTACACCAAGTGGCAGGTTGCCAGCACCATCATTGGTGTGACGACCCAAGCGCAGTTGGACGAGGATATTGACGCCTATGGCACAACAATCTCGCCTGAGCTGCTCAAAGCCATCGACGCGATCCGCTGGGAGCTGCGCGACCCGGCGCAATAAGCGCTCGGCGGGCCACCCGGTTGGCCCGCACCGCCCTAGAGCGTCGCGAAAATCTCTGCCGCCACCGCCACCGTGTGGGCAATGTCCTCGTCGGTGTGGGCGGCGCTGACAAAGCCCGCCTCATAGAGCGCAGGTGCAAAGTAGACACCACGGTCCAGCATGCCGTGGAACAGGGTGTTGAAACGCTTGGCGTCGGTGGTCATGACTTTGGCGTAGTTTTGCGGCAGCTCAGGGAACAAAAAGAAACCAAACATGCCGCCCTGGCTGTCCGCGCTGAAGGGCACACCCGCCTTGTCGGCAGCGCCTTTCAGACCGGATACCAGCGCTTGGGTGCGCAAAGCCAGCCTGTCGTAAAAGCCGGGTTGGCTGATTTGGCGCAAGGTCGCCAGTCCGCAGGCGGTGGCGATCGGGTTGCCCGACAGCGTGCCGGCCTGGTAGACCGAACCCAGCGGCGCCATGTGTTCCATGATGGCGCGTTTGGCACCAAAGGCAGCCAGCGGCATGCCGCCGCCGATGACCTTGCCCATGACGGTAATGTCGGGTGCAAAGCCAGGGATCTGCTGCGCATACACGCTTTGTGCTCCGCCCAGAGCGACGCGAAAACCGGTCATCACTTCGTCGAGGATGAGCAAGGCACCGTACTCGGTGCACAGCTCGCGGGCGCGGCGCATGAACGGCGTGGCGGTGCGCACAAAGTTCATATTGCCGGCAATCGGCTCAATCATGAGGCAGGCGAGCTCTTTGCCGTGCAGGGCGAAGGCTTCTTCCAGCTGCGCCAGGTTGTTGAATTCCAGTACCAGCGTGTGTTGCACCACCTCCGGTGGCACACCGGCGCTGGTGGGGTTGCCAAAGGTGGCCAGGCCGGAACCGGCCTTGACCAGAAGCGCGTCGGCGTGGCCGTGGTAGCAACCTTCGAACTTGATGAGTTTGCTGCGCCCGGTAGCACCGCGTGCCAAACGAATGGCGCTCATGGCTGCTTCGGTGCCAGAGCTGACCAAGCGCACCATGTCCATGCTGGGCATGTGTTTCAAGATTTCTTCGGCCAGCTCCACCTCACGCTCGGTGGGTGCGCCAAACGAGAAGCCTTCGGTCAGTGCTTTTTGCACTGCCTCAACCACCGCGGGGTGGCCATGGCCCAAAATCATCGGGCCCCAGGAGCCGATGTAGTCGGTGTAGCGCTGGCCGTTGGCGTCCCACATATAGGCGCCCTGGGCGCGGCTGATAAAGCGCGGTGTGCCCCCCACGGCCTTGAAGGCACGCACGGGCGAGTTGACGCCCCCGGGAATGACAGAGGCGGCGCGGGTAAAGAGTTCGAGGTTATGGTCAGTGGCGGGTTTCATGGGGGCTGATGTCAAAGGGAAAAGTGTCGTCGGATTCTTCAAAGTCGGCGTCATCGCCTTCGGGGTGGGCCCAAAACAGGCGGTCGGGCTGCACATGGCCCATGCCGGGGCGAAAGCCACCTTCCAGGCTGCGGTCCAGGTAGCTCAGGGCTTCGGTCACGGCCTCGGTGAGTTCGGTACCGGCGGCAATCAGCGCAGCCAGCGTGGCGGACAAGGTGTCACCCGCGCCCACAAAGGTGGCTTCCAGTCGCTCAAATTTCTCGCGGCACAGCACATCGGTGGCCGAGCACAGCACGTTGTCAATGAACTGATCGGGCAGGTTGATGCCCGTCACCAAGGTGTAAGGCACGCCAAATTCCTGTGCCGCCACCGCCAAATCGAGGGCGCTGGGCGCCTGTTCGTGCTCCCAGTCGGGCAGCAGCCAGCGTGCCAGGGTGCTGTGGTTGCCCACCAGCACCGTGGTTTGGGGCAGCATGATTTCGGCGCAGGCGTCCAGGTACTGGTCAATCTGGTCGTCCTGCCACCAGGACAAATCGGGCATGTAAGTCACTACGGGCACATCCGCCCAATCGGACAGCAGCGAGGCAATCGCGCTGAGGTTGTGCGGGTTGCCGACAAAGCCGATCTTGAAGACATCGGGCGGCACGTCTTCCAAAATTGTGCTGGCCTGGCCGGTGACGGACTCGTCATCAAACGCGTAGTGATCGACGATTTCGCTGGTGTCGCGCACATAGGCCCCTGTGACCACCGGCATGGAATGCACCCCGACCGAGGCCAGCGCCACGGCGTCTGCGGCCAGGCCACCGGCGCCACTGGCGTCATTGGCGTTGAACACCATGACGCTGGCAATCGGGCCGTCCATCGCATCGTCCTCGAACTCTTCCAACACTTCGATCACCGGGGGAGGTGAAAACACGTTTTTAGGGCTTTTCATGGTTTTGGCAAAAAGATGGACGCGACACAAACCTTAACCCAAAGACGGCATCCAAACAGTGCGTTGGAGCAGGCTTATTACAATCAGATCATTCTATTCTCAAGGTTTGTGACGCTGTGACTGATACCAAAACGTGGATGTGCCTGATTTGCGGCTGGATTTATGACGAAGCCCTGGGCGCTCCGGACGACGGAATTGCCCCCGGCACCCTGTGGGCCGATGTGCCCATGAACTGGGTCTGCCCCGAGTGCGGCGCCCGCAAAGAAGACTTCGAACTGGTCCAGATCTAAGCTTTCACCACGCCGTAGCGCAGCAAAGTTCGCGCGCGCGCGCTGGCGTGGTCCACCACCGGCGCGGGGTAATCGCGCCCCAGCACCACGCCCGCAGCCTCCAGGGCCAGTGGCTTGGCCAACCACGGTGCGTGGATGCTCTTGGCGTCTAAACCCGCCAGCGCGGGCAGGTAGCGCTTGATGAACTTGCCCGAGGCATCAAAACGCTCGCTCTGGGTGACGGGGTTGAAGATGCGAAAGTAGGGTTGCGCGTCGCAGCCGCTGGAAGCCACCCACTGCCAGCCGCCGTTGTTGGCCGAGAGGTCAAAGTCGTTCAGGTGGCGCGCGAAATAGGCCTCGCCCCAGCGCCAATCCAGCCCCAGGTGTTTGACCAAAAAGCTGCCCGCCACCATGCGCAGGCGGTTGTGCATGTAGCCGCTTTGGTTGAGCTGGGCCATGGCCGCGTCCACCAGCGGATAGCCTGTACGCCCCTCGCACCAGGCCGCAAACCGCTGCTGCGCAACAGCGCCCTGTTCCCATTCAATGGCGTTGTATTCGGGTTTGAAAGCGCCCGTGGCCACCTGCGGGAAATTGGCCAGAATTTGAAAGTAAAAGTCCCGCCAACCCAGTTCGGCCAGCCAGACACTTGCGCCTTGGCTGCCGTCCCGCTGGCGGGGCAGGGCGAGCTGCACCAGCTGGCGAATGGAGACCGTGCCGAAGCGCAAATGCACGCCCAGATAGCTCGGGCCTTTGACGGACGGGAAGTTGCGCGTTTCGTCGTAAGCATCCATGCGGGGCAAAAAGTCTTCCAGCATGGCCTGGGCGCCCGAGGCACCGGGCTGAATGCCCAGGGCGCGCATATTGGTCGGCTCAAAACCCAGTTCCGCCAGTGTGGGAACTGGAACATTCCACGGGCTGGGGCGTGCCGCCAAACGCGCACGGTGGGCATGGCTGTCGTGGCGCGCGGGACCCTCGCTTCCCATGCGGGCCAGCCAGGCGCGCAAATAAGGAGTGAACACGCCATAGGGCTTGCCCGTCTGGGTCAGTACCTCGCGCCGCTCGAAAATCACATGGTCTTTGACCCCGACCCAGGCCCTGCCTTGAGCGGCAAGAGCGGTTTCAACGGATGCATCGCGCTCCAAGGCCTGGGGCTCATAGTCACGGGCAGCAAACACCGCATCGGCCTGCAAGGCTGCTGCCAATCGGGGGATCTCGTCCGCTGCCACCGCATGGCGGGTGATCAGACCGCCGTCAGATTGACCCGAAAGCGTGCGCAGATCGGTATCGAGCTCGGCCACGCTGGCCTGGATGAACTCCACCCGGCGGTCCTGGCGGGGCAGGGCGTCAAGGATGGCGCGGTCGAAGACAAACACGCAGTGCACCTGGGCACAGCTTTGCAGGGCAAGTGCGAGCGCAGGGTGGTCGGTGGTGCGCAAATCGCGTCGGAACCAGACCAGTCCGATGGGGTAAGTGGGTTGCATGCCTGCCGTTAAAATCAAAAGATGACTGGCGATTCTGCACCCACCAACCTGACGCACCATTTTTTGATTGCAATGCCGGGTTTGGAGGACGCCATGTTCACCAAAAGCGTGGTCTATGTCTGCGAACACAGCCCGCGCGGTGCCTTGGGGCTGATCATCAACAAGCCCTCCGACCTCAAAATGGACGCGCTGTTCGGCAAAGTCGACCTGCAATTGCAGCGGCCGGATGTGGCCAGTCAGGCCGTTTTTCAGGGCGGCCCCGTCCATGAAGAGCGCGGCTTTGTGCTGCATGAGCCGCTGTTTGCCGACGCCGAGCGGCCGCAAGAATCGCTGTACGCCTCCACCCTGGTGATTCCCGGCGGTTTGGAAATGACGACCTCGCGCGATGTGCTCGAGGCCATTGCCGCAGGCGCCGGCCCGCGCAAAGTGTTGGTGTCGCTGGGCTACTCGGCCTGGGGCGAGGGGCAGCTCGAGAACGAACTCAAAGACAACAGCTGGCTGACGGTAGACGCCCAAAGCAGCATTATTTTTGACACACCCGTGGCCCAGCGCTACGACCAGGCACTGGCGCTCTTGGGCCTGCAGGCCTGGATGATTTCTCCCCACGCGGGCAGTGCATGAGCCCGGCCAACGCCTCCACCTTCATGGCCTTCGACTTCGGCACCAAGCGCACCGGTGTCGCGATTGGCAACCGCATGTTGGGCACGGCGCAGCCCCAAGCCACGATTACCGCCATTGGCGACGCGCGTTTTGTGCAAATTGCGCAGCGCCTGAAAGACTGGCAGCCCGACGCCCTGGTGATTGGCGTGCCCTACCATCCTGACGGCGCACCGCACGAAAACACGGTGCGCGCCCAGAAGTTTGGCCGCCAATTGCGCGGGCGCTTTGGCCTGCCCGTGTTTGAAGTGGACGAGCGCTACAGCACGACCGAGGCGCTATCAATGGGTGCCAAAGATGCCGATGCGGCGTCCGCCTGCATCATCCTGGAACAATTTTTGAGGAACCTGCCACCATGAACCTGGTCTTAGACGCCGAGAGTCTGTACCTCGAACTCCTGCGCGGTGTGCGGGGCTTGTGCGGGCCGGATTCGCACTTGGTCGGCATTACCTCCGGCGGCGCCTGGCTGGCCGAGCGCCTGCACAAAGACATGGGCTTGGGCGGCAGCTACGGCACGATTTCGTCCAGCATGCACCGCGATGACTTTGCCAAACGCGGTCTGGCGGCGGGTGGCCAAACCAAGCTGCCCTTTGCGGTGCAGGGGGCGCACATCGTGGTCTTGGATGACGTGCTGTTCACCGGCCGCACCATCCGTGCGGTCATGAACGAGTTGTTTGACTACGGCCGCCCGGCCAGCGTGAAGCTGGCGGTGCTGGTGGACCGCGGTGGGCGCGAGTTGCCCATTCATGCCGACTTTGCCGCCGCCCGCGTGAGCCTGGAGCCCGCCCAGTCACTGGCCTTGGCGCGCGCGCCCGAAGGCGGCTTCAGTTTTGATGTGAAAGGTGCCTGAACATGCTCGGTCGACGCAACCCCCAGCTCAACAAGCACGGCGAACTGATTCACCTCTTGAGTACCGAGGGCCTGTCCAAGGACATGCTCACGCACATTCTGGACACGGCCTCGCAGTTTGTGTCGGTGAGCGACCGCGAGGTAAAAAAGGTGCCGCTGCTGCGCGGCAAAAGCGTGTTCAACCTGTTTTTTGAAAACAGCACCCGCACCCGCACCACCTTTGATATTGCCGCCACGCGTTTGTCCGCCGATGTGATCAACCTGGACATTGCACGCTCCAGTGCGTCCAAAGGCGAATCGCTGCTTGACACCATTGCCAACCTGAGCGCCATGGCCGCCGACATTTTTGTGGTGCGCCACAGCGAGTCGGGCGCGCCTTACCTGATTGCCCAGCATGTGGCGCCGCATGTGCACGTGGTCAATGCCGGGGACGGCCGCCACGCCCACCCCACGCAGGGCCTGCTGGACATGTACACCATCCGCCATTACAAAAAAGACTTTGCCAACCTCACGGTGGCCATCGTCGGTGACGTGCTGCACTCCAGGGTGGCGCGCTCGGACATTCATGCCTTGACCACCCTGGGCTGCGCCGAAGTACGGGTGGTGGGCCCGCGCACGTTGGTGCCCGGCGACATGGCGGCCATGGGTGTGCGGGTGTGCAACACGCTCGAAGAAGGCATCAAGGACTGCGACGTGGTGATCATGCTGCGCTTGCAAAACGAACGCATGAACGGCGCCTTGCTGCCCTCGAGCCAGGAATACTTCAAGAGCTTTGGCCTGACGCCAGAGAAACTGCAGCTCGCCAAGAGCGACGCCATCGTGATGCACCCCGGCCCCATCAACCGCGGGGTGGAAATTGACTCGGCGGTGGTGGACGGCCAGCAAAGTGTGATCTTGCCGCAGGTGACCTTTGGCATCGCGGTGCGCATGGCGGTGATGGGCATCGTGGCAGGCAATGAAGCGTAAAGGAAGCAGGCCATGAAATACCTAGTTCAAAACGGTCGTGTGATCGATCCTGCCAGCGGCTTCGATGCGGTGGCCGACGTGGCCATTGCGGCGGGACGGGTGGTGTCCCTAGGCGCGGCGCCCGCCGACTTTGGGGCGGCACACACCGTGGATGCGACCGGCTGCCTGGTGATTCCCGGTTTGGTGGACCTGTCGGCGCGTTTGCGCGAACCGGGCCATGAGCACGAGGGCATGCTGGCCTCCGAGCTGGCGGCTGCGGTGGCGGGTGGTGTCACCAGCCTGGTGTGCCCGCCCGATACCGACCCTGTGTTGGACGAGCCGGGCTTGGTGGAGATGCTGCGCTTTCGCGCCGAGAAGCTGCACCAGGCCCGCGTGCTGCCGCTGGGTGCGCTCACCCGCGGCTTGCAGGGCGAGGTGCTGACCGAAATGCTGCAGCTGACCGAAGCGGGCTGCGTGGGCTTTGGTCAGGCCGAAGTGCCTTTGGCCAATACGCAAGTGATGCAGCGCGCCTTTCAGTACGCGCGCTCCTTTGGCTACACCGTCTGGCTGCGTCCGCAAGAGCTGTATTTGGGCAAAGGCGTGGCCGCCAGCGGGCCCTTGGCCACGCGCATGGGCCTGAGCGGGGTGCCGGTGATTGCCGAGACGATTGCCTTGCATACGATTTTTGAGCTGGTGCGCTCCACTGGCGCGCGGGTGCATCTGTGCCGCATCAGCAGCGCGGCGGGGGTGGAGTTGGTGCGCCAGGCCAAAGCGCAGGGCCTGCCGATCAGCTGCGATGTGAGTATCAACTCTCTGCACCTCACCGACCTGGATGTGGGCTACTTTGACAGCCGCACCCGCCTCAATCCGCCGCTGCGCCAGCAAGCAGACCGCGCCGCCTTGCGCGCGGGTTTGGCCGACGGCACGCTGGACGCGCTGGTGTCGGACCACACGCCTGTGGGCGCCGATGAAAAAGACCTGCCGTTTGCCGAGAGCGAGCCCGGTGCCACCGGGCTGGAGTTGCTGCTGAGCCTGGCGCTCAAGTGGGCGCAAGACGAGCACGTGCCGCTGAGCCACGCGATTGCCTGTGTGACCCATCGCAGCGCCGCCGTGCTGGGAAGTGCGCTTGCCAGTACAGCGAGTGGCTTGGGCCGCTTGCACGTCGGCGGTGTGGCGGACCTTTGCATCGTCGACCCCCAGGCCTCCTGGCAAGTGCAAGGCGCTGCACTGCGCAGCCAAAGCAAGCACACACCGTTTGGTGGCTACGAGCTGCCCGGACGGGTGCGTGCCACGTTTGTGGGCGGGCGTTTGGCATTTCAGCACGCGGACTAAGCATGCGGGCACTGGTTCGGGCACCGGTGCGCCTGCTGCGCATGCTGGTGCATGTGTGCAGAGGCTTGTGGATCATTCACCGGCGTTTCCCGACCATGGAGCAAACGGCGCGCGAAGCCGCCGTGCAAGTCTGGTCTCACACCATGCTGCAATGCCTGGGGGTGCAGGTGAAGGTGCTTGGCACCGTGCCGCAGAGCGGTCCGGTGCTGATGGTGGCCAACCACATTTCCTGGCTGGACATTGTGGTCTTGCATGAAGCCAGGCACTGCCGTTTTATCTCCAAAGCCGACATAGCCCATTGGCCGCTGGTCGGTAGTTTGGCCACCGCTGCAGGCACGCTTTACATCACTCGCGAGTCACGCCGCGATGCCTTGCGGGTGGTGCACCACATGGCCGAGTGCCTGGGCCAAGGCGATGTATTGGCGGTGTTCCCCGAGGGCACGACCGGTGACGGAAGCACCGTCTTGCCCTTCCATGCGAACCTGCTGCAAGCGGCAATCTCAACGGACACTCCCGTCGTTCCCATCGGTCTGAAGTTTCTGAACGCACGCACCGGCGAGACCAGCTTTGCGCCGTGCTATATCGGCGACGACACGCTACTGGGCTCGGTCTGGCGCACGCTCTGTGCGCAAGATATCGTTGCGGCCGTGCACTTTGGCCAAGCACAGCGCTGTGACGGTCGCGACCGGCGCGTCTGGGCGTCTGACCTGCGCGACACCGTTGTCGCTTTGCGCGGCTGATTCGTCCATTTCCCCTTCTTGGTTGGCGTGTGCTGCTACCGGTCAGCGCCTGCGGTCGACGCGCGTCCATCGCAAAAATGCGAAAAATTCCAAATTAATCGTTTTTATTGATTTTTTAACAAGTGAAGCTTGTTAATTGATAAATTTATGGCGACAATATGCATTGTGCGACATGTTTTGAAGACTTTCGCAAGGCCTGGCGGAGATTCCATTCCGAACCGCTGCACAAAGGCACTGAAAGTTAAGCCCCATAAACACAATAAGCGTTCGGAATTTTCGAAAAAAACAATCGCATGGCTGAACCCACGACGGCACCGAATTCCCAGCAGCCCATTCAGAAAATTTCGGTCCATTCGGGCCCTGCGCAGCCACTGAAGTTGCGTGCTCTGGACGGGGTGCGCTACCAGTTTGTCATTGACGGGGTGGTGTACACGGGTCAAAAAACCATACGCGGCAAGGCCATTCGCTTGGAGCGCGCGGGCGACGCCTTGGTTCTGCAGCTTGAGGGGCAAACGGAGCCTGTGCTGCAAATCACGGATTTTTTCAATTCTCAAAGCAGCAATACGGTTTTCTATGCTGCAGAGCCGTTCGACTCGGTGGCAAGCGCGGATACCCCTGCGTTGGATACGCGCGCAGCCTCGGTCCAGGGGCTGAATGCTTTCGCTATGGCTCCGACTTCATCGTCAGGTTCGTTGCTGGCGATTGCAGGCGCAGGCGTGTTGCTCGCCGGGGCCGGGGGTTCTTCTTCTAAAGGGGGGGCGAGCATCAGCCCTGCCGACACCATCGCCCCCGCGCTGGCCGTGAGTTCGGATGCTTCCAACGCGGTTCACGGCACCGTGACCTACAGCTTTGTATTCACCGAGCGGGTGTTTGGGTTTGACGTGAGCAAACTCAGCCTCACGGGTGGAACGCTCAGTGGATTTACCGCGGCAGGTGATGGCCTGCATTTCACCGTCCAGGCCACGCCCGACGCCCACCCCAGCGGCTCCATGCAATTGACGCTGACCCGCGCGGGAGTGACCGATGCCGCGGGCAATGTGGCAACCGTGCCCTCGGTTGGCAGGATCGATTACACGCAGAACGTCTTGCATGGCACCATCGTTGCGGGTCCTGTGATTGAAGGAAACCAACTCAGCGTCAAAGTGTTTGATGCCAGCGGCCAGTTGTTGGGCAATGCGGCAGTCGATGCCGCCGGCAACTACCGTATTGGCCTTGGCAACCACAGCGGCCCGGTGACGCTCCTGGTTGTCGACAGTGGCAGCGGCGTTGACTACGTCAATGAGCTTACCCGGGCAGCCGCTGATTTGACGGATACGCTGATGGCGGCCTACAACGTGACGGGCACCTTGACCGACCAGTGGGTCAACATCAACCCCGTGACCACGATCGCGGCGCTCCATGCCGGATTGCAGGCGACGACCGATGGGCAGGCGATCACTGCGAGCATCCCCCCTATGGATGCGCAAGTGCTGGCGGGCCATATCAACAGTGCCAATACCGCCGTGGCATTGGCCTTGGGTTTGGGCAGCAGCGGCGATGCCGTCTTGCGTGGGAGCGTGGTTGCGACCGTCGATTCGTCGGGCATGGTCAATACCCAAGCCAATGCCTACGGAAAAATAATTGCGGCGTTGGCGGGCGTGGATGCCAACCAGGGCACGCTGTCCGCGATCGCATCGGCGATCAGTGCCGAAGGTGTCTTGGACCCCGGTATTCAGGCCAGTTTGGTGGATGGCGCCGCGGCAGCAGGACTGCCGTACACGGTGATTCCCGGCGTGGTGGCACCCACCGTGCAAGGCTTTGCCGTGGTGGACACCACGACAGCCAACGGCGCCACCCTGGGCAGGGTGGGCGAGACACTCAGCATCACCGTCACGCTCAGCGAGGCAGTCTCCAGCACGGACAGCCTGGTGGCGCACTTCCTTGTCAATGGCCAGGACGTCACAGCAAGCGCCAGCGCCGTCAGTCACACCAATACCCTCACATTCAGCGCCACCGTGCCCGACGCCGATGGCACGGCGATCAGTTTGACCAGTTTGGCTCCGCGCACGGGCGTTATCCGCAGTGACGCAAGCCATGTGAGTCTTGAGATTCCTGCATCGGGGGCGTTGGCTTACGGCGGCTACACGGCAGACAGCACGTCGCCGGATGCCACACTGCTACCCGACTTGTTCAACAACGCGCACAGCGCGGTGGTTCAGAGCAGCGAAGGGGGCATGGCCTACCTGGTGAACACCGCAGTGACGGTGCGCACGGTGGCCGACATTAGCAGCTCGGCGGACAGGCTGTGGAACAGCGCTGCGATCGGTGCGGCCAACACCCCTACCCACTTGGCCGCCGCGGGTTTGAGCGACGGCAGCTACCGCTTGTACACGACCGACGCGGCAGGCAACTTGTCTTTAGCGGCCAGCAACACCGTGGCTATCGACAGCACCGCGCCTGCGCTCACCACCGGCTACAGCGCCGACGAAAATACGAGCTCTGACCTTGCGTTGCGGACCATCGCACTGTCCGGCAACGATGCCAATGGCCCTGTCGTTTGGTCTCAGTTGGCGGGCAGCGACGCGGCCAGCTTCAGCCTGACGGCCGGCTCGCTGAGGTTTAACCGTGTTGCCAATTTCGAGGCCCAATCCAGCTACTCGGTTTCGGTCACGGCTAGCGATGCGGCAGGCAATGCCAGCACCCAAACTTTGACGATCAATCTCTTGGATCTCAACGAGGCGCCCGTCGCCGTGGGCGCCATCGCCGCCCAAAATATGGTCGTCGGTACGGCCTACACCTTGGACGCGGGTGCCTACTTCGCTGACCCAGACACCTTGGCCTCGGTCGCTTCGGGGCACCGCACCCTAACCTACAGTCTCACCAGTGGCAGCCTGCCCAGCGGGCTCACGCTGGATGCCACAACCGGCGTCATCAGCGGCACACCGAACGTGGCCGCTCAGCAGGGCAGTTACACCCTCACGGCATCAGATGGTCCCGGGCTGACGGCCTCTCAAACTTTTTCGCTGGTGTCGGCCCACCCCACAGTGCAAAGCATCAGCGTCCTGGACACCACGGGCGCCAACGGCAGCACTTTGGGCAAAGCAGGCGAGACGCTGCATATTGAAGTCAGCATGAGCGAAGCAGTGAGCAGCACCGACGCACTCACGGCGCATTTCCTGATCAACGGGCAGGACGTCACCGCCACAGCAGCGGCCGTTACAGGCGCCAGCACCATCACCTTCAGCGCCACGGTACCCGTTGGAGATGGCACGGACATCAGCCTGACCAGCCTGAGTGTGAACAACGCCGGCAGCATCAGCTCCGACGCCAGCCACGCCACACTGACCCCCCCCACGCCTGCGGCCCTCAGCTACAGCGGCTACACAGTAGACAACACCAGCCCCACGGCCAGCGTGACCCCGGCCACACTGATGAACACGGCTGACGCTGTGGTGCAAAGCACCGAAGCCGGAACCGCTTATCTGGTAAACACCGCTGTCAGCGTTAGCAGCCTGAGTGACATCACCGGCGCGGCAACGGACCAATGGGCGAGCGTGTCGATTGGCGCTGCCCACAGCGACACCCCCCTGTCCGCCGCTGGACTGGCAGATGGCAGCTACCGCGTGTACACGGTCGACGTCGCAGGCAACCTGTCAGCCCCGTCCACCGACACCATCACCATTGACACCACGGCGCCCACGCTCAGCACCAGCTACAGCACCGCAGAAAACGCCGGGTCTGACACCACGCTGCACACCATCCATCTGCTCGCCACCGAGGCCAACGGGTCGGTGAGCTGGTCGGGTTTGAGCGGCACGGACGCA
>CANFLX010000047.1 GCA_947447985.1 Comamonadaceae bacterium
ATACCTTGGCAAGGTATCGCTCTACCAACTGAGCTATTCCCGCATGGTGACTGCCGAAGCAGTCATTTGGTGGCCTGGGGCGGAATCGAACCACCGACACAAGGATTTTCAATCCTCTGCTCTACCGACTGAGCTACCGGGCCTGAGCCAGAGATTGTAGCACCACAAATGTGGGCTCTTTACCTCGGCCAAAGAACCCACATCTGCAGCGCCTGCTTGAGCCGCCCGGCCAGTTCGCCCGCCTGCGCGCCCGAGCCTGCAAAGTAGTCAGCCCGCACCGCACCGGTGATGGCGCTGCCGGTGTCCTGGGCCATCACCAGTTTTTGCAGCTGCGTTTGGGGGCCGCTGGAGGCCAGCCACACCGGTGTGCCGTAGGGCATGCTGCCCGGGTCGATGGCAATCGAGCGTCCGGCCGTCAGGGCCACGCCTTGCGCGCCGCGTGGGCCGAAGTCGGCATCCATCTCGCTCAAAGGCTCTTCGCGGAAGAACACCATGCGCGGGTTGCTCCACAAGAGCTCTTGCTGGCGCTGCGGGTTTTGCGCCAGCCAGGCTTTGATGCCCGGCCACGAGGCGTCTTTCACCAAGCCCTGGTCCAGCAGCCATTTGCCCACGCTTTTGTAGGGCTGGTCGTTGGTGCCGGCAAAAGCCAGTCGCGTGGTGCGGCTGCTGCCGTCGGGCTGTACCACCCGCATGCGGCCCGACCCTTGAATTTGCAAAATCAAGGCGTCGATCGGATCTGCCACATAGGCCACGGCGCGGCCTTTGAGCGCAGACTGGGCTTCGGGCAACGTGTCCATTTCCTGGCGGGTGTACCAAGGCTTGCGGCTGGCCAGACCTGCGGGCGGCGCATACAAGGGCACTGCAAAGGTGGGCGTGGGGGTGCGACTGGCCTCGACAACCGGTTCGTAATAGGCCGTCAACAGCCCCCGTGCGTCGCCTTGCAAGGATTCCACGCGGTAAGGCTGCAGGCGGTTTTGCAGCCAGGCCCGTTGTTCGGTGGACGAGGCAATGCTCAGGGCGCGCACCTGGGGGCACAGTGCCGCCAAGGGCGCGGGCAGGGTGGCGCTGCGCTCACAGCTTTTGAGCCAGGCGTTCCAGGCCTGGTCCAGCGCGTCCTGCTCCAGACCGGGCAGGTCGCTCCAGCTCGCCGCCACCCAGCGGCTGCGCGCTTGGGTGATCACGGGCGGCGGGGCGGCAGGTGCCGTTTGTGGCGCAGCCGGGGTCTGCGGTGCGCTGGTCGCAGGGCTTGCTGCAACGCTTGGTGAGGTTTGTTCGGGGTTCATGCGGGGCGCGCTACCGCAAGCCACCAGGGTTCCTAGAATGGCCAGCTCATAGCCCACTTTTTGAAGCCGCCCCATGACACTCATACTGCTCGAAGCCCTGGGCGCTGGCCTGATTTTTGTCGCCATCGTCTGGTGGACCATGTTCTCGGGCCGCAACAATGGCGAATTGCCTGCCTCGGACGACAGGCAGGACGAACTCCCCCCCCAAAAGTAAGAGTAAGCGACGCTCACAACAGGCGGTGCTGCAAGGCAGGCAATTGGCTGCGGCAGCGCGCGAGCTGGGCAGCGTCACACGCGGCCAGGACCACACCGGGTTCCTGTGCTTGCTGTGCCAGCACCGTGCCCCAGGGGTCCACCACCATGGACTGGCCCCAGGTGCGCCGTCCACTGGGGTGTACGCCCCCTTGTGCGGCGGCCGCGACAAAGCTGAGGTTCTCAATCGCCCGCGCGCGCAGCAGCACCTCCCAGTGCGCTTGGCCGGTGGTGTGGGTAAATGCACTGGGCACCAGCAGCAAATCGGCGCCGCTGGCGGCATAGCCGCGGTAAAGCTCGGCGAAGCGCAGGTCGTAGCACACGCTCATGCCGACCTGCCAGAGGTGGCCGTCTCGAGAGGGCAAGGCAAATTGGCGCGGCTGGCTGCCAGCCTGCAAGACACGGGATTCGTCATAGGCCTCGCGCCCGTTGTCAAAACGAAACAAGTGCATCTTGTCGTAGCGGGCCACACAAGCGCCATCGGAATCAAAGGCCAGGCTGCTGTTCAAGACCCGCGCGGACGCCCCGGCCGAGGCGGGGCTATCGGGTGTCAAGGGCAGCGTACCCGCCACAATCCACAGGCCGAGTGCTTGGGCCTGTGTGGCAATAAAGTCCTGGATCGGTCCTGCGCCAAAGCGCTCCTGAATCGCCAGCTTGTCTTCGTCTTTGGCACCGATCAGGCAGAAATATTCAGGCAGTACGGCCAACTCGGCGCCCTGGTCTGCCGCCTGTTGCAGCAAGCCTTGGGCTTGCGCCAGGTTGTCAGCCAATGACGCGGACGACACCATCTGCAATGCGGCGACGAACATGGGTCTATCTCCAAATAGGGGCTGGTTTAACGCGTGCTTGCAGGACTTGCGGGCGCTTGGCGTCTTTCGACCTTGGTCACACGCGGCTCCAGCCAAGTGCCATCGATGTACAACTCCTGCGTGCTGGCAGCGATCAGGGGCTGGCGCAAGACCAGTTGGGCCAAAAAGGAATACAGCCCTACCAGCGGGTTGATGGTGGCCGTGATCAGCGAGGCGCTGCCGGCATTGAGTTCAGGAATCACCACCACCTGAATGCTTTGCGTTTCTTTGGCGATGTCGGTGCTGCCGTCCATCAAAACGGCGGCCGTCACGCCCTTCATTTGCAGGTTGTTGGTGCGGGCGATGCCTTTGGCAATCACCACATCCCCCCGCACAAAGTCAAAGGGAAAGCCTTCCGAAAACACGTCGCGGAAGTCCAGCATCAAGCGCCGGGGCAGCGACTGCAGGCTCAGCACACCCAAGAGCTTGGCAATACCCGGGTCGGCCTTAAGAAACTCGCCTTTTTCCAGATTGACATTGAAGCTGCCGCTCAGGCTGGGGTAGTCCAGGCTGATGGGCGAGCCTTGCCACTCGATCTTGCCCTCAATCTTGCCTTTGCCATTGCGAATCACATCCTTCATGCCAAAGCGCGCCAGCAAGTCACCCGAATCATGGATGTCGAGCTTGAAGTCCAGCGCCGTGCTGCGCCGGTCTTTGCTGACCTTGCCGCTGGCACCGGGTGCGCTCGCGCTGCTGGCCGCTGCTGCACCGGGCTGCAGACGCCATGCACCGCTGGCAGTCAGCGTGGCGGCGGGCATGCTGAGGTTCAGGCGTTTGAGGCGCCATTCCCGCTGCGGCTCCTTTTGTACCTGAGAGGTCTGGTTCACGGCTTCGACCTCCAGGCGCCCCAATTTCTTGCCCAAGAGCTCAAAGTCCTCCACCACCACATCGAGTGCGGGAATGCTGGAGGGTTGCTCACCCAGTAGGTTTTCCACGTCCTGGGCTTCGTTGGATCCCAGAGTCAGCCGCGATAAGCGTGCATACAGGCGGCCCACGCTGGCGCTGTCGGCTGCCAGATCGGGAATGCTGGCCTGGCGGTATTCGACTTGCCCGCTGAACTCGGTGGCCGCAACCTGGGCCCGCCAAAGTCCACCGACCCGGTTGCCGCTGGCCACCAATTTGTGCAAGACGTGGTTGCCCCAGCCCAGTTCGCGCACCCGCACATTGACGGTGCTGGGCAGGTAATCGCCCGCGACGCTGGCCAAGTCCACTTTTTTGCCGTTGGACATCACGATGGGCAATGTGTCCAACCACTGCGTCCAGTCATCGATGTCCAACGCATCCAGGTTGACATTGGCCAACACGCCCCGCTCCGGCATGGTCACGGCCTCACCGCCACCGATAGCGACCGAGCCGCGCAGCACGCGGCTTGCGTCTCCCGTGCCCGTGGTGATCAAGGACAGGCTCGCCAGGCGGCCCCAATCCAGCCGCATCTGGGTTTGACCGGCAAGTGCGGTGCCCGTGGCGCTGTTGCCACTGCGGGCCGCACCAACCTCCAGGCGCACGGGCAAGGCGACATCGGCCGCTTTGGTAAAGGGCGCAGGAAAGGCCAGGCCCATGGCGTTCAAATTCGAGGTGACGACGATCTCCGGGCCCCCTTGGCGCAACACCATCGTGGCCTGGTAGCTGGTGCTGCCGCTGGCATAGCGTGCCAGGGTGGTCGCCACTGGTCCCATTTCGCTGGCGTGGCGCAGTCCTTCGGCGCTGGCGGTGCCTTGCAGCCGCAAAACACCAGGCGTGGCCTTGGCGACCGTGCCCGCAGCGGGCGTTGTGCCGGAGATGGCTGCAATGTCTGCGGCACCACTCAGCGTGCCATCCACGCGCACCTCGCCGCCCAGCGCTTGCCCGACGACGCCGTTGATGGAAAAACCACTTTCAGTGAAACCCAACTGCCCGCGGGCACGCGCCAGCCGGGGCGTGCCAGGCAGGACCTGCACATCATTGCCTTGCAAATTCACCGTGCCGCTCAGCGCCATGCGGTTGGGGTCAATCAAAGGAAAGTCGAGTTTGACGCGGTAATCTGCCGTGCCAGTGGCCGAGGCGCGCGCCAGCGCATGGTTGAGCACATCGTCGATCGCGGATCCGTTGACGATGGCCAATGCTTCGGCCAGCGGTCCGCGGCCCTGCGCGCTGACAGACACGGTTGCACCACCGTACAGGCTGTTGATTTGCCCGTCGACCCGCTCTGCTTGCAAACCCACACCGCCTATGCCCGTGCCCCACAGTGCACGCATCCCTTTGAGTGACAGGGTCGCGCGGTCCAGCAAAAATTCGCCATTGATTTGGGTGAATGCCGGCCAGGGCTTGCGACCTTTGGGCAGAAGGCTGTTGGGCACGTAGGCATAGCTGGCATTCGACAAGGTACTGGTGACGCGGAATTCACCTTGCTTGGCTTGCAAAAAAGGAAACTGCCGCAGGTCGCCTTTGAGTACGACTTTGGTGCCACTGGCATTGCCCGCGCGAACCGCATCGCGCAGATAGTCGCGCACCTCTTGCTCAATGGACAAAGGCAGGTAGCGGTGCACCCGGGCGAGCTCGGCCCGGCTCAGACTGGCTTGCAAGTCCAGCAAGCCCGGGCCGTTCTGCACCACTCCCGTTGCATCTGCGTTGGTCCACTTGAGCAGGGGAATTTCTCCCTGCGCGTCGGCATTGCCAAAGCGCACTTTGGACGCCGCCACGCTGATGCGTGCCCCCTCAAGTTGCCACTGCACATCGCCGGAAAACTGGGCCAGCGGCAGTACGGGTTCAGAAAACCAGCCCGGCATGTCGACGCTGCCGTTGGCCATGGCAAGGTGCGCTTTGCCGCCGGTTTGGTTCATATCGACGTCCAGGTCCAAGCCTGCAACGCCCGGGCTGGCACCGGCTTGTGCGGCCACCGTCGCTCCTTTGATGCGGCCTTTGAGTGAATAGCTGGCCGGTGCCGTGGGCGCACCGCTCCAGGCGCCCTGGATCGACTCGACCAGGCCTTTGGGCTTGTAACTGGCCAGTGCTTTGCTCCAATCGGCTTCCTTGGTGAACAAGCGCTGCGCCAATTCACTGAGCACCGACAGATCAATCTTCTCGCCACTGAACTCCCCGCGCTCCAAAGCCGCGCTTTTGCCGGCACCCGTGGCTTGCCACCAGGCCAAGCGGGCGTTGCCCCCAGCCCAATGGATGCCTTCGGCGGTCTCGAATGCAAGACCTTGGGTGCTGTACTCCGAGCCGCCACCCAGGTCCTTGAAACTGAGTCTGCCGGAGGCTTTGCGCAGCACCTGCTGTTGTGCACCCTGACCGATATGGACGTCGTCGAGCAAGATGTCGGTCGTGACACCCGTCACGGCGCCGCGCTGAACGTCCACCCACGCGCGCAAACTGCCTCTGCCTTCGCTGACCTCCAATCCAAGGTCTAGATAGGGGCGCAAGTGCTCCCAATCGAGTTGGTTGACGGCGCTGTACCACTGGCCTTTCCAGTCTTGCCAGCGGCCGGGGTGCAAGCTCAGCAGGGGTTGGGTAAAAACGCCTTGCAGACTTAAGCGCTCGCCCCAGTGGGCGGGCGGGTCCGCGTTCAAGCGCATGGCGTGGGTAAAGTGGCGGTTGCGCAGCACGAAGTCCACATTGGAGAGCTCCAGTGGCTCTGCTGTGCGCACGGCGTCGGTCCAGCGCACTTTGCCATGGCGCACCGCCAGTTCGGGTTGGCTGAACAGCCAGTCGGCGCCTTCGCTGTCAGCGCTGGAAGCCGCGGGAATCGCAAATCCACCCACCCACACCTTGCCATCGGTGTCGCGCCGAATGTCCAGGATCGGACTGTCGATGTAGAGCTGTTCCAGCCCGCCGGACAGCAGTGAGCGCGGTGAGACTGCTGCAATCACCGACGACAGCTCCAATGCGACCTGGCCTTGCGCGTCCTGCACCTGCACGCCGCGCAGCTCGACCGAAGGAATCAGGCCGTTGGACTGCGCGCTGATGCTGCCAATGTGCACCACCGTGCCCAAGGTGCGCGAGGCCTGGCTTTCCAGCCAAGGACGCAAATCATCGATTCGCGGCACAATGACAAAGTGCAAAGCCACCCAAATCAATCCGAGCAGCAACCAGCCACCGGCCACCAGCCGCAGCGCCCATTTGGCGGCAATACCAATGGCCAAAAGCAAGCGGGAAGGGGCGGGAAGAATGTCTGTCATTGGATTGTTGTCAGCAACGGAGAATTATGACCCCCAACCGCAATGATTTCGGGTCGGCACACTCCCGCTTTGCACAACGCATTCGGCGTCGATATGGCCTGGCCATGCAGGCATTGCCAGCGGGGGTGCCCCGGCGTGCTTCGCAGGAACTGCTCTTCGCCGCTCTGTGTGCGCAGGGCGAGTCGGTGGCCAACGCTTTGCGCATGACACGCCAATGGGTGCTGGAGCGTCTCTTGGTGCTCGATGTGGAACAAAGCCTTCCCTTGACCCAGGTCATGGCTGCCATGACCGATTTGGCCGAATTCGCCCTGTGCGTGGCAGCGGAGCAGGCCAGCGCCGAGCTCGAAGTGGTGCACGGCGCACCCCTTAACCCTGACGGGCAACGCTGCAAGCTGTGCATCGTGGGCATGGGCAAATTCGGTGCCCGCGAACTCAATGTCTCCAGCGACATCGATTTGATTTACGTCTACGACCAGGACGGTGAGACCGCCGGATCGGACACGGGCCGTGGACGCATTTCCAACCAGGAGTTTTTTGGCAAATGGGTGCGCGCAGTGTTCGCTTTGGTGGGTGAAACCTCAGAGCATGGATTTGTCTTCCGGCTCGATCTTGCCTTGCGCCCCAATGGCAATTCCGGGCCGCCCGCCATTTCTTTGGGGGCCCTGGAGACCTATTTGCAGGCGCAGGGCCGGGAGTGGGAGCGCTTTGCCTGGCTCAAAAGCAGGGTGGTGGCGCCAGCGGGTGCCACCCACTGGCCGCTGACACTGCAGTTGCGCTCCATCGTCATGCCTTTTGTGTTCAGGCGTTACCTGGACTACGGCGTGTTTGATGCCTTGCGCGTGCTGCACCGCCAAATTCGGGACCATGCGTCCAAACGCAGCGCCGGGCGGCCTGAGCGCAATAACGATGTCAAGCTGTCGCGCGGTGGCATCCGCGAAATTGAATTCACCGTGCAACTGCTGCAGGTGGTGCGCGGCGGGCAGTTTCCCGAGCTGCGCACCCGGCCGACCTTGAGCGCGCTGGCACGCCTGGTCAAAGCCGGTTTGATGCCTGCGGCCACCGCGCAGGGCTTGAGTGCCGCCTATGTGTTTCTGCGCCAGGTCGAACACCGCATCCAGTACCTGGACGACCAGCAAACCCATGTTTTGCCCACCGATGACGCCGACCTGGCCTGGCTGGCGCAGGCGATGGGCTCGCCCAGCACCAGCGCTTTTCTGGTCCAACTCGACACCCACCGCGAGCGCGTCGCCCATGAGTTTGACGCGCTCTTGGGTGGCACAGCGCGCACTTGTTCGCAGTGCAAGGGCGCCGCAACGCCTGGCGAGAACGCTGGCACTGCCTCGCTGGATTTTGACGCGACGCTGGCGCTGCTGCAGGGCGATCTGAAGGAGCGGCTGGAACACTGGCGTGCCCACCCGCGGGTGCTTTCTCTGCGCGACGAATCGCGCGCGCGCTTGCTGCGCCTGGTGCAGCGCACCGCCCAATGGATTGCGCAGGGCAGGGCCCCCGAGCTTGCGGGTGTGCGCCTGATGGACTGGATGGAAACGCTGTTGCGCCGTGAAAGCTATTTGTCTTTGCTGGACGAACGGCCTTTGGTGCACGAGCGTCTCTTGCGGGTGCTGGGTGCCGCGCGTTGGCCCGCGCGCTACCTGCAAACCCACCCGGGCGTGATTGATGAACTGGCCAGCAACGCCATGCTGAGCGAGCGTTTTGATGCGGCAGGCTTCGAGTCTGAATTGGCACAGCGCCTTCAGTCATTGACGGCCAGTGGCGAAGACGATGAAGAGAACCTGCTCAACCTCTTGCGCCGCGCCCACCATGCCGAGGTGTTTCGCACCCTGGTGCGCGACATCGAAGGGCGGCTCACCGTGGAGCAGGTGGCGGACGACCTGAGCGCTTTGGCGCAATCCGTGTTGCGCACCTGCACCGACTGGTGC
The DNA here is from genome assembly GCA_947447985.1 of Comamonadaceae bacterium. Lineage (GTDB taxonomy): Bacteria > Pseudomonadota > Gammaproteobacteria > Burkholderiales > Burkholderiaceae_C > Allorhodoferax. The sequence continues at coordinate 8,478 of CANFLX010000047.1, forward strand.
TGGGTCCGCCTGAAAACGCGCCACCGTGAGCAGCCGCAACTCGCCATCATTGCCTATGGCAAGTTGGGTGGTCTGGAGTTGGGCTACGGCAGCGACCTGGATATCGTCTTTGTCTATGACGACGAGGATGAACGCGCTGGTGAAATTTATGGCGCCTTGGTGCGCAAGCTCATCAATTGGCTCACCGTCAAAACCAGCGAGGGGGATTTGTACGAAATTGATACCGCGCTGCGACCCAATGGCAATGCGGGCCTGTTGGTCACACCGTTCAGCGCCTATGCCAACTACCAGCAGCAGCGCGGCTCCAACACCGCGTGGACCTGGGAGCACCAGGCCATCACCCGCGCGCGCTGTGTGCTGGGCAGTGCCGACTTGCGCGAGCGATTCGATGCGGTACGCGACGCGGTGATTGCCAGCGCGCGCGACCTGGTGTCTTTGCACGACGAGATCGCCGCCATGCGCGCCCGTGTGGGTGCCGCGCACCGCGACAAGGCGGGCATGTTTGACGTCAAACACAGCCCTGGTGGCATGGTGGACATGGAGTTTGCGGTGCAATTTTTGGTGCTGGCGCATGGCGCAGCGCACGCCGAACTGCGCGCCAACGTCGGCAATATCGCCTTGCTGGTACGGGCCCAAGCCTGCGGTCTGTTGCCTGCGACAGCAGGGGAGGACGCCGCGCAGGCCTACCGCAGCCTGCGCCAGATCCAGCACCGTGCGCGCCTGGACGAGGCACCCACCGTGCTGCCGGTGGAAGCGGTGGCCGCAGAACGCGCCGCCGGCTTGGCACTGTGGACGGCGGTGTTTGGGGTGCGGGCTTAAGCGGCCCCCAAGAGCGTCTGGGGGGCGCCTTTGCTTTGCGGCGAAAATGCCGCCATGAAATTTGCAAGCTACTTTGACGGCAGCCGCGACGGGCAGCTGGTTCTCGTTTCCCGTGACCTCTCGCAGGCGGTCTATCCCTCGCATATTGCCAACCGCCTGCAGCAGGTGCTTGACGACTGGAATTACCTGAGCCCCCAGCTGCAAGACCTGTACGACCAGCTCAACGCCGGGCGGGCGCGCCATGTGTTTGCCTTCAACCCTGCGCAGTGCATGGCGCCACTGCCGCGCGTCTACCAATGGGCGCATGGCGCAGGCTATGGCAGCCATGCGGCGCTGTTGCGCGAAGCGCAGGGCTTGGAAGCGCTTGGTGCCGCCGAGGGGACCCCTACCGCTGTGCATTCGGCGGGCGACGCCCTGTTGGGAGCCCACACAGCCATCGTCTGCGCCAACGGGGCAGGTGACCTGGATTTTTCCGCCGAGCTGGTGGTGGCCACGGGCGACATCGCCCAAGCTTGCACGGCGGAGCGCGCACTTGAAGGCGTGCGCTTGCTCCTTTTGGCCAACCGCCTGCAATGGCGATCGCACAACACCGCCGACGCAGGTAGCGCTTTTGCGCCGGTGGCAGTCACCACCGATGAGGTGGGCGAGGCCTGGCAGCAAGGCCGGGTCAATCTGTCACTGCAAACCACCTTGAACGGCCGCAAGGTCGGCCTGTGCGACGCAGGCGCTGACATGACGCAGCCCTTCGGCCAACTCATCGCGTCTTTGGCCCAGCACCGCGCTGTGCGCGCCGGAACACTGGTCGCAAGCGGCACGGTGAGCAGCCCGGCAGTCGTCAAAGAAGGCAAAAGCGGGGCGCAGATGCATCGTGAATGGCCCAAGGGCTACCACTGCATTGCCGAGAAACGTGCCATGGAACAAGTGCAAAACGGCCAGATCAGCACCCCGTACCTGCGACCGGGTGACAAGGTCGAGATCGAGGTGAAAGGGCGCGATGGACACAGCCTGTTTGGCGCGATTTCGCAGGAGGTCATCGCCCAGCCGGTCTAGGACGGCCCGTCACTGCAAGGTGCTGCGCAGCTCCTGCTCAATCACCCACAGGCGGTCCTGGCCCCAGTGGCCAGGCAGGTCGTTCACGCGGAACGAGGGAACACCCCACAAATCCAGCGCCAGCAGTTCTTCGCGGTTGGCCGCCGCCACCGCCTGCCAGTCGGTGTTGCGCAGCGCTTGCTGCACCCAGGCCGCGTCAAAGCCTGCGCGTGCGGCAATCGTGTTCAGGCCCGCATCGGTGCCCGCGTCCAAACCATCGGCCCACACGCCTTGCAAAAACGAGGCGGCAAATTCCACGCCTTGGCCCAGCGCCATGGCGCGGTGCAAGAGCGCATAGCCCCGTTCCACGGGCGCACCCACGGGGTCGACGGCATTGCCAAAAGGCATGCCCAGGCGCTGCGCTTCGCGCGCCACATCGCTCACGATGTACAAACGTTTTTCCACCGGCACGGGCAGACCGCGCATCACCATGGGCAAGACAAAACGCACACGCAGCTCGGCCCCGTAATGCGCAGCCAAGGCACGCAGACGCGGCAAGGCCAGGTAGGTGTAGGGGCTGCGGAAGGAGCAAAAGTAGTCCAGCGTGGTGCCTGGCGTGGGGCGCAGACTGTGCAGTGGCGCCAGCGTGATTTCACGCACGGGGGCAATCAAGGGCGATGCCGCATCACGGCACAGACCTTCTTGGCGCAGGCGCTCTTCTAAGTGGTGCAGCCGATCCAGGCCCCAGTACCACTCGCCGCCGTAATAAAAAGTGCCGCCCAGGTAATGGCCCTTGCCTTGTCGCAGGGCATCGCCCTGGGCTTTGCACTCGGCTGTCCCTTGTGCGCTGGCGCCCTTCGACCGTGGCGGGTGGCCGCGCCACAGATCGGCACTGATGCCTGCTGCCTGCGCGACAAACGTGCCGTCATCCAAAGCGGCGGCCAAGGCCGCCTCGGTGGTTTGCACGGCAGCTGCTGGCAGAGTGCCTGCTTCAAGAGGTGGCGCTTGCAGGCCATAGGCCTGTGCCAAGGTGCTTGCATCGCGCAGCGACCAATGGGCCAAACGCATGCGCTCAGGCGCAGCCGAGTCTTGGGGTGGGCTCACCAAATGCGGTGTGAGTTCGATGTCATAGGTGGCGGCCAAGCGCTGCAGTAGCTGCACACACAGGTGGCTGTAGGGGTCGTCGGTCTGGTGAAAGTAATGCACCTGGGCTGCACGGCCAGTGAGTTTGCGCACCATAGACGCCTTGGCGCGGCGCAAACGGCGCAGCCCCGGGTGGGTGTAGAGCCGCACAAAGTTGCGGGCGATGTGGGTTTTAAGTGCGCTCATGGGTGCATCAGTTGGAGTGCAAACGTCTTGGCGCCGCGCAGCATCATTTCAATGGCCACCGACACCAGCACCAGGCCCATCAAGCGCTCCACCGCAGTCGTCAAGCGGCTGCCGATCAGGCGCTGAATGCGTTCGGCCGACACCAGCACCACCGCGCTGATGGCCATGGTGACGCACAGGGCGGCCACCCATTCCATGCGCCGCTCCGGTTGCTGCGACACCAGCAAGAGCACTGTGGCCAGTGCGGAGGGGCCTGCGATGGCCGGGATGGCCAAGGGCACGATCAGCGGTTCGACCCACTGCTCCGTTTCCTGCGCTTCGGGAGGTGGGAACACCATGCGCAGTGCGATCAAAAACAATATCACGCCGCCGCCAATTTGCAGCGATAAATCGCTCAGGTTCATGACGCGCAAAAAGCCCTCGCCCACGAACATAAAGGTCAGCAGCAACAAAAAGGCAATCGAGATCTCGCGCAAGATGACCTGGGCGCGGCGCTGCGGCGCGACGTGCTTGAGCGCATTGGCAAACACCGGAATATTGCCGATCGGGTCGGTGATGAGCACCAGCAGAATCGTGGCGGAGGCAAAGGTGTAATTCATCATGGTGCGTACACCGTGTCCAGGTTGGCGAAGCCTTTGACTTCAATGGGGTTGCCCGAGGGGTCGAGAAAGAACATGGTCCATTGCTCGCCGCTTTGCCCGGCAAAGCGGATCTGTGGCTCCATCACAAACTCCACCTGCGCGGATTGCAGCCGTTGTGCCAAGGCCTGCCAGTCGGGCAAGACCAGCACCAGCCCAAAGTGCGGCATGGGTACCAGCGCATCGCCCACTCGGCCTGTTCGTGTGGTGGCAAAAGGCGGGCCCAGGTGCAGCGACAACTGGTGGCCGAAAAAGTCAAAGTCCACCCAGGTGTCGGTGCTGCGGCCTTCGGTGCAGCCCAGCACAGTGCCATAAAACTGGCGCGCAGCCTGCAGGTCGTGAACGTGGATGGCGAGGTGGAACAGGCTTGTCATGGGCGCAGGATAGCAGCCCCGCCCTGCCATAATTGCGGCTTATGTCGCTCTTGCACACCTTACGCACCTCACGCCAGTTTGCGCGCGCCGCGCTGCTGTGGTGGTGCCTGGCGCTGGGCCTGGCCGCTGCTGCGCCCTTGGCGCAAGCGCACAGCAGCCGCATGGTGTGTACCGCCTCGGGCATGGTCATGTTGGTGGACGCCGACAGTGGCACGCCCGTTGGGCAAGCCGCCCATGCGATGGACTGCGCGTTGTGCCTGGTGGCCGGTGCGCCGCCCTCTGCGGCTGCGGCGACGGACCTGTTCGTTTCAGCGCAAGAGACGCTGGCGGCGCAGCCCCTTGTTGCCGCGCGAACCTGGCGCAGCGCTGCGCCCCCACCCGGTCGCGGACCCCCGGCGCTCGTCTAAGGCGCGGTCGGGCCTTGCAGGTCCGCTTCGCCACCCGGTGGATGTCAGGCCTCGGTTCGCCTGAACTGCGCAGCCACCAGGCTTCAATTCCCTTTTACCTGCAGCCCTGCATTGTTTGGCGCTGTCGGGACTATCGAATTTCAGTGCTGCGCTATCGCAGCCTTTTGAGGAAAAGATTTTTATGTCATCCCTATTCACGCGCGTTTTCGCAACCGCCTTCACCCTCTGCCTGGGCAGCAGCAGTTTTGCCCATGTGGTGCTGCAAGACCCCGCGGCCGCGGCCCATACCAGTTACCGTGCGACCTTTCGTGTGGGCCACGGCTGCGACCTTGAGGCCACCACCTCCATTCGCGTCACGATTCCTGCCGGTTTCAATGGCGCCCAGCCCATGCCCAAAGCCGGCTGGAGCCTGAGCACCAAGGTCGGGCCCTTGAAGACACCCTATGAAAGCCATGGCAAGAAATACACCGAAGGAGTGTTGGAAATCACTTGGACCGCCAACGGCCCGGACAATGCCTTGCCCACCGACTACTACGACGAATTCGTCGTGCGCGGCACCACCCCGGGCAAGCCTGGTCCGGTGTGGTTCAAGGTCTTGCAAAGTTGCGCCAAAGGTGCCAACGACTGGGCGGAAGTGCCCGCGAGTGGGACCTCGACCAAAGGGCTGAAATCGCCCGCCGCGCTTCTGGAAGTGCTGGATGTACAGTCCAGCGATGCCCACGCGCACTGAGCCATTTATTTCATTTGGAGATCCTATGAACCGCAATCTCTCCCGCGCGCTGATCGTCGCCGCTGCCTTGTTGACCAGCCATGCCTTCGCCCAAACCGTGGACGTCAAAGACGCCTGGGCGCGTGCCACTGTGCAAGGCCAAAAAGCCAGCGGTGCGTTCATGACGCTCACCGCCAAAGCGGATAGCACCCTGGTGGGTGTCAGCAGCAGTGTGGCCGGACTGGCCCAGGTGCATGAAATGAAGATGGACGGCAGCGTCATGCAAATGCGCGCACTCCCTGATGGCCTGCGCCTGCCCGCAGGCAAGACGGTCGAGCTCAAGCCCGGCAGCTTTCATCTGATGCTGATGGACTTGAAAGTGCCTTTGCAAAAAGACACCACGATTCCAGTGACCTTGCGTTTCAAAGACGCCAAAGGCGCTGAGAGCACGCTGGACATCAAAGTGCCAGTCAGCACCGCTGCACCCAAGGGCGATGCCGGTGGACACCAGCACATGCATGAGGCGCCCGCCAAGCCTTAAGGACTGATTTCGTCCTGCGCTTGCCGCAGGTCCTTCGCGCCGCCGTTTTATTGCACCTGGCCGATTGGCAGGGTGTGTGCCCGCGCGGACGCAAACCATTCATTGATCGCAATCACCATGAGAAAAAATCCTCTCGCGCTGGCGCTGGCCATCGCATTCCCCCTGTCCCTCTCTTTGTCGGCGGCTGCGCAGACAGCAGCGACTTCCGCAAATCCCGCTGACGAGACTGCACCCGTCAAATCGCTGGGTATGGTCACGGTGGTGGGCGGACGCCCAACATCCCTGCCCACCGAAATTCCCACCACGATTGAGGGCATTTCCCGCACCCAGATTGAGCAAACCATCAACGCCACTGATAGCGAAGACGTGCTCAAGTACCTTCCGAGCCTGGTGGTGCGCAGGCGCTACATCGGCGACTACAACCACGCAGTGCTGTCGAGCCGCGCGTCCGGCACCGGTAATAGCGCGCGCTCGGCGGTCTATGCCGATGGCATTCTGCTCTCCAACTACCTGGGCAATGGTGCGACCTATGCGCCGCGCTGGGGCATGGTGACGCCTGAAGAAATTGAACGGCCCGTTTTCCGCAGCTTACCCTGGCAACTCGGTGGGCGCGGTGGTGGACTATGTGACGCGCATGCCCACGCAGTTGGAAGGCCACGTGAAGGTCGTGAGCTCCAAACAAAACTTTGACCAGTACAACACCCATGAAACCGACAATGCCAGCCAGGCCAGCGCGTCCCTGGGTAGCAAAAGTGGCGACTGGGCCTGGTGGATTGACTTGAACCACACCGACAGCCTGGGCCAGCCCATGGTGTTTGCCACCAAGCCTGTGGCCAGCGCAGACACTGCGCCGCGCAACAGCAACGGCGCGGTGGCCGGTCTGGACAAGACCAATGCGCCTTGGTACATCCTGGGCACCAACACCCAGTACCACACGGTGCAGGACCATGCCAAGCTCAAACTGGCTTACGACCTGTCGCCCACCGTGCGCGCCAGCTATTTGCTGGGGAATTGGAACAACACGTCGGACGGCTCACCCAACAGCTATCTCACAGACACGGCAAACCCATATGGTGGAAGCCACGTCATCAACGGCCAGAGCTATTCCACCACCAACCTTTTCAATGCCACCAAAGAAAACTTGGACCATTGGATGCAGGGCTTGTCCCTGAAGAGCCACACCAAAGGTGAGTGGGACTGGGAGCTGGCGGCCAGTACCGTGGAGTACCGCACCGACATCGTGCGCCAGTCCGCCATCAACACTGCGGCCAATTTGGCTGGCACCATGGGCAGTGGCAGCCTGGCAAATGCTGCGACCCTCACCGACCTCAAGGGCACGGGTTGGAACACCCTGGCAGCCAAAGGCATCTGGCGTCCCCAGGGAATGGAGGGGGCACACATTGTGGACTTCGGTGTGCAGCAGGAGATATACCAACTGCGCATTAACAAAACCAACCTGAGCCTTACCGACAACTGGTTCAACAGCGACGCCCAAAGCGGGGTAGCGGGGCTGAACGCTGACGTGGGCGGCCAAAGCAAGCTGCAAAGCCTCTACGCCCAGGATGCGTGGAAGTTTGCGCAGGACTGGAAAACGGTGCTCGGTGTGCGCGTGGAAAACTGGAGCGCGTCGGACGGCTACGCTAAGAGTGTCGTGTCGGGCGCTATTCGCACTGACAGCTACGCCGCACGCAACGAGCTTTTTGCCTCGCCCAAGGCGGCTGTGGCTTACCAGTGGTCAGAGGACACGGTGCTCAAAGCCTCGGTGGGCCGTGCAGTGCGCATGCCCACGGTGTCGGAGCTGTATGGCGCGACCACCAAGTGCTCGGACATTGCCACCAAAACCATGGCCAGTGCCTGCCCAAGTGGCCAGACTTGGGTCAACGAGCCCAATCTTCGCCCTGAAAAGTCCTGGACAACCGAGCTGACGCTGGAAAAAGACCTGAGCAACGGTCTGCTGCGCCTGACCTTCTTCAATGAAGACGTGACTGACTCGCTGTATTCCCAGGCGGTGGGTCTCAAGAGCGACGGCATCACCGCAGTCAACATGGTGCAAAACATTGACGCCATCAGCACCCAGGGTCTGGAAATTGCCTTTCAAGGCGAGAACGTCATGGCGCGTGGATTGGACCTCTCGGCCAGTGTGACCTATGCGGACTCACGCATCAAAGCCAATGCTTCCTATGTGGCCACGCCTGGCGACACGATCGGCAAAATCCAGCCGCGCGTGCCCCAGTGGCGGGCGGTCGCCTTGGCCAATTACCGCTGGGACGCACAGTTGAGCACCTCGCTGGGTGTGCGCTACAGCGGGGACCAGTTCTCGACGCTGAACAATGCCGACATCAATGGCTTTGCCTACACCGCAGCCAGCCGGTTCACGGTGCTGGACCTGCGTGCGCGTTACGCCATCCAACCCAAACTCGTCGCGGCGCTTGGCATCGACAACCTGACGAATACCGAATATTGGAACTACCACCAGTATCCAGGGCGCA
>CANFLX010000048.1 GCA_947447985.1 Comamonadaceae bacterium
GGCGCTCCAGGCCCATGCCGGTGTCCACGCAGGGCGCGGGCAACTTGACCAGGCTGCCATCGGTCTGCATGTCGAACTGCATGAACACGTGGTTCCAGATCTCGATGAAACGGTCGCCGTCTTCGCCCGGGCTGCCCGGGGGGCCGCCGGGAATGTGCTCGCCGTGGTCGTAAAAAATCTCGCTGCAAGGGCCGCAGGGGCCGGTGTCGGCCATCATCCAGAAGTTGTCGGATGCGTATTTTTTGCCCTTGTTGTCGCCGATGCGCACGATGCGGTCCGCAGGCAAGCCGATCTCTTTGTGCCAGATGTCATAGGCTTCGTCGTCGTCAATGTAGACCGTGACCAGCAGGCGCTCGGGCGGCAATTTGTAGACCTGGGTCAGCAGCTCCCAGCCCCAGTGCAAAGACTCGCGCTTGAAGTAGTCGCCAAAGCTCCAGTTGCCCAGCATCTCAAAGAAGGTGTGATGGCGCGCGGTGTAGCCCACGTTTTCCAAGTCGTTGTGCTTGCCTCCAGCGCGCAAGCAGGCCTGCACCGAGGCAGCGCGCACATACGAGCGCTTGTCCGCGCCCAGGAACACGTCCTTGAACTGCACCATGCCCGAGTTGGTGAACATGAGCGTGGGGTCGTTGCCCGGCACCAGCGGGCTGCTGGCCACCACGGTGTGGCCCTTGGTGGCAAAAAAGTCCAGAAACGTCTTGCGGATATCGGCAACGCTCATGGCGCCCGGCGTGGTGTTAGCAGTCATGCGGGTAGGCTTCTTATCAAAAAAATGCGGTTCAGGGCCCACAACCGGAGCCTGAGAAAGGGGCAATTATCGCCGCGACAAGCTGCAAGTTACTTGGCGGGCGCTTAGACCTGGTGCGACGCCTTTGGCCGCTACCGCCCCCGTTTGTGCCGCAACGCACATATTTGGCTCATTTTTTGCTTTTTTTGGTGCATCAATTGGTTTAACCCTCAATTCGCACTAAATTTGAGCGATATCTACGAAAAGGTGATGTATGGATGCACTACAACAAGGCGCGAATGCCCTTTTTATCTTATTGGGCGCCATCATGGTGCTGGCCATGCATGCGGGCTTTGCGTTTCTGGAGCTGGGAACGGTACGCAGCAAGAACCAGGTCAACGCACTCGTCAAAATTCTGGTGGACTTCTCGGTCTCCACCCTTGTCTATTTCGTGGTGGGCTATGCCGTCGCCTACGGAACCAGCTTTTTTGTCGGCGCCGAGGAGTTGGCCGCCAAAAACGGCTACGAGCTGGTGAAGTTCTTCTTCCTGCTGACCTTTGCGGCGGCCATTCCCGCCATCATCTCGGGCGGCATTGCAGAGCGCGCCAAGTTCTGGCCGCAGCTGATTGCCACCGCCGTCATCGTGGGCTTTGTTTATCCCTTCTTTGAAGGCATTGCCTGGAACCAGCACTTTGGCGTGCAGGCCTGGCTGCTGGCCAACACCGGCGCGGAGTTTCACGACTTTGCCGGCAGCGTGGTGGTCCACGCCGTGGGCGGCTGGATTGCCTTGGGCGCGGTGATGCTGCTGGGCGCGCGCAGCAACCGCTACCGCAAAGACGGCACCATGTCGGCACACCCGCCTTCCAGCATTCCCTTCCTCGCGCTGGGGGCGTGGATTCTCACGGTGGGCTGGTTTGGCTTCAACGTGATGAGCGCCCAAACGCTGGACAAAATTTCGGGCCTGGTCGCGGTCAACTCGCTCATGGCCATGGTGGGCGGCACCTTGGTGGCGCTGGTTCTGGGCAAAAACGACCCCGGCTTTGTACACAACGGCCCCTTGGCCGGCCTGGTGGCGGTATGCGCCGGCTCGGACCTGATGCACCCGCTGGGGGCCTTTGTGGTCGGTGGTGTGGCCAGTGCGATTTTTGTCGTGATGTTCACCGCCACGCAAAACAAATGGAAGATCGACGACGTGCTGGGCGTCTGGCCCTTGCACGGCCTGTGTGGCACCTGGGGTGGCATCGCGGCTGCCATCTTTGGCAGCAAGGCACTGGGCGGCCTGGGCGGCGTCAGCCTGGGCGCGCAGGTGATTGGCACCGGCATCGGTGTGCTGTGGGCACTGGCCAGCGGCTTTGTGGTCTACGGCGTGCTCAAAGTCGCCATGGGCATACGCCTGAGCCAGGAAGAAGAGTTTGACGGCACCGACCTGTCGATTCACAAAATCAGCGCGACTCCGGACCACAAAGACAGCTGGTGATTTTGGCTGGTGATTTTGGGCTGAGGGCCTATCGCTGAACAGCGGGGGTTATTGATTTCGATGTCGACATCGCTTTCAAGACCCCACCAAGGTCTTGAAATACGCTCCCGCCCCGTCCGCCGCCATGTTGTTCGGATGCGCTGCGCAGTAGCTGTCGATGGAGGCCACGGCCTCGCCTGTGGTGCGCGACGCTTCACCACTTGCATCCCGCTTAGAGCCGTGAATCGACTTCAAGGCCAGGGTCAGCGGCGCCAAAAATGACTTGGCCCAGGCTTGCTTGGCGGGCACCTGCATGCGGAGCCACTGCGGACAGGTGTGGTCGCCCAACAAGCTGCTAGCGTGCACTCCGCCAGACACGACGGCCAGCCCACACAGCAGAAGAAGTTTGCGCAAGGACGCCACAGGCCTGCCCCATTACATCGACGCGTCCAACATCGCCCGGTAGTCCTCGCGGGTGGCAATGCGGGGGTTGGTTTTGTGGCAATGGTCGGCCATGGCGCCATCGATCACGCGCTCAAACAGGTCCGCCGTTACGCCCAACGCGGCCAATCCTGTGGGCAGGCCCAGGCGGGCATTCATGTCGCGAATCGCGTGGGCGATTGCGTCGCCCTGCGCATCGCAGCCACCCAGGCCCATGGCATGGGCCATGCGCTGCAAGCGCTGCTCTTTTTGAATGGAGTCGGCCGCCGCGTTAAAGCGCACTACCGCTGGCAAAAACAAGGCGTTCAAGGTGCCATGGTGCAGGCGCGGATTGACGCCGCCCAGGCTGTGGCTCAGGCTGTGCACGCAGCCCAGGCCTTTTTGAAAAGCCATGGCGCCTTGCATGCTCGCGCTCATCATGTTCCAGCGCGCTTCGCGGTCTTGGCCGTTGGCGGTGGCGCGCTCAATATGGCCCCAGCCACGTGCCAGCCCATCCAAACCAATGCCGTCAGCGGGCGGGTTGACGGCAGGCGCCATAAAGGTTTCCATGCAATGCGCAATGGCGTCCATGCCGGTGGCTGCTGTCAGCATGGGCGGCAGGCCCAGCGTGAGTTCAGGGTCGCAGATGGCGGTTTTGGGCACCAGGAACCAGCTGTGAAAACCCAGCTTGCGTCCATCGTCCACGATCACGATGGCACCGCGCGCCACTTCGCTGCCCGTGCCCGCGGTGGTGGGCACGGCAATCAGGGGCAGCACCCGGTCGGTGATCTTGGGACTGCCGCCTTCAATGGTGGCGTAGGTCTTGAGCGGGCCTTCGTGGGTGGCGGCAATGCAAACGCCTTTGGCCAGGTCCAGGCTGGAGCCGCCCCCCAAGCCCACCAGGCCGTCGCAGCCTTCTTTTTTGAGTAGCTCTACGGCAGCACGCACGGCGGCTTCGGTGGGGTTGGACGGCGTTTGGTCAAACACGGCATGGGGGTGGTCGCCCAAGCCAGCCAGCCCCCGGTCCAGCACGCCCGCTGCGCGCACACCGGCATCGGTGACGATGAGCGGCTTGTGCAGGCCCAGGCGTTCGCACTCGGCGCGCAGAGTGGAAATGGCGCCGAAATCGAGGTTGATTTGGGTGATGTAATTGATGATGGCCATAAAGATGCTGCTCCCTTGAGCCGTTAAGATCCCCTGACTTTACCCCGCCCTTTTCTCCCCGTCCTTGCCATCAGGAAAACCTTGCCATGACCCACGCCGCCTCCCCCCTGTCCCTGCTCAAAGACCCCAGCCTGCTCAAGACCGATGGCTTGATCAACGGCCAATGGGTGGCAGGCGCCAGCCGCTTTGACGTGCTCGACCCCGCCACCGGCCACAAGCTGGCCGATGTGGCCAACCTGGGCCCGGCCGACGCCGAAGCCGCCATCGCTGCGGCCAACGCCGCCTGGCCGGCCTGGCGCGCCAAAACCGCCAAAGAGCGCAGCATCATCTTGCGCAAGTGGTTTGACTTGCTGATGGCCAACCAGGAAGACCTGGCGCGCATCATGACCGCCGAGCAAGGCAAGCCATTTCCCGAAGCCAAAGGCGAAATCGCTTACGGTGCGAGCTTTGTGGAGTGGTTTGCCGAAGAGGCCAAACGCGTCAACGGCGAGACCCTGCCCCAGTTTGACAACAACCGCCGCCTGATGGTGCTCAAGCAGCCCATCGGTGTGTGCGCGGCCATTACGCCCTGGAACTTCCCGCTGGCCATGATCACCCGCAAAGTGGCGCCTGCGCTGGCCGCTGGTTGCCCTGTGGTTATCAAGCCCGCCGAGCTCACGCCCCTGACTGCCCTGGCCGCAGCCGAGCTGGCGATGCGCGCCGGGTTGCCCGCCGGTGTGCTCAACATGATCAGCGCCGACGCCGACAACTCGATTGCCGTGGGCAAGACCATCTGCGCCAGCGATGTGGTGCGCCACCTGAGCTTTACGGGCTCCACCGAGGTGGGCCGCATCCTGATGGCGCAAAGCGCACCCACCGTCAAGAAAATGTCTCTGGAGCTGGGCGGCAACGCGCCCTTCATCGTGTTTGACGATGCCGACGTGGCCTCTGCCGTCGAAGGGGCCCTCGCCAGCAAATACCGCAACGCAGGCCAAACCTGCGTCTGTGCCAACCGCTTCTATGTGCAGGCTGGCGTCTACGACGCGTTTGTCGCGCAGTTCACCGCCAAGGTCAAACTCATGAAAGTGGGCAATGGCTTTGAAGACGGCGTGGTGCAAGGCCCGCTGATTGAGGACGCCGCCGTGGCCAAAGTCACGCGCCATGTGGCAGACGCGGTTGCCAAGGGCGGCAAGTTGGAAACCGGCGGCAAGGCGCTGCACGGCCAGTTTTTTGAGCCGACCGTCATCTCTGGCGCCACGGCCGACATGGCCTGCGCGCGCGAAGAAACCTTTGGTCCGTTTGCGCCCATCTTCAAGTTTCACACCGAGCAAGAAGCCATTGACGCCGCCAACAACACCGAGTTCGGCCTGGCCAGCTACTTCTACAGCCGCGATGTGGGCCGCATCTACCGCGTGGCCGAGGCGCTGGAGTACGGCATGGTCGGCATCAACGTGGGCATCCTGGCCACCGAGCACGTGCCCTTTGGCGGCGTGAAGCAGTCCGGCCTCGGCCGCGAGGGCTCGCACTGGGGCATGGATGACTACCTCGAGATGAAATACCTCTGCATTGGGGATGTGCTGAAGTAAAGCCTCACGCCCTGCGTACCCACCAGCCGCCCGGCACCATGCCCGGCGGCTTTTTTCTTGGGTGCGCTGTAGGGATATTGCCTTCCCAAGCAATATTTGCCTAGGCAAGCAATACAATCCATCTCATGGTTAACCCTGAGACCCACGCCTTCTACGACTTGGACAACTACCGCCCTGAAGACAGCGTGGGCTACCTCATGCGCCTGATTTTGAGCAGCATGGCCAGCGCTGTGGATACCCAGCTGGCGGACTGCGACCTGACCAACGCCCAGTGGCTGCCCATCCTCAAGCTGCACCAGGGCCATGCCTCCACCGTGGCTGAACTGGCCCGCGCCTGCACCATGGACGCGGGGGCCATGACCCGCTTGCTCGACCGCTTGGAGACCAAGGGCCTGTGCAAACGTGTCCGATCCGAACTCGACCGCCGCGTGGTCAATATCGAACTGACCGACACCGGCCACGCCGTCGCCCAGGGCATTCCTGGCGTGTTGTGCACCGTGCTCAACCGCCATTTGAGCGGTCTGAGCACCGATGAATTTTTAACCCTCAAAAGCCTGTTGCAGCGCATGCTGCCCAACACCCAGGCCGCAGGCGCTGACGGCGCTGCCACCCTTCTTTCCCATTTACTGCCAGGAACTTCCGATGCCCATTAGTTTTTCTTCCACCTCGCCGGCACCGTGGCGCCCCTTCGCCGTGACGGCCACCCTGGTCGCCTTGGCGCTCAGCGCAGGTGGCTGCGCCAACTTTGCCGGCATTGGCCCCAAAGCGCGCATGACCGAAGCCCAAACGCTGGGTCTGCCAAGTGCCGCTGCCAGCACCCCGGCGCCAGCCGAACCGGCAGCCCCGCGGGTGGCCTGGTGGAGCCGTTTTGGCGACGCCCAGCTCGACGCTTTGGTGCAAATGGCGCTCGACAAGCAACCCACTTTACGCCTCGCGCAAGCCCGTGTGGAGCGTGCTCAGGCTTTGGCGGGCGTGGTGGAAAGCGCAGACCTGCCCAACGTCACCGCGTCGGCCGAAGCCATGCGCCAGCGCATCACCGCCAATGGCATTTACCCGCCCCCCTTGGCCGGCAATGTGATTGAAATGCCCAACGCGCAGATCAGCGCCAGCTACGAGTTCGACCTCTTCGGCAAAAACCGTGCTGCACTGGACGCCGCACTCGGCCAGGTGCGCGCCGCCCGGGCCGACAGCCAGGCTGCAGAATTGCTGCTCGCCACCCAGGTCACCCGCAGCTATTTCACACTGCTGCGCCTGCAAGCCCTGCAAGACCTGGCACAGCGCAATCTGGCGCAGCGTGAGCAGATCGTGGCCTTGGTGCAAGCACGCCTGAAGGCCGGCTTGGACAGCCCCACCGAGCTGCAGAGCAGCCAAGCCGCGCTGCCCGAAATTCGCCAGTACCTGGAGAGCCTGCGCGAACAAGCAGCGCTCACCCGCAATGCCCTCGCCGCCCTGACCGGCGCGCCCTTGGGCCTGCAGGACTTAAAACCCGGCACCCTGGCCCGCATCACTGCGCTGCCTACGCCGCAAACCATGCCGCTGGACCTGCTGGCCAACCGCCCTGATGTGGCAGCCGCCCGCGCGCGCGTCGAAGCGGGCTTGAGCGAGGTGGAAGTGGCCAAAGCGCAGTTCTATCCCAACATCAATCTGGTGGCCTTTGCGGGCCTCAACAGCATTGGCTTTGGCAACATCAGCAAAGCAGGCAGCGAGCAGTGGGGCGTAGGCCCGGCCATCCGTTTGCCGATTTTTGATGGCGGGCGCTTGCGCTCCCAGCTCAAGGGCAAGTCGGCCGACGTGGACGTGGCCATCGAGACCTACAACAGCCTGGTGGTCGACGCCGTGCGCGAAGTGGCCGACCAGGTCGCCTCTTTGCAGTCGATTGCGCGCCAATCCCAGGAGCAAAAAAAGGCGCAGGCCAGCGCGCAAACGCTGTACGACATCGCCGTCCAGCGCTTTGCAGCGGGCTTGGGCAACCAGGCACTGGTGCTCAACGCCCAAACCGCCGGGCTGAACCAGGAACGCGTGGCGATTGAACTGCAAGCCCGCGCTCTGGATGCACACGCCCAGTTGCTGCGCGCCACAGGCGGCAGCGTACCGACTGCTGCACCTTAAGCCCTTCTCATACATCCCGAAAAACACCACTTAACGACTGACGAGTAAACCCCATGAGCACCGCACCCACGACCCCCGCCACACCTTCCACCCCTGCGGCCAAAGCGCCAGGCGCCCGCCAGAAAGCACTGACGGTGGTCAGCCTGGTCGTCTTGCTTGGGCTGGCCTACGGCGGCTACACCTGGTACGCCGGACGCCACGAGGAATCCACCGACAACGCCTACGTGCAGGGGAATGTGATTCAGATCACCCCGCAAATCGGCGGCACGGTCACCGCCATCCTGGCTGACGACACCGACTTTGTGAAAGCCGGTCAGCCACTGGTGCAACTCGACCCGGCAGATGCCAAAGTGGCATTGCAATTGGCCCAGGCCAACCTGGCCCAGGCCGTGCGCCAAGTGCGTGGTCTGTATGCCAACAACCAAACCCTGCAAACCCAAATCACGCAGCGCGACACCGATGTCGCCAAAGCCCAAACTGAAGTAGCCCGCGCCACCGACGACTTGGCGCGCCGCCAGTCGCTGGTGGGCAATGGCGCCGTGTCCAAAGAAGAGTTGGCGCACGCGCAGTCGCAACTGGCCCAAGCGCAAAGCATGCTGGCGGCGGCCAAAGCATCGGTCGGTACCGCCCGCGACCAATTGGGCAGCAACCAGACGCTCACCGACGGCACCCGCCTGGAAAACCACCCCAGCGTGGAAGCCGCGTCTGCCAAAGTGCGTGAGGCCTACCTGGCGCTGCACCGCGCCACCCTGCCCGCCCCGATTGACGGCTACCTGGCCAAGCGCACCGTGCAACTCGGCCAGCGCGTCGCGGCAGGCACGCCGCTGATGTCGGTGATTGCCCTCAACAGCTTGTGGGTCGACGCCAACTTCAAGGAAGTGCAGCTGCGCAATATCCGCGTGGGCCAGCCCGTGACCTTGACCGCTGATTTGTACGGCAAGCATGTGCAATACAAAGGCACGGTCGCTGGCCTGGGCGCAGGCACCGGTGCCGCGTTTTCTCTGTTGCCCGCGCAAAACGCGACGGGCAACTGGATCAAAGTGGTGCAGCGCGTGCCCGTGCGCGTGGCGCTGGACGCCAAAGAGGTGGCGGCCAACCCCCTGCGCATCGGCCTCTCGATGGAAGCCACGGTGGACGTGACGCAGCAAGACGGCAAGGCGCTGGCGGATGCCCCGCGCGCTTCCACGGGTGTGCAAACCGATGTCTACGCCATGCTGGATGAACAGGCCATTGTCGAGATCAAACGCATCATTGCCGCCAATGCGGGCACCGGTCGCACCGGCACCGCCCCATGAGCGCAAGCACCCCTGCCTATGTGCAGTCGCAGCCCTTGCAAGGCTCGGCCCGCTTATGGGGCACGGTGGCCTTGTCTGCCGCCACCTTCATGAACGTGCTGGATTCGTCCATTGCCAATGTGTCGCTGCCTGCGATTGCGGGTGACCTGGGCGTGAGCCCCAACCAGGGCACCTGGGTGGTCACCAGCTTTGGCGTGGCCAACGCGATTGCCGTGCCGCTCACCGGTTGGTTGTCGCAGCGCTTTGGGCAGGTGCGCTTGTTCACCATGAGCGTGCTGATGTTTGTGATCGCCTCGTGGCTGTGCGGTCTGGCGCCCAATATGTCCACCCTGATTGCCATGCGCGCACTGCAGGGCTTTGTGGCCGGGCCCATGATGCCCTTGGCGCAAACCCTGCTCCTCTCGAGCTACCCGCCTGCCATGGCGGGTCTGGCCATGGCTTTGTGGGCGATGACCACCCTGGTCGCACCCGTGATGGGCCCGCTGCTGGGCGGCTGGATTACCGACAATATGCACTGGGGTTGGATTTTTTACATCAACATCCCGGTGGGCTTTGTGGCGGCGTTTATCACCTGGAGTCTGTACAAAAAACGCGAAACGCAGATTCAGAAATTGCCCATTGACACGGTGGGCCTGACGCTGCTGGTGCTGGCGGTGGCGGCCATGCAAATCATGCTGGACAGAGGCAAAGAGCTGGACTGGTTTCACTCCAGCGAAATCATCACCCTGGGCCTGATTGCAGTGATTGGCGGAGCATTTTTTATTGCCTGGGAGCTCACGGACGATCACCCGGTGGTGGACTTGCGCCTGCTGAAAATGCGCAACTTCCGCGTCGGCTCGATTTGTCTGGCGATTGCCTACAGCCTGTTCATTGGCAACCTGGTGTTGCTGCCGCTGTGGCTGCAGCAGTTCATGGGCTACACCTCCACCCAAGCCGGTGAACTGCTGGCGCCTGTGGGTTTGTTTGCGATTTTGCTCTCGCCCATCGTGGGCAAAAACGTGCAAAAAACCGACCCGCGCATGCTGGCCACTTTTGCCTTCATCATGTTTGCCTTGGTGCTGGTGATGCGTGCCCACTTCAACACGCAAGCCGACTTCACCACCATCATGATTCCGACCATCGTGCAGGGCATTGCAGTGGCCTTCTTCTTTGTGCCCTTGAGCACGATCACGCTGGGTGGCATTGCACCTGCACACATGGCATCGGCCTCGGGCTTGTCCAACTTCATGCGGATAGTGGGCGGGGCGTTTGGCACGTCCATCACCATCACACTGTGGCAAGACCGCGCGGCCATGCACCATGCAGAACTCATTGAAGCGGTGAACCGTGGCAGCCAGGCCACGGCGGACGCGATGGGCGGTTTGGCGGCTTTGGGCTTGAACAACACGCAGAGTCTGGCGACCATCAACCGCTTGGTCGATCAGCAGTCGTTCATGCTGGCGGCCAACGATATTTTTATGGGTTCAGCCGCGATCTTTATGCTGCTGATTCCCTCGATCTGGTTCGCCACCCGGGTGCGCATGACAGCGCCTGCGGCACCCGGTGGAGACGGCGCGCACTAGATCAGTTTGACGCCGGTTTTTTCCTGCAGGGCTTCACGCGTCACACCGGGGGCCAACTCAATCACTTTCAGGCCTTCGGGGGTGACATCCATCACCGCCAGGTCGGTGATGATGCGGTCCACCACGCCCACGCCGGTCAGCGGCAGGGTGCACTGGGGCAGGATCTTGAGGTCGATGGTGCCGTCTTTCTTTTTGGCGACGTGCTCCATCAGCACGATCACCCGCTTCACACCGGCCACCAGGTCCATGGCACCGCCCATGCCCTTGACCATCTTGCCCGGAATCATCCAGTTGGCCAGATCGCCCTTTTCGCTAACCTGCATGGCGCCCAAAATGCTCAGGTTGATCTTGCCGCCGCGGATCATGGCAAAGCTCTGGTCCGAGCCGAAGATGCTCGAACCCTTGATGGTCGTCACGGTTTGCTTGCCGGCATTGATCAGGTCAGCGTCTACCTCGGCTTCGGTCGGGAAGGGGCCAATGCCCAGCATGCCGTTTTCGCTTTGCAGCCAGACTTCTTTGTCAGCGGGCACATGGTTGGCCACCAGCGTGGGGATGCCGATGCCCAGATTCACGTAAAAGCCGTCTTCCAGCTCTTGGGCCGCACGTGCGGCCATTTGGTCTTGGTTCCAGCCCATGGTCAGACTCCCGAAGTTTCAGTGATGGTGCGTTTTTCGATGCGTTTTTCCGGCATGGCATTGAGCACGATGCGGTGCACATAAATGCCAGGCAAATGCACCTGGTCAGGCGCGATATCGCCCGTCTCGACAATTTCTTCTACTTCGACCACCGTGATCTTGCCGGCCATGGCCGCGGCGGGGTTGAAGTTGCGCGCGGTGAAGCGGAACTGCAAATTGCCCGATTTGTCCGCGCGGTGCGCTTTGACCAGCGCCACGTCGGGCACCAGTGAGCGCTCCATCACATAGGTTTCGCCGTCAAACTCGCGCAACTCTTTGCCTTCGGCCACGATGGTGCCCACGCCCGTCTTGGTAAAAAACGCGGGAATGCCTGCGCCACCGGCACGCAGCTTTTCGGCCAGCGTGCCCTGGGGCGTGAACTCGAGGGCCAGCTCACCTGCGAGGTACTGGCGCTCAAACTCTTTGTTCTCGCCCACGTAGCTGGAAATCATTTTTTTGATCTGGCGGGTCTCGAGCAGCTTGCCCAGGCCAAAACCGTCCACGCCCGCGTTGTTGGAGATGGCCGTCAGGTTTTGCGCGCCACTGTCGCGCAGCGCATCGATCAGGGCTTCGGGAATGCCGCACAGACCAAAACCGCCGACGGCGATGAGCTGGTTGTCGTGCACGATGCCGTCAAGTGCGGCGGCGGCGCTGGGGAATATTTTGTTCACTGCAGAAATCTCCGGTAATGCATGCGTTGGGGTCAAAAACCCGTCGATGTTACTGAAGTGCTCAGTAGTGGGGTGGCGTGATCACCCAAAGTACCTTGGTAGGGCTGTCCGACACGTTGGCGCAGCGGTGCACTTCGGTGCTTTTGAAAGCGAAGCTATCGCCCTCGCCGAGCTGAAAATGGCGCCCCGAGACCCACAAATCCAGGGTGCCGGAAAGCACCAAACCGGCCTCGGCGCCGTCGTGGGAATAGTCTTCGCTGTCGGCATGGGGCTCGATCGTGCTGATCAACAACTCCAGCGGACCGCTCAAATTGGGTGACAACAGTTCTTCCTGGATGCCCAAGCCAGTGAAAGACATGCGCCTGCGGTGCGTGCTGCGCACCACCACATCACGCTCCGACGGGTCTCCCTGAGTGCCTTGCTGGAAAAACCAGTTCATGTGCACGCCCAGGGCGTCGCTCAGGCGTTTGAGCACGCCAATGGGCAGTCGCGAGTGGTTGCGCTCCAGTTGACTGAGGTAGCCCACCGAAATACCCGCTTTTTCTGCCACCTCGCGCAAGGTCAGGTTTTTGACCAAACGCAACTCACGCAACTGCTCGCCAATCGCCTGGCCTGGGTCCATGTCCTCGGACGGCGCTGCCGCGTCGTCAGCGACCGCCAGTCGCGCAGCTTGCAAGGCCATTTAGTGCGCTTTCACCCGCAGGCTTTGCGGATCGTAAAAGCCTGCCAAGGACGCCGTGGCAGGTACTTTGACGCCGGCAACTTCAATCTCGTACTGCGCAGCCAGCAGTCCTGCGTCATTGCCCGCCCATGCGCCCAGTTCCACATAGCCCATGCCCAGCGACTTGCCCAGCGCGTGGCCGAACATGCCTGAAGAAATCCGTCCCACGATGGCGCCGTCGCGCCAAATCGGCTCGTTGTGGTACAGCAAGGCGTTGGCGTCCTGCAGCGCAAATTGCACCAACTTGCGGGTCACGCCCTCTTCTTTTTGCTTGAGCAGCGCGGCGCGGCCCAAAAAGCCATCGGGCTTTTTCCAAGAGACGGCAAATTCCAAGCCCGCTTGCAAGGGAGTGTCCTCGTCGCTGATGTCGTGGCCCCAATGGCGATAGCCTTTTTCCATGCGCAGCGAATTGAGCGCGTGGTAGCCCGCCAATTTCAACCCCAATGGCTCGCCTTCTTTCATCAAGGCGTCAAACACCGCAGGCGCGCACTCCACCGGCACATAGAGCTCCCAACCGAGCTCACCCACGTAGGTGATGCGGCTGGCGCGCACACGGGCGTACGCCAGATCAATCACCTGCGAGGTTCCAAACGGGAAGGCCGCGTTTGAAAAATCAGCGTCGCTCAGGCGCTGCAGTAGTTCACGCGAACGGGGACCCATCAGGCCCAGCACCGCCATGCTGGCGCCCAGGTCCACGGCGGTAGCGCGTGCGTCGCTGGGGATCTGGCGCTGCAGCCAGGCAAAGTCGCGCGTTTGGGTCGCTGCGGCGGTGACCACCAGGAAGCGGTCGCTTGCTTCGCGGGTCACGGTGAGGTCGGCCTCGATGCCGCCTCGCTCGTTGAGCCACTGGGTGTAAACCACCTTGCCCACGGGCACGGCCATGTTGTTGGCGCAAATCTGGTTGAGCACTTTTTCTGCGTCAGGGCCTTGCACCACAAATTTGGCGAACGAGGACTGGTCAAACAAACCCACCGCATTGCGCACCGCGTTGTGCTCCTGGGCCGAATAGTCAAACCAGTTCTGCCGCCCGTAGCTGTATTCGTATTCGGCTTTGACACCCGCTGGGGCATACCAGTTGGGGCGCTCCCAGCCTGCCACTTCGCCAAAGCAAGCGCCATGCGCAGTCAAGCGCTCATGCAAGATGGAGCGGCGCACTCCCCGCGCAGTTTCGGGCTGGCGGTAGGGCCAGTGCATGGCATAAAGCAGGCCCAGCGTCTCGACGGTGCGGTCGCGCAAGTAGCTGCGGTTGCGTTGGAACGGCATGGCGCGGCGAATGTCCACATCCCACAGGTCCATGGGCGGATGGCCGTCCAGCATCCAGTCGGCCAGCACCTTGCCTGCGCCACCGGCCGATTGAATACCAATGGAGTTAAAGCCTGCAGCCACAAACAAGTTGCGCACTTCGGGCGTTTCGCCCAGCAAGTAACGGTCGTCGGGCGTGAAACTCTCAGGGCCATTGAAAAACAAATTGATCCCCGTCTTTTCCAAGGCGGGCGTGCGGTGCATGGCGGCCGTGAGCAAGGGCTCGATGTGCTCCAGGTCGTCGGGCAGCGAGTCAAAGCTGAAGGTCTCGGGGATGCCTTTCATACCCCAGGGCTTGGCAACCGGCTCGAACCAGCCCACCAAGAGCTTGCCCGCGTCTTCCTTGAAGTAGGCACAGCCGTCGGGGTCACGCAACACCGGCATGTTGGAGTGCAGGCCTTCCATGGGCTCGGTGACGATGTAAAAGTGTTCTGCCGCATGCAAGGGCACCGTTGTGCCCGCTTTGGCACCCAGGGTGTGGGCCCACATGCCAGCGCAGTTGACCACCATGTCGGCACGGATTTCGCCAAACTCGGTACGCACTCCAACGGCTTTGCCGTTTTCAATCAAGATGTCTTGCGCTGCACAGTTCTCAAAAATGCGCGCGCCACGGCTCTTGGCACCTTTGGCCAGGGCTTGCGTGGTGTCAATCGGGTTGGTGCGGCCGTCTTTCGGCAAAAACACGCCGCCCACCAAGTCATCAATGCGAACGCCCGGCCACAGACTGGCAATCTCTGCGGGAGCCAGGGTTTGCACTTCCAGTCCAAAACATTTGGCCATCGAGGCACCCCGCTTGAGCTCTTCGAAGCGCGCCATGTTGGTGGCCACCGCAATCGAACCGGTTTGGCGAAAGCCCGTGGCTTGACCGGTTTCTTGCTCCAGTGATGCGTAGAGGTTGGTGGTGTACTGCGCCAGGCGCGTCAAGTTGTAGGTCGCGCGCAGTTGTCCCACCAGTCCTGCGGCATGCCAGGTCGTGCCACAGGTGAGCTGTTTGCGCTCCAGCAGCACCACATCCGTACACCCACGCAACGTAAGGTGATAGGCCAGGCTGCAACCCACAATTCCGCCACCCACAATGACCACGCTGGCCCGGTTCGGTAGATCCATGCGACCTCCAAAGTAAAAAATTGTTCGAAAATTATTCTAGTGTAAAAAATCCGGCGGGAATTTTAAATTTGTGCTTACAATCCGCCAAAAATTCAGGTGCCGGGCGATTAGAACCCCGGAAAACGCATTTGCGCAATAGCGAGTTTTGGGTGCCGTCAAA
>CANFLX010000049.1 GCA_947447985.1 Comamonadaceae bacterium
CGGACCTTGGGGTCCGCACACTGACATGACCAAATTTGTCTTCGTCACCGGTGGCGTGGTCTCTTCCCTGGGGAAGGGAATTGCATCCGCCTCCCTCGCCGCGCTCCTGGAATCGCGGGGCCTGACAGTCACCCTGATCAAGCTCGATCCTTACCTCAACGTCGACCCGGGCACGATGTCGCCCCTGCAGCACGGCGAGGTGTTTGTCACGGACGACGGTGCAGAAACCGACCTGGATTTGGGTCACTACGAGCGCTTTGTGGAAACCCGCATGCGCAAGGCCAACAACTTCACCACCGGCCAAATCTATAAAAGCGTGCTCGACAAAGAACGCCGGGGTGACTATTTGGGCAAGACCGTGCAGGTCATTCCCCACGTCACCAACGAAATTCAGGAATTCGTCAAGCGCGGCGCCCGTATGGGCGAGCCGGATGCGGTCGACGTAGCCATTGTGGAAATCGGCGGCACGGTGGGCGACATCGAGTCCCTGCCCTTCCTCGAAGCAGTCCGTCAGATGAGCCTGCAGCTCGGCCCCAACAACACCGCCTTTGTGCACCTGAGCTATGTGCCCTGGATTGCTGCGGCCGGTGAACTCAAAACCAAGCCCACCCAGCACACGGCCAAGCAATTGCGTGAAATCGGCATCCAGGCCGATGCACTGATTTGCCGCGCTGACCGCCCGATTCCCGACGAAGAGCGCCAGAAAATTTCGCTCTTCTCCAACGTCCCTGTGTGGGGCGTGATCTCCATGTGGGACGTCGACACGATTTACAAAGTTCCCCGCATGCTGCACGAGCAAGGGCTGGACGGCCTGATTTGCGACAAATTGCGCCTGAACACGCCACCCGCCAAGCTGCAGCGCTGGGACGATCTGGTGTACGAGACCGAGCACCCCGAAGGCGAAGTCAGCATCGCCATGGTTGGCAAGTACGTGGATTTGTCCGACAGCTACAAGTCGCTCAACGAAGCGCTGCGCCATGCGGGCATGAAAAACCATGTCAAGGTCAAAATCAGCTACATCGACTCGGAAACCATCACGGCCGAATCGGTGCAGCAACTCGCCAAATTTGATGCCGTGCTGGTGCCCGGCGGTTTTGGCAAGCGCGGCATCGAGGGAAAAATCACGGCGGCACGTTTTGCCCGCGAAAACATGGTGCCCTACCTGGGCATTTGCCTGGGCATGCAGGTGGCGACCATCGAATTTGCGCGCCATGTGGCCGGCCTGACGGACGCCAACAGCACCGAGTTCGAGCCCGAGAGCCCCAACCCCGTGATTGCGCTGATCACCGAATGGAAAGACAGCGATGGCACCATCAACACCCGCGACAAGAACTCCGATCTGGGCGGCACCATGCGCCTGGGCGCGCAAAGCTCAGACGTGGCCAAAAACACCATCGCCCACAGCATCTACGGCGATGTAGTCACCGAGCGCCACCGCCACCGCTACGAAGCCAATGTCCATTACCTGGACCAACTGCGCAGCGCCGGCCTGGTGATCTCCGCCCTGACCCAGCGCGAACAATTGACCGAGATGGTGGAGCTACCCCAAGCGGTACACCCCTGGTTTGTGGGCGTGCAGTTCCATCCGGAGTTCAAGTCCACCCCCTGGGATGGGCATCCACTGTTCAATGCCTTTATCCGCGCCGCGCTAGACCACCAGTTGGGCGGCAAAACCTTGAAAGTGGCGGCATGAAGCTCTGCGGTTTTGACGTCGGGCTCGCGCACCGTATTTTTTTGATTGCAGGGCCTTGCGTCATCGAGTCCGAACAATTGCAAATGGACACGGCGGGCACGCTCAAAGAAATCACCAGCAGCCTGGGCATTCCCTTCATTTTCAAAAGCAGCTTTGACAAGGCCAACCGCTCCAGCGGGAACACCTTTCGCGGCCCCGGCATCGACAAGGGCCTGGACATTCTGGCCAAGGTCAAGCGCGAGCTGGGCGTACCGATCCTGACCGATATCCATTCCGAAGACCAAATCGCCCAGGTCAGTGCGGTGGTGGATGTGCTGCAAACCCCTGCTTTTTTGTGCCGCCAGACCGACTTCATTCGCGCTGTGGCGCAATCAGGCAAGCCGGTCAACATCAAAAAAGGCCAGTTTTTAGCGCCGGGCGACATGAAAAACGTGATCGACAAGGCGCGCGCTGCAGCGGGCGAAGTCGGCCTTGAAACCGACAACTTCATGGCCTGCGAACGCGGCGCCAGCTTTGGCTACAACAATCTGGTCAGTGACATGCGCAGCCTGGCCATCATGCGCGAGACGGGTGCACCCGTCGTGTTTGACGCCACCCATTCGGTGCAATTGCCCGGTGGCCAGGGCACCAGCAGTGGTGGCCAACGTGAGATGGTACCTGTGCTGGCGCGCGCGGCTGTGGCCGTGGGCGTCGCGGGTCTGTTCATGGAAACCCACCCCGACCCCTCCAAGGCACTCAGCGATGGGCCCAATGCCGTACCGCTCAAGCACATGCGCGCCCTGTTGGAGACTTTGGTGGAACTGGATTACGTAACCAAAAAGAACCCGTTTCTGGAAAATAACTTCCAGTAATCGACGTACAACAGCGCACCCGCCTTGGGGCGACACCCGATTTTTGACATTAACTTTTTGAAAGACCAGCGATGAGCGCAATTGTGGACATAGTGGGACGTGAAATTTTGGACAGCCGGGGCAATCCCACCGTCGAATGCGATGTATTGCTGGAAAGCGGCACCATGGGCCGTGCGGCCGTGCCTTCGGGCGCTTCCACCGGTTCACGCGAAGCGATTGAACTGCGCGACGGTGACCGAATGCGCTACCTCGGCAAAGGCGTTCGCAAAGCGGTGGACCATATCAACACCGAGATTTCCGAAGCCGTGCTCGGGCTCGATGCCTCTGAACAAGCCTTTTTGGACAAAACCCTGATCGACCTGGACGGCACCGACAACAAAAGCCGCCTGGGCGCCAACGCCATGCTCGCCGTGTCCATGGCCGTGGCCCGCGCAGCCGCCGAAGAAGCGGGTCTGCCCCTGTACCGCTACTTCGGTGGAATGGGTGCAGTGCAAATGCCGGTGCCCATGATGAACGTCATCAACGGCGGCGAACACGCCAACAACAACCTCGATCTGCAAGAGCTGATGATCATCCCGGTGGGCGCGCCGAGTTTTCGTGAAGCGCTGCGCTACGGCGCCGAAGTCTTTCATGCCCTGAAGAAAATTTTGCATGACAAAGGCATCAGCACTGCGGTGGGCGACGAAGGGGGTTTTGCACCCAACGTGCCCAACCATGAAGCGGCGATTCAAATGATTCTGGAAGCCATCGACAAAGCGGGTTTTGTCGCGGGTGAGCAAATCGCTTTGGGCTTGGACTGCGCTGCATCTGAGTTTTACAAAGACGGCAAGTACGAGTTGGCCGGTGAAGGCCTGAGCCTGAGCGCGCAAGAGTG
The DNA here is from genome assembly GCA_947447985.1 of Comamonadaceae bacterium. Lineage (GTDB taxonomy): Bacteria > Pseudomonadota > Gammaproteobacteria > Burkholderiales > Burkholderiaceae_C > Allorhodoferax. The sequence continues at coordinate 3,419 of CANFLX010000049.1, forward strand.
GACAGACATGCTCGCGGCCTGGGTGGACAAATACCCCATCATCAGCATTGAGGACGGCATGGCCGAGGGCGATTGGGATGGCTGGAAGATTCTGACTGACCGCCTGGGTAAAACCGTGCAAATCGTCGGCGACGACCTGTTTGTGACCAACACCAAGATTTTGAAAGAAGGCATCGACAAGGGCATTGCCAACTCGATCCTGATCAAAATCAACCAGATCGGCACCTTGACCGAAACCTTTGCCGCCATCGAGATGGCCAAGCGTGCGGGTTACACCGCCGTGGTGAGCCACCGCTCTGGCGAGACCGAAGACACCACCATTGCAGACATCGCCGTGGGCACCAATGCCGGACAAATCAAAACCGGCTCCCTGAGCCGCTCGGACCGCATGGCCAAGTACAACCAGTTGCTGCGCATCGAAGAAGACTTGGGCGAAGTGGCGGTGTACCCCGGACGCGCGGCGTTTTACAACCTGCGTTAAGCACTGTGATGGGCCGCCGTCTGGTTCCTGCTGCCTTGCTCTTGCTGCTGCTGGTCTTGCAGGGGCAGTTGTGGTTCGGCCGCGGCAGCTTGCCTGACGTGGCGCGCCTGGGCAATGAACTTGCAGCCCAAAAGCGCAGCAACGCCGAGGCGGCACAGGCCAATGCGCGGCTCGAAGCCGAAATCCGCGACTTGCGCGAAGGCCTGGAGATGGTGGAAGAAAAGGCCCGCTCCGAGTTGGGCATGGTCAAGCCCAATGAGATTTTTGTTCAAGTCAGCAAATAAGCCTTTGTTGCAATCTTGTCGGTCGCGCGGCCTGCGCTTTTCCCGGTGAAGATCGCACTGCTGGGCGCGCCTGGTACCGGAAAAACGTGGCTGGCACAGGCGCTCGCAGCGGCCCTGCAATCACGCGGGCACAGCGCCTGTGTGCTGGCCTTTTCCGAGCGGGCGCACACCCCCTGCGACTATGCCATTGCCGAAGCCACATCCCTGCTGACCGCGGTCGATGGCGACATCGCGTTGCAGGACACAAGGGGCTACCCGCAGGCCATCAAGCAACAGGCGCGCTACGACCTTCGCTTGCTGACCGGTTTGGACCTGCCCCGGTCAAACACCGAAAGACAGCGCCAAATTGATGCGCGCTTGCGCGAAGTTTTGCAAACCCATGGTTTGCGCTACAGCGTGGTGTATGGGGCAGGCGAGCAGCGCCTGGCCTGCGCTCTGGCGGCCATTGACCAGTGGAAAAACGCCGGCTCTCCGGTCTCTGGTGACGGACAGGCGCACTGGCAATGGGTGTGCGACAAGTGCTCGGATGCACAGTGTGAGCACCAGCTGTTCAGCGCTTTGCTGGGCAAAGCGCCCCAAAACGCCTGATCAGTGGGGCGTAGCACCGCCGTCGAGTTGCTGTGTACTGGGCACAAACAAGCGCGCAGTGTCCACCGGGTCAAAGTGGTATTGCACGCCGCAAAACTCGCAGGCGACCTCGATATTGGGGCGTTCCTGCAAGATGCTGTGCGCCTCATCGGCCCCCAAGCCCACAATCATGCGCGCCACCCGCTCGCGGCTGCAGCTGCAGGCAAAACGCGGCGCGGCATCTCCCTGCTGCGGCTCAAAACGCGTGACCGTTTCTTCCCAAAACAAACGGCGCAGCACGGTGTCGGCGTCCAGGGTCAGTAACTCCTCGCGCTGCAAGCTGCTGGCCAGAATGGCAATACGGTTGTAGTGCTCGTTCAAACCGATCTGGTCTTCATTGTCTTTGCTCACCAAACTGCCCGACAAATTGCCTTCGCCCTGCACCGGCAGGCGCTGAATCAACAGGCCTGCGGCCACATGCTCGTCCGCAGCCAGCACCAAGGTGGTGTCGAGTTGTTCGCTTTGCAGCATGTAGTGCTCCAGCACCGCGTTGAGCTTGTCGATGGGCTTGCCATGGTCGTCAAACAAAGGCACCACGCCTTGGTAGGGTTGCTGCCCGGGAAACTTGGTTTGCGGGTCCAGCGTGATCGCACAGCGCCCCTGGTTGTTGACATTGACCATCTGGCTCAATGTGGCGCCCTCGGGCACTGCCTGCATCACCGAGGCCGTGGCCCGCAGCTCCAGGTTGGACTGCACTTCGACCACCGCCAGCTTGACCGGCCCGTCGCCCATGATTTGCAAAACCAAGGCGCCGTCAAATTTGATGCTGGACTGCATCAACACGCCGGCCGCCACCATCTCACCCAGCATCTTGCGCACGGAGCTTGTGTAAGGACCGTGCTCGCTGTTGGAGGCACGGCGACGCAACACCTCGGTCCAGCTGTCGGTGAGACGAACCAGAATGCCGCGCACCGGCAAACCGTCAAAAATAAACTTGTGCAATTCAGACACGCACTACTCCGTAAATGCCAAGTGTTTGCCCTTGGCGGGGGTGGTTGCGGGCGAGCCGCAAAATACATAAATCCTCAGATCAGGCGATCTTGTGCAGCGCGGATTTGAAGCGCTTGGCGTTTTCGATGTAGTGCTGGGCACTCAGCTTCAAGCCCTGGATTTGCTCCGGGCTCAAACTGCGCACCACTTTGGCTGGGGTGCCCATGATCATCGATCCATCGGGAAACTCCTTGCCCTCGGTCACCAGCGAGCCCGCGCCCACCAAACAGTTTTTGCCGATTTTTGCGCCGTTGAGCACGATGGCTCCAATGCCAACCAGTGACTCATCGCCAATGGTGCAGCCGTGCAGCATCACTTTGTGGCCCACGGTTACATGCTTGCCCACGCGCAAGGGCTGGCCGATGTCGGCATGCAAAACGCTGCCATCCTGGATATTGCTGCCTTCGCCAATGGAGATGCTCTCGGTGTCACCCCGGATGACCACTCCGAACCAGATGCTGGTGTCTGCGGCCAGGTCCACCCGGCCCATGACCTGGGCGCTGTCAGCCACCCAAGCCGACTCGGCCAGGGTAGGGGAAACGTGTTCTAACTCGTAAATTGCCATGGCCCATCCTCATGAAATACCTTGTTGCGTCCCTAGAATTGTAGGGATGGAACTCCGACACTGTGCACTGGATGCATTTAGGCTGACCGATCCGCAGGAAAAAGCCGCTGCGGTGCATGCACTGTGGCAGGCGTCAGAGTCGGTGACCTGCGACTGCAGCCACGTTTTTGATGCGCCCCAAGCACCCGGTCGTCCGACCCAGCCGATTCTGGTGGAGCCTGGATTGGTGCCCAGACGCTCCCCGTTTACGGCGGCAGGCCATGCAGCGTTGATGCACTCGATTGCCCACATTGAGTTCAATGCGATCAACCTTGCGCTGGATGCCGTGTGGCGCTTTGCGGGCATGCCTGAGACCTATTACCGCGACTGGCTGCGGGTCGCAATGGAAGAGGCCAAGCACTTTGGGCTCTTACAAGAACACCTGCAGTCCTTGGGCACCAGCTATGGCGACTTCACGGCCCATGACGGGCTGTGGACCATGTGTGAAGCGACCAAAGACGACGTGTTGGCACGCATGGCGCTGGTGCCGCGTACGCTGGAGGCCCGGGGGCTGGACGCCACACCCCTGATTCAGGCCAAACTGCGCAAGGTCGCCACACCGGCGGCGCTGGCGGCCGTGGCGATTCTTGACACCATCCTGGCCGAAGAAGTGGGCCACGTGGCCATCGGCAACCATTGGTTTCAATGGTTGTGTGCGCGCGACGGAGTCGATGCCATCCGCTATTACCCAGAGGCCGCCCGACGCTACCGCGCACCGAGTCTGAAACCCCCGTTCAACTTAACGGCCCGCGGGCAAGCGGGCTTTACAGCTGCAGAACTCGCCGCCTTGCCAGGTTAGTGGCAAGCCCCCTTTGAACGAATCACCGTCCATGCTGCATCTGCCATTCGGAGTTCGCGTCCGTGCATCGGTTCTACCCAGCGGCTTTTGGGCAGCACTTGCCTTGCTGAGCGGCTGCGTGAGCCTACCCCCGATGGACGCACCGACGAGCGAAGCAGACAGGCTCCAGCGCTTCGAGGAAACACGCACGAACACCACCTTGCTGAATGAAGGCATGGCACGCATCCTGGCCCACTGCAGGTCTCACTTCCGCGAACTCGACCAAGAAGCGCAGGCGTGGAGTCTGCGCCAAAAGGACCCGCTGTCCAGCGAAAAAAAGCTGCTGCCCGCCGCGATCGTATTGGGGTTTGATGCAATCACGCTGAACCGCTCCACGGAGGCTTACCTTTTCTCCCATGGCGTGCAGGGCGTCGAAGCCATGGTGATGTCCACACTCGAGGCGCAACGCAGCGCGGGAGAGCGTATGGCACAACAGGCCTCCGATGTGACAGGGCAGGCCCAGCTCAGCAAGGAACAGGTAACTCACTACTTGCAGACCATGGAAAACCAGTGCCAGCCAGACCGTATCCGCACGACGCTGATCCGGGCCGTCAGTCCCGAACAGACTTTGCCCAATATCGCGCCCGTTTTGCTGCCCGATGGGCCGTTGAAGCGCTCCAGATCACGGGCGACAATGGGCGGCGAGCGCACCCTAAACTAGGGCTCGCCACCGTCCACCCCCTTGCCCACACCATCGCCTTCATGCCGCCAAGCGCAATCTGTCAACCAACATCAAGGGCATGGGCCTTCAAACCGCTGTGTGGGGTGCTTGTGCTTTTACTTGCGGAGGCACAGGCGTCAGCGTCCACAGATTTGGATGCGGCGCGGGATCTGCTCAAGTCCAGGCAGCCCGAGGCCGCCTTTCAGGAACTCCAAGCCCAGGCCGAAGAACGGGTCGATGACGTGGAACTGAATTTTTTGCTGGGCTATGCCGCGTTGCTGAGCCACCATTACCAAGAGGCTCTGGTGGCCTTTGACCGCGTGCTGTCTATCAATGCCAGCCACGTGGGCGCGCGCATTCAATCGGCGCGTGCCTTGTACGCACTGGGGGCCTTTGATCTTGCCAAAACCGAATTCAAGCGGGCGCTGGAACTCGAGTTGCCGGAGTCGTTAAAAACCGATGTCCAGCAACTCATACAGCAGATTGACACAAGCCAAGCCAAGCAAAAGCAATACGTATCGGGCTATCTGGAGTCCCAGACCGGGCACGACTCCAACGTGGCATCGGCCATCGGCTCGAGCGAGGGGTACCAATCCGCACTGCTCAACACCTACCCGGTGTTTCGGGACCTGGGAATGCAGGCCTTGCCTCCGACCGGGAACTCGGTTTTACAGCAAGCACCATTCCAAGGATGGAATGCCGGACTGCAAGGGAGTTATCGCTACCAACCGGGTCTGGTTTTTTACGCCAACGCCGAAGCACAGCGTCGGACCTACTTCGCAAGCGCGCAGGCCTTCAATGCCACGAGCCTGAGTTTTTCGGGTGGCTCGGTTTGGGAGCAATCGGACTCCAGTGTCCGCCTGGGGCTCAACCTGGTGCAATTTTTTCAAGAGGGCGAATCCTCGGCGGATCCCAAAACCACCAACGACAAACAGTCAATCGGAGTCTTGGCGGAATACCGACCCACGCTCAGCGGCGACCTGCTGCCTGCGTTTTCTGCCAGCTACAGCAAAAACGAAGTTCCCCATTTCAGACCCCAAGAGACTGCGCAAGCGCAACTCGGTGCCAGTGTGCTGTGGAAGAACCTGCACAACGACCGGCAATTTGTGCGCCTGTCCTACCAATACGCCCAAGACCAGGCTGTGGCGCCACTGGAAACCTACGACCCTGGCAAAGTCACCCAGGGCCTGCGCATGTTCGGACAAACCAACGGGCCGCAGCGCGCAGACCTTTTTTGGGGATGGGGATGGTCCCGGCGGGACGACAGCGCGCGGTTTGGGCGTGGCCAGCAAAACGTGGAATTCGGCAAAGACACGCTGATCGATTGGGTCGTGGGCGTACAGATCGCCGTAGCAGCCGATTGGTCTGTCAAAGGACAGTGGATGGCCTCCCAGAACACTTCCAATATCCCTTTGTTTGAGTTTGAGCGGCGTGAAATCAGCGTTTTCATCCGGAGAGATTTCAGATGACACGTCCCGGGCACGCTTGGAAAAAACGTCTGCTCCTGTGGGTGATGGCAGGGCTTCAGGGTATGGCCGGGGCCCAAACTATTCTTGCCGGAAAAGTCGAATTCATCGTCGGTGAGGTGATCGCAAAGCGCGCCTCCGAAACCGTCAAGCTGTCGCGAGGCCATGCGCTGTTTGAAGGCGACCGCCTGGAGAGCCGCGAAAGCGGCACAGCGCATTTCCGGATGAAAGACGGTGCGTTTGTGAATATCCGGCCGTCCAGTGTGTTGGAAATCCAGCGCTACCGTGTGGCGAATCAAGGCGATACCAGCAACGACATCGTGATCGCTCTGCAAGAGGGGACTTTCAAGTCCTTCACCGGCGACCTGGGCAAAGCCATGCCCGGCGCAGTCAAGTTCCAAACACCGACGGCCACGATCGGCATTCGAGGCACCGGCAATGTGACCCACGTCGCCTCCGACCACACCACCGTCAACTACACCATCACCGGCCAGCACAGTGTGAGCGCGACCGACGCGTCGGGGAAAACCATCACGCTGCTGAGTAACGCGGGCGAGGCTGTCCAAGTCCGGGCCGGGCAGTTGCCACAAAAAATTAGCCCTCCGGTGTCCCTGATGCTACTGGCCTCTAATGCGCCTGGCAAAAAAGCCGTCGTCAAGGCAGGCCCCAGTGCCGCTTTGACGGATAGTGGCACGGCGTCGGGCGACAGCAGTGACTCCGCAGAGGGAACGGCAGCCTCGGTCGATGCTGCGGCCCCTGCCACCGTATCCGCAGACCTTGCTGCCTCCAGTTTCACAGCGGTGGCGATCCAGGCGGCGTCCACGCCCATCATCGTGCCGCCAGCGGTGCCAGACACCGGACCGCCGCCGACCTACAGGCTGGTGAGTTATGGCGGACTGCAAATCGTGGCACCCACCGACCCGACCCGACCACGCAGCCTGACGCAAGACAGCTTCAACACCCTGTCCCTCTACTTGGACAGCAGCGGCAACGTGCTCACGGGCGTGACGGGTACCACCATGGTCAGCCCCCAGAGTGTGAACACCCCCCCCTATGCACAGACCATGACCAACCCTCGCGCGGTGCAGGACTGGTTCTCAACGAATTTATCGTCCGACGAATTCTTTTCCCTGGGCACCATCGCGGTCGATCAGTTGGTGCAAACACGGGGTGCCAGCAGTACCAGCTCCGCGGCGTCGGACCTGCACAGCGCATTTTTCAAGCCCCTGGGTGGCAGCGAACTTCCGGCTCAGGGCAGTTTCACCTACAGCCCCATCCTGAGCACCCATCCCATCGATGGGCAAGGCAACATGGGCGTCTACACCAACGCCAGTTTTACCGTGACCACCAGCGCCTCGCCCAGCAATTACGGTGCACTGCTGGCATCCTCGAACCTCACCGTCTTTTTCCCCGGAACCAACACCTCGCAAGAAGCCACCTGGAGCGCGTCATATGCCAATGTAGCGATTCAAAACGGGCAGTTTCGTGCAGACAATTGCACGCAAAGCTGTGCTGGCACACCCAGCAACCCGGGTAGCCCCGTGCTGGCTTTAACGTACAACAACGCAGCCGTGCAGAACAACAATGGCTCGCAAATTGCCGGCAATTTTTTGGCGGGCGGCAGCCGGGTCGTGACGGGCTTTGTGTTTAACAACACAGCGTCTGCGCTGCCGGTATCGGCTGGCAACCCTTTGACCGCATCGGTCAGCGGAATCGTGGGGTTCGCCAAGTGATGGCATCGCCCATGACCGCGCTTCGCTGGATCAGTGCATGCGCCATCGGCTTGGCGCTGCTCCTTCACGCGGGCGGCGTATGGAACAGCCCCTGGCTCCAACAAATGGATGCGAACCTCTACGACCTGCGGGTGCGCTCGACCCTGAGCAAAGAGGTGGACCCCCGCATCGTGATTTTGGACATTGACGAAAAAAGTCTGGCCCATCCGCAACTCGGCCGATGGCCCTGGGGACGTGACCGGCTGGCCCGGTTGATGGACCGCTTGTTCACCGACTACCACATGGCAGTGGTCGGATTTGATGTGGTGCATGCAGAGCCCGACCAATCTGACGGAATGCAAGCGCTGCAGGCATTTGCCAAAGAGTCACCCCAACACCAAACCGCTATCGATCAGGCCTTGGCAAGTTACCGGCCTGCGGGCTCGAATGATGCGCAGTTTGAAGCGGCGCTGCAAAAGTACCCCGTGGTGCTGGGCTATTACTTCACCCAGCGCACCACGACACCGCCCTCTGGCGCCCTGCCCGCTGCGCTGATGACCGCCCCGGCGGGCTTGAACCTAGCGCCAGCGTGGGCCTCGTACGGGGGCAACTTGGCGCAGTTCCAAGGCGCAAACCAAGCCGCAGGGCACTTTCAAGGCCTGTTGGACCCGGATGGTGTGGTGCGCCGCGCCTGGGTGCTGTCCAACTACCAAGACCATTACTTTGAGTCCCTTTCGCTGGCCCTGGTGCGTTTGCTCACGGGGTCGGAGCCGGTGGAGTTGAAGCTTGGCACTCGCTATTTGCACGATGGCTCGGTCCTGCAGTCGCTCGGCCTGTCGGGCATGCAGGTGCCACTCATGCCTGATGGCTCGGCCTGGATTCCATTTCGTGGCGTGGCAGGCAGCTACCGCTATATCTCGCTGGCCGATGTGCTGGACAAAAAAGTCGACCCCCACGCCTTGGAAGGCTTGATCGGTATCGTGGGCTCCTCCACCTCGGGCCTGCTGGATCTGCGCAGCACGCCGGTGGGCGAGGTGTATCCGGGCGTGGAGATTCACGCCAACATGGTCAGCGGCATCATGGACGGCACCATGGCGAAAGCCCTGCCGCAAGCCCCCTGGATTGAAATCCTCATGGTCGTCTGCCTGCTCGTGCTGGGCAACCTGCTGCTACCCCGCCTGGGACCGCTGCACTCCGTGACGCTGCTCGTGCTGTGCTTGTCTGCGCTGTTTGGCGCGGCATGGTGGGCCTGGATCCAGAGCCGCTGGATCGTCCCCTTGGCTGCGCCTGGCCTGGCCTTGGCCGTACCCACATTGACGCAACTGTGGTTCAACTACTTGGCAGCAGCAAGAATTCAGCTGCAGATGCAAGACCTGTTTGGCCAGTACGTACCGCCCGAGCTGGTGCAAAAAATGGCGCTGAACCCAAGCCACTATTCCATGGAAGGTCGTGCGGAAGTGCTGACCGTGCTCTTCTCCGACATCCGCGGCTTCACCAGCATTTCAGAAAAAATGCCAGCCAAGGAATTGGCACTTTTGATCAACGAATACCTGACCGAGATGAGCATGGTGATACGCGCCAACGCTGGCACGCTCGACAAATACATTGGCGACGCCATCATGACCTTTTGGGGCGCACCGGTATCGGACACCCTGCACGCGCAACACGCCTTGGAAAGTGCAAGAGCCATGGTCCAAGCGCTGCCGGCACTCAACGAGCGCTTTGCTGCCAAAGGCTGGCCACGTCTGCAGTTTGGTGTGGGCATCAATACCGGGCCCATGACCGTGGGGGACATGGGCTCCAAAGTGCGCCGCTCTTACACCGTGATGGGTGATTCGGTGAACCTGGCCTCGCGCCTGGAGTCCATGACCAAGCACTACGGCGTGGATATCCTCATCGGCGAAGCCACCCAGCGCGCGCTGCCCGGCATGCCCCTGCTGGAAGTAGACCGCGTCAAAGTCAAAGGCAAAGAGGAGGCGGTGACGATTTACACCGACTTCCTTGCCCCCATCGTTTTCATTCCGCACAGCGCCGACCACCGTCGCTGGAGCGAGGCCTTGCAGCAGTTCCGCACGCAGCAGTGGGACGCCAGTGCCGAGAAATTCGAGTACTTTGTGCACGCTTATGGCGGCTTGGCGCTTGCGCAGCTTTACCTGGACCGCATTGCGCAATGCCGTGCAACCGTGCTGCCTGCCGACTGGAACGGCGTCACCCGCTTCGACCACTGACTTGGCAGCCCCCCCTTGTTAACTCCCTTTGAAAAAAGAAATCGCACTATGCAAGCAGCCTCCCAGCACCTCGATGACCTCGAGTGGACCACCTGGCCCGCCGACCAAATCGGCGTTCGCGGTAAAGCGCAGTGGAAAGAGCTGCTCGGCAGCGCCACAGGCTGCCAAAACGACATGACCATGGGGGTTGTGCGGCTGCAAAAAAATGAATCCCTGGAGCCGCATCGCCATGCGCAGCCCGAAACCTATTTCACGCTGTCAGGCCGCGGCACCGTGACGATTGAAGGCGTGGTGCACGAGGTGACACCCGGCCGCATGCTGTTCATCCCCGGCAATACAACCCACCAGATCAACAACATGAATGACGAAGACCTGACGATTCTGTACGCCTTTGCCATCAGCGATTTCAGCCGGGTGGAGTACCACTTTTAGACCCAACAAAAAAGCCCGCAACTTGCGCAGCGGGCTCTTCGTAAGTCCTTGATTGACAAGGAAAATTTGGCGGAGTGGACGGGACTCGAACCCGCGACCCCCGGCGTGACAGGCCGGTATTCTAACCAACTGAACTACCACTCCTGGTAGCGACAACGTTGCCGTTGTCTGCTCTTGCTTTCATCATCTTGCGATGAATCTGGCGACCCCACGGGGATTCGAACCCCGGTACTCACCGTGAAAGGGTGATGTCCTAGGCCTCTAGACGATGGGGTCAAAACCTTGGACTAATCCGTTTTCTCAAAAGTATGTGGTGGAGGTAAG
>CANFLX010000050.1 GCA_947447985.1 Comamonadaceae bacterium
AAGTCTGCAGCGCCGCCATCCAAACCCTGGGCGGCTACGGCTATGTGAGCGACTTCCCCGTAGAGCGCATCTACCGCGACGTGCGCGTGTGCCAAATCTACGAAGGCACGAGCGACGTGCAGAAGATCATTATTCAGCGGGGGATTTAGGGCGGGGCGACCCCCCACAGGGAACTGCATTTGAAAGGGAAGTGCGTATGAAATCTGAGACGACCGAACACCCCATCACCACCTGGCACCGCATGATCCAAGACCGCAGCCCCGTGGGGCTGGATGCGCTGCTCGACGAGAACGCCGTTTTTCTGTCGCCGGTCGTGCATGCGCCGCAAGTGGGTCGCAAGCTCACGGCCAAGTACCTGTCCGCCGCCTTGCACGTGTTCGTCAACCCGACCTTTCATTACGTGCGCGAGATCATGGGCGCCAACGACGCCATGCTCGAGTTTGAGACAGAGATTGATGGCATCGTGGTCAACGGCGTCGACATCATCAAGTGGAACGAGGCGGGCAAGATCGTGGAGTTCAAGGTGATGCTGCGCCCGCTCAAGGCCGTCAACCTCATCCATCAGATGATGGGTGCCATGCTGCAGACGAGGTGACTATGTCCAAAACGCACAAGAACACCATTTGCCTCTGGTACGAAGGCGACGCCGAAGCGGCTGCAGCGTTCTACGCCGCCACGTTCCCAGACTCATCGGTGGACTCGGTGCACCGCGCGCCGGGCGACTACCCCTCGGGCACCCAGGGCCAGGTGCTGACGGTGCAATTCACGGTGATGGGCATTCCGTGTCTTGGCATCAACGGCGGCCCCATGTTCAAACATTCCGAGGCGTTTTCGTTTCAGGTGTCCACCGCCGACCAAGCCGAGACCGACCGCTACTGGGACGCCATCGTCAGCAACGGTGGCCAAGAAAGCGCCTGTGGCTGGTGCAAAGACAAGTGGGGCGTCTCGTGGCAAATCACGCCCGCCGCATTGATGCAAGCCATCAGCGACCCGGACCGCGCCGCGGCCAAGCGCGCGTTTGAAGCGATGATGAAGATGCGCAAGATCGACATTGCGGCCATTGAGGCGGCGCGGCTTGCCGCGTAGTAGGCTCTGACCCATGGCCTCCGACCTCTCAACCATCGAATACATCATTGACCAAAGCCTGCTCGGTTCCCGGCTGAGCTACCGGCGCATGTTTGGCGAATACGCGCTGTACCTCAACACCAAAGTGGTGGGCCTGGTCTGCAACAACCAGCTATTTTTGAAGCCCACCGACGCTGCACGGGCACTGCTGGGCTCACCGATCGAAGCACCGCCGTATCCCGGTGCCAAAAACTACTTTGTGCTCGACGAAGCGCTGGAAGACCCGCAGCTGCTGCGCCAGGTGCTGGAGGCGACCGAGGCCGCCTTGCCATTGCCCAAGCCCAAGGCGCCTTCAAAGAAAAAGGCTGCCGGCAAGAAGCTATCCTCTGAGCGATAGATTTCGCCAGACCCCAACGCCAAGGACCCCGCCCATGCCCATCACCAAAGGATTTCGCCAACTCATTGATGAGGCCAACGCCCAAATCACCACCTACAGCGTGGCGCAGGTGGTGGCGCGCTTGCAGGACCCCACGGTGCAGCTGGTGGACATCCGCGATATGCGTGAGCTGGAGCGCGAAGGCACGATTGAAGGTTCGGTACTGGCGCCGCGCGGCATGCTGGAGTTTTGGGTGGACCCGGCGTCGCCCTATTTCAAGCCGGTGTTTGGCGATGAGGCCAAAGAGTTCATCTTGTTTTGCGCCGCCAGCTGGCGCAGTGCCCTGGCCACCAAGGCCTTGCAAGACATGGGCATGACCAATGTGGCCCATCTCGACGGCGGCTTTGCGCAGTGGGTGAAAGAGGGCGCGCCCACCCTCACGTTGGAAGAGGCCAAAGCCAAGCGCCACGCCAAGGCATGAAGCCACTGGCGCCTGCGCAGCCCTGCCCCTGCGGCGGTGTGTCCGCGTCGCACACGGCATCCAAAGCCTCCAAGTCGCTCAGCTACGGCCAATGCTGTGGCCGTTGGCTGGAGGCAGAGGCCACGCAGGGCCCTTTCGCCCCCGACGCCCACCACCTCATGCGTTCGCGCTACACCGCCTTTGTGCTGGAGCGCGAAGCCTATTTGTTAGCCACCTGGCAGGCGGGCCAGCGCCCCGGCAGTATTGCGTTTGACCCTGGCGTGAAGTGGCTGGGGCTGGAGGTGCGCGACTTTCGTTCGACCGGCGCAGCCACGGCCGAAGTCGAATTCGTGGCGCGCCAAAAGCCGCTGATTGGCCCGGCAGTCCGTCTGCACGAGCGCAGCCGCTTTGTGCTGGAAGGTGGGCGTTGGCTGTACTTGGATGGGACGCAGCTCTAGCGGCTGGTCTCTGCAGTCGCGGCCAGGCGGAACACATCGGGCGTCTGCCCCGTCCAGCCCTTGAAGGCGCGGATAAAGCTCTTCTCGTTGTTAAACCCGGCCAGCGCTGCAATTTGCTTGATCGGGCGCTTGCTGCGCTGAAGCTGCGCCACCGCCACGTCGCGGCGCACCGCGTCTTTGAGTTGCTGCAAGGATGCGCCTTCGTCTTTGAGTTGGCGGTGCAGGGTGCGCGCCGACATATGGAGCCAGTGCGCCAGGTCGTCGGCGTTGCGGCATTGTTCGGGGTGCTGGGCCAGGGTTTGGCGGACTTTTTCGACCAGCAGGCGGTCGCGGCGGTAGGGGCGCACCGTGAGCAGCAGAGCGCGCTGCAGCATCTGCTGCAAGGCCGCTTCGTCCCGGCGCACCGGCAGCGCCAGGTAGCGCGCGTCAAACAGCAGGCGGTGGGCCGGGGCGTCAAACCGCGTAGGGCCGTCAAACAGCACCTGGTAGCTGGCCTGGTGCGCGGGCGCGGCAACGCGCAGCTCGGTGCCTTGCAAGGGAATCCGCGAATCGGTCAGCCAGCACGCCACGCCCAGGGCATTGCGCAACACCGATACCACGCAAAACTCCTGCAAATCCCCCAGGCCATGCACTTCGGTGAGTTCCAGCGTGGCCATCCCCTCGTGCTCTGAGAGCGTGAGCGCAATGTCGTCCGTTAACAGACCGTGGTGGCGGCACCAGCGTTGCAGCGCCACCCGCAGCGTGGGCGCGGTGAGCGATGCGCGCACCAGCATGCCGTAACTGCCCCAGGGCAGGCGTCGGCGGAACCAGCCCAGGCCTTCGTCGTCGAGCTCCTGCATGGCATGGCCCGAGACCAACTCCATTTGCATGGCCGTAATGCGCGCTTGCGATTGGGCCAGCGATTGCGGCTCGATTTGTGCCTTGGCAAGTGCCGCACCGGGGTCCATACCGCGCTGCATATAGGCCGCCACAATGGCCTGCACAAAGGCCATGGGTGTGGCGGCTTGGCCTTGCGCAGGCGAATTGGCAAAGGGCAGGGCAGCGGATGGTCGGTGGGATGCGTTGGCCATGGATGGCAGCGATTTTGCCGTAATCGATGGCACGATTTGCAACCATTGTGGCAAGCGCCCTGCTTGCTGCGCGGTATGCTGGCGCCCATCTGACCACTGAGGCCACCCTATGTCTGTTTTGCAAAGCCAGCTCAACCCCCGCTCCGCCGACTTCCAGGCCAATGCCACTGCCATGCGTGCCTTGGTGGACGACTTGCGCACCCACTTGGAAAAGGTCGCCCAAGGCGGCGGCGAGGCGGCGCGCGCCAAACACACAGCGCGAGGCAAGTTGCTGCCGCGCGAGCGGGTGCAAATGCTGCTGGACCCCGGCACGCCCTTTTTGGAGCTGGCACCGCTGGCCGCGCTCAACCTGTATGGCAATGACGCACCGGGCGCAGGCCTGATTGCAGGCATAGGCCGCGTCAGTGGCGTGGACTGCATGGTTGTGTGCAACGACGCCACCGTCAAAGGCGGCACCTACTACCCCATGACGGTCAAGAAGCACTTGCGCGCACAAGAAGTGGCGCAGCAAAACAACTTGACCTGCATTTACCTGGTGGACTCGGGCGGTGCCAATCTGCCCAACCAGGACGAAGTGTTTCCCGACCGCGACCACTTTGGCCGCATCTTCTACAACCAGGCCCATATGAGTGCGCTGGGCATTGCGCAAATCGCGGTGGTGATGGGCAGCTGCACCGCAGGCGGCGCCTATGTGCCGGCCATGAGTGACGAGACCATCATCGTTAAAAACCAAGGCACCATCTTTTTGGGGGGGCCGCCTTTGGTCAAGGCCGCGACGGGCGAGGTGGTGAGTGCCGAAGACCTGGGCGGCGGCGACGTGCACACCCGCCTGTCGGGCGTGGCAGACCACCTGGCGCAAAACGACTTGCACGCGCTGGCCCTGGCGCGCGAGGCCGTGGCGCACCTGAACCACCACAAAGCGCCCCCCGCAGCGGCCACAGTGCCCGTGCCACCCAAGTTTGCGGCGGAAGAGTTGTATGGCGTGATTCCCACCGACACGCGCAAGCCCTTTGATGTGCGCGAGATCATTGCCCGCATCGTGGACGCCAGCGAGTTCCATGAATTCAAGCCCCGTTTTGGCGCGACCTTGGTCTGCGGTTTTGCGCACATCGAAGGCATGGCGGTGGGCATCATTGCCAACAACGGAATTCTGTTCAGCGAGTCGGCCCTCAAGGGCGCGCACTTTATCGAGCTGTGCTGCCAGCGCAAGATTGCGCTCGTGTTTTTGCAAAACATCACCGGCTTCATGGTGGGGCGCAAATACGAAAACGAAGGCATTGCCCGCAACGGCGCCAAGATGGTCACGGCCGTAGCCTGCGCTGCGGTGCCCAAGTTCACCATCATCATTGGCGGCAGTTTTGGGGCGGGCAACTACGGCATGTGCGGCCGCGCTTACAGCCCGCGCTTTTTGTGGATGTGGCCCAACGCGCGCATCAGCGTCATGGGTGGCGACCAGGCGGCCAGTGTGTTGGCCACCGTCAAGCGCGACGGTCTGGAAGCCAAAGGCGGCACCTGGAGCGCCGACGAAGAAGCGGCGTTCAAAGCCCCCATCAAAGCCCAGTACGAAACCCAAGGCCACCCGTACTTTGCCACCGCCCGTCTCTGGGACGACGGCATCATCGACCCGGCTGACACCCGCCGCGTGCTGGCCCTGGGCCTGAGCGCCGCGCTGAACGCGCCGGTGGCAGAGACGAAATTTGGCATTTTCCGGATGTGATGCCTGTCCACCAAGCGCACGCAGCAGTACTCCCTGATTTCTCTGATTGGAACCCTTGATGTTCACCAAAATCCTCATTGCCAACCGTGGCGAAATTGCGTGCCGGGTTGCTGCCACGGCCGCGCGTTTGGGCATACAAACCGTGGCCGTGTATTCGGATGCCGACGCGCAGGCACGCCATGTGCAACTCTGCGACCAGGCGGTGCACATTGGTGGCAGCGCGCCCAAAGACAGCTACCTGCGCTGGCAGGCCATCATTGAGGCGGCGCTGGCGTGTGGTGCCCAGGCCATTCACCCCGGCTATGGTTTTTTGAGTGAAAACGATGCCTTTGCCCAAGCTTGTGCAGACGCGGGGCTGGCCTTTATCGGGCCTTCGCCCAGCGCCATTCGCGCCATGGGTTTGAAGGCCGAGTCCAAGCAACTGATGGAGCGTGCCGGTGTGCCACTGGTGCCGGGCTACCACGGCACCGACCAGGACCCTGCGCTCTTGCAGCGCGAGGCCGACCGCATTGGCTACCCCGTGCTGATCAAGGCCAGCGCGGGCGGCGGCGGTAAGGGCATGCGCATCGTCGAAGCGGCGGCAGACTTTGCAGGCGCCTTGGCCAGTTGCCAGCGCGAGGCGGTGAGCAGCTTTGGCAACGGCGCGGTGCTGATCGAGAAATACGTGCAGCGCCCGCGCCATATCGAAATTCAGGTGTTTGGTGACAGCCAGGGCAATTGTGTGTACCTGTTTGAGCGGGACTGCTCGGTGCAACGGCGACATCAAAAAGTGCTGGAAGAAGCGCCCGCACCCGGCATGCCCGAGGCCCTGCGCGCACAAATGGGCGCGGCAGCTGTCGCCGCTGCCCGTGCGGTGAACTACGTGGGCGCAGGCACCGTGGAATTTATCGTCGAGCAAACGAGTTACGACCAGCCTGAGGCCATGAAGTTTTACTTCATGGAAATGAACACCCGCCTGCAGGTGGAGCACCCCGTGACCGAGGCCATCACCGGCCTAGACCTGGTGGAGTGGCAGCTGCGCGTGGCCAGCGGTGAGCCCTTGCCCTTGCGCCAGGACCAGCTGCAAATCACCGGCCACGCCATCGAGGCACGCATTTGTGCAGAGACGCCGGACAAACAGTTTTTGCCCGCCACCGGCACTTTGGGCGTGTACACCTTGCCCGCACACAGCAGCTTTGAGCGCGCCGACCAGGGGGTGCGTGTGGACTCGGGCGTGCGCCAGGGCGACACCATCAGCCCCTTTTATGACTCCATGGTCGCCAAGCTCATCGTGCACGGCCGCACGCGTGCCGAAGCGCTGGCGCGGCTGGACGCAGCGCTGGCCAAAACCCACATCGTGGGCTTGAACACCAATGTGCAGTTTTTGCGCCATGTGGTGACCAGCGAATCCTTTGCGCAAGCGTGCCTGGACACGGCGCTGATTGCCCGCGAAACCGCCACCCTGTTCAACCAGGAAAAAGTGGGCCTGCAATGGGCGGCAGCCGCACTTGTTGCCGACACGCTGCGCCAAGAACAAGCCGCGCGCGATGCGAGCACGGCCTGGAAAGACCCGTGGGCTTCTGGCGATGCCTGGCAATCGCACGCGGCGTCCACGCGCACCTTTGCCCTGGAATTTGCCGGAGAGCCGCACGTCGCTTTGCTGCGTGCCGAGCGCAATGGTGCGCTGCAACTCCATGTTGACGGCACCAGCGCGGCACTGGCTTTTACTGCCCAGGCAGACGGCGGATTGGACATCACCTTGGGCAGCGAGCGTGAACGCCTGCAGGTTTACCGCCAAGGCGAATGGGCCCATGTGTTTATGGCGCGTGGCGCTAGCTCGGTGCTTGTGGTGGATACCCTGGCCCATGCGGCTGTGGCGCAGGCCGACACGGGCCGCTTGACTGCCCCCATGCCGGGCAAGCTCTTGTCTTTTGCAGTCAAGGCGGGCGACACGGTGCGCCGCGGCCAAGCGCTGGCGGTGATGGACGCCATGAAGATGGAGCACACCATCAGCGCCCCCGCCGATGGCCGGGTAGAAGAGCTGCTGTACGCCCCCGGCGACCAGGTGGTCGAGGGCGCAGAGTTGCTGCGCATGGCCGCAAGCGTGGTGGCCTGAGACCATGCGCATTACCTTTTGCTGCACTGACACCAAGCCCGAGCCCTGGCTCGCTGCCCTGCGCCAAGCACTGCCGCAGGCCGAGGTGAGTCTGTGGCACAGCGGTGCACCAGCGGCCGACTACGCGGTGGTGTGGGCGCCGCCGCAGGCCTTTTTTGACGAGCAGCCACAGCTCAAAGCCGCGTTCAACATCGGTGCCGGGGTGGATGCATTGCTGGCGCTGAAAGTGCCTGCCCACACCCGGCTGGTGCGGCTGGACGACGCCGGTATGTCAGTGCAAATGGCGGAATACGTGTGCCATGCGCTGATCCGCCACACGCGGGAATTTGACGCCTATGAGGCAGATACCCGTGCGCAGAAGTGGTCCTTCCGCAAGCCGCTGGACCGCACGGATTTCCCGGTGGGCGTGTTGGGCTTGGGTGTGCTCGGTGCCCGTGTGGCGCAGGCTGTGGCGCAGTTTGAGTTTCCGGTGCTGGGCTGGAGCCGCAGCGCCAAGCAACTTGCGGGCGTGGAATGCTTGAGCGGTATGCAGGCGCTCGACCAGTTCCTGGCCAAGACCCGCGTGCTGGTGAATCTGCTGCCGCTCACGCCAGAGACTGAAAACATTTTGAACCGCCACACCTTGTCGCAACTGCAAAGCGGCGCTTACCTGATCAACGTGGCGCGGGGCCGCCATTTGGTTGAAGAGGACTTGCTCGCGCTGCTGGACAGCGGCCAGGTGGCGGGTGCCACGCTGGATGTGTTTCGCACCGAGCCGCTGCCCGCAGGCCACCCGTTTTGGACCCACCCGCGAATCACCATCACACCCCACACCTCGGCCCGCACCCTGCGCAGCGAAAGCGTTGCGCAAATCGTCGCAAAAATGCAGGCCATGGAGCGTGGCGAACCCGTGGCCGGCGTGGTGGACCTGGTGCGGGGTTATTAACGCTGCCTTGCAAGGCATGTGCCCATAGTAGGATTGCCCATGCCCATTCCTTCCCGCGTCCATATTCTCGAAGTCGGCCCCCGCGATGGCCTGCAAAACGAAAAGCAGCCGGTGCCCGCCAGCGTCAAGATCGAGCTGGTGCACCGCCTGCAAGACGCGGGCTTTTCGCAGATTGAAGTCACCAGCTTTGTCAGCCCCAAGTGGGTGCCGCAAATGGCGGACAACGCGCAGGTGATGGCGGGTATTGAGCGCAAAGCCGGTGTGCGTTATTCGGTGCTCACGCCCAATATGCAGGGCCTGGACGCCGCCTTGTTGAGCAAGCCCGACGAGATCGTGGTGTTCGGCGCTGCCAGCGAGGCCTTTAGCCAAAAAAATATCAACTGCAGCATCGCTGAGAGCATGGAGCGCTTCCGCCCGGTGGTGGCCGCCGCGCTGGCGCAGGGCGTGGCGGTGCGTGGCGCGATTTCTTGTGCGCTGGGCTGCCCCTACGAGGGCGCGATTGCGCCCGAGCGGGTAGAACTGGTCGCGCGCCTGATGCGCGAGATGGGTGTGCAGCACGTGGGTGTGGCTGACACCATTGGCGTGGGCACGCCGCGCAAGGTGCAGGCGGCGCTGGAGGCGGCGTTGCGCCACTACCCTCTGGAAGCCGTGTCGGGCCACTTTCACGACACCTACGGCCAGGCCTTGGCCAATACCTTGGCCGCTTTGGAGCTGGGCATTTCCAGCTTTGACACCTCCGTGGCGGGGCTGGGCGGCTGCCCTTATGCCAAGGGTGCCACCGGCAACGTGGCAACCGAAGACGTGGTGTTTATGCTGCACGGCATGGGGATCGAGACGGGTATTGACCTTGAACGTTTGCTGGATGCCAGCGCCTTCATCAGCGGGTTTTTGGAGCGTGTGCCAAACTCGCGCGCAGCCAAAGCCCTTTTGAACCGCCGCCATGCCGCCTGACGCTCCGCCACTTTCTACCGCCCGAACCCAACGCATGCGGCGCGGTGCGCCCCCCGACCCCGCCACCAAATACCAGCGCCTGCTGGCGGCCAGGCTCGACGATGCGCTGGATACACCCTACGCGCCGCCATCGCCCTGTGTCTCGGTGTGTCAGATGGACGCCCAAACCGGCTGGTGCCTGGGCTGTTTGCGCACCATTGAAGAAATTGGCGCCTGGGCCAGCAACACGGACCAGGACAAACGCGAGGTCTGGCAACGCATCGGCCAGCGACTGGAATTTTTGAAATGAAGCAAATCACCTTCTTCCTCGACTTTATTTCTCCCTACGCCTATCTGGCGTTCAAGGCACTGCCCCAGGCGCTGGAAGGTCTGAGCTACAACGTGCGCTACCAACCAGTGTTTTTGGGCGGCGTGCTCAAGGCCAGACAGCAGCTGGGGCCTGCCGAGGTTCCTGGCAAGCGGGAGTGGGTGTACCGCCAGTCCCAGTGGCTGGCCCAGGCCCAAGGTGTGCGCTTGGACCTGCCATCGGGTCATCCTTTCAACCCGCTGGGGCTGTTGCGCCTGGCCATAGCCAGTGACGCACAAGGCCTGCCCAACCGCTATGTGTGCGAAACCCTGTTTTGCCACGTCTGGGAAGGCGGTCAGGACGCTGCGGACGCGCTGCGCCTGCAAAAGCTGACCGAACAACTTGCCCCAGCGCGCGACCCGAATGGGGACGAGGTGCGCGACCAGCTCAAAGCCCAAACCGACAGTGCGATTGCACAAGGTGTGTTCGGCGTGCCCAGTTACGCCGTGGACGGCAAAGTGCTGTGGGGCCTGGACGCGCTGCCTATGCTGCGCGCCTGCGTGTCGGGCGATCCCTGGTTCGCGGATGGGCACTGGGAGCAAGCCGCCGCGTTGCCCTCGGGACTTCCGGCCCGAAAAGCCTAGCGCGCACAACTTTCCCCTGTTTTTTCGCTATGAACCTGAATACCTGGTGGCTGTTTTTCGGCATGACCTTTGTGGTGTCGGCAACGCCCGGCCCCAACATGCTGCTCATCATGAGCACCAGCGCCCGTTGGGGTGTGCGTGCAGCGGTCGCTGCCATGGCAGGGTGCATGAGCGCTTTGCTGGTGATGATGTGTGTGTCGGCTGCCGGGCTCGGTGCTGTGCTGCACACTTTCCCAGCGGTGTTTGATGCCTTGCGTCTTTTGGGCGCGGCCTATTTGGCCTACCTCGGTGTGCAGTGTTGGCGTGCCCCCGTGCAGGAGGCGGCGCACGATGTGCCCTTGACGCCCCCCGCGCATGAAACGGCCTGGGCTTTGTACCGGCGCGGCGCCATGGTGGCGGGCAGCAACCCCAAGGCCATGCTGTTTGCAGCGGCGTTCTTTCCGCAGTTCATCCATGCCGATAGCCCCGCAGTGCCGCAATTTGCCATTCTGTTGGCGACCTTTACAGTGATCGAGGTGTCTTGGTACTTTGCCTATGCCTTTAGCGGCCACAAGCTGTCGCAGTACCTGCAGCAGGCCCGGGTCATGCGCGCCTTCAATCGCATCACGGGTGGCGCATTTGTCGGCTTTGCAGGCCTGATGGCCTTGGTGCGCGACTAGCCTTATTGACGGCAATGGCCTTGGAGCAAGCCTGCCCAGGGTGTCCAGTGAAGCCGCTTTGCTTGGCTAAAAGCAGCAATCGTCAAAATATTTTGAAGAAATGCCAAAGCAGTGGGGAATCGAAAACCTGGGCTTGAAACCTTCAAAAAGCGCCAAAACCTGGGCTTTTTTTTACATTGAGAAATAAGCTCCAAGGGTTTACGTGTAGTCCACACGATGCCTGATCGCTACCGTAAGTTTCTGCAAGAAACGCGTCAGAGTATCGTCAGCACTCACAACAATAGTGCGCGACATTCAACAAGTGTGTTGTTGGACTTTTCATCAGGAGACAAAACTATGGCAACAGTAGCGGCACGGCCGATGTCCGGGGAAGAGAAGAAGGTCATCTTCGCCTCTTCACTCGGAACCGTTTTTGAGTGGTACGACTTTTACCTGTACGGTACTTTGGCAGGCATCATCGCCAAGCAGTTTTTCAGCGGCTTGGATGAGACATCGGCCTACATTTTTGCGCTGCTGGCTTTTGCCGCTGGCTTTATCGTGCGTCCTTTCGGCGCTCTGGTGTTCGGCCGTTTGGGCGACATGATTGGCCGCAAGTACACCTTCCTGGTCACGATTTTGATCATGGGCTTGTCGACGTTTATCGTCGGTATCCTGCCCAACTACGCAACCATTGGTGCTGCTGCTCCGGTGATCCTGATTGCGCTGCGTATGCTGCAAGGTCTGGCGCTCGGCGGTGAGTACGGTGGTGCTGCAACCTATGTGGCCGAGCATGCGCCTCAAGGCAAACGTGGTGCCTACACCTCCTGGATTCAAACCACCGCCACCTTGGGCTTGTTCTTGAGCCTGATGGTGATTTTGGGTACCCGCACTGCCATCGGTGAAGACGCGTTTGCCGATTGGGGCTGGCGCGTTCCTTTCCTTGTGTCGATCTTGTTGTTGGGCGTGTCGGTGTACATCCGTTTGTCCATGAACGAGTCGCCTGCTTTCACCAAGATGAAGGCTGAGGGCAAGACCTCCAAAGCACCCCTGAGCGAAGCCTTTGGTCAGTGGAAAAACCTGAAGATCGTGATCCTGGCACTGGTCGGTTTGACCGCTGGTCAAGCCGTGGTCTGGTACACCGGTCAGTTCTACGCCTTGTTCTTCCTGACCCAGTCCCTGAAAGTGGACGGTCCTACCGCCAACATCATGATCGCCGCTGCGTTGGTGATCGGCACACCGTTCTTCATTGTGTTTGGTTCTTTGTCCGACAAGATCGGCCGCAAGCCCATCATTTTGGCCGGTTGCCTCTTGGCCGTGGTCACCTATTTCCCGGTGTTCAACGCACTGACCAAGGCTGCCAACCCTGACCTGGCTGCTGCGCAAGCATCGTCCAAAGTCACGGTGACTGCCGATCCCGCAGAGTGCTCGTTCCAGTTCAACCCCACCGGCACCAAGAAGTTCACTTCTTCCTGCGATATCGCCAAGCAAAAACTGGCTTCTGCATCGGTCAGCTACGACAACATTGCTGCTCCTGCCGGCACCCCCGCAGTGATCAAAGTCGGCGAAACCGAAGTGACGACGGCTGTGACGCCTGAAGATATCGCGGCAGCCAAAGATGGCGCCGAGAAGAAACTGGCTGAACTCAATGCTGCTGAACCCAAAGATGCCAAGGCCATCGCAGCTGCGACTGCCCGCGTGAAGGCTTTGAGCGGCGAGAAAACAGCGAAAGACGCTGTGTTGAGTGGCAAATTGTCTGCTGCTCTCAAAGCGGCCAACTATCCTGCCAAAGCTGATATGGCCAAGTTCGACAAGGTCACCGTCATTGTGATCCTGACCTACCTGGTGATCTTGGTGACCATGGTGTACGGCCCCATTGCCGCCATGCTGGTGGAAATGTTCCCGACCCGCATCCGCTACACATCGATGAGCTTGCCCTACCACATCGGTAACGGCTGGTTTGGCGGTCTGCTGCCCACGACGACATTCGCGATCGTGGCCCAAACCGGCAATATGTACAACGGCTTGTGGTACCCCATCATCATCGCTGGCATTACCGTCGTCATTGGCACCTTGTTCATCAAGGAAACCAAAGACGTGGACATCTACGCCAACGACTAAGCTGGTCTCGATTGGTCGCAGTTCCAGTGCCGAGCGCTGGAACTGTTTTGAAGGCCCTCCGCAATGGGGGCCTTTTTTTATGAAGGAATTGTTATGTGGAAAATCATTGTTGGGTTTGCAGTGTTTGCCGCCGTGGCCTTGTTCGTATTGAGCAAGGGCGGCGATATTGACATGAGCGGGGAAAAACACGGAGCGAGTCCCGAAGCCGAGGCGCCCGCTGCAACTGCCAAAGCGAGCGCAGCCAGCCAGTAACAGGCATTGCATCAATCCAGGGGCATGGGATGTGCCCTTTGCATGGGCGGCTTGGCTGCCCAAAAATTCAAACAGCGCCGTGAACGCACATCTGCTGTGAATGGGAACCCGTGCTGAAAGGGTAATCCCCAACTCCTAGAATGCTTCTCCCATTCTCAGAGAGCATTCACTTATGTCCCAGGGCACCATCCGCATTCGCGGGGCACGGCAGCACAACCTCAAAAATCTTGACCTGGACATCCGTACCGGCGAGCTCACGGTAGTCACCGGCCCCAGCGGTTCGGGCAAGTCCAGTTTGGTGTTTGACACGCTCTATGCCGAAGGCCAGCGGCGCTATGTAGAGACTTTTTCCGCCTATGCGCGCCAGTTTCTGGACCGCATGGACAAGCCGGCCGTGGACCGGGTCGAAGGCGTGCCGCCGGCCATTGCCAT
>CANFLX010000051.1 GCA_947447985.1 Comamonadaceae bacterium
CATAGCGGTGGTTAAAGCTGTGCGCCATGTCGCGCGCCATTTCGATGTGCTGAATCTGGTCGCGCCCCACCGGCACATGGTGGGCGTTGAACATCAAAATGTCCGCGCCCATGAGCACCGGGTACATAAAGAGGCCCGCTGTCACATCGGCGTCGGGGTCGGCGTCTGCGGCCAGGTTTTTATCCACCGAGGCTTTGTAGGCATGGGCGCGATTGAGCACGCCTTTGCCGGTCACGCAGGTCAAAAACCAGGTGAGTTCGGGAATCTCCGGCACGTCTGACTGGCGGTAAAACACCACACGCGCCGGGTCCAGGCCCGCAGCGAGCCAGCTGGCGGCGATCTCCAGCGTGGAGCGCTGAATGCGTGCGGGCTCGTCAATTTTGATGAGCGCGTGGTAGTCGGCCAAAAAGTAATAGCTCTCCACACCCGGGCGCAAGCTCGCGGCCACGGCGGGGCGGATGGAGCCCACGTAGTTGCCCAAATGCGGCGTGCCCGAGGTGGTGATGCCGGTCAAAAAACGGATGGTGCTCATGGTGTTCAGCAGCTCTTAGAAATTCAAAAATTTATTGCACAAGCATGCGCAGCGGGCTCAGCAGCAGGTCAATGAGGTCGTAGCTCAGGCCCATGAGCGGCATCATCCAAAAGGTGTTGATGACCTTGGTCACGACCAGCGCCATGACGATGTAAAAGCCCCAGGGCTCGATGCGCGACACCGCCATCGCCTGACGCCAGGGCAAGAGCCCGACCAGGATGCGGCCCCCGTCCAGCGGTGGAATCGGGAACAGATTGAACACAAACATCACCACATTGGCCAGCACGCCGCCTTGGCACATCTTGAGCAAAAACGGCTCGGTCACGCCCGCGCCGTGCAACACATAGAGCGCCACGCCCCAGAGCAGCGCTTGCACAAAGTTAGACGCAGGGCCAGCCAAGGCCACCCAGACCATGTCGCGCTTGGGGTTGCGCAGGCGCGCAAAGTTGACCGGCACTGGCTTGGCAAAGCCAAACAAAAACGCACCCGAGGTGGCAAAGTACAAGACCAGCGGCAGCACGATGGTGCCCATGGGGTCAATGTGCTTCATGGGGTTGAGCGAGACGCGGCCCAGCGCCCAGGCGGTGTTGTCGCCAAAGTAGCGCGCGGCATAGCCATGGGCGGCCTCATGCAGCGTGATCGAAAAAATCACTGGAATCGCATACAGCGCGACGGTTTGAATCAGTTGGGCTATGTCCACAGTGGCTTTCGGTTGAAGGGGGTGGCGGGCTACAAACCCAGGCGCGCCAAGCTGCCGCCGCCCTGGCGCACCAGCTCCACCTCGCCGCTGGTCAGATCGACCACGGTGGTGGGCTCCAGGGCGCAAGCGCCAGCGTCGATCACGCCCGCGAGTTGGTGTTCAAAGCGTTCGCGAATGGCTTGGGCGTCGTTCAGGGCGTCGGTCTCGCCGGGGGGAATCAGGGTGGTGGCCAGCAAGGGCGCACCCAGCAGTGCCAGCAGGTCTTGCAGCGTTTTGTGCTCGGGCACGCGCAGGCCGATGGTCTTGCGCGAAGGGTGGCTCAGGCGGCGCGGCACTTCTTTGCTGGCTTCCAGAATAAAGGTGTAGGGCCCTGGTGTGGCCGCCTTCACCAGCCGGAACTGCCAGTTGTCCACCCGCGCGTAATTGGCCAGCTCGCTCAGGTCGCGGCACAGCAGGGTGAGGTGGTGCTTGTCGTCCACACCGCGGATACGCCGCAACTGGTCGGCGGCGGCTTTGTCGTCGAGCTGGCAGACCAAGGCATAGCTGGAGTCGGTGGGCACCGCCATCACGCCGCCTTTTTCTAGCAGCGCAACGGCTTGCTTGAGCAAGCGTGGGTGCGGGTTGTCCGGGTGAACTTCAAAAAACTGGGCCATGGTGTGGGGTCGAGGCTATTGAATCCGCGCGGCCAGCAGTTCCCACACTGGCGTGAGCGTGCCGCTCAGGTAGGGCAGGGTGCCGAGTTCGGTGTGGCTTTCCAAGGGGCTGTGAAAGTCGCTGCCGCGCGAGGCTGCCAGGCCATAGTCCTGCGCCACTGCGGCATAGCTCACATATTCAGCCGCGGTGTGGCTGCCCGTAACGACTTCCACGCCTTGGCCGCCATGGCCTTTGAATTCGGTGAACAAGGCAAATTCTTCGTTGGCCGTGAACTTGTAGCGGGCCGGGTGCGCCACGATCGCCATACCGCCTGCCCCCGTGATCCAGGTCACGGCGTCTTTGAGGGTGGCCCAGCGGTGTTCCACATAGCCGGGTTTGCCTTCGGTCAGGTATTTGCGAAACACCTCCGACGTTTCTTTGCAGACGCCGGTTTCCACCAAGTGGCGGGCGAAGTGGGTGCGGGAGATGAGGTTGGGGTTGCTTGCGTACTGCAGTGCGCCTTCAAAAGCGCCGTGGATGCCAACGCGCTCCAGGTCTTTGGCCATGTCTAAGGCGCGCTCTCGGCGTCCGCCCCGGGTTTGCTGCAAACCGGCGACCAGCGCGGCGTTCTCCGCGTCAAAACCCAGGCCGACGATGTGCACCGTCTGGTGCAAAAAAGTCACCGAAATTTCGACGCCCGTCAGGTAGCGCATGCCACAGGCCTTTGCTGCCGCCGCTGCGCGCGCCTGACCGCCGATTTCGTCGTGGTCCGTCAACGCCCAGAGTTCCACACCGTTGGCGCTGGCGCGCTGTGCAATTTCTTCGGGGGTGAGGGTTCCGTCTGACACCACGGAGTGGCAATGCAGATCGGCGTTGAGGATGGAGGTCACCTTCGCATTTTAGGGCTTGGGGCGTCTGGCCCCTTGTGCCGCGACCCAAAGCAAAACCAGGGCTAAAACGCGGGTGGGCAGTCCCAGTGCAAGGTCTCGCCGCTGCGGGGGTGGACCAAGCCCAGTGCGCAGGCATGCAGCAGCAAACGCGGCGCCATAGCTTGGACCCGCTCTGGGGCATACAAAGCGTCCCCCAGAATGGGATGGCCCAGCGCCTGCAAGTGCACGCGCAACTGGTGGCTGCGGCCCGTCAGAGGTTCCAGCTCCACGCGGCTGCTGCCACGGGCCAGGTCTTGTGCCACAGAGCGCCAGCGGGTCTGGCTGGCCTGGCCCTCGGGGTGGATGGTGCGCAGCGGCCGGTTCGGCCAGTCCACCCGAATGGGCAGGTCTATGGTTTGCCAATCCGTGCCCATTGGCAGCAGCCCTGCCACTACCGCCAGGTAACGCTTGTGCACTTGGCGGCGCTCAAAGGCCGCACTCAAAGCGCGCTGGGCGTCCATGCCCCGCGCCATCACGATCAAACCCGAGGTGGCCATGTCCAGCCGGTGCACCACCAGCGCGTCAGAAAACCGGGCCTGCGCCCGGGCGCTCAAGCAGTCTTGCTTGTCCTCGCCCCGCCCAGGCACCGACAGCAAGCCCGGCGGTTTGTTGAGCACTACGAGCGCATCGTCCTGGTGGACGACTTCAATGCCTGCGGAAATCAATGTGCCGCCTGCAGTCGGCGGATTTGCTGCACTTCGAGCTCGGTCACGCCCGCGGCATGGTTGCCCCAGCTGCTGCGCACATGGCTCAGGACGGCAGCCACCTCTGCGTCGTTCAAGGTCAGTAAAAAAGGAGGCATGCCGTAAGGCTGTGGATTGCCCGCAGTGGCCGGGGCAAAGCCGCCAAACTGCACGCTCAGCACCGCGTTGTTGGGTCGCGCCATCAGCACGGCGCGGTTGCCCGCCAATGCAGGGTATGCGCCTGGCTGGCCCTGGCCTTCTTTGCCGTGGCAGCTGGCGCAGTGGTCTTCATAGAGCTTGGCGGCCTTGGGGTCGGTTTTTGACGGGGCTTGCGCCTGTGCGCTTGCGCGCTCCTGTGTTGGCGCAGCGGGCACCAAGGTCTGCAAGTACAGCGCCATGGCACGGGCATCGTCATCGCGCAAATACTGGCTGCCATTCAGCACCACCTCGGCCATCGGGCCCTGCGCCACGGCTTGACCATTCGCGCTTTGCAGCCCCGTGGTGCCCGTCTGCAAGAGGCGCATCGTGTGTTCAACAGACACTGCTCCGGCTTCTGCGGTGTTCACCAAAGAGGGGGCGTACCACGGTGTGCCTGGCAACACGGCACCCGCAAATTCTTGGCCGCCGCGCAAGCCACCCAACGGGCCGCGCGCACCGTGGCATTCCGCACAGTGGCCCAGGCCTTGCACCAGATAGGCGCCGCGTTGGGTCTCCAGAGGCAAGGAAGCCATCGAATCATGGGGAGCGTCGGAAGCTGGCCAGAAATACAAAGCCCGCCATACCGCCAGTGCCGCCTGGGTGTTGAACGGCCACACCAGTTTGGAGGGCATATTGGCGCGGCGCGATGGCGGCAGGCTTTGCAAATAGGCAAAGAGCGCATCCGAATCCGCACGGCTGACATGGGTGTAGCTGGTGTAGGGAAACGCGGGCGACAGGCGCTGGCCATCGCGGCGCTTGCCAAAGTGCAGGGCGCGCCAAAAGTCATCGGCACTCCACTGCCCAATGCCGTGCGCTGGGTCGGGCGTGAGGTTGCTCGATGGCACGGCCCCAAAGGGGGTGTCAATCTCGCGCCCCCCGGCGTATGGCTCGCCCCCTTGGGCGGTGTGGCACACGGCGCAGTTGCCAATGCGCGCCAGGTAGGCGCCTTCTTGCAACTGGGCTTGCGGTGTGATGGCGGTGATGCCGGTGGGCACACGTGTCACTGCCCGCTCATGCCAAGCATCGGCGCCCCACATTGCCCACACCAGTGCTGCCACCAGCCCAAGTACTGCGGCGCGCAGGGCGCCGGACTTCCATAACTTTGCGGAGACGGCGGTCATGGCGCGCTCCCGCAGACCATGGCCTTAGCACCCGCCGCCAGGGCCGGTCGTGCAGCTGCGGCCTTGGAGGGCTGGGGCACCGTCTGGCTGGCCAGCCAACTGGTTACCGCGTGCACATCGGCGTCGCTCAGGCGGCGTGCAATGTCGGCCATGCAATCGGGGGCGTGGGCTTTGCGCTGACCGGTTTGCCAGCCGCCCAACTGTGCGTTGAGGTAGTCGCGCGGCAGGCCCAAAAGCGCGGGTGTGCTGGGCTGCACGCCCATGAGGGCGTTGCCGTGGCACTGGGTGCAGGCGGGCAGGTTCAAGGACGCATCGCCTTGGCGGGCCAGCGTTTGGCCGCGTGCCAAGACCTTGGGGTCAGCGCTTGCCGCACTCGGCGGGGGGTAGGGGATTTCGAGGGACGTGAAATGCGCCGCAATGTCGTGCAGGTAGGCGTCGCTCATGGGCGCGAGCAAGCCCTCCATCAGTGCGTAGTGGCGTCGCCCGTCTTGGATATTGCGCAGTTGGTTGTACAGATAGCCTGCGGGCTTGCCTGCCAGGCGGGGGTAGTAGCCGTCGGGCCCCGACTGGCCTTGGGCGCCGTGGCAACCGGTGCAAGCCAGCGTGCGCTGGCCCATGGAGTCTTCAAACGGTGCTGCGGATGCGGCCCAACTCGCCGCCCACAGCACCCATCCCGCTATTTTTTTTACCGTCGCATAGTGCATGCGACGAACTGTAACCCTTGGCTTATGCCGCGTCCGCCCAGACCACGCGTTGACCACTTTGCGCCCAGGGTTCAAAGTGGGCGCCGTAGGCGGTCTCAATCCGGTCGCGCTTGACCTTGAAGGTCGGGGTCACAAAGCCGTTTTCCGGCGTCCACAGCGTGCTGACCACGGCCAGGCATTCCAGCCGTTCATGGTGCTCCAGCCGCTGGTTGACGCTGTGCAGATGTTGCTCCAGCGATTGCATGAGCCTCTGTTGGGCCTGCGGATCGGCACAGCGCTGGGCCGCATCTTGCGACAGCATGACCACCGCGAGGGGTTGTGCCAGATTGGCGCCGGTGACCGCGCAGGCCTCGATGTCGGGGTGGGTCACCAGCAGGTCCTCGATGGGCGCTGGGGCCACGTACTTGCCTTTGCTGGTTTTGAAAATATCTTTGACCCGACCAGTGATGCTCAAGCGGCCCTGGTCGTCGCAGCGTCCTTTGTCGCCGGTGCGCAGCCAGCCGTCGGCGGTCATGGTTTGGGCGGTTTGCTCGGGGTTTTTGTAGTAGCCCTGCATCAGCGCCGGGCAGCGCATTTGAATCTCGCCCGTCTCGGGGTCAATGCGGCTTTCCACGCCCTCGTACGGCAAGCCCACGGTGCCAATGCCGCGGTCGCCGGGCAGGGTGGCGTGCGACACGCCGCAGTTTTCGGTCATGCCGTAGACCTCGATCAAATCTAGGCCCAGCGAGCGAAAAAAGCCCAGCACATCGGCCGGCATGGGTGCCGCGCCACCCGCCGCCAGACGGCAGTGGTCCAGCCCCAGGCCTTTGAGAATCTTGCGCCGCACCAATCCGCCCAGCAGAGGGATGGACAGCAAGCGATTGAGCTTGCGCTCAGGAATCTTGTCGAACACGCCCTGCGCAAACTTGACCCACAGGCGCGGCACCGAGAAAAAGATCGTGGGACGCGCGCGCTGCAAATCGGCCAAAAAGGTGTCCAGGTTTTCGGCAAAAAAGATGTGTCCGCCAAAGCGCAGCGACACCTGTTCGACCAGCATGCGTTCGGCCACATGGGCCAGTGGCAGGTAGGAGATGTAACGGTCGCTCGCCGACATGGGAATGCGCCGCGTGGCGCTCTCGATGCCCCAGGCCATGGCACCAAAGGTTTGCACCACGCCCTTGGGGCGCCCAGTGGTGCCCGAGGTGTAAATGATGGTGCAAATCGCATCGGCTTCGGGCGCAGCCACGTTTTGTAGCGGCGCATGGCTGCGCAGCAAATCACTCCAAAAAACGCCTTTCACCCCCGTGGGCGAAAGCGGCAGCGCCACTTGCACCACTGCATCAGGCACGCTGCGCAGGCTGGCGCTGTCGTCCATTTTTCCGACGAACACGGCGCGCGCCTCGCTGTGCTCCAGGATGTAGGCCAGCGCCTCGCCGTTGAAGGTGGGGTAGATGGGCACCGAGATGTAGCCCGCCATCCAAATCGCCAAGTCCGCCAGCACCCAGTGCGCGCTGTTTTTGCCCAGAATCGCAACGCGGCTGCCTGCGGGCCAGCCTTGGGCCTGCAGCCAGCTGGCGATGCGTGCGGCTTGGTCGGCCGCCTCCCCCCAGCGGATGTCTTGCACCACGCCGTGGCCAATGGGCTGGGTCAGGTAGGTCTTGTGGGGCTGGGTGGCGGCCCAATGCAGCAGGCGCTGCACGGGAAAGTTGGCGGGGTTGGCGGTGATGGTGGTGGCTGCCATGGCTGCTCCTGCAAGGTGGTTTGAGCGCATTCTTGGCCGAGAAGTTCAAGCGCCGCAAGGGTGTTGACCCTTGGTGCCAAACACATCCTGCGACAATGGCGCTTCGATTTTTTGCAACCCTTTTTGTTTTTCTCCCGTTTCATGTCCAGTACTTCCGTTTTTCCGGTCCGCGCCGCCACCCTGCGCGATGCGCGCGCCATTGCCGAACTCCACAACGCCACCGTCCAAGCCGCCTACCAAGGTCTTTTAGGCGACGTGACCGTGCCCATCATGGCGCTGGACAAGCGCCAGGCCTATTGGCGCGAAGCCATTGAATACGCCGAGCCCCAGGTGCATGTGGCCCTGCACGGCGAGCGCATTGTGGGTTTTGTCGGCTTTGACCGCAGCCGCGACGAAGGCAGCAAGCAGACCATGGGCGAGATCTGGGCGATTTACGTGCACGCCGACTTTGTCGGCCTGGGCGTGGGCCTGTCGCTGTGGGATGCCGCCCGCGAAGGCCTGCTGGAAGAAGGCTGCACCGATGTCAGCATTTGGCTGCCCCTGGCCAATGAACGCGCCATGCAGTTTTTCAACATGGCAGGTTTCAAGCGCGAAATGCCCAGCGCCAAGACGGTGTCGATTGGCGGCGTCAAGATCGAAGAAATTCGACTCAAGCGCGCGCTGGCCTGAGTCGCTAGAGGGCAGGGCGCTGCGGCGCCCGTCTATTGCTTTTTGACGACCACGCTGCCGATGGAATAACCGGCACCAAACGAGCAAATCACCCCGACCTGTCCCGCCTCAAAGTCCGCCTTGTTCCGGTGGAAAGAGATGATGGAACCGGCGGACGCGGTGTTGGCAAACTCGTCCAGAATCACTGGCGCTTCTTCGCGCGTGGCATCACGGCCCAGCAGTTTGCGGCTGATGAACTGGTTCATGGACAAATTGGCCTGATGCAACCAGTAGCGGCGCACGTCGTGGGGCGTGTAACCCAGCGACTTCAGGTGCCCTTCAATATGGTCTGCCGCCATGGGGCAGACCTCTTTGAATACTTTGCGGCCTTCCTGACGGAAGAGTTGGTCGCGGTCGTCCGGGTCGCGGTCTTCGGCGCGGGACATAAAGCCCTGGTTGTTGCGGATGTTGTTGGAAAACGTGCTCAGCAAGCGCGTCCCCAGCACCTCAAACGCGCCGGCGGGCGCCAAGTCCAGGCGCTCCACCAGGATGGCGGTGCACACATCGCCAAAGATAAAGTGGCAATCGCGGTCTTTCCAGGCCAGATGGGCCGAGGTGATTTCGGGGTTAACCACCAGCACGGCGCGGGCCTGACCGGTGCGCACTGCGTTGACCGCCAGCTCCAGCGCAAACGTGGCCGAGGAGCAGGCCACGTTCATGTCAAACGCGTAGCCGTTGATGCCCAGCGCGGTTTGAATTTCCACACCCATGGCGGGGTAGGGGCGCTGCATATTGGCGGCAGCGCAAATCAGGCCGTCCACGTCGGCGGCGGTTTTGCCAGCGGCGTCCAGGGCTGCTTGCGCAGCGGCCACGCCAATCTCAGCCATCATGGAAATTTCGGTGTCTGGGCGGGGTATGAAGCGCGGGCGCATGCGCTCGGGGTCCAGCACACCAGCCTTGTCCATCACATAACGGCGCTGAATGCCCGAGGCTTTTTCGATGAATTCGACGTTGGACTCGGTCAGCGCCTCGCGGGTGCCTGCTGCAATCTCGGCGGCGTGGCGGGAGTTTTCCAGGGCCGCGTAGTGGTTGTAGGCCTCGACCAGCTCCGCATTGGTGATGATCTCAGGCGGCGTGAACAGGCCTGTACTGCTGATGGCGACACGGTGCATGGTGGATGTCTCTGGGTGTTATGTACGTTGGCGCACATTATCCATGGACAGGCGACGCCAATCGCCTACTTGCCGGTGAGCGCCTCGCGCACAAAGTCGAGCCGGTCCTGGCCGAAGAACATGGCGTCGCCCACAAACACGGTGGGCGCACCGAAGGCACCGCGTGCCACCGCCTCTTCGGTGGTAGCGACCAAGGCGGCTTTGACTTCGGGGTCGCTGACCAGCGCCATAAAGGGCTCGGCCTCAAAGCCTGCAGCGCCCAGCACCTGGGCCAAGACCGCGGGGTCACCCATATTGCAGGGCTGCACCCACATGGCGTTGAAGACCGCGTCCACATAGCGCATCAGCGCTTGCGGGTCGCGCAGTTGCAGACCGGCCGCGCCGCGCATCAGGGTCAGGGTGTTGATGGGAAAGTGGGGGTTGTGGGCAAAAGGCACCTGGTAGCGCTGCGCAAAGCGCGCCATGTCCTGGCCCATCCAGCGGCCTTTGGCGGGCACGGTTACCGGGCTGGCGTTGCCCGTGGCTTTGAACACGCCACCGAGCAGCATGGGCCGGTAGATCACGGCAGCGCCCGTGTCGGCTGCCAATTTGGCCATCTGGGTGTGCGCCAGGTAGGTGGTGGGGCTGCCAAAGTCAAAGAAAAATTCTGCGGTTTTTTGCACAGGGTCTCCTCGTGTTGTTATGGGACTTACCAGGTTTCCATCCAGGGGCGCAGGTCCATCTCCTGCGTCCAAGCACTGCGGGGCTGGCGGTGCAGCTGCCAATAGCTCTCGGCAATGTGTTCGGGGTTGAGGATGCCGTCCTGGTCTTTGAGCGCATAGCGCTGGGGAAAATTCTCGGCAATGAACTGGGTGTCGATGGCCCCGTCAATGAGGGTGTGTGCCACATGAATGCCCTTGGGCCCCAGCTCGCGCGCCATGCTTTGCGCCAAGGCGCGCAGCGCATGCTTGGCCCCGGCAAAGGCAGAAAACCCGGCCGCGCCGCGCACGCTGGCCGTGGCGCCGGTAAAAATAATCGTGCCGTGGCCGCGCTTGAGCATGGCCTTGGCCACTTCGCGCCCGGTCAAAAAGCCCGCAAGCGCCGCCATTTCCCACACCTTGCGGTAGACCCGCTCGGTGGTGTCGGTCACGTCAAAGCGCACATTGGCACCTATGTTGAAGACCGCCACGTCAATCGGCGCAATCTCGCGCTCAATGCCTTCTACCAAGGCCACCATCTCGGCCTCGATGCGGGCGTCAGAGCCAAAGGCATGGGCCTTGCCGCCTTCGGCCTCGATCTGTGCGACCAAGGGCGCGAGCTTATCGGCCTGGCGCCGGGTGACGCAGGCAATCAGCCCTTCGCGGGCAAAGCGCCGGGCAATCGCGCCGCCTGTGGCGTCGCCTGCACCCACTACCAAAACCGATTTCGAGTTGCTCATGATCAGGCTCCTGCGTAACGTTGTCGTGCCAGCGCTGCGCCTTGGGCCAGGGCCTCGAGCTTGCGCAGTGCGATCTCGCGGTTCATGGGCGCCATGCCGCAGTTGGTGCAGGCAATCAGCTTCATCTTCGGCACAAATTGCAAGGCTTTGCCAATCGTGTCGGCCACTTCTTCGGCGGTTTCCACCACGTCGGAGGCCACGTCAATCACGCCCACCATCACTTCCTTGCCTGCCAGCAGGGCCATCAGGTCCATGGGCACGTGAGAGTGAAAACACTCGAGGCTCACTTGCTGAATGCTGCTCTTGGCCAATGCGGGAAACACTTTTTCGTACTGGCGCCACTCGTGTCCCAGCGTGTTTTTCCAGTCCATATTGGCGGCAATGCCATAGCCATAGCAAATGTGCACCGCGGTTTTGCACGTCAGTCCCTGCACCGCACGCTCCAGCGCCTGCACGCCCCAGTCGGCAGCATCTTCCATGTAGACGTTGAAGGCCGGTTCGTCAAACTGGATGATGTCCACGCCGTCGGCCTGCAAGGCCAGCGCCTCTTGGTTGAGCAGTTCGGCAAAGGCAAACGCCATTTTGATTTTTCCCTCTTGCCCCACGCCATAAAAGCGGTCCGCCACGGTGTCGACGATCGTCATCGGGCCGGGCAGGGTGAATTTGAGGGTGCGCTGGGTGTGGGCGCGGGCGATGCGGGCTTCGAGCGCGTGGACCCGGCCCTTGAGCTTGAGCGGCCCCACCACCTGGGGCACCTGCGCGTCGTAGCGGTTGTTGCGGATGCCCATGGTGACCTTGTTTTCAAAATCAATGCCTTCCACCTGTTCGAGAAAGCCGTGCACAAAATGCTGACGCGCCTGTTCGCCGTCACCAATCACGTCCAGACCGAGGTCTTCCTGGGTTTTGACCCAGAGCAGGGTGGCGTCGGATTTGGCCTCGATGAGGGCGTCGCCCTCAGCCTTCCACTGGGGCCAGAGTTTCTGGGTTTCTGCCAGCCAAGCGGGCTTGGGCAGGCTACCAGCGATTGCGGTGGGGAACATGGTTTAGGGGTTGCCGAGGTAGTCGCGTTTGCCAATCTCTACGCCATTGTGGCGCAGGATGGCGAAGGCGGTTGTCACATGAAAGTACACATTGGGCAGGGCGTGGCCGAGCAAAAACTGCATGCCTTTGTAGTGCGTTTCTTTGTCGCCGCGCTTGACCACAATGTCTTTGTCCTCGGTGCCGTCGATTTGCGCGGGTGTGAAGGTTTGCACATAGGCCACGGTCTTGGCGACGCGGGCTTTGAGTTCTTCAAAGGTGTGCTCGTTGTCCTCAAAGACGGGGCTCTCGACGCCGGCCAGACGGGCGACGACGCCCTTGGCGCTGTCGCTGGCGATTTGCACCTGGCGGCGAAAGCTCAGCATGTCGGGGTAGAGGCGAAAGTCAATCAGCGCGGCCGGGTCGATCTTTTTGGCCTCGACATGGGCCTGGGCTTTGTCCAGGATGTTGATCAGGTTGTTCAGGCTGTTGACCAGGCGTGGAACGCTGGCCTGGTACATGGAAATCGTCATGGGTATTCTCCGGTTGGGGTGGGCGCCCCGATGTGGGGTCGGGGGCATCTTAAGGGGGCGTGGGAATGAATGAGCCTGCCGCTTCAAGGGCAAATCAATTTGATCTTAGGAAAGTAAGTTTTGTAGCGCCCCGCATCACGGGTCAGCAGTTTGAAACCTTCTGCCTGCGCATGTGCGCCAATGAAGAAGTCGGGCAGTACCCCGGTCTTGATGCCGCCGCGCTGGCGGTAGCTGCGAAATGCCGTGGCGGCCAATTGTGCGGCGGGGCGCGTCAAGTCTCGGAGATCAACCTCCAGTTTGTGCAAGAACGCGTCAATGTGGGGGCCTGCGGTGTCATGGGTGTGCAGCTCGGCGTAGACCACAAAATTGGTGACCAGTTGATTGTTTTGCTTGGCTGCACTTAGTTGCCGCAATGACCAGTTGAGCCAGACAGGGTCGTTATGGATCACGTCCACAAAGATGTTGGTGTCTACCAAGATCATGGTTTATTCCAGTCTTCGCCACGGGTCATACGCATGAGATCGTCGGCACTCATTCCGTCTCTGGCGATACCAATGAACGCTCGAATGGGGTCATCAGGGGCCAAAAAAGACAAGTCAGCTTCAGCGACAGATGGTGTTTGGTTCGTCGCCGTGTTGAGCCATTGCGCGACAGCCTCTTGGACCACCTGCGATTTGGTCATATGCATTTGCTTGCAATAAGCGTTCAGGTTTTTTTCGATATTGGGGGTAAGGCGAACTGAGAGCATGGCACCTCCTTGTCATACAATTTTCCTAGTGTATTACAGACCTTGGAATTCCGCACACTTAGGCGCACCGTTCCGTTGTATAGATCACCTGCCGTTATGCTTTGCTTCGAACTGTTTGTAACGAACTGAATCCCCCGGAGACCGCCCATGAACGCCCCTGTCGCCACGCTCGCACTGCTGCCCCAGATCAATCAGCGCAATGTCCCGTCTGAACTCATCGCCGAGCTCAAGGCGCGCTTTGGAGCGCAGTGTTCCACGGCGCTTGCTGTGCGTGAGCAGCACGGCCGCGACGAATCCGCGTTTGAAGCGCCGCCCCCGGCCGCAGTCGTGTTTGCCGAATCCACGGCAGATGTGGCCGATGCGGTGCGCCTGGCCGCGCGATACCGCGTGCCGGTGATCCCCTTTGGCGTGGGCTCATCGCTGGAAGGGCATTTGTTGGCGGTGCAAGGCGGCATCAGTATTGACGTGAGCCGTATGAACCAGGTGGTCGCCATCCATGCCGACGATTTGACGGTGACGGTGCAGGCTGGCGTGACGCGCAAGCAGCTCAACGAAGCGCTCAAGAGCAGTGGGTTGTTTTTTCCGATCGATCCGGGTGCGGACGCGTCGATTGGCGGCATGTGTGCCACCCGCGCCAGCGGCACCAACGCGGTGCGCTACGGCACCATGCGCGACAACGTGCTGGGCCTGGAGGTGG
>CANFLX010000052.1 GCA_947447985.1 Comamonadaceae bacterium
AGCGAGTTGCAAGACACGCCCGCAGTGCGCGGCATGATCAACAAGATCAGTTATCTGGTCAAAGTGCTCTAAGGGATTGATGATGGAACTCAATGGCATTAAACCCGCTGACGGCGCAAAACACGCCAAGCGTCGCGTTGGACGCGGTATTGGATCTGGCCTGGGTAAAACCGCTGGCCGTGGTCACAAAGGTCAAAAGTCCCGTTCGGGCGGCTACCACAAGGTGGGCTTTGAGGGCGGTCAAATGCCTATGCATCGCCGTTTGCCCAAGCGCGGTTTCAAGTCGCATCTGCTGAAGTTCAACGCAGAAATCACTTTGACCACGCTCGAGCTGCTCGGCCTGCCCGAAGTGGATCTGTTGGCTTTGAAACAAGCAGGTTTGGTGGGTCAAATCGCCAAAGTTGTGAAAGTGATCAACACCGGTGCAATCACCAAGGCTGTCAAATTGACGGGTCTGGGTGTGACTGCAGGTGCGAAGGCTGCTATTGAAGCAGCTGGCGGAAGCGTCGCCTAACGCGGGCCTTGAGAGAGTCACACGTGGTCACAAGCACAGCACAATCCAAAAAGACAGACAAGTTCGGCGACCTGCGTCGCCGGCTGGTATTTCTTTTGTTGGCGCTCGTGGTGTACCGCGTGGGTGCGCACATTCCTGTGCCGGGCATCGATCCGAATCAACTGCAGCAGTTGTTCAAGGGTCAGCAAGGTGGCATATTGAGTTTGTTCAATATGTTCTCGGGTGGCGCGTTGTCTCGGTTCACGATTTTTGCGCTGGGCATCATGCCCTACATTTCCGCCTCCATCATCATGCAACTGCTCGGCTATGTGTTGCCGGCCTTTGAGCAGATGAAGAAGGAAGGCGAAGCCGGTCGTCGCAAGATCACCCAGTACACCCGTTACGGAACACTCGGCCTGGCCTTGTTCCAGTCGGTCGGTATCTCTTTGGCCTTGGAAGCGTCCGCCGGTCTGGTGGTCAGTCCAGGAATGGGCTTTCGGGTGACCTCGGTTGTTACTTTGACTGCCGGCACCATGTTCCTGATGTGGCTGGGTGAGCAGATCACCGAACGGGGTCTCGGTAATGGTATTTCTATTCTGATTTTTGGTGGTATTGCAGCCGGCCTGCCCAATGCCATCGGTGGTTTGCTGGAGCTGGTGCGTACCGGCGCTATGAGCCCCATCGTGGCCTTGCTGATTGTGGTGCTGGTGGCCCTGGTCACTTACTTTGTGGTATTTGTTGAGCGTGGCCAGCGCAAGATTCTCGTGAATTACGCACGCCGCCAGGTGGGCAACAAGGTGTACGGCGGTCAATCGTCGCACCTTCCCTTGAAGCTGAACATGGCCGGTGTGATTCCCCCGATCTTTGCTTCTTCTATTATTTTGTTGCCCGCAACGATTGCCAACTGGTTCAGTTCCGGCGAGTCCATGCGTTGGCTGAAAGACATCGCTGGCACCTTGAGCCCAGGGCAGCCCATCTACGTGATGTTGTACGCCAGTGCGATCGTGTTTTTCTGCTTTTTCTACACAGCGTTGGTGTTCAACAGCCGTGAAACCGCAGACAACCTGAAAAAGAGCGGTGCCTTCATTCCGGGTATTCGCCCTGGCGACCAGACCGCCAAGTACATCGACAAGATCCTGTTGCGTCTGACCCTGGCTGGCGCGGTCTACATCACCTTCGTCTGCTTGTTGCCCGAATTTTTGATTCTGAAATACAACGTGCCTTTCTATTTTGGCGGCACGTCCTTGTTGATTATTGTGGTGGTGACTATGGATTTCATGGCCCAGGTGCAAAACTACATGATGTCGCAGCAATACGACTCATTGTTGAAGAAGGCGAGCTTCAAGTCGTCTTAGCCGACAAGGGTTTGTTGAAATATTGAGTGGTCTTGTCGGTGTGACGGTTTACACCAACTTGGTAAAAGTTTTAGGAGAGTAAAAATGAAAGTCTCGGCTTCGGTCAAGAAAATTTGCCGTAACTGCAAAATCATTCGTCGTAAAGGCGTTGTGCGCGTGATCTGTACAGATCCACGCCACAAGCAGCGCCAGGGTTAATGGCTAGAGTTTAAGAGGACGTAAATGGCACGTATCGCTGGTATCAATATTCCGCCGCAAAAACATTCTGAGATCGGTCTCACCGCTATCTTTGGAATCGGACGCACACGCGCACGCAAAATCTGCGAGGCCTGTGGCATTGCATATTCCAAAAAGGTCAAAGATTTGACCGACGGTGATCTCGAAAAGATCCGTGACGCCATCGCCGCGTTCACGATCGAGGGTGACCTGCGTCGCGAAACCACCATGAACATCAAGCGATTGATGGACATCGGTTGCTACCGTGGCTTCCGCCACCGCCGCGGTCTGCCTATGCGCGGTCAGCGCACACGTACCAACGCCCGTACCCGCAAAGGCCCGCGTAAGGCTGCTGCATCTTTGAAGAAATAAGACGGATTAAAACAACACTATGGCAAAAGCTCCTTCCAATAGCGCCGCGCAACGTGTCCGCAAGAAAGTCCGCAAGAACGTCGCGGACGGTATCGCGCACGTGCACGCATCTTTCAACAACACCATCATCACGATCACAGACCGCCAGGGCAATGCCTTGTCATGGGCTTCGTCGGGTGGCCAGGGTTTCAAGGGATCGCGCAAATCGACTCCTTTTGCAGCCCAGGTAGCTTCTGAGGTGGCCGGTCGCGCTGCGTTGGAACAAGGTATCAAGAATCTGGATGTCGAGATCAAAGGTCCCGGCCCCGGTCGCGAATCGTCTGTGCGTGCTTTGGCCGCCCTGGGCATTCGCATCAATATGATCGCTGATGTGACTCCGGTGCCGCACAACGGCTGCCGCCCACAAAAGCGCCGTCGTATTTAATTTTTCAACAAGCCCACCGCCGACAACGCCTGTTGTCGGCTCCCGCATTTTTGTGCGGCAGATGACATAAAAAGGAAGTTCAAGTGGCACGCTATCTAGGCCCCAAGGCCAAACTCTCACGCCGTGAAGGCACCGACCTGTTCCTCAAGAGCGCTCGTCGCGCGATTGGTGACAAGGCCAAATTCGATTCCAAGCCTGGTCAACACGGCCGCACCTCGGGTGCCCGTACTTCCGACTACGGCCTGCAACTGCGCGAAAAGCAAAAAGTCAAGCGCATGTATGGCGTTTTGGAGCGCCAGTTCCGCCGTTACTTTGAAGAAGCCGATCGCCGCAAAGGCAATACCGGTGCAAACCTGTTGTTCTTGCTCGAGTCCCGTTTGGACAACGTGGTCTACCGCATGGGCTTTGGCTCCACCCGCGCTGAAGCACGCCAGTTGGTGTCGCACAAGGCCATCACGGTGAACGGCCACTCAGTCAACATTCCTTCATATATGGTCAAGGCTGGCGACGTGCTCGCTATCCGTGAGAAGTCCAAGAAGCAAACCCGTGTCGCTGAAGCCCTGCAATTGGCACAGCAAGTCGGCATGCCTTCATGGGTAGAAGTGAATTCCGACAAGGCTGAAGGTACGTTCAAATCGGTTCCCGACCGCGACATGTTCGGCTCGGACATCAACGAATCGCTGATTGTTGAGTTGTACTCGCGCTAATTGCGCCTGGGTTTTTTTAATTGTTCCTACGGCACAGCTTGCTGGGCTGTAGGCGCTTCACCAGCCTTACCGACGTAACGAGTCGGGGGTATTGAGAGGAAGTTTGAATGCAAAATAATTTGTTGAAACCAAAGTCAATCAGTGTTGAGCAAATCGGTTTGAACCGTGCCAAGGTGGCTCTGGAGCCCTTTGAGCGCGGCTATGGTCATACGCTGGGAAATGCGCTGCGTCGTGTTTTGCTGTCTTCGATGCCCGGCTACGCTGCGACTGAAGTGACGATCGCCGGCGTGTTGCACGAGTACTCTTCGATTGACGGGATTCAAGAAGATGTCGTGAACATTTTGTTGAACCTCAAAGGCGTGGTCTTCAAGCTGCACAACCGCGATGAAGTGACACTAAGCCTGCGCAAAGACACCGAAGGTGTGGTCACTGCGGCGGACATCCAAACCCCGCACGATGTTGAGATCATCAACCCCGAGCACGTGATTGCCCACTTGTCGTCCGGCGGCAAGCTGGACATGCAGATCAAGGTTGAAAAAGGCCGCGGCTACGTGCCCGGTTCCATGCGCCGCCATGCCGACGAGCCGACCAAATCGATCGGCCGTATGGTGCTCGACGCGTCGTTCTCGCCCGTCAAGCGCGTGAGCTATGTGGTCGAAAGCGCCCGTGTGGAGCAGCGTACCGATTTGGACAAGCTCGT
Source organism: Comamonadaceae bacterium (assembly GCA_947447985.1). Lineage (GTDB taxonomy): Bacteria > Pseudomonadota > Gammaproteobacteria > Burkholderiales > Burkholderiaceae_C > Allorhodoferax. The sequence continues at coordinate 4,268 of CANFLX010000052.1, forward strand.
TGTTGAGATCGAAACCAATGGCGCAGTGAGCGCTGAAGATGCGGTTCGTTCTTCGGCACGCATTCTGGTGGAACAACTGGCGGTGTTCGCTCAGTTGGAAGGCAATGAGCTGCCAGGATTCGGTCCTGCAGCCTCCAGCCGCGAAGCCAAGTTCGATCCGATTCTGCTGCGCCCTGTGGACGAGTTGGAACTCACTGTGCGTTCGGCCAACTGCCTGAAAGCAGAAAACATTTACTACATCGGTGATTTGATTCAGCGCACCGAGAACGAGTTGCTCAAGACCCCGAACCTGGGTCGCAAGTCACTCAACGAAATCAAGGAAGTTCTGGCGTCTCGCGGCCTGACACTTGGTATGAAGCTTGAAAGCTGGCCGCCCGCGGCTCTGGAAAAGCGTTAATAAGTAAGCGGGCTCGCAAAGCCCTGCGCCCAGAGCAGTACCTGGTACGGCTGCTCGTAAATACTAGATTGAAGGAATAAAAATGCGCCACGGACACGGACTACGTAAACTGAACCGCACAAGCTCTCACCGCTTGGCGATGCTTCGCAACATGATGAATTCTTTGATCGAACACGAAGCGATCAAAACCACGGTACCCAAGGCCAAGGAATTGCGCCGTGTCGTGGAACCCATGATCACTTTGGCCAAAGAAGCCACCGTGGCCAATCGCCGTTTGGCTTTTGACCGTCTGCGTGACCGTGACAGCGTGACCAAATTGTTTGACGTTTTGGGTCCGCGTTTCAAGGCGCGTCCAGGCGGTTACACACGTATCTTGAAGATGGGTTTCCGTGTTGGTGACAACGCGCCGATGGCCTTGGTGGAACTCGTGGAACGTACCGAAATAGTTGAGGAAGACGCCGCAAACACTGCTGCGTAAGTTAGAATACAGGTATACCGCGCGATGGAGCAGCCTGGTAGCTCGTTGGGCTCATAACCCAAAGGTCGTAGGTTCAAATCCTACTCGCGCAACCAACAAAACAGCCCTCGGGTTTGTTTTCAAAACGCCAACTTTTTAGTTGGCGTTTTTTTTGGAAAAGAGTTTCACCATGTTCCTTCCCTTAGACCCGGACGCGGTCGCGCACGGCATACAACTCTCTGTCGCTCCGGTGTTTTTGTTGACTGCCGTGTCGGGGATGATTGGTGCGGTGGCCAACCGCTTGGCGCGCATCATTGACCGTGCGCGCCTGTTAGAAAAAGGCCTGCAGGCCCCCATGGAATCTGCTGAGCACGACAAGATTTTCAAAGAGCTGGCAGAGCTCAGGCGCAGGGGATTGTTGGCCAACTGCAGCATCGCCTTGCTCACCGTGTGTGCCGTGTGCATTGGCCTGACCATCATGATTTTGTTTCTGGGCGAGACCCTGAATTTTCAGGGTCTGCGGATTTCCATCGTCAGCTTTCTCGGCGGCGTCATCTGCTTTTTACTGGCTTTGATTTGTTTCCTGATCGAGACCTGGATCGCCACCCGTGTGCTGAATTTCGCGCAGAGAAAAACCTGATTTTTATTGCTGCGGCGAGCTTTTCTCTACCTGCACCGCGCAGTCATAAAACGTCGGCGCACGGCCCATGTCGGTCAGCTGCTGGCCCGTCACTTCGTTCACGTTGCTGCCCCTGGGGCCGAGCTTGCGCCACCAGACGCCCAGGCCATTGACCACACCGGGTCGCGCCCGATGGCCGACGTGGGCAGTGCAGTGGTACTCACCCCGCGCGTTGAACACCCGCACCATGTCTCCATCGCGGATGGCGCGTGATTCCGCATCCACCACGTTCATTTCCAACAAGGGCTGGCCTTCGATATCGCGCAAGCTTTTGACATTCACAAAAGTGGAATTCATGAAGTTGCGCGCAGGCGGCGAGATCATCGCCAGGGGGTAGCTGCTGTTGGCGGCAGCGGATTCGTAATTGGGTACATAGTCGGGCAGCCCGTCACCCAGCGAGGCGGCCAGGCGCTCGCTGAAGAACTCGCATTTGCCAGAAGAGGTGGGGAAGTGACCGTTCGCAAATGGTGCGTCGGGCAGTGGCAGGCTCACAAACCCGTCCGTCAACAATTGGTCAAAGTTCAAGCGAGCCTCTAGCGCCACACGGCACAGCGACAGGTCGTCGTCGGCAAAGCAGGCGTCTGTGTAGCCCATGGCTTGCGCCAGGCTCCGGAAGATGTCGGTGTTGGTGCGCGCCTGTCCCACGGGAGCGATGGCAGGGCGGTTGAGCAGCACATCGGTGTGGCCATAGGTGGTGTGTACGTCCCAGTGTTCGAGCTGCGTGGTGGCAGGCAAGATGTAGTCTGCATAGTCTGCCGTGTCGGTCTGAAAGTGTTCCAGCACCACGGTAAACAAGTCTTCGCGGGCAAAGCCTTGCACCACCTTCGATGAGTCCGGCGCCACGGCCACAGGATTGCTGTTGTACACAATGAGCGCCTCGATGGCGGGTCCGAACGTGGGGCTGGCCGGGCGCAGCAAGTCGTCGCCAATGGTGCTCATGTTGACCGTGCGGCTTGGCCCTTTGGTGCGCAGGTCGGGGCGGCTCAAGGCGGACTTGTCAAACCCGTGGGTACCAGAGGCGGAGAGCAACATGCCGCCCGCACGGTGTTTCCATGCGCCAATGAGGGCAGGCAAGCAGGCCACGGCGCGCACCGCATTGCCACCGCCGCGTGTGCGCTGCATGCCGTAGTTCAGCCGTATGCCTGCAGGTGCGCCGCTGGCCACACAGGCGCCATAGTCGCGCGCCAGGGATTCAATTTGCGCCACGGGGATGCCGCAGACGTCGGCAGCCCGTGCGGGCGGCCATTGCAGGGCACGCTCTTTGAGCGCTTCCCAACCCAAGGTGTGGCGCGCAATGTAGTCGTGGTCCAGCCAGTCGTGGGTGACGAGTTGGTGCATCACGGCCAAGGCCAGGGCCGCGTCCGTGCCGGGGCGCAGCGCAATGTGCTCATGGCATTTTTCCGCAGTCTCGGAGCTGCGGGGGTCGATGCAAATCAGTTTGGCACCATTGCGTTTGGCGATTTGGGCATAACGCCAAAAGTGCAGGTTGCTGGCAATCGGGTTGCTGCCCCAAATCAGAATCAGCTTCGATTCTGCAAAAAATTCCACCCGCATCCCCAGCTTGCCGCCCAGCGTGGCATCAAGCGCTGCGCCGCCCGCAGAGGCGCAGATGGTGCGGTCCAGCAGCGACGCGCCTAGGCGGTTAAAGAAGCGTTCGGCCATGCCTTCGCCCTGCACCCAGCCCATGGTGCCCGCATAGCTGTAGGGCAGCACCGCCTGGGGACCGCGCTGCGGGTCGTTGACGATGGCTTGAAGTCGCTGTGCGATGTCACTGATGGCTTCGTCCCACCCCACCGGCGTATATTCGCCAGAGCCCTTGGGGCCGCTGCGGCGCAGGGGCTGGAGCAGACGCTCCGGGTGGTAGCTGCGTTCGTTGTAACGCGACACCTTGGTGCACAGCACGCCATCGGTTTGCGGGTGCTTGGGGTTGCCCTGTACCTTGATGGCGACGCCGTCTTGCACCGTGGTCACCAAAGAGCAGGTGTCCGGGCAATCATGGGGGCAGGCGCCCACGACCTGGTGGGTGCCGGTGGCGGGTACCGCGTGGATGCTGATGGTCTCTGGCATAGTGGAGTGGGCGCGTTGCCGAACTGGTAAGAAAATAGCGCCCATCGTAGCAAGCCTGCGCCACCCTGAGGCACCCTTATGCAACTGATCGACTCCATCGTCCACCACGCCCCGGCAATTGCCGCTATCCGACGCGACATCCATGCCCACCCCGAGCTGTGTTTCCAGGAAGTGCGCACGGCCGACGTGGTGGCAGCCAAGCTGACGGAGTGGGGCATCCCCATTCACCGGGGTCTGGGCACGACCGGTGTGGTGGGTATCGTGAAGGCCGGCACCTCGTCGCGGGCCATCGGCCTGCGGGCCGACATGGACGCTTTGCCCATGCAAGAGGTCAATACCTTTGCCCACGCCAGCGTGCACCCCGGAAAAATGCACTCCTGCGGCCACGACGGGCACACCGCCATGCTGCTGGCTGCAGCCCACTACTTGAGCAAGCACCGCGACTTCGACGGCACCGTTTACCTGATCTTCCAGCCCGCCGAAGAGGGCGGCGGTGGTGCCCGTGAAATGATCAAAGAAGGCTTGTTTGAGCAGTTCCCCATGGACGCGGTGTTCGGCATGCACAACTGGCCCGGCATGGCGCAAGGCGACTTTGCGGTCAGTGCGGGTCCGGTGATGGCTTCGAGCAACGAATTCAAAATCACCATCCGCGGCAAGGGCGCGCATGGCGCGATGCCCCACCTGGGCCTGGACCCGGTGCCCGTGGCCTGCCAAATGGTGCAAGCCTTTCAGACCATCATCAGCCGCAACAAAAAGCCGATCGACGCGGGCGTGATTTCGGTCACCATGATCCATGCGGGCGAGGCGACCAATGTGATTCCCAATTTCTGCGTGCTGCAGGGCACGGTGCGCACTTTCACGTTTGAAGTGCTGGACTTGCTGGAGCAGCGCATGCGCGAGGTGGCCGAGCACACCTCGGCGGCTTTTGGCGTGACCTGCGAATTTGAATTCCGCCGTAACTATCCGCCCACCATCAACAGCGCGTCCGAGTCTGACTTTGCCCGCAAGGTCATGGCCCAGCTGGTCGGGCCCGAGCGCGTCCATGCCCAGGAGCCGACCATGGGCGCGGAAGACTTTGCCTACATGTTGATGGCCAAGCCGGGTTGCTATGTGTTTTTAGGCAATGGCGATGGCGACCATCGCAGCCTGGGCCATGGCGGCGGGCCGTGCATGCTGCACAACCCCAGCTACGACTTCAACGACCACCTGATCCCCTTGGGGGCAAGCTACTGGGTCCGTTTGGCCGAAGCCTGGTTGGCGTCTTAGCGCGGCGCGAAACGCCGCTCTGCGATCGTGAGCAAGCCGTCAAAAATCAGGTTGTCCACCAGCTCAAAGGGGCGCGTCATGCTGGGCGCCATCTTCCATCCTGCGCCGCCGGTCATGATGCACAGCGGCTCTTCACCGCAATGCCCGCGCACATGCTGCACCATGCATTCCACCGCCCCGGCAATCGCGTAGGTGCCGCCGCTGGTCAGCGCGTCGCTGGTGTTGGTGGGAAAGGGACACACCTCGCCGGTGGGTACATGCAAGCCCGCCGTGCCCGACTCCAAGGCGCGCAGCATGATGCCGTGGCCAGGCAGGATAAAACCCCCTAAGAACCGGCCTTGCGGCGATACGGCCTCTACGGTCACGGCCGTGCCCACCATCACCACCACCATAGGGCGGGGTGCGCCTTGCGCTTGCATGCGGTGGTAGGCGCCAATCATGGCCACCCAGCGGTCGGCGCCCAGGCGGCTGGGGTGGTCGTAGCCGTTGGTCATTCCCGCTTCGGCGTCGCTGGAGACCACCCATTGCGGCGTCACGTCCCACAGCTCGAGTTGTTGCTCTACGCGCCGCTTGATGGCGTCACCCGCCACCACACAGCCCAGGATGTGGGCAGGCGGGGGCAAGGTAGACCAAATCCCTTCGGCCAGTTTGTCGATGTTCTCTAAAAACTCCGCGCCTTGGGCCAAGAGTTCTGCGCCAGGCAGGGGGGACGCGTACTGCGCCCATTTGAGGCGCGTATTGCCGATGTCCAAAGCAAGAAAGGTCATAAGGGCGGAGGAGTTTGCACGCATTATCGCCAAGGCCACACAATGGTTTACAGTCAGGGGTTCAAGTTGACGTTAACGTAAACGTCAATTGCATTCAGACCACCGGCAAACCCACCGAGAGCGCCCACCATGACCGATCTTTCTGCTGAATTCAAAGCCCTGGCCAACTACCGCCCCACGCACAAGGTGCGCTTCATCACGGCGGCCAGTTTGTTTGACGGGCACGATGCGGCCATCAACATCATGCGCCGCATCTTGCAGGGCATGGGTGCCGAGGTGATTCACCTGGGCCACAACCGCAGCGTGGAAGAAGTGGTGACTGCGGCCTTGCAAGAAGACGTGCAAGGCATTGCGCTGAGCTCCTACCAGGGCGGCCATGTGGAGTACTTCAAGTACATGGTGGACTTGCTCAAGCAGCGCGGGGGCGCGCATATCCAGGTGTTTGGCGGCGGCGGCGGTGTGATCGTGCCGTCCGAGATTGCCGAGCTGCAGGCCTATGGCGTGACCCGCATCTACAGCCCCGAAGACGGACAAAAAATGGGACTGGCCGGCATGATCGGCGAAATGGTGATGCGCTGCGACCGCGATTTGGCGCCCTATGCCCCCACCGATTTGAGCGCGCTGCAAGGCCACAGCGACGCGCATTGGCGTGCCCTCGCCCAGTTCCTGACGGTGGTCGAAGCCGGCAAGGTGGATGCATCCACGCTGCAAGCCCTGCGCACCCAGGCCGCAGCCACCCACATTCCCGCCATCGGTATTACCGGCACGGGTGGTGCGGGCAAGTCCTCGCTCACTGACGAGCTGATTCGCCGTCTGCGCTTGGACTGCGGTGACAGCTTGCGCATTGCTGTCATCTCTATCGATCCCTCACGCCGCAAGAGCGGTGGCGCCTTGCTGGGCGACCGCATCCGCATGAACGCCATCTCGCCCTGGACCAGCACCGGCAAAGACGCAGGTGCGCGCGTGTTCATGCGCAGCCTGGCCACGCGCGACTTTGGCAGTGAGATCAGCCAGGCACTGCCCGACGTGATTGCTGCCTGCAAGGTTGCAGGCTTTGATTTGATTGTGGTCGAGACCTCGGGCATCGGCCAGGGAGATGCCGCCATCGTGCCTTTGGTGGACGTGCCTTTGTATGTGATGACGCCTGAGTTCGGCGCGGCCAGCCAGTTGGAAAAAATCGACATGCTGGACTTTGCCGAGTTCGTGGCCATCAACAAGTTCGACCGCAAAGGTGCCAGCGACGCATTGCGCGACGTGGCCAAGCAGGTGCAACGCAACCGCGAGGCCTGGACCTCGCCCATCGAGAGTATGCCGGTGTTCGGCACCATGGCTGCACGCTTTAACGACGACGGCGTGACTGCGCTTTACCAGGCCATGCTGCCGCGCCTTCAGGCGCTGGGCTTGAACGTGCCTGCGCAGCGACTGCTGCCCCCGGCGGGTGTGCGCCACAGCAGCAACCAGACCCCTGTGGTGCCCGCGTCGCGCACCCGCTACCTGGCTGAAATCAGCGATACCGTGCGCGCCTACAAAAAGCGCGCCCGGGCCCAAGCCCATTTGGCGCGCGAGATTCAACAGCTGCAAGCCGCCGCCGCCATGCTGCAGGTGGACCGCCCCGTCAAAGCCCGCGCTGCAGAGGCCGCCTTGGCTTTGGCCCAGGAGCGCCAACAGGTGCAAGACGCTGCTGCCAAAAAGCTGCTGGACCAGTGGCCCGAAATGCAAAAGGCCTATGCGGGCGACGAATACGTGGTCAAGATCCGCGACAAAGAAATCCGCACCGCACTCACCACCCAGTCCTTGTCGGGCACCACCATCCGCAAGGTGGCGCTGCCGACCTATGAAGACCATGGCGAAGTCTTGAAATGGCTGATGCTGGACAACGTGCCGGGCAGCTACCCCTACACCGCAGGCACCTTTGCCTTCAAACGTGAAGGCGAAGACCCCACCCGCATGTTCGCGGGCGAGGGCGATGCCTTTCGCACCAACACCCGCTTCAAGTTGCTGAGCTCGGGCATGGCGGCCAAGCGCCTGTCCACGGCCTTTGACTCGGTCACGCTGTACGGCAACGACCCCGACCCCCGTCCGGACATCTACGGCAAAGTGGGCAACAGCGGTGTGAGCATTGCCACGCTGGACGACATGAAAGTGCTCTACGGCGGCTTCGATTTGTGCAACCCCAGCACCAGCGTGAGCATGACCATCAACGGCCCGGCGCCCAGCATCCTGGCCATGTTCATGAACACCGCCATCGACCAAAACATTGACAAGTTCAAGGCGGACAACGGCCGCGAGCCGACCGACACGGAGGCCGCAAAAATCAAAGAGTGGGTGCTGGCCAATGTGCGTGGCACGGTGCAGGCTGACATTCTGAAAGAAGACCAAGGCCAAAACACCTGCATCTTTTCCACTGAGTTCAGCCTCAAGGTGATGGGCGATATTGCGCAATATTTTGTGCACCACGACGTGCGCAACTTCTACAGCGTCTCCATCAGCGGCTACCACATCGCCGAAGCGGGCGCCAACCCCATCAGCCAACTCGCGTTCACGCTGTCCAATGGTTTTACTTTTGTGGAAGCCTACCTCGCGCGCGGCATGCACATTGACGACTTTGCGCCCAACCTGAGCTTCTTCTTCAGCAATGGCATGGACCCCGAGTACACGGTGATGGGCCGCGTGGCACGCCGCATTTGGGCGGTGGCCATGAAAGAAAAATACGGCGCCAACGAGCGCAGCCAAAAGCTGAAGTACCACATCCAAACCAGCGGCCGCAGCCTGCACGCACAGGAGATCCAGTTCAACGACATCCGCACCACCCTGCAAGCGCTGATCGCGATTTACGACAACTGCAACAGCCTGCACACCAACGCGTTTGACGAAGCCATCACCACGCCCACCGAAGACTCGGTGCGCCGCGCCATGGCTATTCAGCTCATCATCAACCGCGAGTGGGGCCTGGCCAAAAACGAGAACCCGTCACAAGGTGCCTTCATCATCGAAGAGCTGACCGAGTTGCTCGAAGAAGCCGTGCTGGCCGAGTTTGAAAAAATTGCAGAGCGCGGTGGCGTGTTGGGCGCCATGGAAACCGGCTACCAGCGCGGCAAGATTCAAGACGAATCCATGCACTACGAAATGCTCAAGCACACCGGCGAGCTGCCCATCATCGGCGTGAACACCTTCCGCAACCCGCATGGCGACCAGGTGATGGACAAGCTGGAACT
>CANFLX010000053.1 GCA_947447985.1 Comamonadaceae bacterium
AAACCACCCACGGGGCGCAGCTTGGTGATTTTCTGGCCCATGGTTTTGACAATGCGCCAGCCACCGAACATGGTGCCGAAGGCAATCGCGGCGTAGCAGTTCACGATGACCCAGGTCGGCGGCGCTGTGTCGCCCGCCTGGGCGTAGCCCGTGGCAATCAACAGCATCCAAATAATGCCAATGGTCTTTTGCGCGTCGTTGCCACCATGGCCCAGGCTGTAGGCCCCGGCGGACACCAGTTGCAGGCGGCGAAACCAGCGGTCCACCTTGGACGGCGTGGCCCGGCGACAAACCCAGGACACCAACACCATCATCAGCGAACCCAGCAAAAAGCCCAAGACCGGAGACACAAAAATAAAGGTCACGGTTTTGAGAACGCCGCCCGAGATCAGAGAACCGGCACCGGACTTGGCAATCACCGCGCCCACAATGCCGCCAATCAACGCGTGCGAGGAGCTGCTGGGAATGCCGTAGTACCAGGTCACCAGGTTCCAGGTGATGGCGCCCAACAGCGCACCAAACACCACATGGGTGTCCACCACGCCGGGTTGCACAATGCCTTTGCCCACGGTGGCGGCCACACTCAGGTGAAAGATGAAGATGGCCACTAGGTTGAAAAATGCCGCAAACATCACCGCGTGGGTGGGTTTGAGCACACCGGTGGACACGACGGTCGCAATGGAATTGGCGGCATCGTGAAAGCCGTTCATGAAGTCAAAAGCGATGGCCAAGACCACCAGCAAGACCACGACCCAGAGGGCGGTTTGTGCGGTTTGCATACCAGGGCGCCCGGATCAGGAGTTTTCGAGGACGATGCCTTCGATCAGGTTGGCCACATCCTCGCACTTGTCGGTGATGGTTTCCAGCAACTCGTAAATAGCTTTGAGTTTGATGAGTTCACGCACATCGGGCTCCTCGCGAAACAGCTTGCTCATGGCAGAGCGCATGATGCGGTCGGCGTCCGACTCAAGGCGGTCAATCTCTTCGCAGGTTTTGAGTGCAGCTTCAGCCGTTGGGCCATCGTGCAATTTGTCGATCAGTGTGACTGCGTGTTTCAGGCGCTCGCAGCACCGTACGCTCACGTCGGTCAGCCGCACAATTTCTTCGGTCATGTGGCGCACGTCGTACAGCGCCATGGTTTCAGCGGAGTCCTGAATCAGGTCTGCCACATCGTCCATGGTGTTAATCAGCGAGTGGATTTGCTCGCGATCAATCGGCGTGATGAAGGTCTTGTGCAGCATCCGGTTGACTTCGTGAGTGATGCGGTCTGCGGCGCGCTCTGCGTTGTCCACCTCGCGGTTGTAGGCCTCGCGTTTTTCCAGGTCGCTGTAATTGGCGACCAGTTTGGAAAACGCCTGCGCTGCTTCCACAATGCGGGTCGCATGCTGGTTGAACAGCTCAAAAAAATTGCCTTCGCGCGGCAGCAGCTTGCCAAAAAACATGGGGAAGTCCTGGTTTAAATGTCATTGGGATGACGAATTTGTGTCACTTTGAAGTTTAACTGCCCAAAATAGACACACCCGCTTTTTTGACCCTGCCCCTCTGTTGCACTAGGATCGAAACCTGACAAGGACACGCATGACCCCGCATTCCGCGCCCGTTTTTCAGTTGCCCGGTACCGTTGCGTGAGCGACGCCCCCCAAACCGCCGCCAAACCCCTGTCAGCGCCGCAAAAAGCGCTGCACAAGATCGGTCTGTACCGCGACATTGATTTGGCGCTGCACCTGCCGCTGCGGTATGAGGACGAAACCCGCATCGTCAAGCTGCGCGACGCGCGCGAGGGCGCGGTGGTGCAGATCGAAGCCCGCGTGGTGGACTGCGAAATCAACTACCGCCCGCGCAAGCAACTCATCGTGCGGGTGGATGACGGTTCGGACACTTGCACCCTGCGCTTTTTCAACTTCTACCCGGCGCAGCAAAAGGCCCTGGCGGTGGGCCAGCTGGTGCGGGTGCGCGGCGAAGTGCGCGGTGGCTTTCTGGGCTGGACCATGCTGCACCCCAGCTTCCGCGCAGGGGGCGGCGACCTGCCCACCACGCTCACGCCGATTTACCCGACGGTGGCGGGCCTGCCACAAACGTATTTGCGCAAAGCCGTGCTCAGCGGTTTAGCGCGCGCCGATGTGTCCGACACCTTTGCGCCGGGCGACCTGAGTCCGCTGGCGCACAGCAACCGCGAGGGTTTGTGGACGCTGCACGAGGCCCTCGCGTTTTTGCACCACCCCCGCCCCGATGTTTCGGTGGACGCGCTGATGGACCACAGCCACCCGGCGTGGCAGCGTCTCAAGGCCGAAGAGCTCTTGGCCCAGCAGCTGTCCCAGCTGCAAGCGCGGCGTGCGCGGGCGGCGCTCAAAGCGCCGGTACTGGCTCCTGCCAGCGGCGCAAGCTCGCTGCACCAGCGGCTCTTGGACACCCTGCCCTTTGCGCTGACCGGCGCCCAGCAACGCGTGAGCACGGAGATAGCGTCCGACATGGCGCGCGCCGTGCCCATGCACCGTTTGCTCCAAGGCGATGTGGGCGCGGGCAAAACCGTGGTGGCGGCGCTGGCCGCCACCCTGTGCATGGACGCAGGCTGGCAGTGCGCGCTGATGGCACCCACCGAAATCCTGGCCGAGCAGCACTTTCGCAAACTGCTAGCTTGGCTGGAGCCACTGGGCATCACCACCGCCTGGCTCACCGGCACCCAAAAAGCCAAAGAGCGGCGCGCCATGCTGGCACTGATTGAAAGCGGAGAAGCCAAGCTGGTGGTGGGCACGCACGCCATCATCCAAGCCAAGGTGAAGTTCCACAACCTGGCGCTGGCAATCATTGACGAACAACACCGCTTTGGCGTGGCCCAGCGCCTGGCGCTGCGCAGCAAACTCCAACACGAAAAGATGGAGCCGCATTTGCTGATGATGACGGCCACGCCCATTCCGCGCACGCTGGCCATGAGCTATTACGCCGACCTGGACGTGTCTACTTTGGACGAGTTGCCACCCGGGCGCACGCCCATCGTGACCAAGGTGGTTCACGAAGGCCGCCGCCACGAGGTGATAGAGCGCATCCGGGCCCAGGTGGCGCAGGGCCGGCAGGTCTACTGGGTGTGCCCGCTGATCGAAGAAAGCGAAGCCCTGGACCTGAGCAACGCCACCGAAACCCATGCCGAAATCAGCGCGGCGCTGCAAGCCAGCGACGCAACATTCACGGTCGGCCTGCTGCATTCGCGCCTGCCACCCGACGAGAAAAAGGCGGTGATGGCCGAATTTGTGCAGGGCCGCACCGCCGTGCTGGTCAGCACCACTGTGATTGAAGTAGGGGTGGACGTGCCCAACGCGTCTCTGATGGTGATTGACCATGCCGAGCGCTTTGGCCTGAGCCAGCTGCACCAGCTGCGTGGCCGGGTGGGGCGCGGGGCGGCGGCATCGGCTTGCGTGCTGCTGTATGCCACGGGTGACGCGCCGCGCTTGGGCGAAGCAGCCCGCGAACGCCTCAAGGCCATGGCCGAGACCAACGACGGTTTTGAAATCGCGCGGCGCGACCTGGAGATTCGGGGCCCTGGCGAATTTTTGGGCGCCCGCCAATCGGGCGACGCCATGCTGCGCTTTGCCGACCTGGCCACCGACGACGCGATTCTTCAGTGGGCACGCCAGGAAGCACCCCTGCTGCTGGACCGCCACCCGGCGCTGGCCCACAAGCATGTGCAGCGCTGGCTGGGCACCAAGTCAGAGTTTTTGAAAGCCTAAGCCGGCCCTGCCCTCGCCGGATAATGCGCCCATGACCCTGACCGAACTCAAATACATCGTCGCCGTGGCCCGCGAGCGGCATTTCGGCAAGGCGGCCGACGCCTGCTTTGTGTCGCAACCGACCTTGTCGGTGGCCGTCAAAAAGCTCGAAGACGAACTCGACGTCAAACTCTTTGAGCGCAGCGCCAACGAGGTATCTGTGACGCCACTGGGCGAAGAAATCGTGCGCCAGGCGCAAAGCGTGCTGGAGCAGGCCGCCAACATCAAAGACACGGCCAAGCGCGGCAAAGACCCGCTGGCCGGCGCGCTCAAGCTGGGGGTGATCTACACCATCGCGCCCTACCTGCTGCCTGCCCTGGTGCGCCAGGTCATCACCCGCACACCGCAAATGCCGCTCATGCTGCAGGAGAACTTCACCGTCAAACTGCTGGAAATGCTGCGCACTGGCGAGATTGATTGCGCCATCCTGGCCGAGCCCTTTCCGGATGCGGGGCTGGCAATTGCGCCGCTGTATGACGAGCCGTTTTTTGCCGCCGTGCCGCGCGACCACCCGCTGGCCCAGCAAAGCAGCGTGACCAGCGACGACCTCAAAAACGAGACCATGCTGCTCTTGGGCAACGGCCACTGCTTTCGCGACCATGTGCTCGAAGTCTGCCCCGAGTTCGCGCGCTTTTCCAGCAACGCCGAGGGCATTCGCAAGAGCTTTGAAGGCTCGTCGCTGGAGACCATCAAACACATGGTGGCCGCAGGCATGGGCATCACCCTGGTGCCGCGCCTGAGCGTGCCTGCCGACGGACTGACCGCACCCAAACGCCGCAAAGACGCGCCCTTTGTGAAGTACCTGCCGGTGCAAGACGACAAGGGTGCAGCGCCTCCTACGCGGCGCGTGGTGCTGGCCTGGCGGCGCAGCTTCACCCGCTATGAGGCTATCGCTGCACTGCGCAACGCGGTCTATGCCTGCGAACTGCCGGGCGTGACGCGCTTGTCTTAAAGCCGATGCGCCCTCGCTTATCCCTCTACCTGGACCTGATCCGCTGGAACCGTCCTGCGGGCTGGCTGCTGCTGCTGTGGCCCACGCTGAGTGCGCTGTGGCTGGCGGCTGGGGGGTTCCCGGGCTGGCATTTGGTGCTGGTGTTCACGGTGGGCACGGTGCTCATGCGCAGCGCAGGCTGCTGCGTCAACGACGTGGCGGACCGCGAATTTGACCGCCATGTGCAGCGCACCGCCCAGCGCCCGGTCACTACCGGTGCGGTGTCGGTGCGCGAAGCGCTGGTGGTGGGCGCGGTGCTGGCACTGCTGGCCTTCGGCCTGGTGCTCACCACCAATACCGCCGCCATCGCCTGGTCGTTTGCGGCCCTGGCAGTGGCCGTGGTCTACCCCTACGCGAAACGCCTGGTGTCCATGCCGCAGGCGGTATTGGGCGTGGCTTTCAGCTTTGGTATCCCGATGGCGTTTGCAGCCGTCACCGGGAATGTGCCGCCCGTGGCCTGGCTGCTGCTGCTGGGCAACCTGTTTTGGGTGCTGGCCTATGACACGCAGTACGCCATGGTGGACCGCGAGGACGATCTGCGCATCGGCATCCACACCTCGGCCATCACGCTGGGGCGTTGGGATGTGGCGGCCATCATGGGTTTTTATGCTGCGTATTTAGCGATCTGGGCGGCGGTGTTGTCCACCACGGCACTGAGCGACGCATGGAGGCTCGGGCTGCTGGGCGCTGCTGCGCAAGCGGCCTGGCACTTCACACTCATCCGCATGCGCAGCCGCGAGGGCTGCTTCAAAGCGTTTCGCCTGAACCACTGGGTGGGTTTTGCGGTGTTTGCCGGTATTGCGCTGAGCCGCTAGGCACGCAGGTAAGAGGCGGCCTTAAACGCCCAAGATACGCGCCAGCCGCACCATCACGCCCTGCGCCCAGGGCGCCACGTAGCGCAGGCGCGGACGGGCAGCCTCGCTGGCTTGCACGATTTTGGCCACGATGGAATCGGTGCTGCGCGCCTCGAGAAAGGCAAAAGTGCGCTTTTCTTTGGCCTTCATGGCCTCGGCCTGGCCATAGAAATACGATTTTTCATCCATCCACGCGTATTTGCGCTCGGTCATTTGCTGGTTGAAACCGGTGTGGATGGCGCCAGGCTCGATCACCGCGATCTGCACGCCTTTGCCCAGCTGATCCATCTCCTCGCGCAAGCCCGCAGCGGCGGCCGACAAGGCGAATTTGGTCATGGAGTACGGCATCAAAAACGGCATCGGCAAGCGTCCGGCAATGGAGCTCACAAACAACACGGTGCCCGTGTGGCGCTCGATCATGCCGCGCAGGGCCAATTGGGTCAGCGCCAGCGTGCCAAACACATTGACCTCAAACACCTGGCGGATGCGCGCCATGTCCACCTCGGCCAGCGACCCCGACTCGCCCATGCCCGCGTTGTTGATCAGCACGTCCACCGGCCAGTCCAGCACCTGCGCACGGTCGGTGGCGTCGGTGATGTCGAGCTTGCAAACCTCCAGTGCCACGCCGCGCGTGCTCGCTTCTGCGCGCAAGGCGTCGGCCTGGGCCTGGGTTTGGGTGCTTGCCAATACGCGGTGGCCGCGCGCGGCCAAGGCAAAGGCCGCGTCACGGCCGATGCCGCTGCCGGCACCAGTGATCAGAATGGTTTTGGTCATGGATTGCGCGCCGCGGTGGCGCGCCTTGGAAGGTTGAGGAGCGCCCCGACCCGCGGGGCGCAAGAGGAGACTTATTTGGCTTTGAGGCAGTCGCTCATGAACTTTTTGCGCTCGTCGCCTTTGAGGTCTTTGGTTTTCGCATCGGCATTGCAGGTCTTCATTTTGTTTTGCTGCGGCGTTCCGGCCTCAGGTGCGGATGCTGCGGCTGCGGGCTTGGCGCTCAGACATTCGCTCATGAATTTCTTGCGTTCATCGCCTTTAAGCGCTTTGGTCTTGGCCTCGGCGTTGCAGGTGGTCATTTTGTTTTGTTGGTCGGTGGCCGCTTGCGCGCCGCCCATTGCCAAACCTGCCACGGCCAAAGCCAGTCCTACAAAAATAGCTTTCATACAAACTCCCTTGTAATAAAAAGAAGGCGCTTGAATGCGCCTTTGCGCTTGCACGCAGACCCATTCTGCGGTGCGGGTACCAGCATACAACGCCAGGGTGTCTGCTGTCACTGCGTGCCAGCCCTGTCTAAAGGTGCACTCGCCGTAAAATCGCGGTCTATGCTTTTTGTCAAGACCGAACTCCTGCAGGCGCTGGCCACTGCCCTTGAATCCCTGATGCCAGGCGCTGGCGCCAAAGCCGCACTGGAGTCGCCCAAAGTGGCCGCCCATGGCGACTTTGCCACCACCGCCGCCATGCAACTGGCCAAACCCCTGCAACGCAACCCCCGCCAGGTGGCCGAACAACTGATTGCGGCCCTGCAGGCGCAAAGCGCATTCAGCACCTGGGTCGAGGCGCTGGAGATTGCCGGACCTGGCTTTATCAACATCCGTCTTAAAGCTGCCGCCAAACAAGCGGTGGTGCGCGAAGTGCTGACAGGCGGCATTTGCTTTGGCCAACAGCCCTCCAATGGCCAGCAGTTGTTGGTCGAATTTGTGTCGGCAAATCCTACCGGCCCCTTGCATGTGGGCCATGCACGTCAAGCAGCTTTGGGCGACGCAATTTGCAATTTGTACGCCACCCAGGGCTGGAAGGTGTACCGCGAGTTTTATTACAACGACGCCGGTGTGCAGATCAACACCCTGGCCACCAGCACGCAGTTGCGGGCACAAGGCATACAACCCGGCGACGCACAGTGGCCCGAAGCCTCTTATGCAGGCGACTACATTGCCGACATTGCTGCCGACTTTTTGGCAGGCAAAACGGTGGCTGCCGACGACCGCAGCTTTACGGCCAGCGGTGATGTCAACGACCTCGACGGCATGCGTGAATTTGCCGTGGCCTATCTGCGCCGCGAGCAGGATTTGGACTTGCAGGCCTTTGCCCTGAAGTTTGACAACTATTACCTGGAAAGCAGCCTTTACAGCAGCGGCCGTGTGGAAGCAGCGGTCAACACCCTAATCAGTGCAGGCAAAACATTCGAGAAAGACGGCGCGCTGTGGCTGCGTTCCACCGACTACGGTGACGACAAAGACCGTGTCATGAAAAAAGGCGACGGCAGCTACACCTACTTCGTCCCGGACGTGGCCTACCACCTGGCCAAGTGGGAGCGCGGCTTTACCAAGGTCGTCAACATCCAGGGAACCGACCACCACGGCACGATTGCGCGGGTGCGCGCTGGCTTGCAAGCGGCGTCTGAGCTCCAGCAGCTGGGCATTCCTGCAGGCTACCCCGACTACGTGCTGCACACCATGGTGCGCGTCATGCGCGGTGGCGCCGAGGTCAAAATTTCTAAGCGCGCAGGCAGCTATGTGACCTTGCGCGACCTGGTCGAGTGGACCAGCAAAGACGCGGTGCGGTTTTTCTTGCTGTCGCGCAAGCCCGACACCGAGTACACCTTCGACGTCGACTTGGCCGTGGCCAAAAACAACGACAACCCGGTCTACTACGTGCAGTACGCCCATGCACGCATTTGCTCGGTGCTAACCGCCTGGGGTGGCGATGTGTCAACGCTTGCTGGGGTGGACTTGTCGGCCCTGAGCAGCCCGCAAGCGCAGGCCCTGATGCTTTTGCTGGCCAAATACCCCGAGATGCTGAGCGCCGCAGCGCACGACTTTGCGCCCCATGACGTGACTTTTTACCTGCGCGAACTGGCCGCCAGCTACCACAGCTACTACGACGCCGAGCGCATTTTGGTGGACGAGGAAGCCGTCAAACTCGCGCGCCTGGCCCTGGTGGCGGCGACCGCACAGGTGTTGCACAATGGCCTGGCGGTATTGGGCGTGAGTGCACCGCAAAAAATGTAAATTTCTGGGGCGGAAAGTCATATGAAGAGTCAGCGCGGCGGAACGATATTGGGCTTTGTTCTGGGTCTCCTGGTAGGCCTGGGTATCGCGCTGGGCGTGTCCATTTACGTCACGAAGGTCCCTCTGCCCTTTGTGAACAAAGGCCTGATGCGCGGTACAGACCAGAACGACGCTGAAAGCAAAAAGAACAAAGACTGGGATCCCAACGCCTTGTTGTCCAGCAAACCCGCGGCCAAGGCGTCCGTGGCCGACGCTGCAAGTTCGGATGCGGCACCCGCCATCAGCAGCACGCCCCCGACCCCTGCAACACCCGCCGCACCCGCAGTACCTACCCCCACCAAAGCCGAGGAAAAAGCCGCTGCCAGCGCCGACCCCATTGGCGCCTTGGCCAAGTCCAAGGGTGCGAATGCCGATGCACCGCAAGTGGCTTTTTATGTACAAGTAGGCGCTTTCCGAACCGCTGAAGATGCCCAAGCCCGCCGTGCCAAGCTCGCGCTGTCAGGCGTGGACGCCAAGATCACCGAACGTGATCAAGGCGGCCGCCCCCTGTTCAGGGTGCGCGTGGGCCCTTTTGACAAGCTCGAGGACGCTGAACGCGCCAACGAAAAGCTTGAAAAAGCCGGCAATGAAACCGCATTGGTCAAAGTGCAGCGCTAAGGCGCGCCGATTCAACTTATCTGTATTTTTGGAGTCTGTATGACGCTGCAACGCCGCGAGTTTTCCCAAGCCCTGGTCGCACTTACCACACTCGGTGCGGGCCTCTCGGCGCAAGCCCAAATGGCAAAGCCCGTGGCCGGTACCGATTACATGGTGCTGGAGACCCCCGCCTCGGTGGATGCCCCGGCTGGCAAAGTGGAAGTGATTGAGTTCTTTTGGTACAGCTGCCCGCATTGCAATGCCTTTGAAACCACCTTGAGCGCCTGGGTGAAGCAACTGCCCAAAGACGTGGTCTTCAAGCGCGTGCCGATTGCCTTCAATGCGACTTTTGTGCCACAGCAACGCCTGTACTACGCGCTGGAAACGATGGGCTTGGTCGAAAAAATGCACGCCAAGGTGTTTGCTGCGATCCATGTCGACAAGCTCAAACTGGCCAATGGCGACGCCATCGTGGAATGGATGGGCAAAAACGGCGTGGACAGCGCCAAGTTTTTGACCGCCTACAACTCCTTTGGCGCGGTCACCAGCGCGCAGCGGGCCTCGCAATTGCAAAACGCCTACAAGGTCGAAGGCGTGCCCGCGCTGGGCATTGCCGGGCGCTTCTACACCGACGGCCAGTTGGCCAAAAGCATGGAGCGCGCTCTGCAGGTGGTGGACGCTTTGGTGGACGACCAGCGTCCCAAAGGTGCCAAGGCAGCACCGGCCGCTAAAAAGCCATAAAACCAGGCGCCCCTTGCGGCGCCCAAGGCACGCGGCCCCATGTTCGGTGGCTACAATGCGATGAACATGCCCACAGCAATTTTCGTGCCTTTATGAAAAAACTATTGCCTGCACTGCTGCTGCTCGGCGCTTTGCTACCTCAGGCCTGGGCCGAAAAAGCCGACCGCAGCAAACCCATGAACGTCGACGCCGACCTGCTGCGCTATGACGATGTGCAGCAAACCACCGTCTTCACTGGCAAGGTGGTGGTGACCAAAGGCAGCATCACTCTGCGAGGCGCCAAGCTCGAAGTGCGCCAGGACCCGGAGGGCTACCAGTACGGCACCGTCACCGGCACGGCCGCCGAACCCGCTTTTTTTCGCCAGAAACGCGATGGCGTGGATGAATTTATTGAAGGCCAGAGCGAAACACTGGTGTACAACGGCAAGGCCGATACCGTGCGTTTTGAAAAGAACGCAGTACTGCGCCGCTACCGCGGCAACACCGTGGCAGACGAGGTCAGCGGCGCCGTCATCGTCTACGAAAACCTGACCGATAAATTCAGTGTGGACGGCACTGCCGCAGGTTCCGCCGTCAAAGGCCGGGTGCGCGCCACGCTCACTCCCAAGCCGGAAGGCAAGACGCCATGAATGCAGAGGCCGCCAGCGTGACGCCCACGCCTGCTGCGGCGGTGGGGGTGCTGGAAGCCACGCATTTACAGCGTGCCTATGGCAAGCGCCAGGTCGTGCGTGACGTGTCTCTGGCCGTTCGCACCGGCGAGGTCGTCGGACTGCTGGGTCCCAATGGCGCGGGCAAGACCACTTCGTTTTACATGATCGTCGGGCTGCTGCGCGCCAGTGCCGGCCAGATCACGATCGACGGCCAGCGCATTGAACACATGCCCATCCACCGGCGCGCCCGATTGGGCTTGGGCTACTTGCCGCAGGAAGCGTCGATTTTTCGCAAGCTCAATGTCGAAGACAACGTGCGCGCGGTGCTGGAACTGCAGCGCGGTGCGGATGGCAAAGCATTAACGTCCGCCGAGATCGAGTCGCGTCTCACCGCCCTGCTGCAAGACCTGCGTGTGGACCACTTGCGCGAGTCCAGTGCTTTGTCGCTCTCCGGAGGCGAGCGCCGCCGGGTAGAGATCGCCCGCGCCTTGGCCACCCAGCCCCGCTTTATCTTGCTCGACGAGCCCTTTGCCGGCATCGACCCGATTGCGGTGATTGAGATCCAGCGCATCATCAATTTCCTCAAGAGCCGCAACATCGGCGTCTTGATCACCGACCACAACGTGCGCGAAACGCTGGGTATTTGTGACCACGCTTACATCATCAGCGACGGCCAGGTGCTGGCGCAGGGCACACCGTCCGAGATAGTCCACAACGCCGACGTGCGCCGGGTCTATCTGGGCGAGAACTTCAAGATGTAACCCGGCATGCGCCAAGGCCTTTCACTTCGCGTCTCTCAGCATCTGGCGCTCACGCCCCAGTTGCAGCAGTCCATCCGCTTGCTGCAACTGTCGACGCTGGAACTCGGCCAGGAGATCGAGCAGATGCTCGAAGCCAATCCTTTTCTGGAGATGGACCACGAGGCCGCAGAACGCGAACAGTACGGCCTGGCGCAAGCCGACATGCCAGTCAGTGAGGGCGACCGTATCAGCGAATTTGCGCCCAGCACCACCACGGATTTTTCGAGCAGCACCAGCAGCAGCGACAACAGCGACCAGGACGCCACGCCCCTGAGCGCCGAGCCGGGCGACGATGGCGTGAGCTGGGAAGGCGATGGCACCACCGAGACCACGCCCGACGACGGCGAATGGGGTGGCGATGCGCCGCCCCGCACCAACAACCTGGGTGACACCGAAGACAAAGACGCCACTGAGCTGGCACGGGTGCAGGAGTCGCTGCAAGCGCACTTGCTGCGCCAGGCCCTGCGCCTGCGTTTGAGCGACACCGACAGTGCTGCCCTGCGCTTTTTGATCGAGTCGCTCAACGACGACGGCTACCTCGAAGACCCGCTGGAATCTTTGGCCCAAAGCCTGGCGGGCGACGACCTGGAACAAATCGAAGACCTGGTGCACCACTTCACCGTGGCGCTGGGCCTGCTGCACAGCCTGGAGCCGGTGGGCGTAGGCGCACGCGACCTGGGCGAATGCCTGCGTCTGCAAGTGCGCGCCTTGCTGGCGGGGCTGGAGGCCGATACGCCAGAACACGAGGAACGCCGCGAACTGCTGGAAGTGGCGCTGCGCGTGTGCCAGCAGCCCATGGACTTTTTGGCGCGGCGCGACATCAAGCGCCTGGTGGCGCTGGGCGTGGGCAGTGACGCGCTGGTACGCGAAGCGATTGCCCTGATCGGGCGGCTCGAGCCCAAGCCGGGCCGCCGCTTTGTGGATGTGGAGCGAAACATCGTGGTGCCTGACGTGCTGGTCAGCGCCATCCACAAAGCGGGTGCCACGCCCAAATTCAGGGTGCAGCTCAACCCCGACGTCATGCCCCGCCTGCGGGTGCACGACATTTATGCCAACGTGCTGCGCAACCACAAATCGAGCTCCAGCCACGCCGGGCTGCAACAGCGCCTGCAAGAGGCGCGCTGGTTTATCAAAAACATCCAACAACGCTTTGACACCATCTTGCGCGTCAGCACCGCCGTGGTGGAGCGGCAAAAAAGCTTTTTCACCCATGGTGAACTGGCCATGCGCCCCTTGGTCTTGCGTGAGATTGCCGAAGAACTCGGCCTGCACGAGTCCACCATCAGCCGCGTGACCACGGCCAAGTACATGTCCACGCCCTTTGGCACCTTTGAGCTCAAGTATTTCTTTGGCTCCGGGCTGGACACCGAGTCGGGCGGCAGCGCCTCCAGCACGGCCGTGCGCGCCATCATCAAGCAGTTCATTGCGGCAGAAAATCCCAAGAAGCCCCTGAGCGACAACCAGTTGTCCGAGATGCTCAAAGAGCAAGGCATTGAATGCGCGCGCCGCACCGTGGCCAAGTACCGCGAGGGGCTCAAAATCGCCCCCGCCAGTTTGCGCAAAGCGCTCTAAAGGAACCCGTTTGAACCAGCTCCAACTCTTTCTTCCCTGCGCCGCCGGGGTGGAAGACTATCTCGC
>CANFLX010000054.1 GCA_947447985.1 Comamonadaceae bacterium
AATCGCCAGGCGCCCATAAAAACGCATGGCGTTTTGCGACAGCGTGGTATCCAAAGCCCGTGCCCGGGTTAGCGTGAGCGCCGTGGCATAGGGCATATGGGTGTGCAGCACACAGGCCTTGCCCGCAATACGGTGCACCGCCGCGTGGATGAACATGGCCGTGGATTCCACCGGATGGCGCCCCGCCAGCACGTCGCCGTCTGCATTGACCAGTACGATGTCATCGGCTTGGATTTCGCTCCACAAGAGCCCGCGGGGGTTGAGCAAAAAGCGCCCACTGTCGTCGGGCAACTCCACGCTGAAATGGTTGCACACGCCTTCGCTCAGGCCATGGTGGGCGGCAGCGCGCAGCGCCAGTGCCAGGTCAGCGCGCAGGCGCGCCACCGCAGGGGATTCGTAGTCTTGCTGATGCATACGAGGCACTCTACCGCATTGCCTTCGTTTTGCCTAAATAGTGATCTGCCCATCGATGCAGGTCACCACATCGCCCCCCACCCAGACCTGGCCGGTGGCATCTTGTGCAATGTGCACGCGGCCTTGCACGCCCAGGGCCTGGCCTTGAGCGGCCGTGTAGTGGCTTGGCGCATGGCCTTCGGCGATCAGCCACTGGGCCATGCTGGCGTTGAAGCTGCCCGTGACCGGGTCTTCACTCACCTGTGGGCCGGTGACAAAAAAGAAGCGCACTTCGACTTGCGCATCGTCCACCGGCAAAGCGCTGTTTGAGGCGCCATGTGAGGCACCAAAGGCCCGGGCCTCGCGGTTGGACCGGCCGATCAAAGCGGGCACCACCGGATCCGCTTGCACCGCCGCCAGGCCCAGGCCGCTGATGCCAAACTGCGGCAGCAAGCGCCCCAGTGCGGCAAAGTCAGGCTCCAGGTTTTGCAGCGTGGAAGCATCGTCGACCAGAAAACCAAAGTGCTGAGGCCCATTGCACAGGTGCTGGGCCGCAATGATTTGGCGCTGCCGCAAGCCCAGTGCGCCAGCCAAGGCCGCACCCACGTCGGGTGTGGGCGCGCTGCGCGTCAAAGCGGGCGCCGCAAACGCAAGCCGCTGACCACCCGGCGAGCTTGCGTTGGCCGTGCGCCGGATAGACACCAGCCCCGCTTTGCACTGCTGCACCACACGACCGGGGTCGCGCGCTACTCCCCCGGCTTCTAGCCAAGCATGGCAACTGCCCAAGGTCGGGTGGCCGGCAAATGGCATTTCATAACCTGGCGCAAAAATGCGCACCTGGTAGTCCGCGCCTGCCGCAGCCGCCTCGGGCGTCGGCGGAAGCAAAAACGTGGTCTCCGACAGATTCGTCCAGCGCGCAAAGTTTTGCATCTCTGCGTCGCTCACGCCCACACCGTCCAGCACCACCGCCAGACCATTGCCCAGATAGGGAGTTGCGGTGAAAACGTCGACTTGTTTGAAGGGGCGGGAGCTCATGGTCAATGCTGATGGGTTGCGGAATGGGCGGCGTTGGCGGTGATGTGATCCAAAGCGCCATCGCCATAAGCGCGCAGCACTTCAGAGATCACGATGTGAAAACCCTTGTACCAAAGCTTGTAGTCACGCTTGGCCTCTTGGTGGTCGGCGTTGGTGCTGAAGGCTTGAAGTGCGGCCATGTCGGCCCAGTAGTAGGTGGCGTTGAAGCGCTGGCCGTCTTCGCTTTGCCAGGTCTCGCGCCCCAGGTAGCCGGGGGTGGCCACGGCGGCCGCCTCAATCTTTGCGTCCAGCGCCAGAAAGCGCGCGTCGTAGGTGCCGGGCTCGAAAATGAAGGCAGCAGAGATCATGGTTTGAGCATGGGATAGAGCGAGGCCACCAAGGCCAGCGCCATGGTGATGTTGAAGATGCGAAGGCGCTTGGGGTCTTGCAAGAAGCTGCGCATGGCGCTGCCAAAGCCTGCCCACAGGGCCGAGCACGGCATGCCCAGCGCCATAAACAAAAGCACCAGGGGCGCGATGTCTGCAATACCTGCGTGCGCTGGCGGGTAGGTGCTCATAAAGGTCACGGCCATCACCCAGGCCTTGGGGTTGACCCACTGAAACGCCACTGCACCCCAAAAGCCCATGGGGTGGGACGGGCGCTGCACGTCGGCGTTGGTGCTTTGCGCGGTGGCCAGCTTCCAGGCAATCACCAGCATGTAGGCGGCACCGGCAAAACGCAGCGCGTCATAAAACATGGGGAACTGCGCCAACACCGCATGCAAACCCGTGCCCACACACAAAAGCATGAAGCCAAAACCAAATTGCACACCCGCCAAATGCGCCAGCGTGCGGCGCATGCCAAAGTTCACGCCCGAGGCCATGAGCATGGTGTTGTTGGGCCCTGGCGTGACCGAGCTGGCCAAGATAAAGGCGCTGGCGGCGAATAACAAATCGTCGTTCATGCGCCGCCTTTCATGGGTGCCGCCGCACTTGCTGCGGGCGAGGCCGAAAGCCGCTTACCCAAAAACACCACCACCACCACGGCCATGGCAAAGCCCAGGGTCATCACCTCTAGAGGCTCCCCCAACAAGGGCACCGCCGCCAGAATGCTGAAGAAGGGCTGCACCAGCTGCACCTGACTCACCCGCAAGGGGCCGCCCATGGCCAAGCCGCGGTACCAGGCGAAAAAGCCTGCCCACATGGAAAAAACACCGACATAGCCCAGCGCCAGCCATGAAGTAGTGCGAATCTCCTGCTCGGGCCAAAACACAATCGTGCCGGGAATAGACATCGGCAGCGCCATCACGCACACCCAGCAAATCACCCGCTCAGCACCCAATGCAGGCGTCACTTGCGCGCCAAACACATAGCCCACCGCCGCAGACACTATGGCGCCCAAAAGCAGCAAGTCGGCCCACTCCAGGCCAAAGCCCTGTCCATGCTGGTAGGCACGCAGCAAGGAGAACGCCGCCACCAACAGCGCCCCGACCCCGGCGCACAGCCAAAAGCCCAATCGCGCACGCTGGTGCAATATCCACGCAGACAGGGCCGCGGTGGCCAGTGGCAGCAAGGCGGTAAACACCGCTGCGTGGCCGGAGGTGACCTGGCGCAGCGCCAGGCCCAGAAACATGGGGAAGCCCACCGCATTGCCCAGTAGGGCCATCAGCAGGGGAAAGCGTTGGGTGGACAAAGGCCAGGGCGAGCGCGTGATGAGCAAAAAGCCGATCGACAAGGCTCCGGCCAAAGCAGCGCGTGCAAAGGTGATAAACCAGGCCGTGAGCTGCGGGTCGGCCACGGTGCCTGTGGCCAGCCGGGTCATGGGCAAAGTGACGGCGAATATCGCGACGCCGAGCACGCCCAGCCACATGCCCAGCGTTTCTTGTTTGGTGTTCATCCTGCGACTTTAACGAGTCGCAGCCACCGCCCCGCCGAGTACCATCTCTGTTTCGCAATCAGCCCCCTTGAAGCTACGTTCGCTATGTCCACCGCCGCTGCCAAACGCCCCCACATCCTGTTCATCATGGCCGACCAAATGGCCGCACCCTTGTTGCCGCTGCACGACCCCAAATCGGTGGTGCAAATGCCGCACCTGTCCGCACTGGCGGCGCAGGGCGTCACCTTTGATTCGGCCTATTGCAACAGCCCGCTGTGCGCGCCCTCACGCTTCAGCCTGGTGAGCGGGCAGTTGCCCTCGCGCATTGGCGGTTTTGACAATGCAGCCGACCTGGCCGCCGATGTGCCGACCTATGCGCACTACCTGCGCAACCTGGGCTACCGCACGGCGCTGTCGGGCAAGATGCACTTTTGCGGCCCCGACCAGTTGCATGGCTACGAGGAGCGCCTGACCAGTGACATTTACCCCGCCGACTACGGTTGGGCGGTGAACTGGGACGAGCTGGAGGTGCGCCCCAGCTGGTACCACAACATGGCCTCGGTGCTGCAGGCTGGCACCTGCGTGCGCAGCAACCAGCTCGACTTTGACGAAGAAGTGGTCTTCAAAGCCCGCCAGTACCTGTACGACCATGTGCGCA
The DNA here is from genome assembly GCA_947447985.1 of Comamonadaceae bacterium. Classification (GTDB taxonomy): domain Bacteria; phylum Pseudomonadota; class Gammaproteobacteria; order Burkholderiales; family Burkholderiaceae_C; genus Allorhodoferax. The sequence continues at coordinate 3,941 of CANFLX010000054.1, forward strand.
ACCACCCCGAGCAGCCTTTTTGCCTGACGGTGTCCATGACCCATCCGCACGACCCGTACACCATCCCGGCGCAGTACTGGGACTTGTACGAAGGGGTGGACATTCCCATGCCACGCACCGTGATTGCCCAAGCCAACCAGGATGCGCACTCCAAACGCCTGCTCAAGGTGATTGATTTGTGGGACAAGCCCCTGCCCGCCGAGGCCATTGCCCGTGCGCGGCGTGCCTACTTTGGCGCCTGCAGCTATGTGGACAGCCAAATTGGCGCACTGCTCAAAACGCTGGACGAATGCGGCTTGCGCGAGGACACCATCATTGTGTTTTCGGGCGACCACGGCGACATGCTGGGCGAGCGCAGCCTTTGGTACAAGATGCACTGGTATGAGATGGCCGCGCGCGTGCCCTTGGTGATTCATGCGCCCAAGCACTTTGCCGCGCACCGGGTGGCACACAGCGTGTCCACCATCGACCTGCTGCCCACGCTGGTGGAGCTCGCTGGTGGCACGACCGACGCCCGCTTGCACCTGGACGGCCGCTCGCTGCTGCCCCATTTGCAGGGCAACGCGGGGCATGACGAAGTGATTGGCGAATACATGGCCGAGGGCAGCAAAACGCCGCTGCTGATGATTCGCCGTGGGCCCTGGAAATTCATGTACTCGCAAGACGACATTTGCCTGCTCTACAACCTGCCGAATGATCCGAACGAGCTGCACAACCTGGCGGACGACCCGGCCCATCAGGAGCTCTTGGGCGCGTTCATGCAAGAGGTGGCACAGCGCTGGAATTTGGACGCCTTGCACCAGCAGGTACTGGACAGTCAGCGCAGGCGCCGATTGGTCGGCAAGGCCTTGGGCCAGGGAACGCTCACGTCCTGGGATCACCAGCCCCTGGTCAAGGCCAGCGAGCAGTACATGCGCAACCACATGGACTTGGACGATCTGGAGCGCCGGGCGCGCTTCCCCAAGGTGTCCTGAACCCGTCAGGGCGTGGTGGCAGGTTTTTGCGCGTCCATGCGATCGCGCAACAAAGTAATGGGGTTGAGGCGGTTGGCAAGGTCGTTCCAAACCGAGGGCGCGGGAGCGGGCGGGCTGGCGGACGGGGCATCGTCTGAGACCTCCAACGGCCAGTAACGGCGCACCGCGGTTTCATCCAGGCCTGCTTTAGACAGCAGGCTTTCGATGGTGCTGCGGCGTTGGCGCACCAGCTCGGTGTCGCGGTAATGCCAGACCAGCGCGGCCAGCAGCAAAGCCATCAGCACCCACTTGAAAAGCTTTGCGAACATCAAATTCCCTAAAACAAAACCCAAACTTCAGGGTTTCTGGTGATTGAGAGAATTATGCGGGTATTTGCAAGCGGAAACAGGCATCCCGCGTACCGACATGCACGCCGCGCGGGTTGACGATGGGCTGCGCGCGCCAGGGCTGCAAGGCCTCGCGCTGCGCCGCATCGAGCCAGCCCAGTTGGTCCAGCGCTTCTACGGCAGCGGCATAGAGCGCAGTCTTGTTGCCGTCGCTGATTTTGATGGCCAAGGCCTCGCTGCGGCTCTTGCTGGCCACCACTTGCACGCCGTCGGCGCCAATTTTGGTAATCCAGTCGCCGCGTCCGATTTTCATGAAGGCCAGGTCGTTGCGCCCGATGCCGCTGACCATCTCGGGGTACGCCGTCATGGCCTCGCCCAGCTGGGCAAAGCTCTCGCCAAACTGGGCGTCTTGCGCGCCGCTGGCCAGGCGCGCATAGCCGTAGGCGAGTTTGGACAGGGGCATGGCGTAGTTGGGGGCCGAGCAGCCGTCAATGCCCATGGTGAGGTCTTGTACATCCATGCCCACAGCGGCGGCCACGTCGCGCGCAATCGCTTGTTGGAGCGGGTGGTCGGGGGCGATGTAGTCGTCCAGGCGCCAGCCGTTTTGCACGCAGTGCGCCACAAAACCGGCGTGCTTGCCGCTGCAGTTGTTGTGGCGCTCGTCATAGGCGATGCCATCGGGCGCGGTCTTGTCCATCAGCATGTAGGTGCCGGGCACGTGGCAGCCGCAGCGCAGCACTTTGTAGTCCTGCCCCGCTTTGGCGAGCATGGACTCGGCCGCTTGCACGTGCATGTCTTCGCCGTTGTGGCTGGCACACAGCATGGCCAGCTCAGGCTGGCTGAAACCAAAAGCTTTGGCGCCGCCCGCCTGCATAAAGGGCAGCGCCTGCAAGGCCTTGAGCGTGGAGCGGGTGAAATTTTGCATATGTGGGTTGCCCGCAAAGGCCTGCAGTTCATCGCGCGCATTCACCACGGCAATGGCGCCAAAGTGCACACACTCGGTCATGCCGCCGCGGCTGAGCTGGATGAGGGGGGAGAAATCACTGGGGGACATACGCACCATCTTTCGGGGAATCATGGGAAGGGGTGGGGTAGCGCGCAAACACCGCTGCGTCGCCGTGAGGACAAGCATACCGCGCGCGGTGAAAGTGCCCTCTCTATACTGGTTTGACCGCACCGCGCCCGCACCAGTGGCGCCAGGTTTCTACGCACTACCGATTCCACTATCGCCATGGTTGAACTCCGCTCCCCCCTGCAAGCCCACATCGTCCACCTGCTGGTACAGCCAGGCCATGCCGTGCAGGCAGGCCAGGTGCTGCTGGTGCTCGAGGCCATGAAGATGGAGCACGAAGTGCTGGCACCGCACAGCGGTGTGGTCAAAGAGTGCTTTTTCGCCGTGGGTGAATCTGTGGCCCAGGACGAAGTGGTGCTGGTGATGGCGCGCAGCGCCGAAGCGCCCCGCCTCGAACCCGAGGCAGCGCTGACCAGCAACCCCGCCACGGCGCCTGACGCCGTGCGCGCCGATCTGGCCCGCGTGCAGGCCCGCCATGCTTTCACGCTCGACGCGCAGCGGCCCGAGGCAGTGGCCAAGCGCCACGCGCTGGGCCTGCGCACCGCCCGCGAAAACCTGGCCGACCTGTGCGACCCCGGCAGTTTTTCAGAGTACGGCGCGCTGGCCGTGGCGGCCCAAAGCCAGCGCCGCAGCTTGGACGATCTGGTGCGCAACACCCCAGCCGACGGCATGGTGTGCGGCACGGCCACCATCAACGGCGCGGCCTGCGTGGTGATGGCCTACGACGCCACCGTGCTGGCGGGCACCCAGGGCATGCGCAACCACCAAAAAACCGACCGCATGCTCGGCCTGGCGCTGCAAAACCGATTGCCGGTAGTGCTGTTGGCCGAAGGCGGTGGAGGCCGCCCCGGTGACGTGGACATGCCCATCGTGGCCGGCCTGCATGTGGCGACCTTTGCCAGTTTTGCCCGGCTCAACGGCCAGGTGCCGGTGGTGGGCATCACCACCGGGCGCTGCTTTGCAGGCAATGCCGCGCTGCTGGGCTGCTGCGACGTGGTGATTGCCACCCGCGCCAGCAACATCGGCATGGGCGGCCCGGCCATGGTCGAAGGCGGCGGCTTGGGCGTTTACAAACCCGAGCAGATCGGCCCCAGCGGCGTGCAGCACGCCAATGGCGTGATCGACCTCCTGGTCGATGACGAAGCGCAGGCCGTGGCCGCGGCCAAACACTACCTGGGCTTTTTTACGACGGCCACCTTGCCCGGCAACACCGCGCCCGACGCACTCGCGCTGCGCGGCGTGGTGCCTGAGAACCGCCTGCGCGTCTATGACACCCGCGCCGCCTTGTACGGGGTGGCAGATCAGGGCAGCGTGCTGGAACTGCGCACCGGCTTTGGCGTGGGCATCCACACCGCGTTGGCGCGCCTGGGCGGGCGCGCGGTGGGCGTGCTGGCTAACAACCCGCAGCAGCTGGGGGGTGCAATTGACGCCGACGCCGCCGACAAAGCTGCGCGCTTTATGCAGCTGTGCAATGCGCATGGTGTGCCACTGCTGAGTTTGGTCGACACGCCGGGCTTCATGGTCGGCCCAGACACCGAGGCCACCGCGCAAGTGCGCCATGTGAGCCGCATGTTTGTTGCGGCAGCGCATTTGCGCGTGCCGTATTTGAGCGTGGTGCTGCGCAAGGGCTACGGCCTGGGCGCCATGGCCATGACGGCTGGTGGCTTTCATGCACCGCTGTGCACCGTGGCCTGGCCCAGCGCGGAGTTTGGCGCTATGGGCTTGGAAGGTGCCGTGCGCTTAGGCTTCAAAAAAGAACTTGAAGCCGTGCCTGAAGGCGCAGCGCGCGACACCTTGTTTGCGCAGTTGCTGGCACAGCAAGTGGAAAACGGCAGTGCGATGGCCATGGCCAGCAGCCTGGAGATTGACGCGGTGATCGACCCCGCAGACACCCGCGACTGGTTGCTGCGCGGCTTGGCCGCAGGCCGTGTAGGCGAGTTGCGCGGCGCGGCGATTGATACCTGGTAGCAGACCTGCGCCCGTTCAGACCTGGGTATTTAGCTGGACAAGGCAGGCGTCCAAGGCCTCGATAAAGAAGTCTACGTGCGCACGCTGCAGCACCAGCGGCGGACGGATTTTGAGCACATTGGCCTGTGGGCTGCAGGCACTGATCAGCACACCGCGGGCCTTCATGCCGTTGACCACCGCCGTCGTCAGTTCTGCTGCAGGACGCCGGGCGTCCCCCTGGTGCACCAACTCCACGCCCAGGAACAAGCCAAACTGCCGGACGTCGCCAATGCAAGCGTGGCGCTGCGCAAGGCTTTGCAGACTCTGCGCAAAGTAGCGGCCCTGCTCATCGGTGTTGTGCAGCAACTTTTCGTCCTCGATCACATCCAATACCGCCATGCCCACTGCGGCGCTTACGGTGTTGCCGCCAAAGGTATTGAAGTAGCGCGTCTCGCGCGCAAAGGCGTCTAGCAAGTCGTGGCGGGCACACAAACCCGCCATGGGGTGGCCATTGCCCATGGGCTTGCCCATGGTCACGATGTCGGGCGCAATGCCGTGGCGTTGGTAACCCCACATATGGGTGCCGGTGCGGCCAAATCCAGGCTGCACTTCGTCTGCAATCACCACCATGCCTGCGGCGCGCGCGCGCGCCACAGCGGCCTGCAAAAACGCCGCGGGCGCGCCATAAACACCGTCGCTGGTGAACAAGGAGTCAAACAAAAAGGCGGCGGGACGTACGCCATCGGCATGCATGCGGGCGATGGCGTGGTCCATGGCTGCCGCCAAGGCAGCACCGACATCGACATCGCCCTGTCCATAGGCGCGAGGCGCAGGCAGGGTGTACACCTGCGGCATTCCACTGGCGATATGTCCCAGTGAAGGCGAGCAGGCGGAGGTGGTTTGCGTAACGCCGTGGTAGGCCCATTGCGAAACCACGACCCCGGTGCCTCCCGTCGCAAACTGCGCCAAGCGCAAAGCCAAGTCATTGGCCTCACTACCAGTGCAGGTGAACATGATGCGATTCAAACTGGCGTGGTGGGTCGCGAGCAGGCGCTCGGCGTAATGCAGCAAGTCTTCGTTCAAGTAACGGGTGTGGGTGTTGATGCGCGCAGACTGCGCGTTCAAAGCCTGCAGCACCCGCGGGTGGCAGTGGCCCAGTGACACCACGTTGTTGTATGCGTCCAGATAGCGTTGGCCTTCTGCGTCCCACACCCACACGCCTTCGCCGCGCACCAGCTCCACCGGGTCTTGGTAGAACAGCCGGTACGCGGGGCCCAGCAATGCCGCACGCCGCTGTATCAGCGCCTGGCGACGCTCCGGCAAACTGGAGAGCGCGGACGGATCAAAAGCGTTGATGGTTTTCATGGGTCAGTCTGTCAATACGGGGGCTTGCAAGTGGCCGATGAGCAGGTCGCCCGCCGCCTGCAAACCGTGGTCCATGATGGCATGCAAACCGGCGCTGGCCACTGCGTGATTGCGCAAGATATATGCGCGGTTTTCTGGGAACCATCGGGCGCGTTGCTCGGTAATGCACAGCGTCATGGCGCAGCGCACGGCTGCCAGCAAGGGCAGCAGTCGCAGCTCGCCCGCTGACAAGGCATTGGCAGCTTGGTAGCCCCGCGTGAAGTCGACCATGCTGTCCAAGCTCGGAACTGTGCCCTCCAAGCCTTGGTAAGACATGCCCACCGCCGCGTCAAACACGCGCGGGCCATGCACCATGTCACCAAAGTCCAGCACGCCACACACCCTGCGCGGATCGGCGGGGTCCACCAGGAGGTTGTGGGGGTTGAAGTCGTTGTGCAAATACTGGGTCTCCAAGGTATGCAGCAATGGCTTGACCTCGTCCACGTAAAGGCCGAACACCGCCTCAGCCCAGCGGCGGGACTGGGCATCTGCGATTGCAGGCAACCAGGCCTGCAGCTCTGGCGTGCGGTGGATGTCCCACAGCAGGGCGGGGTTGCCCACGACCGGATGCACCAGGCTGGCCAAGGCATGGTCCAAGGTGCCCAGTGCCGCACCCACTGCTTTTCGTTGCGCCGGGCTCGAAGGTGCTTGGTGCAAGGGCAAGCCTGGCAAATACGCCAGCATGCGCGCGTAGCAAGGCGGCTCGCTTTGGGGCAAGGCCAGCATGTGGGCGCCGTTGTGCCACCGGAAAATACGCTGCACCGGCAGTTGCGGAGCGGACCGCGCCAGGTGTTCCAGCGTGGCGTTTTGCAGCGCCAGAGAAGCAGGGTTTTCCTGGGAGTCGCTCACCTTGAGTACGTAGCGCGACGGTGTACTTTGCAAGCCTTCGTCCACTTCCACCACAAAGTTCATGTCCCGTTCGCCACTCAGGTGCCGCACCGACCTGGCCTGCGCTGAAAACTGCGCGCGCACCAAGGCCAGCAAGGCATCGGTATCGGAGATCAGGGCGTGGGTGGGTGGAGTCATTGCTGGAGGGCTGCGAACACAAAGTGTATTCGCGCCTTGCACTGCCCCGCTTTAAGGGACGAGTTGCTTGCGAATGGCTTTGAGCTCCCGCCGCCGCGCGGGGCTGACCTTGGGGTAGTGCATCTTCAGGTTGAGCAGCGCATCCAGCACGATGTGCGAGACGATGAGGCGGGCGTCAAACTTGTCGTCGGCGGGCACGATGAACCAGGGCGAATCGGCTGTGCTGGTGGCGCCGGCCAGGCTGAACTTCCAGTTTTTTTCCGGCTCGTCGATGCGCGCCAACAGGCGTTTGCGCTGCTCGTCCTTTGAAAGGTGCAGGTACACCTTGACCACCCGCGTGCCATTGGCGTGCAGGTGCCGCTCCAGCTCCACAATCGAGCGAAACCGGCTGGTCCACACCGACTCTCCCGCTGCCAAGTCGCACACCCCCTGGCTGCGCAATATGCCGCTGTGCACCCGTACGATGAGCACCTCCTCGTAGTAAGAGCGATTGAAGATACCGATGCGTCCGCGCTCAGGCAGGTGGCGGGTGGTGCGCCACAGGAAGTCGTGCTCCAGCTCTTGCGCGCTGGGGTGCTGAAAGCTGAATACCTGGCAGCCCTGCGGGTTCACGCCCGACATGACATGGCGGATAGCGCCGTCTTTGCCCGCGGTGTCCATGGCCTGAAAAATCAGCAACAGTGCGTGGCGGTCTGACGCGTACAACAGGCGCTGCTGCGCACTGAGCTGTTCGATCTGGTCTTGCAGCGCTTTGTCATAGCCCTTTTTGGACTTGCAAAGCGGTTTGCCCCGGGTCGCCCATTGGTCTAAAACAACGGCAGCGCCTTCAGGTGCTTGGTACAGGTTGGCGTCAATGTTCATGCGGGCTCACAACGCCACTGTAGGATGCAAGCCCTGGCCGCACCGTGCGCTCGCGCACCCAAGCCTGGGAGGGGGCAAGTCCCTCAACCGAGGTGCTTGCCAGCCTCGCGTCGCGTGAGGCCAGAAAATTGATTTGCGTGCTGCGCCAAAAAGCAGCGTACCGCCTCGGGCTGGGTGCGGGCATGGTCGCGCAAGGCCCAGCCAATGGCCTTGCGGATGAAGAAGTCTGTCTCGCCAGCCAAGGCCAACGCGTAGCGAAACAGGCGCTCTTGGTCGGTCTGCGCCTTCCAGCCCAGCTGGTGCAGCATGGCGATGCGCCGCACCCACAAATGGGGGTGAATAAGACACGCATCCATCAGCTGCTGCGCATCGGGCTCGGTGGCGCGCGCACGCAGCACGATGTCGCCCACCACCCCGGCCAGTCCGTCCACCGTGTCCCACCAGGATTTGCGTTGCACCAACTCCAAGAGTTGCGCCACGCTGTCCAAGCCCAGTTGCCGGTGGTACTTGGACAGCAGGTCCACAGCCACGTACTGAAACTCGCGCTCCGGCGCCGCCCACAGCGTATCGGCCAGCGCCAGCAGATCGTGCGCCGTCCAGGTGTTTAGTCTGGGCAAACCGCGCAAGGCCTGACGGCGCGGCGCGGCACGGATGCCCAAAAACGCAAACTGGTCCAGCATATAAGCGCGCATGGGCACCGCTTGCTGCGCATCAGCCAGGGGGCGCAGGGCGGCATCGACTTGGGTGTAGAGCGAAGCAACAGTCGGTGTGTTCATGGTCTGCGCGATATATTACGGTGTGCTTATTGAAGCGCAAATTCCAGAACCAAAAGGGGAGACTCAAGTGATAAAAAACATTGCCATCGTGGTCGTTGTCCTCATTGCCATCCTGTTGGCCTATGCGGCCACGCGGCCAGACAGCTTTCGCTTGGAACGCAGCATCAGCATCAAAGCGCCGCCGGAGAAATCGTTTGCACTGATCAACGATTTTCACCAGTGGGGCGCATGGTCGCCGTGGGAGCACATGGACACCGATTTGCAGCGCAGCTACAGCGGACCCGCCGCTGGAGTGGGCGCTGTATACAACTGGGAAGGCAAA
>CANFLX010000055.1 GCA_947447985.1 Comamonadaceae bacterium
AGCCGCCCGGTGGACGGCTCCATGAACACCAGCGCGCCCATCATTCACCACCCCGATGTGCGCCGCATGCTCATGACCATGCGCGCCTATGTGCAGGGCTGCCGTGCCTTGGCCAGTGTGGCGGCGTCTGCCTTTGACGTCGCGCACCACCACCCCGATGCCGCAACCCGCAAAGAGCACCAAACCTTTTACGAATTCATGGTGCCCTTGGTCAAGGGCTACAGCACCGAGATGAGCCTGGAGGTCACCTCGATGGCCGTGCAGGTGCATGGCGGCATGGGCTTTATCGAAGAAACCGGTGTGGCCCAGTACTACCGCGACGCCAAAATTTTGACGATCTACGAAGGCACCACCGCCATCCAGGCCAACGACTTGGTGGGGCGCAAGACCTCGCGCGACGGTGGCCAGGCCGCCAAAGGCATTGCCGCGCAAATTGCTGTGACCGTGGCCGATTTGCGCGCCAGCGGCACACCCGATGCGCTGGCCGTGGCGAGCCGTCTGGATGCCGCCCGCGCTGCTTTGGTGGAAGTTATCGACTTTGTGGCCGGTAACACCAAGGCCAGCCCCAACGCCGTGTTCTCAGGCAGCGTGCCCTACCTCATGCTGGCCGGCAACGTGATGGCCGGATGGCAAATGGGCCGGGCTTTGCTGGTGGCGCAAAAAGAATTGGCCGAGGGCAAAGACGCTGCATTTATGCAAGCCAAAGTGGTGACCGCGCGTTTTTATGCCGACCATATACTGACCAAGGCGCAGGGCCTGCGCGACAGCATCGTGGACGGTGCCGACAGCGTGACAGCGCTGGCGCTGGACGCGTTTTAATTTTTAGCTTCACTCCCCATTGCTTATGTCCAAACTTCCTGCAGCCCTCGCGCATTTGCCTTTTCCGGTGATCGGCTCACCGCTGTTCATCATCAGCACTCCCAAACTCGTGATTGCCCAGTGCATCGCGGGCGTCGTAGGCTCTATGCCCGCGCTCAACGCCCGGCCCGCCGAGCAGCTGGAAGAGTGGTTGATTGAAATCACCGAAACCTTGGCGGCCTACAACAAAGCCCACCCGGACAAACCGGCGGCCCCCTTCGCCATCAACCAAATCGTGCACAAGAGCAACGACCGCCTTGAGCACGACATGGCCATGTGCGTGAAGTACAAAGTGCCCATCATCATTACCAGTCTGGGTGCGCGGGAAGAAATCAACCAAGCCGCCCACTCCTACGGCGGTGTGGTGCTGCACGATGTCATTAACAACAAACACGCCCACAAGGCCATTGAGAAGGGCGCCGACGGCCTGATCGCAGTCGCTGCAGGTGCGGGGGGCCATGCGGGTGAGAAGAGCCCGTTTGCCTTGATTCAAGAGATCCGCCAGTGGTTTGACGGCCCCTTGGCGCTGAGCGGCTCCATTGCCTCCGGCGGCGCCGTGCTGGCGGCGCAGGCCATGGGAGCGGACTTTGCCTACATCGGCTCGGCCTTTATCGCCACCGAAGAGGCGCGTGCTGCCCAGGAATACAAAGAGTGCATCGTGAGCAGCAACTCAGACGACATCGTCTACAGCAATCTGTTCACTGGCGTACACGGCAACTACCTGGCGCCCAGCATCGTCAATGCGGGCATGGACCCGCACAATCTGCCCGAGAGCGACCCCAGCAAAATGAACTTCGGCGGCGACAAGAGCAAGGCCTGGAAAGACATTTGGGGTTGCGGACAAGGCATTGGCGCGATCGACAAGATCCAAAGCGCGGGCGACTTTGTGGCCCAGCTCAAGCGCGAATACGCGACCGCCAAGGCGCGACTGGTCTAATCCGCCGCGCTCAGCACTCCCCCTGAACAACACCCGGCCAGACCGGGTGTTTTTCCATGACCCCCACAAAACGGGGGGACGCTTCGAAGTTGCTCAGCCACTGCGCAAGTTGCCTCCAGGGCTGTGCCGCAAACCAGGCTTTGTCGGTGTGGGCAAATTGCCGGACAAAAGGGGCTATGGCCGCGTCCGCCAGCCCGAAGTGCGCACCATTCAAAAACGCAGTGCGCGTAAGTCGCTGCTGCAAGCCATTTAAAAATTCCCGCGCCAGCTCTCGGTGCACAACGCCGTCGCTGAGTCCATAGCGGTGCGGGTATTTGTAGCGATCGAGGTGGTATTTGAATTCACCGTCGTTCGCCGCAATCAATGCCTTGGCGTCGGTCCGGCGTGCCGCATCCGGGGGCATCCAGAGCTCGGGGTCCTGTCGATCCAAAGCCCAGAGCATGATGTCCAGGCTTTGTTCCAGCACGACGCCATCGTTCAACACGAGTACCGGCACCGTGGCTTTGGGGGACGAACGCAGCATCTCTGACGGTTTGTTTTTGAGTTCGACTTCGCGATGTTCCACCGCCTGTCCTGACACCAGCAAGGCCAGCCGCGCGCGCATGGCGTAGGGGCAACGGCGGAAGGAATACAAAACCGGTAGGGCAGCGGTCGGGGGCATTTGCGGGTGATTCAGGGTGCGTGAGATACAGCGTCGGTCCTGAGCTTACCGCGGGTGCAACTGCACCAAACACCTGAAGGGCGACATCTTGCTGCCCACGCGCGCAGGCATTGAACCCCTCCAAGCATTGAAGTCACTTTGACCAGTTCAAGACCGGTAATTTCAAAAAAATGCGAATTTTTCAAAATAAATTTAACGAAATCAACTTAGTTATTGTGAATTTCAGTTTTATCTATGTAATCCAAAAATATGGTTTTGCAAATGACTAGTATTTTGTCCTAATGCAAGTGTGCTTTCGACTGCCGCAAGCGCACAGGTGTTCAGTTCGGAGCATTCACATCAAGGAGCGAGAGTATGCAAGGCCATGGAACCCTCAATCGTATTTACCGCCTCGTCTGGAGTGCCGTACACCAGTGCTGGGTTGTCGCCTCCGAAGCAGCGCGAGGGCGCGGCAAAAAAGCGAGCTCCAGTGGCGGCGCAACTGCCGCTAGCGCGCTCGGCGCAGTCCTTGCGCTGTCCATCATCGCACCTTGCGTACACGCGGCGCCAGCGGGAGGGCAGGTCGTATCGGGCAGTGCCACCATCAGTCAAAGCGGCACAACCGGGGCGGGCACAACCACCATCACCCAAAGCACGGACCGAGCGTCTATCACCTGGCAAAGTTTCAATGTGGGCAGTGCCGAAACCGTCAATTTTGTGCAGCCCAGCGCCACATCCTTGGCCGTGAATCGCATCTTGGACACGCAAGGCAGTCAAATTCTGGGCCGCATCAATGCCAACGGCCAAGTCTGGCTGATCAACCCCAACGGAGTCCTCTTTGGCCAGGGCGCGCAAATCAATGTCGCTGGCTTGGTGGCCAGCACCTTGGACACCCCGGATACGACGCTGGGTCAGGCCAGCCAACGCTTTAGCGGCACCAGCACCGCAGGCGTCAGCAACTTCGGCCACATCAATGCAGCCCAAGGCGGCTATGTCGCTCTTCTGGGACATAGCGCCACCAATCAGGGCACTATTTCTGCTTCAGGCGGTACGGTGGCGCTGGGCGCGGGCAGCACCGTCACGCTCAGTTTTGCGGGCAGCAAACTCTTAGGCCTGCAGGTTGACAGAAGTCTGCTCAATGCCTTGGCGTCCAACGGCGGTCTCGTCCAAGCCGACGGCGGCCAAGTGCTCCTCAGTGCGGGTGCACGTGACACGGTGCTGGCAAGCGTGGTCAACAACACCGGCGTCATCCTGGCGCACTCGGTGCAGGAACATGAGGGGCGTATTGTCTTGATGGCCGGTACGCAGGCGGGAACAGTCCACGTTGCGGGCACTTTGGATGCCAGCGCTCCCAACGGCGGTAAGGGCGGCTTCGTTGAGACCAGCGCACACGCAGTCAATGTGGCAGAAGGAGCAAAGGTCACGACCTTCGCCACCCAGGGCACCACAGGCACTTGGTTGATCGACCCGAGCGACTTCACTGTCAGTGCAGGCGCCAGTTCTCCAAGCAGCAGTGGCATAGGCGCTTCGACTTTGCAGGCCAATCTGGCCGCAAACAACGTGACCCTCACGACTGCCGGAGTCGGCGCCGACGCCGGCGATATCCATATCAATGCGGCGGTAAGCTGGTCAGCCAACAAACTCACCCTGAGCGCGCACAACGATATCAACGTCAATGCCGCGCTGACGGGCAGCGGCTCTGCGACGCTTGAGTTTGATTACGGTCAAGGGTCATCCGCGGGGGGCGGTAGCGGCTACCACATCCACGCGCCAGTGAGTTTGCCTGAGGGCCCAAACTTCGCCACCAAACAAGGCAGTGATGGAGCCGTCGTTCACTGGACCGTGCTGACCCGCCTTGGAAATGCGGGCAGCACCACGGGTGCTGATCTGCAGGGCATCAATGGCGGCTTGGGAGGAAACTACGTGCTCGGGGCCGATATCGATGCCGGCAGCACGGCAAATTGGAATGGTGGTGCAGGATTCACACCCCTTGGCACTGCTGATTTCATCGCTGGATCAGGCGCGGCATTCACGGGCAACTTCGATGGTTTGGGCCATAGCATTTCGAACCTCACCGTTAACCGCCCCACTGAAAATTATGCAGGGCTGTTTGGATACATGAAAAACGGTGCCTCTATCCAAAATGCAGGGCTGGTGAATGTCAGCATTCTCGGAAATACCGGGGTTGGCGGGCTGCTAGGTTTCAATGACCATGGCAGCATTGCCAACAGCTATGCCACGGGGCATGTGTCGGGCTACGGGGCTATTGAGAGTGATGTGGGAGGCCTGGTCGGCATCAATGCTGGAACCATCAGTGCCAGCTACTCGACAGCAATCGTTTCCGGAGACTCCGCGCTCGGAGGCTTGGTCGGATACAACTATGGCACCATCAGTAATAGCTATGCGACCGGTAGCGTTTCCGGGGCCTTTTCCGTGGGAGGGCTGGTTGGGGACAATGATGGCGCCATCAACAGCAGCTTTGCCGCTGGCCACGTCTCAGGTGGATTCATCTCTGGAGGCTTGGTCGGCATTGCCTATTCCGGCGCCATCAGCAACAGCTATTTCGACAGCGTCACCACCGGCCAAACCAGCGGCGTGGGGCACGGCGCAGCCAATGGAGTCCATGCTCTGAGCACTGACCAAATGAAGCAGTCCTCTAACTTTGCAGGCTGGGATTTCACCAGCAACGGTGCGTGGTTTCAATACGATGGTTACACCGCTCCCTTGCTGCGAAGCTTTCTGACACCATTGACGGTTGTCAGCAATGCGACCGGAAGCAAAACCTATGATGGCACCACCGCCTGCACCAATGGCCTGAATTGCAGCGTGGCCTACACCCCATCGGGCGGGAAAACCGTGTTGGGGACGGCAGCTTATGTGTTGAACAGTCCCAACGCAGGCGCCGTGAACGCGATTGCAAGCGGGCTGTATTCCAACCAGCAGGGGTACCTGATTAGCTACACAACGGGCAGCAGTTCCGTCATTGTTCCGGCGCAGGCGGCCCTCATCCCGAGTGTCAGAGATTTGTCCGCCAATGCGGCCTCCGCGGTCTTGGCATTGAGCGAGACTTTCATTGGATCAAGAATGCTGGGTACGGCCGCATTGCAGGGCGACGGGGTGAGATTGCCAGAGGGGGCGTGGTAACTATGGCCAAATCCTCTGTTGGCTCCAAGGGGTGCAGGCTTGCGCTTCACGCATTGACGGTGCTCGCTTCAGCTCTGGGCACGTTGGGGGTCCGAGCCCAAACTGCGCCCAATCTTCCCAATGCAGGGAGCTTGCTTCAAGAACTCAAGCCGGCCATTGACTTTACGCGCCCCAAGGTTGCCAGTCCTTTGCGCCTGCAAGCCGCACCCGAACTGCCGCTGCCGGAGACCAACCCCTTTGTCGTTCGGCAAATTCGCATTACCGGCAACACGCTGTTTGACACCACGACGCTCCATGCATTGGTGGCGCCCGTGGAGGGGCAGAGGCTCACCTTGCCCGAGCTCAGCGACGCAATCTACGCAATTACGGTTTTCTACCGCAAGGCTGACTACCCCTTGGCCCGCGCCGTGATACCGGTTCAAACCATTGACGAGGGCATTGTGACCGTTCAAGTCATCGAAGCCCGCATCGGCGAGGTCGAACTGAACAACTACAGCATCGTCAATACCGATTTTTTGCGCGACACGCTTGCTGCGGTTCAACCCGGTTTGATGATTCACCAGTTCACCATTGAAGACGTGTTGCAGCTGCTGCTGGACGTGCCGGGCATTCTCCCCGGGGTGGTCATGCGACCAGGCCAAGCGGTGGGCACGTCGGACCTGGTGCTCGAGGTGCAGCCCGGCGCCGGCTTCAACAGCGATATCACCTTGGACAACTACGGCGGACGTTTCACTGGACGCCAACGCGCAGCCGCCAATCTGCAGTGGTACAACCCGGTACACCGCGGAGACACGCTGGGGCTGTCAGCGCTGAGCTCCGGCAATGGCTTGGATTTTGGGCGCGTGAGTTATGAGATTCCGCTGACGGGGCGGGGGCCGACCTTGGGAGGGGCGGTGTCTTCACTCAATTACGCTCTCGCTGACTCTGCCCTGAGTCTGAATGCCCACGGAAAAGCGCAACAAAACAGCGTCTGGCTGCGTAACTATCTCGCACGCAGTACCTCGTGGCAGGTGACAGCGCGTCTGCAACATGACGCCTCGACATTGCGCGATGACGTAGACAGCACTGGCGTATTTACAGACCGGCAGGTCAAGGCCTGGGGCCTGGAGATACAAGCCCAGGGCGTCGATGGCGTGGGCGGCGTGGGCACCAGCATTGCCAGCGTGGGTTTGCATACGGGGGAGGTCCGCTTTGACAATGCGGCAGCCCAGACTGCCGATGCCAGCAGTGCCCAGACGCAGGGCAATTTCAGTCTTGTGCGTCTGGGTATTGAGCGAAACCAAGCTCTGGGCACGCAGTCGAGCCTGTGGGTGAGCTTCAACGGGCAATGGGCACAGAACAATTTGGATGCGTCGCAAAAGTTCTCGCTCGGCGGGGCACGCAGTGTGCGGGCTTATGAGCCGGGCGTTCTGTCAGGCGATTCGGGTCAATTACTGAGCCTTGAGTTGCGCCAGAACCTTCCTGCGGATGGGTTGATCGCTGGTCAGTGGCGCGCCGTCTTGTTTGTTGACGCAGGGCGTGTGCGCATCAATCAATCGCCTTGGAGCAATAGCGACAATGAAGCCACTGTCAGTGGCGCAGGCGTAGGTTTGGATTGGAGAGGGCCTTCGCGGTGGAGTGCGCGCTTCTCTATCGCCCGTGCTTTGGGTTCGCAAGCGCTTCAGCTGGCGGGTTCCGATTCAAGCCATCTCAGCGCATGGCTGGAGATGAGCAAGGGCTTTTAGCACAGTCGGATCAAAAGGCTTTCGGCTAAAGACTTCGCGCAGCATGGGCTCGAAATAGGACAAGGGTTTTGTCGGGTAGGCCGGGTCAAAGGCCGCTTGGTCGTAGAGTTCGCAAAAGCGGGCGCAGCTATTGAACCAGGGGTGGTCTTTGTAGGCGAGGTAGCCGTCGGGGTTGTTGCCGTAATGGTGGGCGTAATACTTCATCTGAAACAGACCGTGCATTTCAATCACCCATGTCACTTCGGCGCGCACATAAGGGCGCAGTATGGCCGCCGCCATTTGCGAGTGGTTCTCGGGAGCCAGCGCATCACCAATGTCGTGCACCAGAGCGGCCACTACCGTTTCCAGGTCGGCACCATCGGCTTCGGCGCGGGTGGCACTTTGCAGCGAATGCTCTAAGCGGCTGATTTGGTAGCCTTGCAAAGAGTCGCCCAGTCCTTCCAGTGCACGCAGCAATCGATCCGGTAGACCACGGATGTAGTCATGCTCCAGGCTTTGCAGGAATTGGTAATCCTCCGTGGTGCCGTCCTTCATCTGGGTGAATGCAACTTGTTTCATGGTGAAGCCTTGTGAGTAAGCGCAGCGGGGATGTAGATACCTCAGGCGCCGACGCGGCGACTCCGAATGCGGTAGGGGCTGCGTGGACCGCTTCGGTCAATGTAGCACCATTGGAGTAGGCAGTGCCAAGCCTTTATTCGGCGATCCGCCCAATGTGGGTTTGCGCGCGCGCCTTGGCCAGCAGCCATTGGCGCTGGCGTTCACGGGCGCTGTTTTTTTGCTCTGGCGTGCTCACGCCAAAGCAGCGCGGGCAGCTTACGCCGGCCTCGTACTGCGGGGAGTTCAGCGCGCCCTCCGGCAGCGGCTGTCGGCAGCAGCGGCAGAGCTGGTGTTCGCCCGGTTGCAGGCCGTGGCCCACCGACACACGCTCGTCAAACACAAAGCATTCGCCTTGCCACAGGCTTTCTTCGGGGGGCACCGTTTCCAGGTATTTCAGAATACCGCCCTCGAGGTGGTAGACCTCGTCAAAGCCTTGGGCGCGCAGCAGAGCGGTCGACTTTTCGCAGCGGATGCCACCGGTGCAAAACATGGCCACGCGGGGTTTTTTGCCGTTTTGGGCCTGCAACGCAGGTGCCTGCGCGGCCCAGGTAGGCAACTCCGAGAACGTTTTGATGCGCGGGTCCAGCGCTCCGGCAAAGGTACCGATCTCGACTTCGTAGTCATTGCGCGTGTCCACCAGCACCACATCGGGCGCGCTGATCAGTGCGTTCCAGTCTTGCGGTTTGACATAGGTGCCCGCGCCGGTGGTGGGGCTGATACCTGGCACGCCCATGGTCACGATTTCTTTTTTCAGCCGCACCTTCATGCGGTGAAAGGGCGCTTTGTCGGACCAGGACTCTTTGTGCACCAAGGTGGCGAATGCCGGGTCAGCGCGCAGATAAGCCAGTACCGCCTGCACGTCCTCTTGGGCCCCTGCGATGGTGCTGTTGATACCCTCGCGGGCCAACAAAATCAGCCCTTTGACATTGCGCGCCAGGCACAAGTCCAGCAAGGGCGCCCGACGTTCTACGTAATCGGGCAGATCCACAAACAAATAAAAGGCGGCCGTCAGGTAACGGGGGCTCAAAGGCAGGTTCATGGCCTCCACGGTACGCCTGCGCTGTGCTTAGCTGAAGAAGCCCTTGAGCTTGTCTTTCCAGCTGTCTCCCGAGGGCGAATGCTTGCTGCCGCCCTTTTTGAACGACTCGTCGAGCTCTCGCAGCAGCTTGCGCTGTCCTTCATTGAGCTTGACTGGCGTCTCCACCGAGATGTGGCAATACAGGTCACCGGGGTAGCTGGAGCGCACGCCTTTGATACCTTTGCCCCGCAAGCGGAACTGCTTGCCGGTTTGTGTGCCTTCGGGAAGGTCGATCGCTGCTTTGCCGGCCAGCGTGGGTACGTCGATTTCTCCGCCCAATGCGGCCGTGACGATGCTAACGGGAACGTTGCAGTGCAGGTCGTCGCCGTCGCGCTCGAAGATATCGTGCTTTTTGAGGCGAATTTCAATGTATAAGTCGCCAGAGGGGCCGCCGTTGGTGCCTGGCTCACCGTTGCCAGCACTGCGAATGCGCATGCCCGCGTCGATGCCCGCTGGAATTTTGACTTCCAGGGTTTTTTGGCGCTTGATCTTGCCTTGGCCCGAGCAAGCCGTGCAGGGATCGGGAATGATCTTGCCCACGCCGCGACAGGTCGGGCAGGTTTGTTGAACGCTGAAAAAGCCTTGGCGCATTTGCACTGCGCCTGCGCCGCCGCAGGTGCCGCAGGATTTGATTTGCGTGCCGGGCTTGGCCCCTGTGCCCGCGCAAACATCGCAGTTTTCGTGGGTTGGAATGCGGATTTGGGAGTCTTTTCCGTTGGCGGCTTCTTCCAGCGTGAGTTCCATCGCATAACTCAGGTCACCCCCGCGGTAAACCTGGCGCCCGCCACCCGAGCGCCCGCGCTGCTGACCGAACATATCGCCAAAAATGTCACCAAAAGCTTCGGCAAAACCGCCAAAGCCTTCGGCACCGGGTCCGCCGCGCATATTGGGGTCCACACCGGCGTGGCCGTGCTGGTCGTAGGCCGCGCGCTTTTGGGGGTCCGACAGCATCTCATAGGCCTCTTTGGCCTCTTTGAATTTGGCTTCCGCCTCTTTGGACGCATCACCCTGGTTGCGGTCCGGGTGAAACTTCATCGCCAGCTTGCGGTAGGACTTTTTAATTTCCTCGTCAGACGCGTTCTTGGCGACGCCCAGAATTTCGTAAAAATCTCGTTTGGCCATGGCGAATAGGTGCTCCGTAGCAACAGAAAAGCCGCGCTGAACTCCGTGGGGCGTTCAGCGCGGCAGGTTTTTAAGCAGCCTGGGCTGCCCGGGTTTTAGCCCTTCTTGACTTCCTTGACTTCCGCGTCGACCACGTTGTCGTCGGCAGGGGCGGGGCCTTCGGCCGCACCCGGTGCTGCGCCTTGTGCCGCCTCTTTGGCTTGCATGTCGGCATAGACCTTTTCACCCAGCTTTTGGCTGGCGGTCATCAGCGCGGCACTCTTGGCAGAAATGCTTTCTTTGTCGTCGCTCTTGATCACGGCCTCGAGGTCTTTGATCGCCGCTTCGATCTTGTCTTTCTCGCCCGCTTCAAGCTTGTCACCGTATTCGGTCAGGCTCTTCTTCACGCTGTGGATGTTGGCGTCGGCTTCGTTCTTGGCTTGGATCAGTTCCAGCTTTTTCTTGTCGTCAGCGGCATTGAGCTCTGCGTCTTTCACCATCTGCTGGATTTCAGCTTCCGTCAGGCCGGAGTTGGCCTTGATGGTGATCTTGTTCTCTTTGCCCGTGCCCTTGTCTTTGGCGCCTACGTGCAGAATGCCGTTGGCATCAATGTCAAAAGACACTTCAATTTGCGGCGTGCCGCGGGCGGCCGGTGCGATGCCTTCGAGGTTGAACTCACCCAGCGACTTGTTGGCCGAAGCCATTTCGCGCTCACCCTGGTAGACCTTGATGGTCACCGCAGGCTGGTTGTCGTCTGCTGTCGAGAAGGTCTGGGCAAACTTGGTGGGGATGGTCGTGTTCTTGGTGATCATCTTGGTCATCACGCCGCCCAGGGTTTCGATGCCCAAAGACAGAGGGGTGACGTCGAGCAGCAGCACGTCCTTGCGGTCGCCAGACAGAACTTGGCCCTGAATCGCGGCGCCCACGGCCACGGCTTCGTCCGGGTTCACGTCTTTGCGAGGCTCTTTGCCAAACAGTTCTTTGACCTTTTCTTGCACCTTGGGCATGCGGGTCATACCGCCGACCAAAATCACGTCGTGGATGTCAGACACACTCACACCGGCGTCTTTGATCGCGGTGCGGCAGGGCGCAATGGTGCGCTCGATCAGCTCTTCGACCAGGCTCTCGAGCTTGGCGCGGGTGAGCTTGATGTTCAAGTGCTTGGGGCCGGTGGCATCGGCTGTCACATAGGGCAGGTTGATGTCGGTCTGGGCACTGCTGGAGAGCTCGATCTTGGCTTTTTCAGCGGCTTCTTTCAGGCGCTGCAAGGCCAGCACGTCTTTGGCCAGATCGACGCCGGATTCTTTTTTGAACTCGGTGATGATGAAGTCGATGATGCGTTGGTCAAAGTCTTCACCACCCAGGAAGGTGTCGCCGTTGGTGGACAGCACTTCGAATTGCTTCTCGCCATCGACGTCGGCGATTTCGATGATGGACACGTCAAACGTGCCACCACCCAGGTCATACACCGCAATCTTGCGGTCGCCTTTTTCGTTCTTGTCCAAACCGAAAGCCAAGGCGGCTGCGGTGGGCTCGTTGATGATGCGCTTGACATCCAAACCTGCAATGCGGCCTGCGTCTTTGGTGGCTTGGCGTTGCGCGTCGTTGAAGTAGGCCGGCACGGTGATCACCGCTTCGGTCACTTCTTCGCCGAGGTAGTCCTCCGCGGTTTTCTTCATTTTGCGCAGGATGTCGGCACTGACCTGTTGGGGTGCCAGGCGGTTACCACGCACTTCGACCCAGGCGTCGCCGTTGTCGGCAGCGGCAATTTTGTAAGGCATCAGGTCGATGTCTTTTTGCACTTCTTTTTCAGAAAACTTGCGTCCGATCAGGCGCTTGACCGCGTACAGCGTGTTTTTGGGGTTGGTCACCGACTGGCGCTTGGCGGATGCACCGACCAGCACTTCACCGTCTTCCTGGTAGGCAATGATGGACGGGGTGGTGCGCGCGCCTTCGGCGTTTTCGATCACTTTGGCTGTGTTGCC
>CANFLX010000056.1 GCA_947447985.1 Comamonadaceae bacterium
GATTCGCGGCAGCCGTACAGGTTGTCAAACTTGCTCTTGGTCACCGAGTCGTTCACGTTGATGGCGCGGAATGCCAGATCGCCCTTGGCCGACATTTCGTTCAAACGCAGTACGCCGGTGGTGGTCTCTTCGGTCACGCCGATGATGTTTTTCAGGCGGCGGCTGTACCAAGTGGGGTCCACTTTCAGTTTGGCCTTGATCGCATTGAACAGGCAGATCTCTTCTTCGCTGCCGGGCTTGGCCAGCACTTTGATGTCTTTTTCGGCTTTGGCGCCCAAGTGCATCAACAGGGTCGCGTCACCACCGTCGTCCAGAATCATGTTGGGGCCTTCAGCGGCCGTGCCTTTGCGGCCACCAAATTCAAAAATGCGGTGGGTGTAATCCCAATAGTCGTCCAGCGACTCGCCTTTGTAGGCAAACACGGGCGTACCCGCAGCGACCAACGCGGCAGCGGCATGGTCTTGGGTCGAGAAGATGTTGCACGAAGCCCAGCGCACGTCAGCGCCCAGGGCTTGCAGGGTTTCGACCAGCACGCCAGTCTGAATCGTCATGTGCAGCGAGCCAGTGATGCGCGCGCCTTTGAGCGGCTGCGCCTTGGCAAACTCTTCGCGGATGGCCATCAAACCGGGCATTTCGGTTTCGGCAATCGTGAGTTCTTTGCGGCCCCACGCGGCCAGACCCAGGTCGGCAATCGCGAAGTCTTGATTTTTGATGGGTTTCAAAACGGCGTTCATAGTTCACTCCAAAATTAAAAATAAATGTGGAAAACCACCACGCTGGTGTGCGACTGGAACTACAAAGCTTGGAGTCTCAGCCCACAGACAACGTGGGTGAGCGCAGTTGGTGCGGTAAAGGGTGCGAATGACCCGAAACGCGGTCCGAGCCTCGTTCAAACGGTATGAACTGCAACGCTCCTCGGATGCGCAGATTATACGCAATGGCCCGCGGGCGCTGGCCAAGGCCTTATTTGTGGTGGCTCAGCGCGTTGCTGACGAGCTTGGAGGTGATGTCCACAATCTGAATCATGCGGTCGTAAGCCATGCGCGTGGGCCCGATCACGCCGAGTGTGCCGACGATTTTTCCGTCGACTTCATAGGGCGCGCTGACGATGGACAGTTCTTCAAACGGCACGACCTGGCTTTCGCCGCCTATAAAGATGCGAACGCCTTCGGCCTGGCCGGCGATATCGAGCAGCCGCATGATTTGCGCTTTTTGCTCGAACAACTCAAACGCACGGCGCAAATTGCCCATGTCGCTTGAAAAATCGCTGAGCTTGAGCAAGTTGCGCTCGCCCGAGATAACCACCTCTTCCTGTGACTGCGCCACCGCCTCCGAGTTCATGGCCACAGCAGCGGCCATCAGGCTGGCGATCTCCGTGCGCAAACTCTCCACTTCGCCGTGCAGGCGTTCACGCACCTGCTCAATGTCCAGGCCGACGTAGTGGCTGTTCAGAAAATTGGCTGCTTCGACCAGCTGAGACTGCGAATGATCGACCTCGGTGTAGATCACCCTGTTTTGCACATCGCCGTCGGGCGAAACAATGATCACCAGGACGCGGCGCTCTGAGAGGCGCAAAAACTCCATGTGGCGAAACGCGGTGGTGCGGCGCGGCGCCATCACCACTCCCACGAATTGCGACAGGTTGGACAGCAGGTTGGCGGCGTTGGAGATGACTTTTTGCGGCTGGTCGGGCGCCAGAATATGGCCACCCAGCTGCTGCGGCTGCACGGTGAGCATGGTGTCCACGAAGAGCCGGTAGCCCCGCGCCGTAGGCACCCGCCCGGCCGAGGTGTGGGGGCTGACGATCAAGCCCAGCTCTTCCAGATCGGACATGACGTTTCGGATGGTGGCGGGCGACAGTTCCAGCCCCGATGCCTTGGAAAGCGTTCGGCTTCCCACCGGCTGTCCGTCGGCAATGTAGCGTTCCACCAGCGCTTTGAGCAACAACTTGGAGCGTTCATCGAGCATCGCAACATTTTAGTGATGTAATTTGCCCCATGGCCTCCCCCCAGAAATCCCTGTTCAAGCACCTCGCCCTGATTGGCAAGTACCAGACCAGCCATTCGGCGGCGGCGGTGGCTGCCTCGCGCGCGGCGCTGGACGCCATTGCGCACTTTCTGATGGACCAGGGCTGCGAGGTGTCGATTGAAGCCGACACCGCCAACAAGCTGGGGCTGACGAATTACACGGCGCTGGACGTGCCCTCCATCGGCCGCCAGTGCGACCTCTGTCTGGTGGTGGGGGGCGACGGCACCATGCTGGGCATCGGGCGCCAGCTGGCCGAGTTCAAAGTGCCGCTGATTGGTATCAACCAAGGTCGGTTGGGCTTTATCACCGACATCCCTCTGGACCACTACGCCTCGGCGCTTGCGCCCATGTTGCGGGGCCACTACGAGGTGGACGACCGCAGCCTGATCCACGCCGAAGTCATTCGCGACGGGCGCTGCGTGTTTTCTGCGAGGGCCATGAACGACGTCGTGGTTAACCGGGGCGCGACTTCGGGCATGGTGGAACTGCGCATTGAAGTAGACGGACATTTTGTGGCCAGTCAACGCGCTGACGGCCTGATCGTTGCCACACCCACCGGCTCCACCGCTTACGCCTTGTCCGCCGGCGGGCCCCTGCTGCACCCGTCCACACCGGGCTGGGTCTTGGTGCCGATTGCACCACACACCCTGTCGAACCGCCCGCTGGTGCTGTCACATGCCGCGGAGATCGCGATCGAAATCGTCGCCGGCCGCGACGCCAGCGCCAACTTTGACATGCAGTCACTGGCCACGCTGATGCACGGCGACCGTATCGTGCTGCGCCGGTCAGAGCACCACGTGCAGTTTCTGCACCCCAAAGGCTGGACCTATTTCGACACCCTGCGCCAGAAATTGCATTGGAACGAAGGAGTGGCGTAAACCGTGGGCCTCAAACGCATCGTGCTGCGCGACTTTGTCATCGTCGCCGCCCTGGATCTGGAACTTGGCGCGGGCTTTACCGTGCTCACTGGCGAAACCGGCGCAGGCAAATCGATTCTGATTGACGCATTGCAACTGGTAACGGGTGCACGGGCGGACGCGGGCCTGGTGCGCGAAGGCGCCCAACGCGCCGAAGTCAGCGCGGAATTTGATCTGCCCCACAGCCTTGAAGGTATCTTGGCCGAGGCTGGCTTTGATACCCACGAGGGCTTGCTCCTGCGGCGCAGCGTGGACTTGGCTGGCAAAAGCCGCGCCTGGGTGAACGGCAGCCCGGCCACCGCCCAGCAATTGCGCCAGATCGGCGAGCAATTGTTTGACATTCACGGCCAACATGCCTGGCAAAGCTTGACCCGCGCCGACGCGGTGCGGGACCTGCTAGACGGCTACGGCCGCATCTCCACAAGCAAGCTGAGCACGCTGTGGCTGCACTGGCGCCAAGCCCAGGGCGCACTGAGCACAGCGCAGCAAGCGCAGGAGGCTTTGCAGCGGGACCGCGAACGCTTGGCCTGGCAGATTGGCGAGGTCGACAAGCTCAACCCGCTGGCGGACGAGTGGGAAGGCCTCAACGCCAGCCACAGCCGCCTGGCCCACAGCCAAACCCTGCTGGAAGCCACAGAGTCGGCCCTGGCCTTGCTGGAAGATGCGGACGAACCTGCCATTGCGCTATTGAACGCCGCGCTGCAGCAGTTGCAAAAGCAGCTGCATTTGGAGCCTGAGTTTCAGGGGCCCAGCGAGGTGCTTAGCTCTGCCATCGCGCACATCGAGGACGCAGCCCATAGCCTGCGCGCGTACCAGCGCCACATGGAGCCCGACCCCGAGCGCTTGGCCGAACTCGATGCCCGCCTGGCACTCTGGGTGGCTCTGGCGCGCCGTTACAAACGCGCACCCGCCGAGCTGGCCACCGCGCTGGCCGAATGGAAGGCAGAGTTGGCACAACTCGACGCTGCGGCCGACCTGGATAAATTGCAGCGCGAGGCGGACGCCGCGCACAGCGCTTTTCTGCAGGAGGCCAAGCAGGTCTCCAAAGCGCGCTCTGCGACGGCGCCCAAACTCGCCCACGCCATTACCGATGCGATGCAAGGCTTGGGCATGGAAGGTGGCCAGTTTGTCGTGCAGTTGGACGCCTTGGCACAGCCGCAACACTGCGGACTCGAAGAGGTGGTGTTTTTGGTGGCGGGCCACGCGGGCAGTACCCCACGGCCGGTGGCCAAAGTGGCCTCCGGCGGCGAGCTGTCGCGCATCGCACTGGCGATTGCGGTCTCTACCAGCCGGCTGGGAACGGCACAAACACTGATATTTGACGAGGTTGACGCCGGGGTCGGCGGCGCAGTGGCGCACACCGTGGGCCAACTCATGCGCCAGCTCGGGCGGGACCGGCAGGTCATGGCCGTGACCCATTTGCCGCAAGTCGCCGCCTGCGCCGACCGGCACTGGGTGGTGTCCAAGCAGTTGCAGGGAGGCGCGACCGTCAGCAGCGTGGCAGAAGTGGTGGACGCTGCACGGACCGCAGAAATTGCCCGCATGCTGGGCGGCGATATGGGGTCGGCCACGACCGCAGCCCATGCCGACGAGATGCTGCGAAAGGCGGCCCTGTGACCCGCCCCGCCATGGAACTGGTGCTGATTACCGGCATGTCCGGGTCTGGCAAATCCGTGGCGCTGCATGCGCTGGAGGACTCCGGCTTTTATTGTGTGGACAACCTGCCTCCCGAATTGCTGATGGACTTTGTGGCGCTGGAACAGCAGCATGCCGCGCCTCGGGTTGCGATTGCCATGGACGTGCGCAGTGCCACTTCGCTACCACTCGTGCCTGAGCAACTTGCCCAACTGCGGGCCATGGGTCTGGGTGTCAAAGCCCTGTTTTTAGATGCCAACACCGACACGCTGGTGCGCCGCTATTCCGAGACACGGCGCAAACACCCTTTGTCCCAAATCGACAGCGCGCACGCCCGCACCGACCAGCACCGCGCGCTGTTCGAGGCCATTGAACTGGAGCGCAAGCTGTTAGAGGCTGTTCGCGCGCAGTCGCACGTGATTGATTCCAGCATGATCCGTGCAGCCCAGTTGCAGGGCTACGTCAAAGCCCTGATCGGCTCGCCTCCCGCGCAGCTCACGCTGGTGTTTGAGTCCTTTGCCTTCAAGCGCGGGGTGCCTGCCGACGCTGACTACGTGTTTGACGTGCGCATGCTGCCCAACCCGCACTACGAACGCGACCTCAAAGAACAAACCGGACGCGACGCGCCGGTAGCGCACTTTTTGGCGGCGCAGCCCGAGGCGCAGCAGATGTTGGCCCATATCAGGGAGTTTCTGACGCACTGGCTGCCCGCCATGGCGCGTGACCACCGCAGCTACGTGACGGTTGCCATCGGTTGCACCGGGGGTCAGCATCGCTCGGTCTATTTGGTGGAGCAGCTCGCGCAGCACTTTGGCGCAGACTGGGTCACGCTCAAGCGCCACCGGGAGCTGGACGGTTTAGCCGCCCCACCCAAGGCCTGAACTAAGCCCGCTACGCGGCGCTACCCACGTTCTAGCAATTTGCGAATCGGCGCTGGCAAGCCTAAAGCAGGCCATTGCGCAGCACCCACCCATCGACCCGGCAATGCGCCCAGATCGGCGCCCGCAGGCCATTCCAAACGCCAGGGGTGCAAGTGCAAATCCTTGTGTGTGAGCACATGGACAAAGGTCGGCTCCGCCTGCAAGGCCGCCTGGTGCCCGGGCGCTAATGCCGAGCGCAACGCAGCTTCCGATTCGAACAGCGGGAAACACTGCAAACCAGCCCAGACACCCGGCGTGGGACGGGGCGCGAGCCAGACGGCGCCATCTGGCGCTTGCGCCCACAACAGCCAGATCGACTGGCTGGACCGTTTGAGCTTGCGGGTGCGCACCGGGTAACGCTCGGGGTCGCCTTTGGCATGGGCACGGCAATCCCCATTCAAGGGGCACAACAAGCAAGCAGGCTTCTTGGGCAGGCACACAGCCGCGCCCAAGTCCATCATGCCCTGGGTGTAGCGCGCCATGGTGCGCGGTGCTACTTTGGCCGCTGGCAGCAAATCCGTGGCGGCCTCCCACAACAGGCGTTCCTGGGCAGCTTGGGCCAAATCACCCTCAAAACCCGTGACCCGCGTCACCACGCGTTTGACGTTGGCATCCAAGATCGCAACCCGCTCGCCAAAGCACAGCGATGAAATCGCGGCTGCCGTCGAGCGCCCGATGCCGGGCAGCGTCACCAGAATTTCTGCGCTACGCGGAAACACGCCGCCGTGCAGATCGACAACCGCTTGGGCACAGCGGTGCAGGTTACGGGCCCGGCTGTAGTAACCCAGGCCGCTCCACAAACCCAGCACCTCGTCCAAACTGGCTGCCGCCAAATGTTGCACGGTGGGCATGGCCGTCAAAAACCGGTCGAAATACCCTAGAACCGTGGCCACCTGGGTTTGCTGAAGCATGATCTCTGAGAGCCAAACGCGGTAGGGGTCTTGGGTGTTTTGCCAGGCCAGGCTGTTGCGGCCATGCACTTGTTGCCACGCGACCACCTTGGCGGCCACGGCTCCAGAAACCGCCCTTGTGCTCATCGCTTTTGGCACACAGGACAGAAAAAGGTCGAGCGCTGGCCCTGGCGAATGGTGCGAATGGGGCTCGCGCACACCCGGCAGGGCAGCCCTGCGCGGCCATAGACCGCCGCCTCCAGCTGAAAGTGGCCCGATTCGCCATGGGCGTTGGAAAAATCACGCAGGGTGCTGCCGCCCTTTTCGACCGCGCGGGCCAGCACCGCGCGAACGGCCGCATGCAGCAAAGCGATGCGCGCGCGGCTGATATTGCAAGCCCGGGTGGTGGGACGAATGCCGGCCAAGAACAAGGCCTCCGAGGCATAAATATTGCCCACACCCACCACGGTGTCGCCCGCCAGCAGCACTTGTTTGATGGGCGCACTGCGCTTTTGAAGTGCTTGACAAAACTCTTCGCGCTTGAAGGCCTCTCCCAAAGGCTCCACCCCGAGCTTGCCCAAGAGCTTTTGGGCTTGGGGGCTGTCCTCGCCACTGGCAAAAACGACGGCGCCAAAGCGCCGCGGGTCGTTCAGGCGCAGCACGCCGTGTGTGGTGTTCAGAGAAAAATGGTCGTGCTTGCCCACCGGGCCTGGGTTGGCGCTGAACGTAACGCTGCCCGACATTCCAAGGTGCAGGAGCAACAAACCCCGCTCCAAATCCAGGAGCAGGTATTTGCCGCGGCGCCGCACGCCCAGCACTTTCTGCCCGCACAGCGCGTCGGTGCTGCAGCCTAATGGCCAGCGCAAAGGCTTGCCCATGGTCACCGATGCAATGCGTGCGCCCGCGATACGGTCGGCAAAACTCAGGCGCGTGACTTCGACTTCGGGTAATTCGGGCATGGAGGTAATGGAAAGGGGGCGTGGATTATTATGGTGGCATGCCACGTCTGCCCTCTATTGTCCTCGCCTGCTGCGTTGTGCTTGCGTCTTGGGGACAGTCCCAAGCGGCCGAGCCTGAAACCGGTGCGCCGCCGCAAAACTCAAAACTGACGGCAGAACTTTTCTACCAGATCCTGGTCAGCGAGTTGAGCCTGCAAAACGACGACATTGCCTCCGCCTATGGCCTGACCTTGGATGCGGCACGACGGGCGCAGGATCCCGTGCTGTTTCAGCGTGCGGTAGAGGTCGCCTTGCGGGGCCGGGATGGCGGCGCGGCACTTCAGGCGTCAAAGGCGTGGCAACAGGCATTTCCAGACTCGCTTGAGGCCGATCGCTACGTGCTGCAACTGGTCGTCGGCCTGAACAAAATGGCGGAGGCCTTGGCCCCCGCCCAGCGCCTGTTGGCGCGCGTGCAAGAGGCCGACAGGGGGGCAAACATTGTCTTTGTCAGCCGCTTTTTTACCCGCGCGAGCGACAAGGTCGCCGCCGCCGAGGTACTTGAAAAAGCACTGGCCCCTGAGTTGGGCCGCGCAGACACCGGGCCGGTGGCTTGGGCCATGGTTGGCAATTTGCGCCTTCTGGCCAAAGACAGCGCAGGAGCTTTGGCTGCCGCGCGCAAGGGTGCAGCACTCAATCCGGTGTCCGACGACATCGCGGTCCTCAGCGTCAACCTGTTGGATGCCGACTTCGAGAGCGCGCAGGCCCTCTTACTGCCTTTTTTGGCAGCCAAGACATCGCCCGATATTCACATGGGCTATGTGCGCAAATTGCTCGATCTGCAGCGCTACAGCGATGCCTTGTCCCGCGTCGAAACCCTGAACCAAACCCATCCCGCCTACGCCCAGGCCTGGCTGGTGCGCGGCTCGATCGAGCTGCAAAACCAGGCTTTTGCCAAAGCTGAGCAGTCGCTCAAACGCTATTTGTCGTTGCTGTCCGCGCAGGAGCCAGGCGATGTGCAGACCGGGGCCGAGACGGCCGTCACCAGCCCCGGGGCGGTACAGGCTTACTTGCTGCTCTCGCAGATCGCACAAAAAAACAAGGATCCGCTCCAGGCACTGGCCTATCTGGGACAAATTAACAGCCCGCAAGACACCGCCAAAATCCAACTGCGCCGCGCCATGGTGCTGGCGCAGCAGGGCAAGATGGAAGAAGCGCGTGCGCTGATTCGCCAGCTTCCCGAAAAAGACACCGACGATGCACGCAACAAAATCAACCTCGAGTTGCAGCTCTTGCGTGACAACCACCAGGAGCAAGCGGCCTATGGCCTGCTGACGCAGGCCTTGAAGTCGTTTGCGGACGATGCCGAGCTGCGCTATGAACTGGCCGTTTCGGCCGAAAAACTCGGCCGTCCTGACGAAATGGAACACATTCTTCGCGCTGTGATCGCCTCGAAACCGGATTACCACGCGGCCTACAACGCCTTGGGCTACTCCTTGGCCGAACGCAACCTGCGACTGGGCGAAGCACGGGTCTTGGTCCAAAAAGCACTCGGATTTGCACCGGACGACCCATTCATCATCGACAGCCTGGCCTGGGTCGAATACCGCAGCGGCAACCTGGCCGAGGCCTTGGCACTGCTTCAAAAGGCCTTCAAGGCCAGGCCGGACCCCGAAATTGCCGCGCATCTCGGTGAAGTGCTGTGGGTTTTGCAGCGGCCCGAGCAGGCCATGGCCGCATGGCAAGCCGGCCTCGAGCTCAACCGTGAAAACGAGACCCTCCAATCCACCATTGTGCGGCTGCGCGGCAAGCTATGAACCGGCGCGCTTGCGCAGCGGTGGCTGGCAGCTTCGGCATGGGCTTGCTACTGCTTGCAGCGGGCTGCGCTAACCTCCGACCACGCGTTGCGGCGGTTCCGGCCCAACCCACTTGGCAGGGTCGCTTGGCGGTGTCCGTTGCCGGTGAGCCACCCCAGGCTTTTTCCGCCAGCTTTGTATTGACGGGCTCGGCGAGCCAAGGCACCCTGACGCTTAGCAGCGTATTGGGAACCAGCGTGGCCACCCTGCGCTGGGACGCAAATGGCGCCACCCTGATGACGCCTCAACAGGTGCAGAAATTTGCATCGGTAGATGACATGGTGGTTTACAGCGTGGGCACGCCGCTTCCCATGATCGCGCTGTTCGGCTGGCTCCAGGGTGAGGCGACACCTGTGCCCGGCTGGCAGCTTGATTTGCAGTCCCGCGCCCAGGGGCGCATCAAAGCATGGCGATTGGCGCCCGACGCAGCCGCTGAAATCAAAATCATCCTCGACCCCGGATAATCCAGCGATGCAGGCGATTTACGATGTCAGCGCTCCGGCCAAGCTCAACCTCTTTTTGCACGTCACCGGACAACGTGCGGACGGCTACCACCTGTTGCAATCGGTATTCATGCTGATTGATTGGAGTGACCAGCTCCACTTTGAAGTCCGCCGCGACGGCCTGCTGAGCCGGGAGGACCTGACCTGGGCCTTGCCGCCAGACGACCTGGTATTGCGCGCAGCCCGTGCATTGCAGACGGCCAGCGGCTGCACGTTGGGTGCCCACATTGGCATTGCCAAATCGGTGCCGGCGCAGGCCGGTATGGGTGGCGGATCCTCCGACGCAGCCTCCACCCTGCTCGCGCTCAATCGGCTGTGGAATTTGCAGTTGCCGCGCGAAAAACTTGCAGAAATCGGCCTGAGCCTGGGCGCTGACGTGCCCTTTTTCTTAGGCTGCGAAAATGCCTGGATCGAAGGCGTGGGCGAGAAAACGACGCCCGTTTCACTCCCATCGGCACGGTTTTTAATCGCCAAACCCCAGGCGGGTTTGGAGACCGGCCTGATTTTTTCCAGTCCTGTGCTTCAGCGCAATACGGAACTTGCTATAATTTCTGGCTTCGCTTCAAACGTGTACGGCTTTGGCCACAACGATTTGCAGCCAGTTGCCGAAATGCACTGCCCGGAGATTGGCCAAGCCATCGCTTGGATGGCTACCAAGGGCTTGCAGGCGCGGATGACAGGCTCAGGAAGCGCGGTGTTTGCTCTGCTTGCGCACGAAGTTGATTGGCACGATGCCCCCAAGGGCCTGCTGGTCAAAGCGTGTAGCAATTTAGAGCGTCACCCCCTCTGGGGCTGGTGACAAAGGTTAACGGTGGGTAGCAGTGTGCTGCCAACCTGTGTAGGGGAATCGCCAAGTTGGTTAAGGCACTGGATTTTGATTCCAGCATGCGAAGGTTCGAATCCTTCTTCCCCTGCCAAATATTGTGAAAGGCCTGGCTGGTGAGGTATTTGCCACCAGGCAGGTGCTAGATGAAACCGTCAACCTCACTGGACCGCACCATGCAGGAACCCTACCACCCCGATTTCATGGTTTTCACCGGCAATGCCAATCCTGGCATGGCGGCGGACATTGCACGGGACCTGGGTATAAGCTTGGGCGCAGCCACCGTAGGGCGTTTCTCCGATGGCGAAGTGACCGTCGAGATCAATCAAAACGTACGCGCACGCGACGTGTTTGTGGTGCAAAGCACCTGCGCGCCGACCAACGAAAACTTGATGGAACTGCTGATCATGGTGGACGCGCTCAAGCGCGCATCGGCCGAACGCATCAGCGCTGTGATCCCCTACTTCGGCTACGCCCGCCAAGATCGCCGCCCGCGTTCCACTCGCGTGCCGATTACCGCCAAGGTGGTCGCCAACATGCTGCAAGCCGCAGGCGTCTCCCGCGTCTTGACCATGGATTTACACGCGGACCAGATCCAAGGGTTTTTTGATATCCCCGTGGACAATATTTACGCATCCCCTGTTTTGTTGGGTGACCTGCGCCAGAAGAACTACGACGACCTGATCGTGGTGTCGCCCGATGTGGGCGGTGTGGTGCGTGCCCGTGCGCTGGCCAAGCAGCTCAATTGCGATCTGGCCATCATTGACAAGCGCCGTCCGCGCGCCAACGTGAGCGAAGTGATGCATGTGATCGGTGAAATCGAAGGCCGCAACTGCGTCATCATGGACGACATGATCGATACCGCAGGCACCTTGGTGAAAGCCGCAGAGGTGTTGAAGATGCGTGGCGCCAAGAAGGTCTACGCCTACTGCACGCACCCGATTTTTTCGGGCCCCGCCATCGAACGTATCTCGCAGGGCGACGCGCTCGACGAAGTGGTGGTGACCAACACCATCCCCTTGAGTGCCGCCGCTGCGCAGTGCCAGAAAATCCGCCAACTCACGGTGGCCCCGCTGATCGCTGAGACGATTCTGCGCATTGCCAAGGGTGAGTCGGTAATGAGTTTGTTCTCGGACCAGGACAATTTGTTCTGATCGAGGCAAAAAGCGGGCGCTCCGCTGCCGTTTGAGCAAAAGGCGCCTTTGTTGAACCGGAGTCACACTGGTCGCGGTGGACTCTTTTTGGAGTAAGTTATGAAATTTGTCGCTTTTGAGCGCGCTGCGCAGGGTACGGGTGCGAGCCGCCGTCTCCGCA
>CANFLX010000057.1 GCA_947447985.1 Comamonadaceae bacterium
GCAGGTTTGCGGTGTTTGGTCAGTTTCGCGTCTGCTCTAAGTCTTTATTGGTTTGTTGATTGCGGTTTTGGACTCCATCGCGTTTTGAGTTATTTTGAGGAGTCCTTTCATGGGCAACAAACTTTACGTAGGCAACCTGCCTTATTCTTTCCGTGACGAAGATCTGCAACAAGCATTTTCCGCACACGGCTCTGTCTCCAGCGCAAAAGTCATGATGGAACGTGACACTGGCCGCTCCAAAGGCTTCGGCTTTGTGGAAATGGGCAGCGACGCTGAAGCGCAAGCAGCAATCAACGGCATGAACGGCCAACAATTCGGTGGCCGCGGTCTCGTGGTGAACGAAGCCCGTCCCATGGAGCCACGTCCTCCCCGTACCGGTGGCGGCTTTGGCGGCGGTGGCGGCTACGGCGGCGGCGCTGGTGGTGGCCGTTCCGGTGGCGGCGGCTACGGCGGCGGTGCTGGCGGCGGCTACGGCGGCGGCGCTGGTGGCGGCCGTTCCGGTGGTGGCGGCGGCGGTGGATACGGCGGTGGCCGTTCCGGCGGCGGTGGCTACTAAGCCAAGCTTCGAAGGCGTTGGCCTTGTGCCAACGTAACAATCAGGGTCCTTCGGGGCCCTTTTTTTACGCCTATTTTTGCGCTTTGGGGATGAACGTGGCGTGAACCCGGCCTGTGAGGGTGAGTACTTGGGCCACATTGTCGTAGTGGAGGGCGTCGGCACTGAACTGCTGGGTGCCATGGCGCAGCACGACCGGTTTGTGGGACTTCACAGTCTCGTCTTTGATGAAAAAGTCCAAAAACTCGCCTCTGAACTCAAGTTCCGGATTTTTGGTTTGTCCAACAGCGCCTTGTGCCTCACGCAGGATGCGCGCTTGCCCGATCAGTTGCACTTCACTGGCCTCTTCATTGGTTCGTCCCTGCTTGGCAGAGGCCTGGTGCAGTCGGCCCTTGTCGTCGACCGAGCGCAGCGAGATCGCATCCACCTCAATCCAACGGGTATCGGCAAAATGGCGTGCGGCCGCTCCACGGACCTCCGCATGCAGTCTGCCTTGGGCGTCAAAATTCTTCATGGAAAAATTTTCCATGAAGTAGTCCGGCGTGTGGCCTGCGGTGACCGCGGGAGTCTCTTGCGCAGGCGGCGGTGTGGTGCGCACCAGCCAGTAGCTGCCCAGCGCCAGCGCCAGCATGAGCGCCATCGGCAAAAACAGGAGAAAGCGCTCCCACAGCGCGGCAAGCAGCGCCCTCACTGGGTGTAGGAGGCGAGCAATGCCTGGTAGTGGCCGGTCGCGGTGAGCAGCAAATCGCACAGGTCGCGCACCGCGCCCTGTCCGCCCGTGCGCGGTGTCACAAAGTGGGCGCGTGCCAGCACCTCGGCGTGGGCGTTGGCCGGCGCACAGGCCAACGCGGCGTGCCGCATCATGGGCAAGTCAGGCCAGTCGTCCCCCATGGCGGCGCTCTGGCTCCAGTCCAGTCCCAGCTGGGTCAGCGTTGCCTGCGCGGCAGGACGCTTGTCTTCGGTGCCGAAAT
The DNA here is from genome assembly GCA_947447985.1 of Comamonadaceae bacterium. Lineage (GTDB taxonomy): Bacteria > Pseudomonadota > Gammaproteobacteria > Burkholderiales > Burkholderiaceae_C > Allorhodoferax. The sequence continues at coordinate 1,525 of CANFLX010000057.1, forward strand.
GGGCGTGGGTGATGCCCAAAGCCTCGAGCCGCTTGCGCAAGGGTGCGGAGTCGCGTCCGGTAATCACCACGGGTGTGATGCCGGCTTTTTGCAGCATCTTCAGGCCATGCCCGTCCAAGGTGTTGAAGCGCTTGAGGGTCTCACCCGCTTCCGAATACAGCAAACCGCCGTCGGTCAACACGCCGTCCACGTCCAGAAAAACGGCCTTCACCCGTTGGGCACGTGCCAGGAGGTCGGGGGTGTGAAGCGGGTGCTTGCTCATCAGATCACCTTGGCCCGCATCAAATCATTGGTGTTGACGGCACCACAGAGCTTGCCTTGGGCGTCGAGCACCAGCACGCTGGTGATTTTGCGCCGCTCCATCAATTCCACGGCGTCCACCGCCAGGGCGTCAGACGCGATGGTGCTGGGCTTGGCGTGCATGACATCCTGGGCGGTCATGGTGCGCAAATCCACACCGCGCTCCACCCAGCGGCGCAAATCGCCATCGGTAAAGATTCCCAGCACCGCGCCCTGGTTGTCAACTACAGCGGTAGCGCCTAGGCCTTTGGCGCTCATTTCACGCATCATGTCGCTGAAGCTGGCGGTCGGGGCCACTTGCGGCACCGCGTCTCCGCTGCGCATGACGTCGCTCACATGGGTTAACAGTTTGCGCCCCAGGGCACCGCCGGGGTGGGAGCGCGCAAAGTCTTCGGCTTTGAAACCGCGCGCATCGAGAAGGGCCACAGCCAAAGCGTCGCCCATCGCCAGTTGGGCGGTAGTGCTGGCTGTAGGCGCCAAATTCAGGGGACAGGCCTCTTTGTCCACGGCAGTGTTCAGCCACAGCGTGGCGTGCTGCGCCATGCTGGAGGACGGGTTGCTGCTCATGGCCACCAAGGGCACGCCCAGGCGTTTGAGCACGGGCAGGATGGCGCTGATTTCTTGTGACTCTCCGCTGTAGGAGATCATCAACACCAAATCGTGGGCGGTGACCATGCCCAGGTCGCCATGGCTGGCTTCGGCCGGGTGCACAAACATCGCCGGGGTTCCGGTCGAGGCCAAGGTCGCGGCGATCTTGCGGCCCACATGGCCGCTCTTGCCCATGCCCATCACTACCACCCGACCCGAGATACCCAGCACCAGCGACACGGTGTGGGCAAAGGCGTGGTCCAAGCGGGCTTTGAGCCCCAGCACCGCTGCGGCCTCAATGTCAAAGGTCGCATGGGCAAGTGCTACAGCACGCGCCGCGGCAGCGGGTGACAGAGTGGATGGAGCGACAGTCATCGCGGCATTTTATAGACCGCTCGGCACGCTATTTGCCAATGCAAAAACTGGAAAAAATGACGCCCAGCAAATCGTCCGAGCTGAAGGCACCGGTGATTTCATTGAGCGCGTTTTGCGCCAGACGCAATTCTTCGGCCAGCAGGTCCAGGGCCTGGGCGCTTTGGGCCAAATGGACGGCGGCTTCCCGCAAATGCGCATCCACTTGGCGCAGCGCCTGCACATGGCGCTCGCGGGCCATGAACATGCCGCCGGCAGGCGCTTGCCAGCCCGCGGCGTGTAGCAGCGCGGCGCGCAAGGCATCCAAACCCGCCCCGGTTTTGGCAGACAGACGGATACCGCTTGCGGGCGGGGGAGTGTCACCCACCGCATCGGCTTTGTTCCAGACGTCAATCACCGGCACTTGGCGGCCCAATTTGTCTGCCAGCGTGGCGGCGATCCGCGCATCATCGGCTGCGTACTCTGCGTGCTCGCACCGTGTCAGGTCGTGTAAAAACAGCACCGCGTCTGCCGCTTCAATGGCGTCCCAGGCGCGGGCAATGCCGATTTTTTCGACGGCGTCCTGGCCCTCGCGCAGACCGGCGGTGTCCACCACATGCACCGGTACGCCTTGGATTTGAATGGTTTGCTCCACCTTGTCGCGCGTGGTGCCTGCAATGGGCGTGACGATGGCCAGTTCTGCACCGGCCAAGGCATTGAGCAAGGAAGACTTGCCTGCGTTGGGTTGGCCTGCGATGACGACCTGAATGCCTTCCCGCAACAAGGCGCCTTGGGTGGCCTGCTGCTGCAGTGCCTGAAGCGCGGCTTGCAGGCGCTCGAGCTGCCCTTGAGCGTCCGCGCGCTGCAGGAAATCAATTTCCTCTTCTGGAAAGTCCAAGGTGGCCTCTACCAGCATGCGCAGGCGCACCAGCGCATCGCGCAGGCCATGGACGTGCCTGGAAAATGCACCTGAGAGCGACGCGGTGGCACTGCGGGCAGCGGCCTCGGTGCTGGCGTCGATCAGGTCGGCAATCGCTTCCGCCTGCGCCAGATCAATCTTGTCATTCAAGAACGCCCGCTCGCTGAACTCTCCGGGCTGTGCCAGCCGCAAGCCCGGCAGCACAGGCTGCGCATGCGTCCCGCTCAGCTCTTGCGCCAGCGCCATGCAACGGGCCACCAGCAGTTGCAACACCACGGGTCCGCCATGGGCTTGCAGCTCCAGCACGTCCTCGCCGGTGAAGGAGTGGGGCGCCGGGAAATAGAGTGCCAGGCCCTGGTCGATGGGCGCACCGGACGCATCACAAAAGGGCAGGTAGGTGGCCTCGCGGGCCCTGAGGTCGCGCCCCAGCAAGGCGTGCACCAGAGGTGCCAGGTTTTTGCCGCTGAGGCGCACGATGCCCACCGCCCCACGGCCGGGGGCCGTGGCAATGGCGATGATGGGATCGTGGTGGCGGCTGAGCATGGCTACGCGGCCCCCGGCGTGTGCGGCCTTACTTGAAGGAAGGCAGGTTGAACTGTGGCGGCACGCCCATGCGGGTGTTGATCAGCCACTGCTGCGCAATCGACAAGATGTTGTTCGTAATCCAGTACACCACGAGGCCAGACGGGAAGAAGAAGAACATCACGCTGAAGGCCAAAGGCATGAACCACATCATCTTGGCCTGCATCGGGTCGGGCGGTGCGGGGTTGAGCGCGGTCTGCAGCAGCGTGGTCAAGGTCATTATCAGCGGCAGAATGAAGTAAGGGTCTGGCGCTGACAGGTCATGGATCCAGCCCATCCAAGGCGCGTTGCGCATTTCCACGCTGGACAGCAGCACCCAGTACAGGGCAATGAACACCGGGATCTGAATCATGATGGGGAAGCAGCCGCCCATGGGGTTGACTTTTTCCTCGCGGTAAATGCGCATCATCTCCTGCTGCATTTGCTGCGGGTTGTCTTTGAGGCGCTCACGCATCTCGGTGATCTTGGGGTTGACCGCTTTCATTTTGGCCATGCTGGCATAGGCCTTGGCATTGAGCCAGTAAAAGGCGATTTTGAGCAAGAGCACCAGAGCGACGATGGACCAGCCCCAGTTCTGAATCACGCTGTGCAAGAAGTCCAGCAAGAAGTACAAAGGCTTGGCCAGAATCGTGAGCCAGCCGTAGTCTTTGACCAGCTCCAATCCGGGCGCCAGCGCTTCGAGCATTTTTTCCTCTTGAGGGCCCACGAAGAAGGTGGTCTCTACCGTGCGGGTGGCGCCGGGGGCAATGGCTTCCAGCGGTGCCACCATGGCAGCGCGGTAGCAGCAATCCGGCAGGCCTTTGTTCAGCTCCAGCGCATCGAGCGAAATGCTGCGGTTCATGCCTTCGGGCAAGATCCAGGCGCTGGCGAAGTAGTGCTGCACCATGGCCACATAGCCGTTGTTGGCTTGTTTTTCATAGTCGGCGCCGCCCTTTTTGATTTTGGCGAACTCGACTTTTTGGTATTTCTTGGCGTCGGTGTAGACCGCCGGGCCGGTGAACGTGGAGTAGAAAGACGACTCGCCCGCGGGCTTGTTTCCATCCCGCACCAGCTGCAGGTACAGCTGGGGCGCAATCGGTGCCGCTGTGGTGTTGGTCAGCGCGTGGCTCACCGCTACAGCGTAGGAGCCGCGCACGATGGTGTAGGTCTTGACCAGCTTGATACCGCCCACATCAGGTGACTCAAATCGGATTTGCAGCTTGTCCGCGCCTTCCTTGAGTTCGCGCTCGCCGCTGACCGCCATCGGCGTTTTGTGGGTTGGGAAGGCGCCCGGTACCGCACCCGACACCACGCCAGACTCTGCCAAGTAAACGCGCTCTTTGCTGTCGTCCAGCAGCGTGACGGGCTTGGTGTGGTCGGCAATGTCACCGTATTTCAAGAATTCGGAGCCCACCAGCGTTCCGCCCTGGGTGTCAAAACGCAGGTTCAAGACATCGCTGCGCACATTGAATCGTTCGCCCGCTGGTGCTGGAGTCGCTCCGTCGGCGGCAACGGCGGTTGTGCCGGGCAAGGGGGCCGGTGCCACTGCTACCGAGCCTGGAATACTGGCGTCCGAAGCATTGGGTTTTGCGGCCGTTGCGGCTGCGTCGGTCTTGGCAGGCTGCCCTTGGAAAAAGGTGGCTTTGTGGCCGTTGTAAATCTGCCATTGGTCCCACAGCAGGACCATGGAAAAGCCAAAGATCACCCACAAAATGGTGCGGCGAATATCGTTCATGAAGGTTTCTTTTCGCAAGAGGGAGAGGTCAGACGGCTCAAAAGCCGGGGTTTTTCAGTGGGAACCGGGTCATGGCCCCCGGCGCACCAGGGTTGGCAGCGCGCCAAACGGCGCAGCACCATATAGCTTCCAGCGGCAGCGCCATGCTGTTCCAAAGCACCCAGAGCATACACAGAACACGTGGGCTCAAAACGACACGCCGAGCCCAGCCATGGGCTCAGCAGCAGGCGGTAGCAGCGCACCAAGTTGAGCAAAAAGGATTGCATCATGGTCAGGCGCGAAGTTGGGGGTGCGCAGTGGCGCGGGTGAACAACTCGACCAGTTCGGCGCGCACCGCCGATTTGAGCAGTTCAGAGCTGGCGCTGATGAATGCTTTGCGGTCGAAGCCTGCACGCAGACGAACCACATGGCCACGGGGTCGCAGGCGAGGCGCAAATTGGGCGCTCACAGCGTAGATCTGGCGTTTGATGGCATTGCGTGTGACAGCGCGTTTGGCCCATCGCTTGGGCACCATGGCACCCAGAGCCCCGACTTCCGCTGAAATGTGCCCATCCAACTGCAAAGGGGAAGCCTCAGCAGGGGCGGTAAATGCAATCTTGGGGGGATAAACGAGAGCAAGCTCGCAGCTGTGCAGCGCAAAGTGCGCTGTGCGAACGCCCAAAGGGCCCGCCAAAGCGGCCTGAAACTGGGGACGGGTTTTGAGCCGCTGCACGTTGAAAACGGCGCCCGCCCGAGCCAAATTAGACAGCCAGGCGCTTGCGGCCTTTTGCACGGCGCGCGTTGATGACGGCGCGGCCACCGCGGGTCTTCATGCGAACCAAGAAGCCGTGAGTGCGGGCGCGGCGGATTTTCGAGGGTTGGTATGTGCGTTTCATTGTGACTTCCTATCCATTCGGTGCGACGCCAGCGCGATCGAGGCGCCCAAGCAGTGCGGTTTTCGGGTAAATTTGCCCAAAAATCTGAGGGCAGCCTTCCATTATCGCTTAATTTGGCCCCTTAGGCAAGAGATCGGTAAAAGTACGGGGTTGCAGCCGGTCGAACACGGGTTAACATGCGCTCGCTTGTCCGTGTTCGAAAATGTGGATAAGCTTTTGATAAGCCTTCTTCAAGGCGATGAATTTTTCAACCTATCCACAGATTTTCAAGATTTCATGACCGAGGGAATACTCCCATTCAGTGCCGAGTCGCCGGCGTTCGACGCGGGCCAAAGCCTGTGGCGCGCCTGCGTGGATCAGCTGGCTTTGGACCTGCCGGAGCAGCAGTTCAACACCTGGATTCGGCCCTTGAGCGCTCAGGTGGCCGATGACATGAGCAAGGTCATTTTGTTGGTGGCCAATCGCTTCAAGCTCGATTGGATCCGTGCGCAGTACAGCCTGCCGATCGCCGCCTTGCTCGAAAAATTGTGTGGCCAGCCGGTGCAGCTGGAGTTGGCGATTGCCCCCCGAGAGGCCCAGCTGCGCAGTACGCCACAGCCCGCGCCGGACCGGGTGTCTGAGCCCCAGGCTCAGGCCCCCGCCGGGGAGTTGCGCCCCGAGGCGCCAAAGAACCGGCTCAACAACCTGCTGACCTTTGACACCCTGATTGAGGGCACCGCCAACCGCATGGCGCGCGCCGCCGCCATGCACGTGGCCACCGCACCGGGGCAGATGTACAACCCCTTGTTCATTTACGGTGGCGTCGGTTTGGGCAAGACCCATTTGATGCACGCTGTGGGCAACCGCCTCCTGCAAGACCGGCCGAATGCCAAAGTTCTCTACATCCATGCAGAACAATTTGTCTCAGATGTGGTTAAAGCTTACCAACGCAAGACTTTTGACGAATTCAAGGAGAAATACCACTCCCTGGATCTGTTGCTGATCGACGACGTGCAGTTCTTTGCGAACAAAGACCGCACGCAAGAAGAATTTTTCAACGCCTTTGAGGCACTGTTGGCCAAAAAGTCGCACATTGTGATGACCAGCGACACCTACCCCAAGGGCCTGACCGACATCCACGAGCGTCTGGTGTCGCGCTTTGATTCGGGCCTGACGGTGGCCATCGAACCGCCGGAGCTGGAAATGCGGGTGGCGATCTTGATCAACAAAGCCCGCACTGAAGGCACCGAAATGCCCGAAGAGGTGGCGTTTTTTGTCGCCAAGAACGTGCGCTCGAACGTGCGTGAGCTCGAAGGCGCGCTGCGCAAATGCCTGGCGTATTCGCGTTTTAACCAGAAAGAAATCTCGATTGCCCTGGCGCGCGAGGCGCTGCGCGACCTCTTGTCCATCCAAAACCGGCAGATTTCTGTGGAAAACATCCAAAAAACGGTGGCGGACTACTACAAGATCAAAGTTGCCGACATGTATTCCAAAAAGCGGCCCGCCAGCATCGCCCGGCCCCGCCAGATCGCCATGTACCTGGCCAAAGAGCTCACCAAGAAGAGCCTGCCGGAGATTGGCGAGCTCTTTGGCGGGCGCGACCACACCACGGTGCTGCATGCGGTGCGCAAAATCGGCAGCGAGCGTCTCCAGGTGATCGAGCTGAACCAGCAGTTGCATGTTTTAGAGCAGACGCTCAAGGGCTAAATTGCAAAATCCAAGGCCTCCTGCCGCGAAAAGCGGGCTAAAACAGCGAAAATGGCGTATTTGCCGCCTGAGCCAGCCGCAACACAACAAATCTGAACATCGGAGAAAAGCATGATCGTATTGAAAGCAGCGCAAGAGCAGGTGTTGTCCGTCTTGCAATCGGTCTCCGGCATTGTGGAGCGCCGCCATACGCTGCCTATCCTGGCCAATGTGCTGGTGCGCAAGACCGGCGACGCCGTGCAGTTCACCACCAGCGACCTGGAAATTCAAATCCGCACCAGCGCCACATTGGGCGGCGATGCAGGCGATTTCAGCACCACCATCGGCGCCCGCAAGCTGATCGACATCTTGCGCACCATGCCTTCCGACCAAACCGTGTCGCTGGAGAGCAGCCAAAACAAAATCATTCTCAAAGGCGGCAAGAGCAAGTTCACGCTGCAAACGCTAGCCGCCGATGATTTTCCGCTGGTGACCGAGTCGGCCAACTTTGGCCCGGTGTTCAGCGTGCCGCAAAAAACGCTCAAAAGCCTGCTCAGCCAGGTGTCGTTTGCCATGGCGGTGCACGACATTCGCTATTACCTCAATGGCATTTTGTTTGTCGCCGAGGGCAAGCAGCTCAGCCTGGTGGCCACCGACGGCCACCGCTTGGCCTTCGCCTCTGCCACGCTGGACGTGGAAGTGCCCAAGCAAGAGGTGATCCTGCCGCGCAAAACCGTGATCGAGTTGCAGCGCCTCTTGTCGGACGCCGAAGGCGCCATCGAGATGCAATTTGCCAGCAACCAGGCGCGCTTTACTTTTGGCGGCATGGAGTTCGTCACCAAGCTGGTCGAAGGCAAGTTCCCCGACTACAACCGCGTGATCCCCAAAAACCACAAAAACAAGATCACGCTGGGCCGCGACACCCTGCTCAAGACCCTGCAACGCACCGCGATTCTGACCAGCGACAAGTTCAAAGGCGTGCGCCTGAACATCGACCCCGGCACGCTGCGCCTGGCATCCAACAACGCCGAGCAAGAGGAAGCCGTGGACGAGTTGGACATTGACTACGGCGGCGACAGCATCGAAATCGGCTTCAACGTCACCTACCTGATCGACGCACTGACCAACATGAGCCAGGAGATGGTGACCTTGGAGCTGTCCGATGGCAACAGCTCGGCGCTCTTGACGATTCCGGACAACGCGACCTTCAAGTACGTGGTGATGCCCATGCGCATTTGAGGCGATTGAAAGCCACCGAGCCCACCACCACAAACCCCCGGTCCTCGGGGGTTTGGTCATTCAAGAATACGTGAAACGAAGAGAAAAATAAGCCATGACCGAAGAAAACAAGGCCACGCCCCACCCCGAAGAGCCCACCCAAGAGGTGCACACCGGCGAAAGCGGGCTGGACAGTTCCAACTTCCAGCCCACCATTGACGCCCACCAAGCGGGTGCCTCGGAGGCCTATGGCGAAGGTTCGATCCAAATTTTGGAAGGCCTGGAAGCCGTGCGCAAACGCCCCGGCATGTACATCGGCGACACGTCGGACGGCACCGGTTTGCACCATCTGGTGTTTGAGGTGGTGGACAACTCGATTGACGAATCGCTGGCCGGCCACTGCGACGATATTTTGGTGACCATCCACTCCGACAACTCCATCAGCGTGGTGGACAACGGACGCGGCATTCCCACCGGCATCAAGATGGACGACAAGCACGAGCCCAAGCGTTCTGCGGCCGAGATTGCGCTTACCGAGCTGCATGCGGGCGGAAAATTCAACCAAAACAGCTACAAGGTCTCGGGCGGTTTGCACGGCGTGGGCGTGTCCTGCGTGAACGCGCTCTCCAAAATGCTGCGCCTGACCATCCGCCGCGACGGCAAAGTGCATGTCATGGAATTCAGCCGCGGCTTTGTGCAAAACCGCTTGCTCGAGACCCAGGACGGCATCGAAGTCTCGCCCATGAAAGTGATTGGCGACACCGAAAAGCGCGGCACCGAAGTGCACTTTTTGCCCGACACCGACATCTTCAAAGAGAACAACGATTTCCACTACGAGATCTTGAGCAAGCGCCTGCGCGAGCTCAGCTTTTTGAACAACGGCGTGCGCATTCGCCTCAAAGACGAGCGCAGCGGCAAAGAAGACGACTTCTCGGGCGCCGGTGGCGTCAAAGGCTTTGTCAACTTCATCAACAAAGGCAAGTCGGTGTTGAACCCCAACATCTTCCATGCCATGGGCGACCGCCAAAGCGACCAAAACACCAACATCGGCGTGGAAGTGGCCATGCAGTGGAACAGCGGCTACAACGAGCAGGTGCTGTGCTTTACCAACAACATTCCGCAGCGCGATGGCGGCACCCACCTGACCGGCCTGCGCGCGGCCATGACCCGGGTCATCAACAAATACATTGACGAGTCCGAACTGGCCAAAAAGGCCAAGGTCGAAGTCACTGGCGACGACATGCGCGAGGGTCTGACCTGCGTGCTCTCGGTCAAGGTGCCCGAGCCCAAGTTCAGCAGCCAGACCAAAGACAAACTGGTCAGCAGCGAAGTGCGCGGCCCGGTGGAAGACATCGTCAGCAAGCTGCTGGCCGACTACCTGCAAGAGCGCCCGGCAGATGCCAAGATCATCGTCGGCAAAATCATTGAAGCCGCCCGCGCCCGCGAAGCCGCCCGCAAGGCCCGCGACATGACGCGCCGCAAAGGCGTGCTCGACGGCATGGGCTTGCCCGGCAAACTGGCTGACTGCCAGGAAAAAGACCCCGCCATGTGCGAGATCTACATCGTCGAGGGCGACTCCGCCGGCGGCTCTGCCAAGCAGGGACGCGACCGCAAGTTCCAAGCCATCCTGCCCCTGCGCGGCAAGATCTTGAACGTGGAAAAGGCACGCTATGAAAAGCTGCTCACCAGCAATGAAATCCTGACGCTCATCACCGCCTTGGGTACCGGCATCGGCAAGGCCGGTGGCACCACGGGCAACGACGACTTCAATGTTGCCAAGCTGCGTTACCACCGCATCATCATCATGACCGACGCGGACGTGGACGGATCGCACATCCGTACACTGCTTCTCACCTTCTTCTATCGCCACATGCCGGCGCTCATCGAAAACAACTTTATCTACATTGCTCGTCCTCCTCTGTTCGGCGTCACACGTAAAAAGGTGAAAGAGTACATCCATAGCGAAAAAGAGATGGA
>CANFLX010000058.1 GCA_947447985.1 Comamonadaceae bacterium
GATAATCGAAGAGGTCAATATGTACGCGGTCATAAAAACCGGCGGCAAGCAATATCGGGTTGCGGCTGGCGAAAAAATTAAAGTAGAACAGATTGCTGCGGATGTAGGCCAAGAGATTGTGTTTAACGAAGTTCTGGCGGTCGGCAACGGCGCAGAACTGAAGGTAGGCACACCCTTGGTGTCCGGCGCAACTGTCACGGTGACGGTTTTGTCACATGGCAAGCACGACAAAGTTCGCATTTTCAAAATGCGTCGTCGCAAGCATTACCAAAAACGCCAAGGGCACCGCCAGCAGTTCACCGAACTGCAAATCGGCGCAATTGTTGCTTAAAGGACACAGGTCATGGCACAGAAAAAAGGCGGCGGCTCTACGCGAAACGGGCGCGATTCCAAGCCCAAGATGCTCGGTGTGAAATCGTTTGGTGGTGAATTGATCACTGCTGGCGCCATCATCGTTCGCCAGCGCGGCACCAAGTTCCACCCCGGAACCAATGTCGGCATCGGCAAAGACCACACTTTGTTCGCTTTGGTTGACGGCCACGTGTCGTTTGCCACCAAAGGCGCTTTGAACAAGCAAACGGTGAGCGTGACCGCTGCGGCGTAAACTGCAGCGCGGCTCCCGCAAAACCCTGCGCTGATCCAGCGCGGGGTTTTTTATTTATAGATCGAAAAAATCATGAAGTTCGTTGACGAAGCCTACATTGACATCTCTGCCGGAGACGGTGGCGCTGGCTGCGTCTCGTTCCGGCATGAAAAATACAAAGAATTCGGTGGCCCCAATGGCGGCGACGGCGGCCGCGGTGGCCACGTCTTTGCGGTCGCCGACCCCAATCTCAACACGCTGGTGGACTTCCGCTTTTCGCGCCGCCACGACGCCAAACGCGGCGAACACGGTATGGGTTCGGACATGTTTGGTGCTGCGGGTGACGACATCACCCTCAAAATGCCCGTGGGCACCATCATCACCGACGCAGAAACCGGCGAAGTGCTGTACGAGCTGCTGGTCCCTGGCGAGGTGATCACCATTGCCAAAGGCGGCGACGGTGGTTTTGGTAATTTGCGCTTCAAGAGCGCCATCAACCGCGCACCCCGGCAAAAAACGCCGGGCTGGCCTGGCGAAAAGAAGAGCCTCAAGCTCGAACTCAAGGTTCTGGCCGACGTCGGCCTCTTGGGTATGCCCAATGCGGGAAAGTCCACATTTATTACCGCCATCTCCAACGCCCGCCCGCGCATTGCGGACTACCCGTTTACTACCTTGCACCCCAATTTGGGGGTGGTCCGCGTGGGCCCTGAGCAGAGCTTTGTGGTGGCCGATTTGCCGGGTTTGATCGAGGGCGCGTCCGAAGGCGCTGGCTTGGGCCATTTGTTTTTGCGCCATTTGCAGCGCACGCGCTTGCTCTTGCATATTGTGGACGTCGCACCCTTTGACGAGGGCGTGGACACTGTGGCGCAGGCCAAGGCCATCGTCAACGAACTCAAGAAGTACGACGATGGCTTGTACAAAAAGCCGCGCTGGTTGGTGCTCAACAAGCTCGACATGGTCGCCTCCGAAGACCGGGCCGCGCTGATCAAAGACTTTGTCAAACGCTTCAAATTCAAAGGCCCGGTGTTTGAAATCTCCGCGCTCACCCGCGAGGGCTGCGAGCCTTTGGTCAAAGAAATTTACAAGCACGTCAAAGCGCAGCAAGCGGCGGAGCAGCCCTTTGTGGAAGAAGACCCCCGCTTTTTGAACCTGCCGCAGGCAGGCGCAGACGACGCGGCTGAGTAACCCAGCGCTCCGACATCGTTTCTGCAATGACGAACCCCACACCTTCTACTGTGCTGCGCGACGCCCGGCGTGTCGTGGTTAAAGTGGGCTCCAGCCTGGTTACCAACGAAGGCCGAGGCCTGGACGAAGCGGCCATTGGCGAATGGTGCCGTCAGATGGCACTGTTGGTGCGCTCAGGCGTAGAGATCATCATGGTGTCCAGCGGCGCGATTGCCGAAGGCATGAAACGGCTGGGCTGGACCACCCGGCCTAGCGCGATTCATGAGTTGCAGGCCGCTGCCGCTGTGGGCCAAATGGGGCTGGCGCAGATGTACGAAACCAAGCTGCGCGAAAGCGGCTTGGGCAGCGCCCAGGTACTGCTCACCCATGCCGATTTGGCCGACCGCGAGCGCTACCTCAACGCCCGCTCCACGCTGCTGACCTTGCTCAAGCTGGGCGTGGTACCCGTGATCAACGAAAACGACACGGTGGTCAACGACGAGATCAAGTTCGGCGACAACGACACCTTGGGTGCCTTGGTGGCCAACCTGGTGGAAGCCGATGCGCTGGTGATCTTGACCGACCAAAAAGGCCTGTTCACCGCCGATCCGCGCAAGGACGCCCATGCCGAGTTTGTGCACCAAGCCCAGGCCGGCGACGCGGCGCTGGAAGTGATGGCTGGTGGCGCGGGCAGCAGCCTGGGGCGTGGCGGCATGATCACCAAAATTTTGGCCGCCAAGCGCGCCGCAGGTTCGGGCGCGTCTACGGTGATTGCCTGGGGTCGCGAGCCGGACGCCTTGATTCGCCTGAGCCAGGGTGAAGCCATTGGCACGCTGCTGGTGGCACCCACACAGAAAACCCAGGCGCGCAAGCAGTGGATGGCCGACCATTTGCAAATGCGCGGCGCCGTGGTGGTTGACGCGGGGGCCGCTGCCAAAGTGCGCGACGAAGGCAAAAGCCTGCTGCCGATTGGCATGGTGCAGGTGGAGGGCGATTTTTCGCGCGGCGATGTCATTGCGGTACGCGACCCCAGCGGACAGGAAATCGCCCGTGGGCTGGCCAACTATTCAAGCGCCGAGGCCCGGCTGCTGTGCCGCAAGCCGTCCTCGGAATTCGAGGCTTTGCTGGGCTACGCCGCCGAGCCGGAAATGCTGCACCGGGACAACCTGGTGCTGATGCGCTAACAGGCCTTAGAGGCGCGGCAGGTAGCGCGACAGTTCGGTCAGCGCCATTTCATAGACCCCGCGCTTGAAGTCCACCACTGCGTCCAGCGGCACCCAGTAGTCGTTCCAGCGCCAGGCGTCAAACTCCGGGTGCTCGGTGGCACGCAGGTTCAAATTCCAGTCAAAGCCGGTGAGTTGGAGCAAAAACCAAATCTGTTTTTGCCCTTTGTAGTGGCCGCGCGCATCACGGCGGATGTAGCGGTCCGGCACCTCATAGCGCAACCAGTCACGGGTCCGGGCGATGATCGCAACGTGCTCCGGTTGGAGCCCCACTTCTTCGTGCAGTTCGCGGTACATGGCTTGCTCCGGGGTTTCGCCCCGGTCAATGCCGCCCTGTGGAAACTGCCACGAATGGGTACGTATGCGTTTGCCCCAAAAAACCTGATTTTTCTGGTTGAGCAAGACGATGCCGACGTTGGGCCGAAAGCCGTCCCGGTCAAGCATAATCAAAACCCCAATTTTTAAACTTGGCCCATTATGCACGGCAAGCCGCCGCTGCATGGCAGGCCTTCAGCGCCCACGGCGCCACCGTTTTACGAGTACCCGCATGAAAGCTTCCCAGTTCCTGATCTCCACGCTCAAAGAGGCTCCGGCCGATGCCGAAGTTCCCAGCCACCAGCTCATGATGCGTGCCGGAATGGTCAAAAAGCTCGGTGCGGGCATCTACAGCTACATGCCCATGGGCTTGCGCGTGATCCGCAAAGTCGAGGCCATCGTGCGCGAGGAAATGAACCGCGCCGGTGCCATGGAGCTCACCATGCCCGTGGTGCAACCGGCCGAGCTATGGCAAGAGACGGGCCGCTTCGACAAGATGGGGCCCGAGCTGCTGCGCATCAAAGACCGTCACGATCGGGACTACGTGGTGCAGCCCACCAGCGAAGAAGTGATCACCGACATTGCCCGCCAGGAAATCAAAAGCTACAAGCAGCTGCCGAAAAACTTTTACCAAATCCAGACCAAGTTCCGTGACGAGCGCCGTCCCCGTTTTGGCCTGTTGCGCGGCCGCGAGTTCACCATGAAGGACGCCTACAGCTTTGACCGTGACGTTGATTCGGCCAAGGCCAGCTACCAGGTGATGGCGCAGGCTTACCGCCGTATTTTTGACCGCTTTGGATTGACCTACCGTGCAGTGGCCGCAGACAGCGGCGCCATCGGTGGCGATTTGAGCGAAGAGTTCCAGGTGATTGCTGCCACCGGTGAAGACGCCATCGTCTACAGCACCGGCAGCGACTACGCCGCCAACATGGAAAAGGCCGAAGCGCTGGCACCTGCCGGTCCGCGCCCTGCGCCCGCAGCGTCGATGGCCAAAGTGGCCACCCCAGGCAAGAGCACCTGCGTGGATGTGGCCGAGTACTTGGGCCTGCCCCTGGAGAATTCGCTCAAGTCCCTGGTGGTGGCCACCGACGAGCGTGACGAGGCCGGTCAGATCGTCAAATCGCAGGTGTGGCTGTTGCTCATCCGTGGCGACCGCAGCATGAACGAAGTCAAAGTGGGCAAGATTGCGGGTCTGGCCGATTTCCGCTTTGCTACGCTGGCCGAGATTGACGAGCACTTTGGCTGTGAACCCGGCTACCTGGGCCCGGTGGGCCTGAAAAAACCACTGCGCGTGGTGGCGGACCGCGAAGTGGCACTCATGAGCGACTGGATTTGCGGTGCCAACGAGGTGGACTTCCACATCACCGGGGTGAATTGGGGCCGCGACCTGCCTGAGCCCGACGTGGTGGCAGACATTCGCAATGTGGTCGTGGGCGACGCGTCCCCCGACGGCAAAGGCGAGTTAGCGATTGAGCGCGGTATTGAGGTGGGCCACATTTTCTATTTGGGCACCAAATACAGCCAGGCCATGAACGCCACGTTCCTGGATGTGAATGGCAAGCCCCAACCTATGGAAATGGGCTGCTACGGCATCGGTATCACGCGCTTGCCCGCAGCGGCGATTGAGCAAAACCACGACGCGCGCGGCATTATCTGGCCCGACGCCCTGGCGCCGTTCACCGTGGTGCTGTGCCCGATCAGCCCCGACCGTTTCCCCGATGTCAAAGCGGCCGCCGACGCGCTGTACGCCGATTTGCTGGCTGCGGGTGTCGACGTGATTCTGGACGACCGCAACGAGCGCCCCGGCGCCATGTTTGCAGACTGGGAACTGATTGGTGTGCCGCACCGCATCACCCTGGGCGACCGTGGCTTGAAAGAAGGCATGGTCGAGTACCAGCACCGCCGTGACGCGGCCGCCACCAGCGTGCCTGTGGGTGAGATTGCAGCCCTGGTGCGCTCCCGCATTCGCGTCTAAAGCATTGCATGCAGGGTCGACTCCAGGGCACGACCCGGCGTGCGTTGTTGCGCAGCGCTGGGGCGGCCCCTGCGCTGGCACTGCCCGGGCTGCTGGCCTTGGGCACGGGTGCAGCGCATGCGGGCGGGCAGGTGGAAGAGCCGCTGATCGACTCGGTGCGCTCCGCCTTGAGCGCCACCATACGCAACGCTGCGCCGCCTGTGCCGGAGTTCCCCACTGTGCAAGCGCAACAACAATACCAAAGCTGGGTGTACCGCACCCGCAGCTTGCTGCGCCGTCGCCGCCCTGAGGTGGACGATTGGCAGGATTTTTTACAGACCGTGTGGTACGAGAGCAAGCGCGCGGGCCTGGAGGTGTCCCTGGTGATGGGCTTGATCCAGGTCGAGAGCAATTTCCGCAAACACGCGGTCAGCAGTGTGGGGGCGCGCGGCTTTATGCAAGTGATGCCGTTTTGGGTGCGGCTGATTGGCGAAGGCGACCCTGGTGTCCTGTTTCGCCTGCAAGCCAATTTGCGCTTTGGCTGCGTGATCTTGCGCCACTACCTGGACCGCGAGCAGGGCGATGAATTTATGGCGCTGGGCCGCTACAACGGCTCACGCGGCCAAGCCAGTTACCCCAACGCCGTGCGCGCCGCGCAGCGCAACTGGCACTACGTGGCATAAACCTCTTACGCTTTAGGCAGCGGGCTTGGTGCCCAGGGCCTGCACCAGTTCGCCGGATTCGTACATCTCCATCATGATGTCCGAGCCGCCGATGAACTCGCCCTTGACGTACAACTGTGGAATCGTGGGCCAGTTGCTGTATTCCTTGATGCCTTGGCGGATGGCGTCGTCTTCCAGCACATTCACGGTTTTGACCGCCTTGGTATCTACGCCGCAGGCCTTCAAGATTTGAATGGCCCGGCCCGAAAAGCCGCACTGGGGAAAGCTGGCGTTGCCCTTCATGAACAGGACGACCTCGTTGGTTTTGACCAGGGTGTCAATGCGTTGTTGTGCGTCGCTCATGCTGAAATCCTTTGCTGCGTAAATTCAAAACAGCCCCAATTATTTCATTTTCAGGGCCCGATCGGAATGCAGGCTCCGGCATGTGCCAGACGGCGCAGGGTTTTTCCGATAATGGCGGCTTGTCAAGATTCTCAAAACCAACGGAAATCCCCATGAAAATTAGCAAAAACAGCGCTGTCACCGTCCGCTACAAGGTCTCCAACGCCCAGGGCAAAGTGCTGGAAGAAAGCCAGGAACCCATGGCCTACCTGCACGGCGGCTATGGCAACCTGTTTCCCAAAGTGGAAGAAGCGCTTGAGGGCCAGGAAGTCGGCTACAAGGTGCTGGTGGAGCTGTCTGCGGACGACGCCTTTGGCCACCGCGACGAAGCCTTGCTGCAAACCATTCCCAAATCCCAGTTCCCGCCCGGCGTCAAAGTCGGTGGTCATATTGAAGGCCAGGACGCACAAGGCCACAGCCGGGCATTCACCGTGCTCAAGATCAAGGGCGACCAGGTGATGCTCGACGGCAACCACCCCTTGGCCGGTCAGGCGCTGCGCTTTCAGGTACAGGTGATTGAAGTGCGTGCAGCGTCGGAAGAAGAAGTGGCCCACGGCCATGTGCACGGCGCGCACGGCCACCACCACTAAGTTCGCAAAGCGCCAAGGCCGCAGCCATTGCTGCCTTTGCGCCTAGAATCGCCCCTGCTAGAGGTGTCACCGCCGGTGACTGAGAAATACTCTTTGAACCTGATCTGGGTCGTACCAGCGTAGGGAAGCAAGTCCGCTTTCGCCTATGCCTGCGCGGCCCGGTTCGCAACCACTAAGGACGAACATGGCCCACACGCAAACTCCCTCCCTCACCCCCGCCCAACTCTGGTCCGACGTGGAACAGGTGCGTGCCAGTGCGCCCTTTGTCCACAGCATCACCAACCATGTGGTGATGAACCTCAACGCCAATGTCTTGCTGGCGGCCGGTGCCTCGCCCGTCATGGCCCATGCCCACGAAGAAGTGGCCGACATGGCCGCAATCGCCCAAGCGCTGGTACTCAACATTGGAACCTTGGAGCCCTATTGGATTGAGAGCATGCGCTTGGCGCTGCTCACTGCCCATGGGCGCGGCATTCCGGTGGTGCTGGACCCGGTGGGGGCGGGCGCTACTGCGTATCGCAACCAAAGCCTGGCCATGTTGATGGCCACCGCCTCGCCCAGCGTGATCCGTGGCAATGGCTCCGAGGTCATGAGCCTGGCGGGCTCGGCCATCAAAACGCGCGGTGTGGACAGCAGCGCTGCGGCCGACGACGCTTTGGGTGCTGCCCAGGCCTTGACGCAAGAAACCAAAGGGGTGGTGTGTGTGAGTGGCGTGACCGACCACGTGCTGGACGCCGGCCACCGCTGGGCCCGCCTGTCCAATGGCCACGCCTGGATGACCAAGATCACCGGCATCGGCTGCTCGGCCACCAGTTTGATTGGCGCGTTTTGTGTGGTGCAGCCGGACCTGTGGCGCGCCACCGTGGCGGCCATGGCCTTTTGGGGCGTGGTGGGCGAAGTGGCTGCCGAGCAAGCGCAAGCCGCCGGTCAAGGCGTGGGCAGCATGCAAGCCTATATGCTGGACGCGCTGCAACTGATGAACGCCGACACCTTTACCCAACGCCTCAAGCTCGAAGTGGCAGCGTGGTAAGCAGCACGGCATTGCCCGGCTACCGGGACCGCATGCGCTCGGTGCTGGGCGTGTACTTGGTAACCGACGAAGCCAGCTGCGCCGGGCGCAGCCTGACCGATGTGGTCATGGCGGCGGTGCAGGGCGGCGTGAGCTGCGTGCAGCTGCGCGAAAAAACCCTGAGTACCCGCGACTTTTGCGCCAAAGCCAGCACGCTGCAGACGCTGCTAGCGCCCCTGGGCATTCCGCTGGTCATCAACGACCGTGTCGACGTGGCCCTGGCCTGCGGCGCGCCCGGCGTGCACCTGGGCCAGTCCGACATGCCTGTGGCCACGGCCCGCAAACTGCTGCCGCCCCATGTTTTTTTGGGCTGGTCGGTGGAGACCCTGGACCACGTGGCCCAAGCCAGCCAGGCCGAATTTGAAGGGGTGGACTACTTGGGCGTGAGCCCGGTGTTTTCCACACCGACCAAGACCGACACCAGTACACCTTGGGGTTTGCAGGGCCTGCGCCAGGTGCGCGCCGCGACTGCGCTGCCACTGGTGGCCATTGGCGGCATCCATGCAGGCAACGCCGCCGAGGTGCTGGCTGCGGGCGCCGACGGACTCGCGGTGGTCAGTGCCATCTGTGCCGCCACCGCTCCGGCTCTGGCAACCCGAGAACTGCGCACCCTGTGGGAGCAACACCATGACCGCAAGTAAATCCCTTCCCGCATTGACCCAGCAGTACCCCCGCGTGTTGACCATTGCCGGGTCAGACAGTGGCGGCGGCGCGGGCATTCAGGCCGACCTGAAAACCTTTTCCGCCCTGGGCTGCTTTGGCATGAGCGCCATCACGGCGCTCACCGCCCAAAACACCTGCGGCGTGAGCGCCATCCACGCGGTGCCGCCCGAGATGCTGCGCCAGCAAATCGACGCGGTGGTGCAAGACATCGGCGTGCACGCCGTCAAGATTGGCATGCTGCATTCGGCTGAAGTCGTGGTGACCGTGGCCCAAGCCATAGATCGCCACCAACTGCCCCACGTGGTGCTCGACCCGGTCATGGTGGCCACCAGTGGCGCGGTGCTGATTGAGCAACCTGCCGTGCAGGCCTTGATCCAACACCTGTTTGGCCGCGTGGCGGTGGTTACGCCCAACTTGGACGAGGCGGCGTTGCTCGTGGGTCGTCCGCTTGCGAGCCAGGACGATATGGAGCGCGCTGCGCAAGAACTGCTGGCCATGGGTGCCCAGGCGGTGCTGCTGAAGGGGGGGCACCTGGCGGGCGAGCAGGTGCATGACCTGCTGCTGACCCAGCAAGGCCTGCGCCACTGGATGCACGCCCCGCGCATTGCCAGCGCCAACACGCACGGCACCGGCTGCACCTTGTCCTCCGCCATTGCTGCGCACCTGGCGCTGGGCTTGGAATTGTTGCCAGCCGTGGAAGCGGCACGCAGCTATGTGCGCGGCGCGCTGAAGCATGGCGCCACCGTGCGCACCGGCCATGGCAGCGGGCCGCTCAACCACGGCTTTGCGCCGGTGGCGATGCGCTTGCTAAAGTACACCATGTAGCGTACGATCAATAGCACGATTTATCGAGCTATTGCAGTGCCATCATGAACTACATCAGCGCTAACGACCTCAAGACCAAAGGCATTTCCGCGATTGAACTCGCGCTCAGCGACGCGCCCGAAGCGGTGGTGTCAGTGCGTGGCAAAGACCGCTTTGTGGTGATGGAGGTGGCGCAATATGAATACCTGCGGGGCTGCGAGCTAGACGCCGCGCTGGCCGAAACGCGGGCGGACTTGGCCGCAGGGCGCATGGTGCAAGAGTCGCCGCAAGAGCATTTGAATCGCCTGGACGCCATGTAAGCGCGTCTGCCAATGCCCTACGCACTGGTATTTACCGAGCAGTACAACCGCCGTGCCGCCAAATTTTTGAAGCTGCACCCCGCGCTGCGCACTAATTACCTCAAGACCCTGCTGCTGCTAGAAGCCAACCCCCACCACCCATCGCTGCGTCTGCACGCCTTGCACGGCAAGTTGGAAGGCCTGCATTCGGTGTCGATCAACCTGTCTTATCGCATCACGCTGGAACTGCTGATCCAAGACCAGCACATCATTCCGGTCAACGTGGGCGACCACGATGCGGTGTATTGACGCCTATTTCTCGCGCGTCAACCAAGCCCCAAGCAAAGTCGCCGCCAGCGTAGGCAAGGCCGCACCGAACCCAGGTGCCCATTGGCTGATGCCCTGGTAGAGCGCAATGCCCACTATCCACAGCAGGGCCGCACTGCCGTCGATGCTTTTGTGGCGCGTTGCGCCAGCGCTACCCGGCAAACCCAAGCGCCCCAGAATCACACCAAACAGAGGCACAAACACCGAGCTGAGCAAGAGCAAAAAGGGCTCCAGGTCGTGCATGGGCAGCACGAGCGCCAAGGCGGTGCAAACCACAGCAATGGCCAGCCCCGCGCCGCGCACCGACCAGCGGGCCTGCAGGCTGTGGGCGCTCACAGCCGCGCTGTGCACGTCGCCATAGGCGTTGTCAATTTCGTCCACCAAAATCAGGCTCAGCGCCACTAAGCCACCTTGGGCCAGCAGCAGCACACCCACCAGGTCGGCACCCGGTGCGGCCACGCTCACCACCAGCAGGCCGAGCGCATAGCACCACACATTGGCCACGGCGTAACCCGCCCAAGTGCCAGTGAGTGCGCCGCGCGGGCTCTTGCTAAAGCGGGCGTAATCCGCCACCAACGGCAGCCAGGACACCGGCATGGCAATCACCAGGTCCAAGGCACCGGGCCAGCCCATGCTGCCGTCCCCGGCGCGGGCCCAAAACGCGTCCCAACCCTGGGCTTGCGCTTGTGCGCCAAACTGGTAGCTCAGCCACAGCAACGATGCAATCACCAGCGGCAATGCGTAGCGCGACAGCGTCTTGCGCACCAGCGTGACCATAGAGCCGGCCAGCAACAGTGCCAGCACCCCGCCCCACAGCACGGTAAACGCCACTGTGCCACCCAGGCCCGAGGCGTCCCAACCCAGCGCGTCTTTGGCAATGGCCACACTGCCGTCGCGCATGATGACCAGTTCAAACGTCGTCCAGCCCACCAGCTGCGCAATATTGAGCAGCACCGGCAAGCGCGCAAAGCGGCTGCCAAATGTGTGGTGCATGATGCCCGCGCTGCTCAAGCCCGTGCGCGCGCCAATGTGCGCCGTCCAAGCCAGCAGGCCCGCGCCCAGCGCCGAGCCCAACACGATGGCCAGCATGGCGTCGCGCGTGCCCAGCGCAGGCGTGAGGTAAGAGCCCATTTGAATCA
The DNA here is from genome assembly GCA_947447985.1 of Comamonadaceae bacterium. Classification (GTDB taxonomy): domain Bacteria; phylum Pseudomonadota; class Gammaproteobacteria; order Burkholderiales; family Burkholderiaceae_C; genus Allorhodoferax. Next base: position 11,195 of record CANFLX010000058.1, read on the forward strand.
CCAGCAAGCCCACGCCCAGGCTGAACCACAAGCTGGCCTGCATGCGCCAGTCAAACACACGCTCGTTGGCGGCAGTCGGTGTGAGCGCGGAATTGACCAGCCCGGCGGACGGGGTGGATGCGTTGTCAGATGCCATGTTGTGCTCCCAAGCAAACAAATGGCAGGAAGGCCGCGCCCGCTGTGAATGGGCACTGTGCTTCCCTGCGCGAGGATTACCTCAATCAGGTTCAAAGGGACTTTCTCAGTCGGCCCGAAAGCCAAC
>CANFLX010000059.1 GCA_947447985.1 Comamonadaceae bacterium
GTTGCACGCGCTGCGGCGAGCCGCAAACAAGCAGGCAAGCAGACAATTAGCCCATGTGCAAGCCGCCGTTGACCGAGAAGTCGGCGCCCGTGGCGTAACCACCTTCTTCCGACGCCAGCCAGGCGATGATGGAGGCAATTTCGCTGGGCTCGCCCAAGCGCTTGACGGGCACGGTCGCCACAATCTTGGCCAGCACATCTTCACGGATCGCCTTGACCATGTCGGTACCAATATAGCCGGGGCTCACAGTATTGACCGTCACGCCTTTGGTGGCCAGTTCCTGCGCCAGGGCCATCGAAAAACCGTGCATACCTGCTTTGGCCGCCGAGTAATTGGTTTGCCCTGCCTGGCCTTTTTCGCCGTTGACCGACGAGATGTTGATGATGCGGCCCCAGCCTTTTTCCACCATGTCCGCAACCACTTGCTTGGTCACGTTGAACATGGAGTTCAGATTGGTCTCGATCACCATGTCCCAGTCTTCGCGGCTCATTTTCAGGAACATGCGGTCGCGGGTGATACCGGCGTTGTTGACCAGCACGTCAATCGTGCCGTGCTCGGCCTTGGTTTTGGTGAAGGCTTCGACCGTGGAATCCCAGTCGCCCACATTGCCGACCGAGGCGTAAAAGGTGTAGCCCAAAGCCGCTTGTTCGGCGATCCACTTGGCGTGGTCGCGCGTGGGGCCGCAACCGGCCACCACTTTGAATCCTTCTTTGTGCAAACGCTGGCAAATGGCGGTTCCGATGCCGCCCATGCCGCCTGTGACGTACGCTACTTTTTGGCTCATTTCTTGTCTCCTTCTTGGTTATAAATAAGTGAGGGGCGGGATTAACGCTCGATGGTCAATGCAACACCCATGCCGCCGCCAATGCACAGGCTGGCAATGCCTTTCTTGGCATTGCGGCGCTTCATTTCATGCAGCAGGGTCACCAAAATGCGGCAACCGGATGCACCAATCGGGTGACCGATGGCAATCGCGCCGCCATTGACGTTGACCTTGGAGGTGTCCCAGCCCATTTGCTGGTTGACCGCGCAGGCCTGGGCAGCAAAGGCTTCGTTGATTTCCAGCAGATCCAGGTCTTGGGCGTTCCAGCCTGCGCGGGCCAGGGCTTTTTGCGATGCAGGCACCGGGCCCATGCCCATCATGGCGGGGTCCAGGCCACTGGTGGCAAAACTGGCAATGCGGCCCAAGGGTGTCAGGCCCAGCGCGGCGGCTTTTTTGGCCGTCATGACCATCACTGCGGCAGCGCCGTCATTGATGCCCGATGCATTGCCTGCGGTCACACCACCCGCCTTGTCAAACGCGGGGCGCAAACCGGCCAGCGCCTCGGCGTTGGACTTGCGGTTGATAAATTCATCGGCCGCGAAGACGAGGGGGTCGCCCTTTTTTTGCGCAATTGAAAACGGCACGATTTCGTCCACAAACTTGCCGGCGTCTTGTGCGGCGGCCGCTTTGTGCTGGCTGGCCAGCGCCAGCGCGTCTTGCATGTCGCGGCTGATGCCATGGGCCTTGGCCACGTTCTCAGCGGTAATGCCCATGTGGTACTGGTTGTAAACGTCCCACAGGCCGTCAACGATCATGGAGTCCACCATGTTCCAGTTGCCCATGCGCTGGCCATCGCGGCTGCCCATCAGCACGTGGGGTGATGCGCTCATGTTTTCCTGCCCGCCGGCAATCACGATCTCGCTGTCGCCATAGGCCACAGCCTGCGCGGCCAGCATGACGGCTTTCAAGCCCGAGCCGCACACCGCGTTGATGGTCAACGCAGGCGTCTCTTTGGCTACGCCACTTTTGATCAAGGACTGGCGTGCGGGGTTCTGGCCCGAGCCTGCAGCCAGCACCTGGCCCATGATGACTTCGCCGATCTGGTCAGCGCCCAGACCGGTGCGCTCCAACAGGTTTTTGATGACGGCTGCGCCCAGTTCAGGCGCTGCCACTTTGGACAGGCTGCCGCCAAATTTTCCGACGGCGGTACGGGTGGCTGCGACGATGACGATGTCTTCCATAGGAGTGCTCCGAAATAAAGGCGTGGGTGGGGTTAGCGAGTGATCATGCCTGAGCCGGGTGGCGAATCAGGCCTTGGCGAGTACGTAGTTACCCGGTGCGGGCATTTTTGCTTGGTACTTGCCGCGACCGTATTTTTTGGGTGCGGCAATGGGTTTTCCGGCGTGCGACTTGAGCCAGTGCGCCCAATCCGTCCACCAGCTGCCAGGGTGCTCAGTCGCCCCTTGCAGCCAAGCGGCATGGGTCTTGGGCAGCTTGCCGTCGGCGCGTATCCAGTGGCTGCGCTTGTTTTTGGCGGGGGGGTTGATCACCCCCGCAATATGGCCCGATGCGCCCATGACAAAGCGCTTTTTGCCCGGCAGCACCTGCGTGGAGGCATAGGCGGCGTTGATCGGCACGATGTGGTCTTCGCGCGAGCCGTAGATGTAGACCGGAAGGTCCAGCAACCCGAGGTCAATCGACTCGCCACACACGGTGGCGGCACTCGGCTTGATCAGTTTGTTTTCAAGGTAGGTGTTGCGCAGGTACCAGGCGTAATAGGGGCCGGGCAGGTTGGTGGCGTCGGAGTTCCAGTAGAGCAGGTCAAACGCAGGGGGCGTCTCACCCTTGAGGTAGTTGCCGACCACATAGTTCCACACCAGGTCGTTGGGACGAAGGAAGCTGAAGGTCGATGCCAGGTCCTGGCCTTTCATCAGACCACCTTGGCCCATTTCTTTTTCGCGGAACTGCACAAAGGCCTCGTCGATGAACACGTCCAGGATGCCGGTGTCGGTGAAGTCGAGCAAGGTGGTCAACAAGGTGGCACTGGCCACCGGTTTTTCGCCCCGCGCGGCCAACACGGCCAAGGCGGTGGTCAGCATGGTGCCGCCCACACAAAAACCCAGTGCGTTGATCGCGCCAGCCACACCTGGCTGGCCCACGATCTCGCCTGTCACCGCAATGGCTTTGATCACCGCCTGCTCGATGTAATCGTCCCAGGTTTTGGTCGCCATGGATTCATCCGGATTGCGCCAGCTGACCACAAAGGTGCGGTGGCCCTGCGAGACGGCGTAGCGAATGAGCGAGTTCTCAGGCTGCAGGTCCAGGATGTAGAACTTGTTGATGCAGGGCGGCACCAGCAGGAAGGGCTTTTCGAACACCTTCTCGGTGAGCGGCTTGTATTCCAGGAGCTGGAAAAATTCGTTTTCAAAAACCACCGCGCCTTCGGTCGTCGCCACGTTTTCACCCACGGTGAACAGGCTCTCGTCGGTCATGGAGACATGGCCCTGGCGCACATCATGCAGCAGGTTTTGCATGCCTTTGGCGATGCTCTCACCCTTGGTTTCAATGGCTTTTTTCTGGGCCTCGGCGTTGAACGCCAAGAAGTTGCTCGGTGCGGCGGCGGCCAGGCCCTGCTCCACGGCAAAACGCAAACGGTTGCGGGTCTTGGCGTCCGACTCCACGGCGTCTGTCATGGCCAGCAGTGCGCGGCTGTTGAGCAAATACAGGGCTGCCGTGAAGGCCGCCACCGGATTGGCGTCCCAGGCTTCGCTGGAAAAGCGCTTGTCACCAGACGCGGAGGGCTGCGCCAAGGCGCCTTGTGACAACAATTCAGCGGCTTCTTTGAGGTACTGCTGTTGCACCTCTTGCAGCTTCTCCGGCGTGAAATTGAGCTTGGGCGGGGTGGGCAACGGACCTGCGACACCTGGAGCGGGTGCCAGGTTTTGAAAGCCCGAAAGCGCTTTGGACCAGCTGTCGCTGACCAAAGACTGGAAATGCTCAGCCGCATGGGCCCACAGGTTTTCTTGGTCTTTCACGCTGTCTCCTCGTAATTGTCACGGCCGCCACCGCGCCTTTCAGGCATAGTGGCGTCATTATCCGGCGCATGTCCTTCATTTTGCTGACATTGCGCTACAACGCTGCGAAACAACCCTGAAACGTAACCCGAATGTACTTAGTCCCCTTGGCATGGATTTATGTGACCTTGATGATGGCGGTCGCCGAAGCCACCAATGACAACGGCACCGTCTTGGGCGCCATCGTGACCTTTGTGCTCTACGGTCTGCTGCCGGTGGGGTTGGTGCTGTATTTCATGGGCACACCGTCCCGCAAGCGTGCGCGCGCCCAAGCCGAGGCCGAGGAAGATGCCGCCAATGCGGCTCTGCAAGCCGCGTCAAACCCGCCAGATACCAGCGGCAAAACGACCACTGACACGGTCACGCCGATGCGAAAAGAACCGTAAAGGATTACCCGCCGTGCACCAGGGGGCGGTGCTGTCATTGCCGTAAACCTGGGTCACTCCCGCTGCTTGCAGGCGTTGTCGCGCCAGCAGAGCCAGGTCGGCCAGCCACTTTCCCGCTCCCCGGGGTGTGAACGCCCGCTGCGCACTGTCAGCCCCCCGAATGAAGGCGGCACGGACCTCGTCACCCACTTCAAACGCCTGCGGCCCAATGCACGGGCCCAGCCAGGCCATCCACGGCGCGCCATCGACGCCCAGCACTTTTTGTTCATGGAGGAAGGTCTCCAGAATGCCCCCCGCCAGCCCGCGCCAGCCTGCATGGAGGGCCGCCACGCGGCTGCCGTCGGTCGTGCACCAAAGGATGGGCAGGCAGTCGGCGACCATCACCGTGCAGGCCAGGCCGGGCTCGGTGGTCCAGCTGCCGTCGGCGCACACGCCATCAACGCTTGACTTGGTTGCCGGATGCACCTGCGTGCCATGCACCTGGTCTAAAAACAAGGGGCGCACACCCAGCGCTTGGCGCACCTGCGCCCGGTTGGCCTGCACCGCTTCAGCGGTATCGCCCACATGCGTGCCCAGGTTCAGGCTGTCAAACGGTGCGCTGGACACGCCACCCCTGCGGCTGGTGCAAAACGCACGCACCGAGTCTGGCGCAGGCCACTGGGGGCGAAGCCAGTCTGGGCCCCAAGACGGGTGCGGGTGGTGAACGGTTGAACTTTGCATCGGCCATGAGCATAGCCGCAGCCGCCCAAGCAGGGGTGCGCGCAACCAGTAACATGGAGCCCATACAACGACTTTGGAGCCTTGCATGATTCTGGAAATTGCCGACATCCGCATCCACCCCGGCCAAAACGCCGCGTTCGAAGCCGCCATCGCCCAAGGCGCTGGTGAGGTCATTGCGCACGCCAAGGGTTTCAAGGGATACAAGGTCAACCGCAGCATCGAAAGCCCTGAGCGCTACGTGCTGCAAATTTTTTGGGAAACATTGGAAGACCACACGGTGGGCTTTCGCGGGTCGCCCGCATTTCCGGCCTGGCGCGCTATCGTGGGGCCGTTTTTTGCAGCGCCACCGGTGGTCGAGCACTTTGAGCTGGTCACGCAGTCCGCCTAATTTCAAAGCACTTTGCCTGGAACTTTGCCCATGAACTTCACTTTCGCCCCTGCTGCACCTGTCAGCGTGCCCCTTGTTGACCAGAGCGCGCAGTTCCCGGTGCACCGCATTTATTGCGTGGGCCGCAACTACGAAGAGCACGCCAAAGAAATGGGCGGCACCGGGCGCGAGGCGCCCTTCTTTTTCATGAAACCGGCGGACGCCTTGCTGTACGCAGCACCCGGCACCACGGTGCAGATGCCCTACCCCACGCTCACCGCCAATCTGCACCACGAGATTGAGCTGGTGGTGGCCATTGGCACCGGTGGCCGCAATATTGCGGCAGCAGACGCCCACAAACACATTTTTGGCTACGCCGTGGGCCTGGACATGACGCGGCGCGATCTGCAAAACGACATGAAAAAGCAGGGCCGTCCGTGGAGCATTGCCAAAGGTTTTGACCACTCCGCACCCATCGGGCCCATCACCCCGGCCGCGCAGGTGCCCGACATTGGCCATGCCGCCATCACGCTCAGCGTGAATGGGGCAAGCCGCCAGAGCAGCACGATTGCGCAGCTGATCTGGAACATTGCCGAAACGATTGAGCAGCTCTCGAACGCGTGGGAACTCAAGGCGGGCGACCTGATTTTCACGGGTACGCCCGCCGGTGTGGGGGCCGTAGTGGCCGGTGACGTGATGCAAGGCGACGTCGCTGGCCTCTGCGGCATTCGCGTGGCGGTGGCCGCCGCCTGAGGAGACTGCAATTGACGCTCTACGGCGGCCCCATCAAGCACTGCAAGGCCTGCGGCACGGCGGTGGTGAACCGTCTGCCGGACGATGGCGACACCAAGGTGCGCGCGGTCTGCCCGGCCTGCGCCACGGTGCATTACGTCAATCCGCTGAACGTGGTGGGCACCATTCCCACCTGGGGCGACAAGGTCTTGTTGTGCAAACGCAATATCGAGCCGCGCTTGGGCAAATGGACGCTGCCGGCCGGCTTCATGGAGATGGGTGAAACCACGGCCGAAGGCGCCTCGCGTGAAACCGTGGAAGAAGCGGGCGCCGAATTTGTCATCGGAGCGCTTTTTTCCATTGTGAATGTCGCCCGCGTGGGGCAAGTGCATCTGTTTTACCAGGCCAGGCTCTTAAGCGACGCGTTCAACCCCGGCACCGAAACGCAGGTTGCACAACTGTTCGACGAAGCCGACATCCCCTGGGATGAGATTGCGTTTCACACCGTCAAAGGCACGCTGGAGCGCTTTTTCGCCGACCGTCGCGCGGGCGCCTTGGGTTTCCACGCCTTTGATATTTGATGCAGGGCACCTATTCCAAACCATCGCTGATCCTGGCGTTGGAGTTGTTCTTGGCCGCTGACTGGCCTGAACGGTTGGACTTGTTGCAAGGCTGGACCTACCGCTTTGGCATCTATGGCGCCATCAACCTGTTGGACGATCCGGCTTGGCTGGCTTTGATGTTTTGTTGAACCAGCCCTTTCCCGCACTTTTGCCCTGCTATGTGGTGGTCGACCTCGAGACCACCGGGGGCAACGCCCAGCGCGACAACATTACCGAAATCGCTGCGGTGCGGGTTGAGAACGGTGTGGAGGTGGCGCGCTGGAGCACCCTGGTCAACCCCGGGGTGCGCATTGCACCCTTTATTCAAAGCCTGACTGGCATCACCGACGCCATGGTGCAGGATGCGCCCGCTTTTGAAGACGTCGCCCGTCCACTGCAGGAGATCTTGGACGGCGCGGTGTTTGTGGCCCACAACGTGCGTTTTGACAACGGCTTTGTGCACCAGGCCTTGGAGCGCCTGGGCCAAGCCTTCAAGGTCAAAACCCTGTGCACGGTGCGTTTGTCGCGCAAGCTGTACCCGCAGCACAAAGGCCATGGCCTGGACGCCATTCTGCAGCGCCACGGACTGCAAACCCTGGCACGACACCGCGCCATGGGCGATGTGGACGTGGTGCTGGCCTGGCTGCAGGTGGCAGAGCAGGAGCTGGGCCTGGAAGCCCTGCAGCGCGAAGCCGCAGCCCTGCTGCAAGGCAGCGCGAGTGTGCCGCCGCAGCTCGAAACGTCGATTACCGACATCCCCGATGGACCCGGTGTCTATCTGTTTTACGGCGAAGGGGAAATTCCGCTGTACATCGGCAAGAGCGTGCACATGCGAAAGCGCGTGTTGTCGCACTTTCAGGCATCCACCAAGCAAGCACGCGAGATGCGCATCTTGCAAGAGATCCGGCGGGTCGAGTGGCAAGAGACCGCTGGTGAGCTTGGCGCCTTGCTGTTAGAGGCGCGGCTGGTCAAAGCGATGCAGCCTCTGCACAACCGACAGTTGCGCCAAAGCAAGGGACTCAGCGCATGGGAACTGTCGGACGACCCGCAGGCACGGCCGCTACTGCGTCTGGTGGGTTTGGATGCACAGCAACCCGACGCGCTGCAGCGACTGTATGGCGTCTACCGCTCCAAGCGCCAAGCCACCGAAGCGCTGCGTACCTTGTGCGAAAACCACGGCCTGTGCCCGCAAGCGCTGGGGCTGGAGTCCGGCAAAGGCGCTTGCTTTGCCAGCCAGATCGGCAAATGCAAAGGCGTATGCGCCGGACGCGAAAACCCTGCCGTACACCGCTTGCGCCTGCAAATGGCATTGGCCCAGCACCGCTTGCAGGCCTGGCCGCACAAAGCACCGGTCGCGGTGCGGGAATACAACCCGCGCAGCGAACGCACGGACATCCATGTGTTTGACCAATGGTGCCATGTGGCCACGGTGCACGATGAAGCCGACCTGGCCGACGCCCTGCAAACCCGCCAGCGCCTGGCCTTTGACCTGGACACCTACCGGCTGCTGGTGCAACGACTGGCTACGCCGCTAGGGCGCGATGCCAGCGTGTTTTTATTGCCAGAGCAAATTCCCTAAGTAGCGGCCGGGCAACAGCGTAAAGGCGCCTGCCACGATGCAGGCGCTGACATACAGGCTTTGCATGGATTTGCGATGGCCCGTGATGTCTCCTTGGTACAAGAAACGGAAAGACTTGTACAGGGTGCCCAAGGTGAGCGGTACCAGTAAATGGATGGGCGTGTATCCAGCCAGATTGGGCAGCCGAAAATCGCGGATAAAAATCGCGGTGATCGCCGCGCCCACCATGCAAGTGACCCACGCATAACCCAGCGCCCGGTGCCAGCGCGGGCGCACCTTCTTGCCCAGTCTGGCCCACAAGGCAAAGGGGCCAATCACCACCGCGGCCATCGCCGCACTCATGTGCACCGCAATCGTGGGCGTTAACAGCATGCGTCGCGCACCCTTTAACGCCGCTTGCGCGGGGCCTTGCTTTTGGCGGATGCACGTTTCTCCGCCGCAGGGGCTTTGGCGCTGGCACCCTTGCCGGCTTTGGCACGGGCGGGGGCTTGGTCTCGGCTGCCGCGATTGCGTGCACCGCGGTCGGAGTCGGATCCCTTGTCCAACAGCAGTTTGGAAGGCAGTGTCTGGCCACTTTGCACCAAACGGAAGTCGATCTTGCGCCCGTCCAAGTCCACCCGGCTCACCTGGATATCGACCCGGGTGCCGATGGCGTAGCGGATGCCGGTGCGCTCGCCGCGCAGCTCTTGCCGAACCTCGTCAAAGCGGAAGTACTCGCCACCCAGCTCGGTGATGTGGACCAGGCCTTCGACGTACATCGCGTCCAGCGTGACAAACAGGCCAAACGAGGTGGCAGAGGTCACCACGCCGCTGTATTCCTCGCCCAAGTGCTCGTACATGTACTTGCATTTGAGCCAGGCTTCCACGTCGCGGCTGGCCTCGTCGGCGCGGCGCTCGTTGGCGCTGCAATGCAGGCCGGCGGCCTCCCAGGCCATGTTTTCGGCGCTGGGTTTCTTGGGCTTGGCACCCGTGTCAGCCCCTTTGGCGGCTTTGCTTTTTTCCAGGCGGCGTGCCAGCTTGGCATGTGCTTCACCGGGGGTCGGCAGCACCGGCAATTGGTATTTGCCACCCGACAGCACCGCCTTGATGACACGGTGCACCAGCAAGTCGGGATAGCGACGGATGGGGCTGGTGAAGTGCGTATAGGCGTCAAAGGCCAGACCGAAGTGTCCGTTGTTGCCGGGGGTGTAGATCGCCTGTTGCATGGAGCGCAGCAGCATGGAATGAATCTGCGCAGCGTCCGGTCGGTCTTTGGTGGCCGCGGCAATCATCTGAAACTCGCCGGGCTTGGGCATGTCGCTGATCGTCATGCCAATTCCCATGGCCTTGAGGTAAGCGCGCAGGGCCTCCACCTTTTCGGCGGTCGGGCCTTCGTGCACCCGGAACAAACCTGCGTGCTTGCTTTGGGCAATGAAGTCCGCGCTGCAGACGTTGGCCGCCAACATGGCTTCTTCGATCAGCTTGTGCGCCACGTTACGCGTGCGGGGCACGATTTTTTCGATGCGTCCGGTCTCGTCGCACACGATTTGGGTCTCGGTCGTCTCAAAGTCGACCGCACCCCGGCGCTGGCGGGACTTGAGTAGCGACTCATAGACCCCATGCAAATTGAGCAGGTCGCCCACCAAGGCCTTGCGCTTTTGCGCCTCGGGCCCACGGGTGTTGCCCAAAATGGCCGCTACCTCGGTATAGGTAAAGCGCGCATGGCTCCACATCACCGCGGGGTAAAACTGGTAGGCCGTGACTTCGCCGTCCAGGGTAACAAACATGTCGCACACCATGCACAAGCGCTCGACTTCGGGCTTGAGCGAGCACAGTCCGTTAGAGAGCTTCTCGGGCAGCATGGGAATCACCCGGCGCGGAAAGTAGACGCTGGTGGCCCGGTCGTACGCGTCGATGTCGATGGCCGATCCGTTCTCTACATAGTGGCTCACATCGGCAATCGCCACCAGCAGGCGCCAGCCTTTGACAGCCGCCTTGCCACGCCCTTGGGTGGCAGGCTCACAGTACACCGCATCGTCAAAGTCGCGGGCGTCTTCGCCGTCGATCGTCACCAAAGGAATGTCGGTCAAGTCCACACGGTTGGCGTGGTCCTGGGGCCGCACCGCGTCGGGCAGGGTTTTGGACAGCGCCATGCAGGCCACTGAGAACTCGTGCGGCACGCTGTACTTGCGCACCGCAATTTCAATCTCCATGCCGGGGTCGTCCACCTCCCCAAGCACCTCTTGCACACGACCCACCGGTTGGCCAAACAAGGCCGGCGGCTCGGTCAATTGCACCACGACCACCTGGCCTGACTTGGCGTTGCCCGTGCCACCACGGGGAATCAGGATGTCCTGGCCGTAGCGTTTGTCTTCGGGCGCCACCAGCCACACGCCGCTTTCTTGTAGCAGACGTCCAATGATGGGCTGGCTGGAGCGCTCGACAATTTCGAGCACGCGGCCCTCGGGACGGCCTTTGCGGTCGCTGCGGACAATGCGCGCTTTGACGCGGTCTTTGTGCAGCACGGCGCGCATTTCGTTGGGCGGTAAATAGATGTCCGGGCCACCGTCGTCACGGGACACAAAACCGTGCCCGTCACGGTGCCCTTGAACAACTCCTTCGACTTCTTCCAGCAGTGCGCTGGTTTGGCTAACTTGTTTGATACAATTGCTCTCTTTCCTGAAATGCCCAGGTGGCGGAATTGGTAGACGCACTAGTTTCAGGTACTAGCGAGTAAC
>CANFLX010000060.1 GCA_947447985.1 Comamonadaceae bacterium
ATTCATGCCCGGCACCAGCCAGGAGTACGGCGGCATCATCAAGCACGGTGCCAAATTGCTCTACGCCTATGCCGAATGCACCGTGCCCAAAATCACCGTGATCACCCGCAAAGCCTATGGCGGCGCCTATGACGTGATGGCATCCAAGCACCTGCGCGGCGACGTCAACTTTGCCTGGCCCAATGCGGAGATTGCCGTGATGGGCGCCAAGGGTGCGGTGGAAATCATCTTCCGTGAAGACAAGGGCGACCCCGCAAAACTGGCGGCCAAAGAGGCCGAATACAAAGCCCGCTTTGCCAACCCCTTTGTGGCCGGTGCACGCGGCTTTATTGACGACGTGATTTTGCCCAGCGAAACCCGCAAGCGCATCTGCCGGTCCTTGGTAATGCTCAAAGACAAAAAGATCGAGAACCCCTGGCGCAAGCACGGGAACATTCCGCTGTAAGACATCAGGAGCCCATCACTATGTTCACCAAAATTCTGATCGCCAACCGGGGCGAAATCGCCTGCCGCGTCATCACTACCGCCCGCAAGATGGGCATCCAAACCGTGGCCGTGTACTCGGACGCCGACAAAGACGCCCGCCATGTCATGCTGGCCGATGAGGCGGTGCACATCGGCCCCGCGCCCAGCCGTGAGAGCTACTTGTTGGCCGACAAAATCATTGCCGCCTGCAAGCAAACCGGTGCACAGGCGGTGCACCCGGGCTACGGCTTCTTGAGCGAGAACGCCGAGTTTTCCAAGCGCTGCGAGGAAGAGGGCATCACCTTCATCGGCCCCAAGCACTATTCGATTGCCGCCATGGGCGACAAGATCGAGTCCAAGAAGCTCGCCGGTGCCGCTGGCGTGAATTGCATCCCCGGCGTGAACGACGCCATTGACACGCCCGAGCGTGCCGTGGAAATCGCCAATGGCATTGGCTACCCGGTCATGATCAAAGCGTCGGCGGGTGGCGGTGGCAAAGGCCTGCGCGTGGCCTTCAACGACAAAGAAGCCTTCGAAGGCTTTACCAGTTGCCGCAACGAAGCGCGCAACAGCTTTGGCGACGACCGCGTGTTCATCGAAAAATTTGTCGAAGAGCCCCGCCACATCGAAATCCAACTGATCGGCGACAGCCACGGCAATGTGCTCTACCTCAATGAGCGCGAGTGCTCGATCCAACGCCGCCACCAAAAGGTGATTGAAGAGGCGCCCAGCCCCTTCATCAGCGACGCGACGCGCAAAGCCATGGGCGAGCAGGCGGTGCAACTGGCCAAAGCGGTCAAGTACCAAAGCGCTGGCACTGTGGAATTTGTGGTGGGCAAAGACCAGAGTTTTTACTTCCTGGAAATGAACACCCGCCTGCAGGTGGAGCATCCGGTGACCGAAGCCATCACTGGCCTGGACCTGGTGGAACTGATGATCCGCGTCGCGGCGGGCGAGCCCCTGCCACTGACCCAAGCGCAGGTGCAGCGCAATGGCTGGGCCATCGAGTGCCGTATCAACGCCGAAGACCCGTTTCGCAACTTCTTGCCCTCCACAGGCCGTTTGGTGCGCTTTGCGCCGCCCACCCAAACCATGTGGCAGAGCGATACCCAGCACCTCTTGGGCGTGCGGGTGGACACCGGTGTGCAGGACGGTGGCGAGATTCCGATGTACTACGACTCGATGATCGCCAAGCTCATCGTGCATGGCACCGACCGCTTGGACGCCATTGCCAAAATGCGCGAGGCCCTTAACGGCTTTGTGATTCGCGGCGTGTCCAGCAACATTCCTTTCCAAGCGGCGCTGCTGGCCCACCCGAAGTTTGTGACCGGTGACTTCAACACCGGCTTTATTGCCGAGAACTATGCCCACGGCTTCCGTGCGGAAGATGTGCCCCACGAAGACCCGCAGTTCTTGACCGCACTGGCCGCCTTTGTGCGCCGCAAATCGCGCGAGCGCGCTGCGGGCATCACCGGCCAACTGCCGGGCTATGCGGTAGATGCAGGCAAAGACTACGTGGTCGTCACTCTGGCCGAAGATGGCAAACACCAGTACGCGCCGGTCCATGTGGACGAGTTTGAAGGCGAGTCCGGTTCGGCCCATGTGCGCGTAGGGGGCTCCGAGTTTGTGATTCGCAGCCGTTCGCGCTTGAACGACATTGCCATCACCGGCACCGTCAATGGCAAAGCGTTCACCGCGCAGGTCGAACGCGGCACTCCCAAAAATCCGCTGGCGCTGCGGGTGCAGCACAACGGCTTGCGCATTGATGCGCTGGTGGTCTCGCCCCGCATGGCAGAGCTGCATGCGCTCATGCCCTTCAAGGCCGCGCCCGACATGAGTCGCTTTGTGCTCTCGCCCATGCCAGGTCTGCTGGTGCAGGTGGCCGTGGTGCCGGGGCAAAAAGTGCAGGCCGGTGAACGCGTGGCGGTGATCGAAGCCATGAAGATGGAAAACGTGCTCTTTGCCGCCGCCGACGGCGTGGTCAGCAAGGTCATGGCCTCGCAGGGCGAAAGCCTGTCGGTGGACCAGCCGATTGTGGAGTTCGCAGCATGAGCGCGAACACAGCGCGTCCGTTTCAGGTGTTGGGCGTTCAGCAGATCGCCATTGGCGGGCCCGACAAACGGCGCTTGCAAAAGCTGTGGGTCGAGATGCTGGGTTTGCAAATCACCGGTACGTTTCAGAGCGAACGCGAAAACGTCGACGAGGACATTTGTGCGATCGGCAGCGGCCCGTTCAAGGTTGAAGTCGATTTGATGCAACCGATCGACCCGGACAAAAAACCGGCGGTCCACACCACGCCACTCAACCACATCGGTTTGTGGATCGACGACCTGCCCACCGCAGTGCAATGGCTCACAGCGCAGGGCGTGCGCTTTGCGCCCGGCGGCATCCGCAAAGGGGCGGCGGGATTTGACATTTGCTTTTTGCACCCCAAGGCCAATGAGGAATTCCCCATTGCCGGTGAAGGCGTACTGATCGAGCTGGTGCAAGCGCCTGCCGAAGTGGTCAGCGCCTTCGCGCGTTTGGCACAAGCAGGCAGCTAAGTTCGCGGCAAGCGCGAGCGCACTTACTGCGCTTTGCGCTGGCGGGCGCGTTCCATGGCCGCCAGAATCACCGCTTTTTTGTGGTCCAGCACAGCGGGGTTCGTGATTTGGGAGTGTGCGGCCAGGTTCTCGAGCTTGTCTTGGGCCTGCGCCGCTTTGGCTACGCTGTGTGCGGCCCGCGTGTGGCTGCGACGCGTGGTGGCGGCTTGGTAGCGTTGCCGGGCCAAATCCGCCAAGGGCGCTGACCAGGCGTCCCATCCCGTGGGCGGCGTGCTGTTCGCTGCCTTCCCGTCCGGGCGGGTCGTGACGGTCTCTAATTGGATGCAGTCCACCGGGCACACCGGCAGGCACAGTTCACAGCCCGTGCAATAGGCCTCGATCACCGTGTGCATGCGCTTGTGGGTGCCGAAGATGGCGTCGGTGGGACAGGCGTCGATGCACAGGGTGCAGCCTATGCACCAGTTCTCGTCGATGAAGGCCACGGTGCGCGGGCCCTCCAGGCCAAATTCCGGGTTCAGCGGTTTGGGATCGGTGCGCAGAATGGCCGCCAGCCGCTGCACGCCCTGCGCGCCGCCGGGCGGACATTGGTTGATGTCGGCCTGGCCCCGCGCCATGGCTTGGGCGTACCCGGCGCAATCGGGGTAGCCGCAACGGGTGCACTGGGTTTGCGGAAGCGCGTCGAGCAGACGGCTGGCTACCACGCCTTCGCCGGTCTGCTCTGCCATTACTTGGCCTTGGCTGCCTTTTTCGCAGCCGCTTTAGTGGCGGCCGGGGCTTTTGCGGGCACCGCTTTGGCGGCGACCACGGTGGCAGGTTTGGCCACCGCCACGCTGCGTTTGGCTGCAGGCTTGGTGGCGGCTTTTACTGCCGTTTTGGGCGCGGGCGCCGCTTGAGCAGGCACGGCTGCCGCTGGCGCTTTGGGCGTGGCAGGCTGGTGCGACAGAATGAAAGAGCGCACCTCGGGGTACACCAGCTCGCGCCAACGGCGGCCGGAGAAGATGCCGTAGTGGCCTGCACCTTTGGCTTCAAAGTGGCGTTGCTGCCCGCGAACCACGCCCGTGCAAATCTCGTGCACAGCACGGGTCTGGCCGGAGCCCGAAATATCGTCCAGCTCGCCTTCGACCGACATCAGCGCGGTGGTGGTGATGGCCGACGGGCGCACGCGCTCCACCTTGCCGCTGGGGGATTTGACGTCCCAGGTGCCGTTGACCAGGCTGAAGTCCTGGAACACAACCTTGATGGTTTCCAGGTAGTAGTCGGCGTCCATATCGAGCACGGCGTTGTACTCGTCGTAGAACTTGCGGTGGGCTTCGGTGCTGACGTCGTCGCCCTTGATCAGGTCTTTGAAGTAGTCGTAGTGGCTCTTGGCGTGGTGGTCCGGGTTCATGGCCACAAAGCCGGTGTGCTGCAAAAAGCCGGGGTAGACGCGGCGGCCAGCGCCGGGGAAGTTGCTCGGCACGCGGTAGATCACGTTGTTCTCAAACCACTCGTAGCTCTTGTTCATCGCCAGGTTGTTGACGGCGGTGGGCGATTTGCGCGCATCGATGGGGCCGCCCATCATGGTCATGGTCAGAGGGGTTTTTTCACCCCGACCCGCCATCAGCGAAACGGCAGCCAGCACCGGCACGGTGGGCTGGCACACGCTCATGACGTGGCAGTTGCCGTATTTGGCTTGCACGTGGCGGATGAACTCCTGCACGTAGTTCACATAGTCGTCGAGGTGGAATTCGCCTTCGCTCAAGGGCACGGTGCGGGCGTTTTTCCAGTCGGTGATGTAGACCTTGTGGTCTTGCAGCATGGTTTTTGCCGTATCGCGCAGCAGGGTGGCGTAGTGGCCGGACAGGGGTGCCACGATCAACACCACGGGCTGGTGTTTGATTTTCTGCAGCGTGGCCGAGTCGTCGGTCAGACGCTTGAAGCGAATCAGCTCGCAAAACGGTTTGGTGACTTCAATGCGCTGTTGGACAGCGACTTCCACGCCATTGACATCGATAGAGCGGATACCGAACTCGGGCTTTTCATAGTCCTTGCCCAGGCGGTGCATCAGGTCGTAGCCGGCAGACATGCGCTGCGAAAAAGGCGTTTGGCCGACCGGAGACAGGGGATTGGACAGTGATTTGGCGGCAAAACGGGCCAAATCGGAGAACGGCTCCATGAGGGCGCGTTGGGTCTCGTAAAGCTGGTAGAGCATGCAGTGTCCTGAATAAAAAATGTTGCAGTGCAATATAACAGTTTTACGCCGCCATGTCCTGCAACTGTATCGCTTGGTTTACACCACTTTGGCTATAGCTTGGCAGACATAGGCAATGTTTTTGCTATTGAGCGCGGCCACGCACATGCGGCCGGTGTCGGTGCCGTAAACGCCAAATTCACTGCGCAGGCGCACCATTTGGTCTTTGCTCAAGCCGGAATAGCTGAACATGCCGATCTGGGTGGTGATGAAACCCATGTCCTGCGTCACGCCTGCGGCTTTGAGGCCATCGACCAGGCTTTGGCGCATGGCTTTGATGCGCACCCGCATTTCGCCCAGTTCTTTTTCCCACAGGGCGCGCAGCTCGGGGTTGCCCAGCACGGCCGCCACGATGGCACCGCCGTGGATGGGCGGGTTGGAGTAGTTGGTGCGGATGGCGATCTTGAGCTGGCTGAGCACGCGCGAGGCTTCTTCCTTGCTGTCGCACAGCACCGACAGCGCGCCGACGCGCTCACCGTACAGGCTGAAGCTCTTGGAAAACGAGGTGGAGACCAAAAAGCTCAGGCCCGCGGCCACAAACTTGGCGATCACCGCGCCGTCTTCGGCAATGCCATGGCCAAAGCCCTGGTAGGCCATGTCCAAAAATGCGGTCAGATTGCGCGCTTTGACAGTGGCGACCACCTGGTCCCATTGCGCGGGGGTGATGTCGTAGCCAGTGGGGTTGTGGCAGCAGGCGTGCAGCACGACGATGGTGCCTGCGTCGGCGGCCTGGAGGCTGGCGAGCATGCCCTCGAAGTTGACGCCGCGCTTGGCCGCGTCGTAATAGGCATAGGTGTCCACCACAAAACCGGCGTTGGTGAACAACGCGCGGTGGTTTTCCCAGCTGGGGTCAGAGATCAGCACCTTGGCGCCAGCGCGCAGGTGCTTGAGGAAGTCCGCACCAATCTTGAGGCCGCCGGTGCCGCCAATGGCTTGCACGGTGGCCACGCGGCCCGAGGTGACAGGCTCGGAATCCAGACCGAACACCAGTCCTTTGACCGCTGCGTCGTAGGCGGCGATGCCGTCAATGGGCAAGTAGCCGCGCGCCGTCGGCGTGGACATCATGGTTTTTTCAGCGGCTTGCACGCACTGCAGCAGGGGCAGCTTGCCGTTATCGTCGAAATACACGCCCACGCCGAGGTTGACCTTGTTGGGGTTGGTGTCGGCATTGAATTGTTCGTTCAGACCCAGAATCGGGTCGCGGGGGGCCATTTCGACAGCAGAAAAGAGAGACATGACAAGGTCCTGAAGGGGGCGAATAAAAACGCGGGGGGAGGTTGACCGCGGCAAGCCTTTAATTTTACCGCCCCGTCCACACATGTATTCGGTCAAGCTGCGACCTGCGCTAAGCTTCCCGCCCCTTTCTATGCAGGTTTTTATGTCCGACCTTGTTGAAGTCACTGCCCCGGCCCTGCCCGGCACCTTTGTGACCTACGCTGACTCTCCGTTCGAGCTGTACCAGCCCTACCCACCTGCGGGCGACCAGCCCGAGGCCATCGACAAGCTGGTGGAAGGCGTGAATGACGGCGAAGTGTTCCAGACCCTGCTGGGCGTGACGGGTTCGGGCAAAACCTTCACCATGGCCAATGTGATTGCCCGTCTGGGCCGCCCCGCCATTGTGTTTGCCCCCAACAAAACGCTGGCGGCGCAGCTCTACAGCGAATTCCGCGAGTTTTTTCCCAAGAACGCGGTGGAGTACTTCGTCAGCTACTACGACTACTACCAGCCCGAGGCCTATGTGCCCCAGCGCGACCTGTTTATTGAAAAAGACTCGGCGATCAATGAGCACATTGAGCAAATGCGCTTGTCGTGTACCAAGAGCGTGCTGGAGCGGCGCGATGTGGTGATCGTGGCCACGGTGTCGGCGATCTACGGCATCGGCCAGCCCGAGGCGTACCACAAGATGATCATGACGCTGCGCGCAGGCGACAAGCTCGGTCAGCGCGACATGATCATCCAGCTGGTGCGCATGCAGTACCAGCGCAACGACATGGATTTCTCGCGTGGCACCTTCCGCGTGCGGGGCGACACCATCGACATCTTTCCGGCCGAGCACTCCGAGATGGCCATTCGTGTCGAACTGTTTGACGACGAAATTGAGTCCCTGCAGCTGTTTGACCCGCTGACGGGCCGCATCCGGCAAAAGATTCCGCGCTTTACGGTCTACCCCAGCAGCCACTATGTGACGCCGCGCGAGCAGGTGCTGATGGCGGTGGAGACCATCAAGATCGAGCTGGCAGACCGCCTCAAAGAGTTTGTGAGCCAGGGCAAGCTCGTCGAAGCCCAGCGGCTCGAACAGCGCACCCGGTTTGACCTGGAAATGCTCTCCGAAGTGGGCCACTGCAAGGGCATTGAGAACTACTCGCGCCACCTCTCGGGCAGTGCGCCCGGCGAGCCTCCGGCCACCTTGACGGACTACCTGCCCAAAGATGCGGTGATGTTTTTGGACGAGAGCCATGTGCTGATCGGCCAGTTTGGCGGCATGTACAACGGCGACCGCTCGCGCAAGACCACCCTGGTGGAATATGGCTTTCGTCTGCCCAGTGCGCTGGACAACCGGCCGCTCAAGTTTGAAGAGTTCGAAACCAAGATGCGCCAGGCCATCTTTGTCTCGGCCACCCCCGCGCAGTGGGAAAAAGACCACGCGGGCCAGGTCGTCGAACAAGTGGTGCGCCCCACGGGTCTGGTAGACCCTGAAGTCGAGGTGCGCCCCGCCACCAGCCAGGTGGACGATGTGCTGCAGGAAATCCGCATCCGGGTGGAAAAAAACGAGCGCGTGCTGATCACCACCCTGACCAAGCGCATGGCCGAGCAGTTGACCGACTACCTGAGCGACAACGGTGTGAAAGTGCGCTACCTGCACAGCGACGTGGACACGGTGGAGCGGGTCGAGATACTGCGCGACCTGCGACTGGGCACCTTTGACGTGCTGGTGGGCATCAACCTGCTGCGCGAGGGTCTGGACATTCCCGAGGTGTCGCTGGTGGCGATTCTGGACGCCGACAAAGAAGGCTTTTTGCGCTCCGAGCGTTCGCTCATCCAAACCATTGGGCGTGCGGCGCGCAATTTGGAAGGGCGGGCGATTTTGTACGCCGACAAAATCACCGATTCCATGGCGCGTGCCATGGGCGAGACCGAGCGGCGGCGCAACAAACAGATCGCCCACAACCTGGAGCGCGGTATCACCCCGCGCGCCATTGTGAAAAAAGTGCGCGACCTGATCGACGGCGTCTACAGCGAAAAAGCCGGCAAAGAGGCCGAGCGTCTGGAGCGCGACGCGATGCAGCGTGCGCAAGTGGAAGACATGAGCGAAAAAGACGTGGCCCGCGAGATCAAACGCCTGGAAAAGCTCATGATGGAGCACGCCCGCAACCTGGAATTCGAAAAAGCCGCCCGGGTGCGCGACCAGTTGGGCATCCTCAAGGCGCAAGCATTTGGCGCGCCAGGGCTGGACAACATCGTGGTGCTGCCTCTGAAGGCGGGCTAAACAGACGCATGAAATTATTTTGTGACTGATCAGTCTATGTATCCGAGTAAAACAGTGGGACGTTGGGTATACTCGACACCGTTAGTCAACTAAGTCCGTTTCCAGGAGTTCGTGATGCGTCTCACCACCAAAGGCCGTTTTGCCGTTACCGCCATGATTGATCTGGGCCTGCGCCAAAGCGGCGGCCCGGTCACACTGGCCGCCATCAGCCAACGCCAGCAAATTTCGCTCTCCTACCTAGAGCAGCTGTTTGGCAAGTTGCGCCGCAATGAGCTGGTGGAATCCACCCGCGGCCCCGGCGGCGGTTACACCCTGGCGCGCGACGCCTCGCAAATCACCGTGGCCGAAATCATTGTGTCGGTGGACGAACCCATCGACGCCACCCAGTGCGGCGGCAAAGAAAACTGCCTGGGCGAGGGCAGCCGCTGCATGACGCATGACCTGTGGGCCACGCTCAACCAGCGCATGGTCGACTTTTTGACCTCGGTCACGCTGCAGAAGCTGGTCGATGACCAATTGGCCAAGGGCATGCAAGTCGAAGACAAGCCCAGCATCAAGCGCGCCATTTCGGCCTTGCCCGTGTCGCAGCCCATTCGCATGAATGCGCCCAATTCCGTGTTTGCCTTGGGCAATACCTTGGCCAAGGTCTGAATTTCCCCTCTTTATTGGATGTTTTGAAGTCAACCCTTATGGATTCCACGCCCCACTTTCCGATTTACATGGACTACAGCGCCACCAACCCCTGCGACGAGCGGGTGGTGGATGCCATGGTTCCCTGGTTGCGCACCCACTTTGGCAACCCCGCGTCCCGCAGCCACGCCTGGGGTTGGGAGGCTGAGGAAGCCGTTGAAAAAGCCCGCGAGCAAGTCGCCGCCCTGATCGGTGCCGACCCGCGTGAAATCGTCTGGACCTCGGGTGCGACCGAGTCCAATAACCTGGCGCTCAAAGGCGCTGCGCACTTTTACCAGGGCAAGGGCAAGCACCTGATTACCGTCAAGACCGAGCACAAAGCCGTGCTCGACACCTGCCGCGAGCTTGAGCGCCAGGGGTTTGAAGTCACCTACCTGGATGTCCAGGAAGACGGTCTGCTGGACCTCGAGGTGTTCAAAGCGGCGATTCGCCCCGACACGATTCTGGCCAGCGTCATGTTCGTCAACAACGAGATTGGTGTCATCCAGGACGTGGCCGCCATTGGCGCCATTTGCCGTGAAAAAGGCGTGATCTTCCATGTGGACGCAGCCCAGGCCACCGGCCGCGTGGAGTTTGATTTGGCGCAGTTGCCCATCGATTTGATGAGCCTGACCTCGCACAAAACCTACGGCCCCAAAGGCATTGGCGCTTTGTTTGTGCGCCGCAAACCACGTATCCGCTTAGAGGCGCAAATGCACGGCGGCGGCCACGAGCGTGGCATGCGCAGCGGCACTTTGCCCACGCACCAGATCGTGGGCATGGGTGAGGCCTACCGCATCGCCAAAGAAGAAATGGCGACCGAGAACGTGCGCATTCGCGCCCTGCACAACCGCATGCTGGCCGGTCTGGCCGACGTGGAGCAGGTGTTTATCAACGGCCACCTCGAGAAGCGCGTGCCCCACAACCTGAACATGAGCTTCAACTATGTGGAAGGCGAGTCGCTCATCATGGGCATCAAGGGCTTGGCGGTGTCGTCGGGCTCGGCCTGTACCTCGGCCAGTCTGGAGCCTAGCTATGTGCTGCGCGCCTTGGGCCGCAGCGACGAGCTGGCCCACAGCAGCCTGCGCATGACCATTGGCCGCTGGACCACCGAGGCGGAAATTGATTACGCGGTTGAAACCATCAAGCTCAATGTCGCCAAGCTGCGCGACCTGAGCCCCCTGTGGGACATGTACCAAGAGGGCATCGACATTTCCACCATCCAGTGGGCTGCGCACTAAACCCTTGCTCGCCACCGATTACGACGTATTGAAAAGGTAAAACGCCATGGCTTATTCAGAAAAAGTGATTGACCACTACGAAAACCCCCGCAATGTCGGCAGCTTTGAAAAAGGCGACGACTCGGTGGGCACCGGCATGGTGGGTGCGCCCGCTTGCGGCGACGTGATGAAGC
>CANFLX010000061.1 GCA_947447985.1 Comamonadaceae bacterium
CCTGGGTCATCGTGAACTGCTACGCCGCGATTGCCTTCGGCACCATGTTCGGTGGCTGGCGCATTGTCAAAACCATGGGCCAGAAAATCACCAAGCTGCGCCCCGTGGGTGGTTTCTGCGCCGAGACCGGCGGTGCCATGACCTTGTTCTTAGCCACCGCCCTGGGCATTCCAGTGTCGACCACCCACACCATCACCGGCGCCATTGTGGGCGTGGGCGCAACCCAGCGGGCCAGTGCCGTGCGCTGGGGCGTGGCGGGTAATATCGTGTGGGCATGGATCTTCACGATTCCCGCCAGTGCTTTTGTGGCCGCGGTCGCCTACTGGGTGAGTTTGCAATTGTTTTAAAGGTGCGGTGGGACAATCGCGCCACCCCTTTTCCTTGGAACGGGCCCGTCCGGCCCTCAAGCACCATGTCCCCTTCTTATTCGCTGAGCGATTTTGACTTTGCGCTGCCCGCACAGCTGATTGCCCAACACCCCGCACCCGAGCGCTCCGGCGCACGCCTGCTTGACGCCACTACAAGCACCGTCGTAGACCGCATCTTTCGCGATCTGCCCGCCCTGTTGGGTGCGGGCGACCTGCTGGTGTTCAACGACACCAAAGTCTTGCAAGCCCGCCTGTTTGGTGAAAAAGCCACCGGCGGCAAACTGGAGTTGCTGGTGGAGCGGGTGCTGGGCGGCAACCAGGTCGCAGCGCACTTGCGGGTGAGCAAAAAGCCTGCCGTTGGCGAAACCGTGACCCTGCACTGCGCGCCCGGTCAGGCGGACGGACTGCGGGCTACCTTGCTGGGGCGCTGGCCCGATGCGCAGGGGCCCTTGTTTCGCTTCGTGCTGTCCAACGGTGCGGGGGACGATCCCTACACGCTCATGGAGCGCCACGGCCACATTCCGCTGCCGCCCTACATCGCCCGCGAGCAAGACGGCGACGACCCGGACGCGGCGCAGGACGCGCAGCGTTACCAAACCGTGTTTGCCAAAAATCCCGGCGCCGTGGCCGCGCCCACGGCAGCCTTGCACTTTGACGCCGCGCTGCTGGCGCAGTTAGACGCCATGGGTGTGCAGCAGGCGCACGTGACCTTGCACGTAGGCGCGGGTACCTTTCAGCCCGTCAAGACAGAAAATTTGGCGGAACACCGCATGCACAGCGAGTGGTACGACGTGCCGCAGACCACCCAAGACGCTATTGCCGCCTGCAAGGCACGTGGTGGCCGGGTCGTCGCCGTGGGCACGACCACGGTGCGCACGCTCGAGAGCTGGGCCGTCAGCGGCGTGGCGCACGGCGACACCACCATCTTCATCACGCCAGGGTTTCAATTCCGGCTGATCGACCTGCTGATCACCAACTTCCACTTGCCCAAGTCGAGTTTGATGATGCTGGTCAGCGCCTTTGCGGGCTACGAGCGTATTCGCGCCCTGTACCAGCACGCGATTGCCAGCGAATACCGGTTTTTCAGCTACGGCGACGCCATGCTCTTGGCGCATGACGAATCGAAATCATCGGCCGGGGCTGACTGACACACAATGGCTTGATCGGGTCTTCTGCGACCGCGCTGGTTTTTTCCGCACATTGAAGGAGTTGTTATGGGTTCTATGGTCACTTACACACGCCCCGATGGGCAAAGCGCCACCGGCTATCTGGTCCAGCCTTCTGGCGGCAGCACGGCGTCTGCCATTGTGGTTATCCAGGAATGGTGGGGGCTGAACGCGCAGATCAAGCACGTCGCTGAGCGCTTGGCGCAGCAGGGCTACCAGGCCTTTGTGCCTGACCTGTACAAAGGAAAGCTCGCGCTGGAAGAAAACGAGGCCAAGCATTTGATGGATGGTCTCAATTTCGGCGACGCGGCCGGCCAGGACGTGCGTGGCGCGGTGCAATTCCTCAAGGCAGCGGGCGCACCCAAGGTTGGCGTGACCGGCTACTGCATGGGCGGGGCCTTGACCTTGTTGACCAGCGTATTTGTCCCCGAAGTGGACGCGGCGGCGGTGTGGTACGGCTACCCACCCCTGGAGTATGTCGATGCCAGCAAGATCAAGGTACCGCTGATGGGCAGCTGGGCCACCCATGACGATGTGTTCCCGATCGCCGGCGTGGATGCCTTGGAGCAAAAGCTCAAGGAAGCGGGCGTGGCCTATAGCTTTGACCGCTACAAAGCCAAGCACGCGTTCGCAAATGAAGAGGCCGACAAAAACAACTTGGCGTATTTGAAGTACGACGCCCATGCGGCCGCTAAAGCCTGGGACAAAACGCTGGCGTTCTTCCGCAAAAATTTGGCCTGAAACTGCGGCACCCAGCCGGCGCCAAGGCACTGCCAAAATAAACTTGCTCTATGTTGAAATTTGAACTGCTCCATTCCGACCCCGCCAGCGCTGACGGCAGCTACCTGGGCAGCCATGCGCGCCGGGGGCGCCTCACGCTCAACCACGGCGTGGTGCAGACGCCCATTTTTATGCCCGTGGGCACCTATGGCACGGTCAAGGGCGTGATGCCGCGCAGCCTGCACGAGATGGGGGCGCAAATTATTTTGGGCAACACCTTCCACCTGTGGATGCGTCCGGGCTTGGACGTGGTGCAAAGCTTTGGTGGTTTGCATGCGTTCGAGAAGTGGGACAAACCCATCCTGACCGACTCGGGCGGTTTTCAGGTCTGGAGCCTGGGCGCCATGCGCAAGATCAGCGAAGAGGGCGTCAAGTTCTCATCGCCCGTCAATGGCGACAAGCTGTTTTTGACGCCTGAGATCAGCATGCAGATCCAGACCACACTGAACTCTGACATCGTGATGCAGTTCGACGAATGCACGCCGTATTTGTCGGTCGAGCCCAAAACCAAGGGCCAGGTCACGACCGAGCATGAAGCCCGCGCCTCGATGGCGCTGAGCCTGCGCTGGGCCGAGCGTTGCAAAACGGAATTCGCCCGCTTGAACAACCCCAATGCCCTGTTTGGCATCGTGCAAGGTGGCATGTTTGAGCATTTGCGGGATGAGTCTTTGGCCGGCTTGGAGGCCTTGGACTTTCCGGGCATTGCCGTGGGAGGCCTGTCAGTGGGCGAGCCCAAAGAAGACATGCTGCGCCTGCTGCGCCATGTGGGCCCGAAGCTGCCTGCCCATAAGCCGCATTACCTGATGGGCGTGGGCACGCCCGAAGACCTGGTGGCCGGTGTGCAAAACGGCATTGATATGTTTGACTGCGTCATGCCCACCCGCAATGCGCGCAACGGCACCTTGTTCAGCCGCTATGGCGACCTGAAGATTCGCAACGCCCGCCACAAGAGCGATCCCCAACCCCTGGACACCACTTGCACCTGCTACGCCTGCGCGGGCAGCAGCGGTGTCTCGTGGGACCAGGGAGGCCGCGAAGGCTTTAGCCGCGCCTACCTGCACCACCTGGACCGCTGTGGCGAGATGCTGGGCCCCATGCTGGCCAGCATCCACAACCTGCATTACTACCTCAACCTCATGCAAGAGGTGCGCGACGCCTTGGATATGGGACGATTCGGCGCCTTTGTGGCGCAGTTTCACGCCGACCGGGCGCGGGGCGTATAAGACTCCGGAACGCATTCTCAACCTAGCAAAGGCACATATCTGTCGTGACTTCCCAGACCACCGAGACTGAATTTTCCGCCCTGGCCGCCCAGGGTTACAACCGCATTCCGCTGAGCGCCCAGGCCTTTGCCGACCTGGAAACGCCGCTGTCGCTCTACCTCAAGCTCACGGGCAACGCGCCCTACACCTTTTTGTTGGAATCGGTGGTGGGGGGCGAGCGCTTCGGGCGTTACAGCTTTATCGGCTTGCCCGCGCGCACTTTGGTGCGCAGCAGTGGTTTTGGTGCCCAGGCCCGCACCGAGGTCGTGACCGATGGCGTGGTGGTGGAAACCTCGCAGGCCAACCCACTGGATTTCATTGCCGCGTATCAGCAACGCTTCAAAGTAGCGGTTAAGGCGGGCATGCCGCGT
Source organism: Comamonadaceae bacterium (assembly GCA_947447985.1). Taxonomy (GTDB): domain Bacteria; phylum Pseudomonadota; class Gammaproteobacteria; order Burkholderiales; family Burkholderiaceae_C; genus Allorhodoferax. The sequence continues at coordinate 3,948 of CANFLX010000061.1, forward strand.
TTTTGTGGCGGCTTGGCCGGCTACTTTGGCTACGACGCGGTGCGCTATATCGAGAAGAAGCTCGAATCCAGCTGCCCGCCGGACGAACTCCATTGCCCGGACATCTTGCTCTTGCAATGCGAAGAGCTGGCCGTGATCGACAACCTGTCGGGCAAGCTGCACTTGATGGTCTATGTGGACCCCGCCACCCCCAACGCCTATGCCCAGGGCATGCAGCGCTTGCAGGCGCTCAAGCAATGCCTGTCCAAAGCAGTGCAAGTGCCGGCCGTAGTGCCGGGCGCGGGCCATGCGCCCCAACGCGACTTTGCCAAGGCCGACTACATCGCCGCCGTGCTGCGCGCCAAGGAGTTGATCGCCGGAGGCGACTTCATGCAAGTCCAGGTGGGCCAGCGCATCAAGAAGCGCTACACCGCCTCGCCCCTGAGCCTGTACCGCGCGCTGCGCTCACTCAACCCCAGCCCCTATATGTACTACTACAACTTCAGTGGTGCGGCGGTGGGCGGCGACGGAGACTTCCATGTGGTGGGTGCCAGCCCCGAGATTTTGGTGCGCCAGGAAACCATGCCGGACCAGCAGACCAAGGTCACCATCCGCCCGCTGGCGGGCACCCGTCCCCGTGGCGCCACGCCCGAGCTGGACAAGGCTGCCGAGCTGGAGTTGGTCAACGATCCCAAAGAGCGCGCTGAACACGTGATGCTGATTGACCTGGCACGCAACGACATTGGCCGCATTGCGCAAATTGGCACGGTCAAAGTGACCGATGCGTTTTGCATTGAACGCTACAGCCATGTGATGCACATCGTGAGCAATGTCGAAGGCACGCTCAACCCCGGCATGACCAGCATGGATGTGCTCAAAGCCACCTTCCCGGCAGGCACCCTGACAGGTGCGCCCAAGGTGCACGCCATGGAAATCATTGACCAGCTGGAGCCTACCAAGCGCGGCATTTACGGTGGGGCGTGCGGCTACCTGAGCTACGCCGGCGACATGGACGTGGCCATTGCGATCCGCACCGGCATCATCAAAGACCAGATGCTGTACGTGCAGGCCGCCGCCGGGGTGGTGGCCGACAGCGTGCCCGAGCTGGAATGGGCCGAAACCGAACACAAAGCGCGGGCCTTGTTGCGGGCCGCAGAACTCGTGGAAGAAGGGCTGGAGTGACTATGAAACTGCTCATGATCGACAACTACGACAGCTTCACCTACAACATCGTGCAGTACTTTGGCGAACTCGGTGCCGAGGTCGAGGTGTTTCGCAACGATGAAATCACGCTGGAGGGCATCGCCCAACGCGCCCCTGACCGCTTGGTGGTGTCACCCGGCCCGTGCTCGCCCAAAGAGGCGGGTATTTCGGTGGCTGCCATTCAGCACTTCATGGGCAAGCTGCCGATTTTGGGCGTGTGCCTGGGCCACCAGGCCATTGGTGCGGCTCTGGGGGGCAACATCATCCGCGCCCAAGAACTGATGCATGGCAAGACCAGCGTGATCAGCACCACCCAAGAGGGTGTGTTTGCCGGATTGCCCGCGCAGTTCACCGTCAACCGCTACCACTCGCTGGCCATTGAGCGCGCCAGTTGCCCCAAAGCGTTGGCCGTCACCGCCTGGACCGATGATGGTGAAATCATGGGGGTGCGCCACACCGGCCTGCCCTTTGCGCAGCGCCTGGAAGGCGTGCAGTTCCACCCCGAGAGCATCCTGACCGAACACGGTCATGCCATGCTGAAAAACTTTTTGCAATAAAGGCCGCCCATGAAACCAACAGTTGATCTGCGCAGCGACACCGTTACCCAACCCACGGCTGCGATGCGCGCAGCCATGCTGGCTGCGCCATTGGGCGATGACGTGTTTGGGGACGACCCCAGCGTGAATGCCCTGCAAGAACGCGTTGCTGGCATGCTGGGTTTTGAAGCGGCACTGTTCATGCCCACGGGCACGCAAAGCAATTTGTGCGGCCTGATGGCGCACTGCGGGCGCGGCGACGAATACATCGTGGGCCAATTGGCGCACACCTACAAGTACGAGGGCGGTGGTGCGGCGGTGTTGGGCAGTATTCAGCCGCAACCGCTGGCCCAAAATGCCGCCGGTCACATGGCGCTGGCAGATATTGCCGCTGCCATCAAGCCCGATGACGCGCACTTTGCCCGCACCAAGCTGCTGTGCCTGGAAAACACCTGGAACGGCCACCCCATGCCCATGGACTACCTGGCCCAGGCCAGTGATCTGGCGCGTGCGCATGGGCTCGCCGTGCATCTTGACGGTGCCCGTTTGTTCAATGCCGCTACCGCGGCCGTGCAGCCGGGTGAGACCGTGGCCGATGCCGCGCGGCGCATTTGCAGTCACTTTGACAGCGTGTCGGTGTGTTTCAGCAAAGGCCTGGGTGCGCCGGTCGGCTCTGCGCTGTGTGGCAGCAAAGCCCTGATCGCGCGTGCCCACCGGGTGCGCAAAATGACGGGTGGGGGCATGCGCCAGTCCGGCCTGCTGGCGGCAGCTGCCTTGCACGCGCTGGAGCACCACCTTGAGCGCCTGGCCGACGACCATGCGCTGGCGCAGCGGCTGGCACAGGGTCTGCAGGGTGTGGCGGGCTTGCAGGTGCGCTCGGCCCAGACCAATATTGTTTTTGTCGATGTGGCCGATCGGCGCGGCCCGGCTTTGCTGGCCTCTCTGAAAGAGCAGGGCATTTTGGCCACCGGCTTGATTGGTCTGCGCTTTGTGACCCACCTCGATGTAGACGCAGCGGGCATTGATCGCACGGTGCAGGCTGTGCGTGCGTTTTTCGCCCAAGACGCCAAAGCCTCTGGTGCAGCGGCGGCAACGGGCGCCTCGGTCTACTGAGTCTCTGGATGCCGCTCGATCAACTTCTGCTGTTCATTGCGGCGGGCTTGCTGCTCAACCTCACGCCCGGCCCGGATGTGCTCTACATCGTGGGCCAGGCCTTGCGCAGCGGCGTGCGTGCCGGCATGGTGGCGGCGGTGGGCATTACCGCCGGTTGCTTTGTGCATATTTTTGCGGCAGCTGTGGGCGTGAGCGCGTTGATGGCGGCTTCGGCCACCGCGTTTGCTTTGCTCAAGTGGGCGGGTGCGGCCTATCTGGTCTACCTGGGTTGGCGAATGCTGGCGCCCGGTGCAGCCGAATGGGCCAAAGGGGGATGGCAGGCGGTGGATGCATATGCCCCTGCACTGCCCTACCGGCTTGTGTTTTTGCGCGGCTTCTTTACCAATGCGCTCAACCCCAAAGTGGCCTTGTTTTTCTTGGCCTTCGTGCCGCAGTTCATTGCCCCAGACATCGAGAACAAGCCGCTGGCGTTTTTTCTGCTGGGCTTGCTGTTCAACGTCAACGCCCTGTGGGTGAGCTGTGCCTGGGCCGCCGTGGCCGCCCAGGTGGCACGCCGCAGTGTTCGGGTTCAGCACAGCCTGCGCTGGATCGACCGGCTGGCAGGGGCCTTGTTTGTAGGATTCGGTATCAAGTTAGCGCTCAGCGCAGCGCCCCAAGCCTAAGGAAGACCATGACCCATCCGTCCAAAATCACACCGCAAGAAGCCTTGCAGCGCACCATCGAACACCGTGAAATTTTCCATGACGAGATGCTGCACCTGATGCGCCAGATCATGTCGGGTGAGATGTCGCCGGTCATGATGGCGGCACTCATCACCGGTCTGCGGGTCAAGAAAGAAACCATTGGCGAGATCACCGCCGCCGCGCAGGTGATGCGCGAGTTTTCTACCAAGGTGGAGGTGGCCGACACAAGCCATTTGGTGGACATCGTGGGCACGGGCGGCGATGGCGCGCACACCTTCAATATTTCTACGTGCGCCATGTTTGTCGCTGCTGCCGCAGGCGCCAAAGTCAGCAAGCACGGCGGGCGCAGTGTCAGCAGCAAGTCGGGCAGTGCCGATGTGCTCGAAGCACTGGGTTTGAACATCAACCTTTCGCCAGCTGCGATTGCGCAGTGCATTGCAGAGCAGGGCGTGGGCTTTATGTTTGCCCCCAACCACCACCCCGCCATGAAAAACGTGGGCCCGGTGCGCCGCGAGTTGGGCATCAAGACCATCTTCAACATCCTGGGGCCGCTGACCAACCCGGCGAGTGCGCCCAACATCCTGATGGGTGTATTCCACGCCGACCTGGTGGGCATTCAGGTGCGCGCCTTGCAGCGACTAGGCGCTGAGCACGCGCTGGTGGTCTATGGCCGAGACGGCCTGGACGAAGTGAGCTTGGGTGCGGCCACGCTGGTGGGGGAGTTGAAAAACGGCGAGATCACCGAATACGAAATTCACCCCGAAGACTTTGGCCTGACCATGGCCAGCAACCGCGCCCTCAAAGTGGAAACTGCTGATGAGTCCATGGCCATGCTGCGCGGCGTTTTGGACAACCAGGCGGGACCTGCCAAAGACATCGTGGCTTTGAACGCCGGCGTGGCGCTGTATGCCGCCAACGTTGCGCCCACCATGGCCGATGGCCTGGCCTTGGCCCGCGCCGCCATTGAGACCGGAGCCGCTAAGGCCAAAATGCAGGCGCTGGTGGACCTGTCTCAATCACTTGGCGCTTAAGCGCACTGCCCCCCTTTTGCATTAATTGAGAACCAAATAAATGAGTGACATTCTGGACAAAATCGTGGCCGTCAAACACCAGGAGGTGGTTGCTGCCCAGAAGCGCAAGCCGCTGGACGTGGTTCGGGCGGACGCCGAGTCACGCATCCTGACCCGCGACTTCGTGGGCGCCATGCGCGCCAAAATGACCGCCGGTCTGCCCGCCGTCATTGCCGAGGTGAAAAAAGCCAGCCCCTCCAAAGGCGTGCTGCGTGCCGACTTCATTCCGGCCGACATCGCGCAGAGCTACGCTGAATTTGGCGCGGCCTGCCTGTCCGTGCTTACCGATGTCCAGTTTTTTCAGGGCAGTGTGGATTACCTCAAGCAGGCGCGCGCCTCCTGCCAGTTGCCGGTATTGCGCAAAGACTTCATGGTCGACGCCTACCAAATTTACGAATCCCGTGCCATGGGCGCGGATGCGGTCTTGCTGATTGCCGCCTGCTTGGACGACACCCAAATGCGCGATTTCGAAGCCATTGCGCGCGGGCTGGACATGGCGGTGTTGGTCGAAGTGCACGACCAGAGCGAGTTGGAGCGTGCGCTGAAGCTTAAAACGCCGCTGATCGGCATCAACAACCGCAATCTCAAAACCTTTGAGGTGTCTTTGGATACCACCTTGGCGCTGCGTTCGCTGGTCGGTGCCGACCGCATCGTCGTGACCGAGAGTGGAATCCAAACGCGCGACGATGTGCTGCGCATGGGCGCCGCCGGCGTGAATGCATTTTTGGTCGGCGAAGCGTTTATGCGTGCCGACGAACCCGGCCAAGCGCTGGCGAAACTGTTCAGCTGAAGCAGTGACCCTGTTCCCCGAGGAACTTGCCGCGAGCCAATTGCAGACGGCAGATCCGTCCGATTGGCCAGTGGCGCCAGGATGGCAGCGTGTCGTCGACGAGTTTTTCCAGTCCAAGACCGGCGAAGATTTGTGTGCGTATTTGCGCCAGCGGCTGGAAGCGGGTGCCGTGATCTTTCCTCCCCAGCCCCTACAAGCCCTGGCATGCACGCCGCCGGAGGCTGTGCGTGTGGTGATTTTGGGCCAAGACCCCTACCACGGCCGGGGCCAAGCGGAAGGCTTGGCGTTTTCGGTGGCGCCAGGAATGCCGCTGCCACCGTCCCTGCGCAATATATTCAAAGAGATGCAGCGCGATCTGGGTGTCCCTTTTCCCGCCATGCCCCAGCCGGGAGGAAGTTTGCGGGCCTGGGCGGAAAACGGCGTGTTGTTGCTGAATGCTTGCCTCACGGTGGAAGAGGGCGTGGCCAACAGCCATCAAGGCCGGGGCTGGGAGGCATTGGCCGACGCGCTGATCGCCCAGACTTCCAAATCTTCCCAGCCGGTGGTTTTCATGCTGTGGGGTGCCTTTGCCCAGTCCAAACGGAGTTTGATTGACGAGGCACGGCACCTGGTGCTGAGCGCCAACCACCCATCGCCTCTGTCGGCGCTGCGGGGCCCCGCCCCCTTTCTGGGGTGCAGCCACTTTTCGAAGGCCCGGGATTGGCTGAGGGGCAGGGGAATGCCGAATTTCACCTGGACGTGATCCGCCGCAGGCTCACTTACCCGCGGGGTCGACAGCTCAAAAAGTTCATGGCATAATCACGGGCTCACCTTTGGAGAGGTGGCCGAGTGGTTAATGGCAGCAGACTGTAAATCTGCCCTCTTACGAGTACGCTGGTTCGAATCCAGCCCTCTCCACCAGTGAATAAGTTTGCAAAAGCGTTCGGTGCGAGCCTTGGTGCGGGCACTGTTCGAAAAGGTGTCACGCGGGGTTCGTATAGTGGTAATACCTTAGCCTTCCAAGCTAAAGCGAGGAGTTCGATTCTCCTACCCCGCTCCACGAACGTGGATATTGACAGTTGAGTTTGGCCTGTTTTTCAGGCGAGAGCGCCCATTTGGCTCAGTGGTAGAGCACTCCCTTGGTAAGGGAGAGGTCGCGGGTCCGATTCCCGCAATGGGCACCATTTTTGTTGTGTGGCAGTTGCATTGTGTTGGCTGTTGCGCGTCGTTGTTTGTAGTTTGACCTCATCACTTTTCGGAGTTTGAAAATGGGAAAAGAAAAATTCACACGTACCAAGCCCCACGTCAATGTGGGCACCATTGGCCACGTTGACCACGGCAAAACCACGCTGACTGCAGCCATCACCACCGTGTTGGCTTCCAAGTTCGGCGGCCAG
>CANFLX010000062.1 GCA_947447985.1 Comamonadaceae bacterium
ACGCCGCCGATGTAACTGTGCAGCGCACCACAGAAGTCGGCATCCAACATGAATTTTTCGTAGCTCATGGACAGCAGCCCGTCCAAAAAACCCGCCGAGTGCAAGATGAAATTGGCACCGCAGTGCACCGCAGAGAGCATGGACATCACGCTCTCTTGCATGGCCTGGCCATCGGGCAGCTTGGAGGTGGTGAACGAGCCTGCGCAGCGCAGCGGCAGGTTCAGGCGTCGCGCCAACTGGCCAACCACCATGGAGCCGATGGCGGGCTCGGGCGTGCCAAAGGTGGGCGAGCCCGAACGCAGCGACATGCTGGACAAAAAGTTGCCATAAATCACCGGCGCGCCGGGGCGCTCGAGCTGGGTCATGGCGCAACCCACCATGGTCTCGGCATGGGCTTGGGCAATGGCACCCGCGTTGGTCACCGGGCCCATGGCGCCACCCAAAATAAAGGGCACGATCACCGCCGCCTGGTTGGCGCGGGCATAGGCGCGGGCCGACTTGGTCATGGTGCCGTCCCACAGGAGTGGGGAGTTGACGTTGACATTGCCCAAGATCACGCAGTTTTTGTCCACAAAATCGGCGCCAAACAGCAGGCGGCTCATGGCAATCGAGTCTTCGGCGCGTTCCTCAGAAGTGATGGAGCCCATGTAGGCCTTGTCCGAATAGCGCATGTGGGCATAGACCATGTCCAGGTGGCGCTTGTTGACCGGCACATCGGTGGGCTCGCACACCGTGCCGCCGCTGTGGTGCAGCCAGGGGCAGTTGTAGGCCAGCTTGATAAAGTTCTGGAAGTCGTCCAGGGTGCCATAGCGCCGCCCACGGTCCAGGTCCATCACAAAGGGCGAGCCGTAGGCGGGCGAGAACACCACGTTGTTGCCACCAATTTGCACCGAGTGCGCCGGGTTGCGGGCGTGCTGCGTGAATTCTTTGGGCGCAGTTTTGAGCAGCTCGCGCAAATGGCCGGGCTCGAACTTGACCCGCATGCCGTCCACCTTGGCGCCGGACTTTTTGAACATGGCCAGCACTTCGTCGTCGTCGCGAATATCGAGGCCCACTTCGGCCAGGATGCGGTCGGCCGTGGCTTCAATCTTGAGCAGGCTTTCCTCGCCCATGATGTCGTAGGTCGGAATCACGCGCTTGATGTAAGCCGGGCCAGTGACCTTGGCCTTGGGGTCGCGTCGCTCACGGCCACCGCTGCGGCGGCTGCGCTTGGGCTCTGCCACGGTGCTGGGTGGGCTTTGGGTATCAGATTCGCTCATGCCGTTTGTCTCCGGTTTTCAGGGAATTTTCCGCTTGTTTCCGGCGGATAATAGTGGCAGCAAGGGCTTTTGTGACCCGCCCGTTTCTTCATCCAAACCATCAATTATTTAGATGCTAAAGCGCTTTGACCAACCTGCCATGGGCAACCTCATCACCTTCGAGGCGGCGGCGCGCACCGGCAGCTTTACCAAAGCCGCACAGGAGTTGGCGGTGGGCCAGCCCGCCGTGAGCCATGCCATTCGCTTGCTGGAGGATGAGCTGGGCGTGGTGCTGTTTGCCCGGCGCCACAAGGGCGTGGAGTTGACCGAGGCAGGGCGATACCTGCTGGAGCAGGTGGCGCTGGGCCTGACCTTGATGGACCAGGCTCTGCGCGAGGTGCGCAGCATGAGTTCAGCGCACCAGGTCACGCTGGCCGTGTCCACCGCCACAGCCACCTGGTGGCTGATGCCACGCATTGCGCGCTTCAAACAGCAGCACCCGCATATCGAACTGCGCTGCATCACCACCGACATCGATCTGGACCTGGAGCGCGAGCGCATTGACCTGGCCATCACTCTGGGCAGCGGCGACTTTGCGCAGCATGCGCGCTGGCGTTTTGTCGATGAAGAGGTATTTGCCGTGTGCAGCCCCGCATTTCTGACGGCCCATGCGCCCTTGCACATGGTGCAAGACCTGGCCAACAGTACTTTGCTGCATCTGGAAGAGCGCTACCGCCCGCGCCTGGACTGGCCGCTGTGGCTGGCGCGCTTTGGCGTGAGCGCCCCGCGTTCCGCCAAGGGCTTGTCATTCAATGACTATTCCATCGTGCTGCAAGCGGCGTTGGAAGGGCAGGGCCTGGCTTTGGGTTGGCGCCACATCGTGGAGCCGCTGATTGCCCAAGGGCGTCTGGTGCGGGCCCTGCCGCAGAGCGTGACCACCGATCAGCCCATGTACATCGTCGCCTCGCGTGCCGGGCGGGTGCGCAGCGACGTGATGGCGCTCAAGGACTGGCTGGTGCAGGAGGCGCTTTAGGTCTGCGGCTCCTCGCCAGTGGGTTGACGCAGCTGCCAAATAATGTGCGCCAACAGTGCAAAAAACACGATGGCGCCGCCCAACACGGTGCGCTCGCTAGGCACCTCGTGATGAATCAGCCAGACCCACACCGGCCCGAGCACGGGCTCGGCAATGCCAATGAGTGCCGCAATGGCCGAGGGCAGGAGGCGCGCGCCGGTGGCAAACAGCGCCAAACCCAAACCGAGGTTGAGCGCCCCAAACGCAAACAGCAGAGCGCCGTCCACCGGGCCGACCGCAAACTGGATCACTTGGGTGGAGGAGACGCAGGCAGCGATCAGCGTGCCCAGGCACACGGCGGGCATCATGGCCACATGGGCATGGCGCCGGGTGATAACAGTGGCGGTGGCAAAGGCCAGCGCAATCAGAAGTGCAAGGCCATCCCCCACCGGCGACACATTGCCGCCCAGAGACTCTGACACCATCACCGCCACGCCTGAGATCACCGCCGCAATCGCAATCCAAGTGGCGCGTGGCACCCGTTCGCGAAAGAGCAAAAACCCCATCAGTGCCGCGATCAGTGGCACCCCTGCTTGCAGCAGCAGCACATTGGCCACCGTGGTGTAGGCCAGCGCCACCACAAAACAGGTGGAGGCCAGTGCAAAGCACAAAGCCACACCGACACCCGCCCGGCCCATAGCCAAAAACAGGCGCAAGGTACCTTGGCGGCCGTGTTGCCAGAGCATGAACGCCAGTAAAAAACTGCTGGCAAACACCGAGCGCCAAAACACCGTGGTCCAGCTGTCGGTCACGCTCAAAAAACGCGCAATCGCACCGCCAAAGCTCCAGGCCGTGGCTGATCCAAAGACCAGCCAGGCGCCGCGAATGTCCAGAGGTTTGGACTGCACGGCTTACTCTGCGCCCAGGCGCTGAATGAGCTCGATCTTGTAGCCGTCAGGGTCGGTCACAAACGCGATGTGCGTGGTGCCGCCTTTGACCGGGCCAGGCGCGCGCGTCACGTTGCCGCCGGCAGCCTGTATGCGTTCGCAGGCGGCATAAATGTCGGTCATGCCCAGTGCGATGTGGCCGTAGGCCGTGCCGATTTCGTAGCTTTCCACGCCCCAGTTGTAGGTGAGCTCCAGCTCCGCGTGGTCCGGGTTGCTGCCAAAACCGACAAAGGCCAGCGTGTATTTGTATTCGGGGTTGTCCGAGGTGCGCAGCAGTTTCATGCCGATCACCTGGGTGTAGAAGTCAATGGAGCGCTGGAGATTGCCAACGCGCAACATGGTGTGGAGGATTTTCATGGCGCCGATTGTGACCCAAGCGCCATCGGCAACAATGCGGCCCTCGACACCGCCCGGAGCCCTTGCATGCGCCAGTTCACCAAAACCGTTTTATTCACCGACGCTGACGGACGTGCCCGTTTCAAGGAGGAGTCAGTGGCGCTGGACCAGGGCACACCGCAGTCCATGCTGTCCGAGGTGTTTGCGAGCGGCGGCTACCAGCTGCGCACCAGCCCCGTGGGCTTTCGCAGCGAATTCCATTGCACCGGCGCGCCGCAGTGGGTGTTCATTTTGAGCGGCCAGATGGAAATCGGGCTGCAGGGTGGAGCGTCAAGGGTGTTTGGCCCGGGTCAGCATTTTTTCAGCGCCGATGTGTTGCCCGAAGGCGCAAGCTTTGACCCCACCGTGCACGGGCACTGGAGCCGGCAAGTGGGGCCTGACCCCTTGGTGACCTTGTTCGTGCGCAGCTAGGGTCTTTCCCGAAGGCGCTTCCTGCCAGAATATTGGCACATGCTTCGTTTTCTTGTTACCCGCTTAAGTTTGGTCGTGCCGACTTTTATCGGCATGACCCTGCTGGCCTTTTTCTTGATTCGCCTGGTGCCCGGCGACCCGATCGAGACGCTGGCAGGCGAGCGGGGAATTGATGCGGCGCGCCACGCGATGCTGCTCAAAGAGTACGGCCTGGACCAGCCGCTTTTCACCCAATACGGCATCTACATTGCCAAAGTTATGCACGGCGATCTGGGCAAATCGATCATCACCCAGGAGCGGGTGCTGACCGAATTTCTTGCCCTGTTTCCCGCCACCATCGAACTGGCGCTGTGCGCCATGGTGTTTGCCTTGCTGCTGGGTATTCCTGCGGGCATCCTGGCCGCGGTCAAACGCAATACCGTGCTCGACCATGGTGTGATGGGACTCTCGCTCACCGGGTATTCCATGCCGATTTTCTGGTGGGGTTTGTTGCTGATTTTGTTGTTCTCGGTGCAACTGGACCTCACACCCGTGTCGGGCCGCCTTGCGGTGCAGTACTTTATTGAGCCGACGACGGGTTTTTTGCTGATCGACAGTGCCATGTCCGACCAAGCCGGCGCCTTTGCCTCCACGCTGGCCCATTTGGCCTTACCCACGGTGGTCTTGGGCACCAATCCGCTGGCGGTGATTGCCCGCATGACGCGCTCGGCCATGCTGGAGGTCTTGGGTGAGGACTACATCCGCACCGCACGGGCCAAAGGGCTGGCACCGTTGCGCGTGGTGGTGGTGCACGCCCTGCGCAACGCCATGATTCCTATCGTCACCGTCGTGGGGCTGCAGGTCGGCGTGCTGTTCACCGGGGCGATATTGACCGAGACGATTTTTTCTTGGCCTGGCGTGGGCAAGTGGTTGATCGAAGCCATCAGTCGGCGTGACTATCCTGTGTTGCAAGGAGGCATGCTGCTCTTGGGCACCATCGTGATGGCCGTCAACTTGCTGGTGGACCTGACCTACGGCTGGATCAATCCACGAATCCGCCACCCGCGATGACGTCCTCAGTCCACCCCCCTGCCGACATGGCGGTACCCGCCAGCGACTCTCCTATGCGCGAGTTCTGGCGCTACTTCAGTGCCAATCGCGGCGCGGTGTGGGGGCTTGGGGTGGTGGTTTTTGTGGTGGCAGTGGCTCTGCTCGCGCCCTGGTTGGCACCCTATTCGCCACAAGCCACCGACAACACCGTGTTCTTGCAACCCCCGGCCTGGCAACAAGGCGGCCAATGGGCGCACCTGCTGGGGACGGACGCGATTGGGCGCGATATGTTGTCGCGCTTGATTTACGGCGCGCGTCTGTCTTTGTTGATCGGTGTGAGCGTGGTGCTGATTTCGGTGTTCGCCGGCACCTTGCTAGGGCTGCTGGCAGGCTACCTGCGCGGCATGTTTGAGATTGCGGTGATGCGGCTCATGGACATCATCTTGACCCTGCCGAGCCTGCTGCTGGCGATTGTGGTCGTGGCGATTTTGGGGCCAGGCTTGGCCAATGCCATGGTGGCCGTGGCCATTGTGGTGTTGCCGCACTATGTGCGCGTCACCCGTGCAGCGGTGATTGCCGAAATGTCGCGCGACTATGTGACCGCCGCGCGCATGGGCGGGGCAGGGCATTGGCGGCTGATGGTGAGCGAGATCCTGCCCAACTGCGCAGCGCCTTTGATCGTGCAGGCGTCCTTGGGAATTTCGACGGCGATATTGGACGCCGCTGCCTTGGGTTTTTTGGGGCTGGGCGCGCAGCCCCCGTCACCGGAGTGGGGCACCATGCTGGCCGATGCGCGCGAATTTGTGATGCGGGCCTGGTGGGTTGTGTCGTTCCCGGGTCTGGCCATTCTGGTCACGGTGCTGGCCTTCAATTTGCTCGGCGACGGCTTGCGCGATGCGCTTGACCCGCGGCTGAAAAACTAGGCGTGGTACCGGCATGGCCCTGCTAGAAATCGAAGACCTGTGTGTGGACTTTCCGTCGCAGCGGGGCGTGTTGCACGCGGTCGACCATGTGAGCCTGCGTGTTGACAGTTCCGAGGTGCTGGCGATCGTGGGCGAGTCGGGCTCCGGCAAAAGTGTGGCCATGATGGCCTTGATGGGTTTGGTGGCATTTCCGGGGCAGGTACGCGCCAAGACCTTGCGCTTTGATGGACAAGACCTGTTGCAGATGGACGCCGCGCAGCGCCGGCGCACCATTGGCAAAGATTTGGCCATGATTTTTCAGGACCCGACCACCAGCCTCAACCCTTGCTATACGGTGGGTTTTCAGCTCGCCGAGACCCTGCAACTTCACTTGGGATTGCGCCGAACGGAGGCAAAACGCCGCTCCATCGAGTTGCTGGAGCAAGTGGGAATCCCTGCGCCCGAGAGTCGCCTGGCGGCCTATCCGCACCAGCTGTCGGGCGGCATGGCGCAGCGGGTGATGATTGCCATGGCGATTGCCTGCCGCCCCAAGATGCTGATTGCCGATGAGCCCACCACCGCCTTGGACGTCACGGTGCAGGCGCAAATTTTGGATTTGTTGCAGGGGCTGCAAGCGCAGACCGGCATGGCCGTGGTCATCATTACCCACAACATGGGGGTGGTGTGCGAATTGGCCCATCGTGTGGCAGTCATGTATGCCGGACAAATCGTGGAGCAGCGAAGTGCTCAGGCCTTGTTTGAAGCGCCCGCCCATCCCTATACCCAAGCGCTGATGCAAGCCATGCCCCAGCGCAGTGACGGACAGACCCGTTTGCAAACCATTCCCGGCGTGGTGCCCGGTTTGCACGATCGACCACCAGCTTGCCTGTTTGAGCCGCGTTGCCAATATGCCCACGCCTTGTGCCGTACGCAGGTGCCGCTATGGGGCGAGCATGCCGAAGGCGTGCGCTGCCATGCGCCCTTGTCAGCGCTGATAACACCATGACCGACATGCCACACGATCAGCAGTCTTCGCCAGCGCACACCGTAGTGACCGCGCAGGGCCTGGTGCAGGAATACCGGGTCGGTGGAGCTTGGTTCCGTGCAGGGCAAACTTTGCGCGCGGTATCTGGCGTCGGCTTTTCAATTGCAGCTGGTCGCACCCTGGCGGTGGTGGGCGAGTCCGGATGCGGTAAGTCCACGCTGGCGCGCATGGTCTCGCTGATTGAAGCGCCGGGTGCGGGCAGTCTGGTTCTTGATGGCCAGGATGTGTCGCAGGCCGATGCAGCAAAGCGTCGCGCGCTGCGGCAAAAGGTGCAGCTGGTATTTCAAAACCCTTTTGGTTCGCTGAACCCGCGCAAGCGCATAGGCCAGATTCTGGAAGCACCGCTGGAAATCAACCGCCAGCTCAATGCCGCACAGCGGCGCGCGCAGGCCATCGACATGCTGCTGAAGGTCGGGTTGCGCCCCGAGCATTACGACCGCTATGCCCATATGTTCTCAGGCGGGCAGCGCCAACGCATTGCCATCGCCCGGGCGCTGATGTTGCAACCCGCGTTGCTGGTGGCCGATGAGCCTGTATCGGCCCTGGACGTGTCAGTGCAGGCGCAGGTACTCAATCTGCTGGCAGATTTGCAGCGCGACTTGGGCTTGGCGTATCTGTTCATCTCCCACGACCTGGGTGTGGTGCGGCATATTGCCGACGAGGTGATGGTGATGTACCTGGGCCACACCATGGAGCAGGGCGAGAAAAATGCGATGTTTGAGCGACCCTTGCACCCCTATACCCAGGCCCTGATGGCCTCGACACCGGTGGTAACCTTTGGTGCCAAAGCCGTCCGGCGCACACCACTGACGGGCGAACTTCCTTCGCCACTCAATCCGCCAGCAGGCTGTGTTTTTTCTACCCGCTGCCCCTTGGCAACCGCGCGTTGCCATGCGGAACGGCCAACGCTTGAAAAAGTGGAGGACCGATTGGTTGCTTGCCATGAGGTGCACCGCATGGCACAGTGTCCCTGACCCGCTGCAATCGCAGCATTTACCACCCTAGAGGAGTTGCATGATGTCACGTAGTTTGTTTACCGTCCCGGTGCTGCGACGCAGCCGCCTTGCTCTGGCGTGCGCCGTGGCTTTGCCGGCCTTGATGGCGCTGGCGCCTGCATCTGCCAAGACCTTGGTGTATTGCTCGGAGGGCAGCCCTGAGAATTTTGCCCCCAGTGTCAACACCACTGGAACCTCGTTTGACGTGTCGGAGCAGATTTACGACAACATCGTCAATTTCGAGCGGGGTGGCACCGCAGTGCAACCTGCGTTGGCCGAAAAATGGACTGTGTCCAAGGACGGCTTGGAATACACCTTCAACCTGCGCAAAGGCGTGAAGTGGCAGTCCAACAAGAACTTCAAACCCACCCGCGATTTCAATGCAGACGACGTGCTGTTCATGATTGAGCGCCAGTGGAAGGAGTCCCATCCTTACTTCAAAGTCACCAGCGCGAACCACGCGTATTTCGGCGACATGGGCATGCCCAAGTTGCTCAAATCGGTGGAAAAGTTAGACGATCACACCGTTAAGTTCACCCTGACCCACCCCGAAGCGCCGTTCTTGGCCGACTTGGCCATGCAATGGGCTGGCGTGCAGTCCAAAGAATATGCCGATGCCATGCTCAAGGCGGGCACCCCTGAAAAAATCGACCAAGAACCGGTGGGAACCGGACCTTTTGCGCTGGTGCAATACCAAAAAGACGCCATCATCCGGTTCAAGGCGCATGCCGAGTACTGGGCTGGAAAGTCCAAGATCGATGACTTGATTTTTGCCATCACACCCGACGCCGCAGTGCGCTGGGCCAAATTGCAAAAAGGCGAGTGCCATGTCATGCCCTATCCCAATCCTGCGGATTTGGATGCGATGCGCAAAGACGCCAATGTGCAAGTGCTGGAACAACCCGGCTTGAACGTGGGTTATCTGGCCTACAACACCACCAAGAAGCCGTTTGACGATGTGCGTGTGCGTAAGGCCATCAACATGGCGATTGACAAAAACGCCATCATCTCGGGTGTGTACCTCAGCACTGGCGTGGCGGCGATCAACCCCATTCCGCCCAGCATGTGGTCGTACAACAAGTCGGTCAAAGACGATGCGTTCAACCCCACTGAAGCCAAAAAATTGTTGGCAGCGGCTGGCTACCCCAATGGCTTTAGCACCGACATCTGGGCCATGCCTGTGCAGCGCCCCTACAACCCCAATGCCAAACGCATCGCAGAGCTGATGCAGGCCGATCTTGCCAAGGTGGGTGTGAGCGCAGAGATCAAGAGCTTTGAGTGGGGTGAATACCGCAAGCGCATGCAAAACGGCGAACACCAGATGGGCATGTTGGGTTGGACCGGCGACAACGGTGACCCGGACAACTTCCTGGACACCTTGCTGGGCTGCGACTCTGCTAAGAGCAACGGCTCGAATGTGGCCAAGTTCTGCTACCAGCCCTATGAAGACCTGGTGCAAAAAGCCAAGGTCGTGACCAATGTGGCCGAACGCACCAAGCTGTACGAACAAGCGCAAGTGATTTTCAAAGAGCAAGCACCCTGGTTCACCATCGCCCACGCGGTGCAGATTTCCCCCATTCGCAAGGACGTGCAAGGCTACAAGCTGAGCCCGTTTGGACGCCATACTTTCTACGGCGTAGACATGAAGTAATGGGCGCCGGTCGCAAGTCGACCGGCCCATGAGAAAAGCCCCTGCAAAGGGGCTTTTTTTTGGGTGTTACCGGGTCAGCGGGCAGGTCCACGGTTGCCGCCTGGGCCGCCGCGTCCACGGCCACCGCCGCCGCCACCACCACCACCACCACCACCACGGGGGCCTTGGCCGCCGTAGCCGCCACCGCCGCCGCCGCCATTGCGGTTGCCTTGGTAGCCGCCGCCACGGCGCGCGCCGCGTTCGGTCATCAGGTCCACGCTGGTGCGCATGGGGTCAGGTTGGCCACCGGGTGCACGGGGCACGCGGGGTTCGCTGGGGAAGTTGGACATGCGGTCCGGACCCAAACGGGGGCGCGCTGCATGGGCATCGTGCGAACGGGGCGGTTGGTCTTCGTGGCGTCCCGGGCCGTCATCGTCCCTTGGAAAGCCGCCAGCACGCGGGGCGTTGCGTTGGCCGCGTGGGGGGCCATTGCGCCCGCCACCACCACCGTTGCCACCGCCGCGTGGGCCTTGGCCTTGGCGTTGACCGCCACCACCACCACCGTTGCCGCCTGGGCCTTTGCTTTCACGCACGCGCTGCAGCATTTCGGTGCGGGCTGCTTTGGCGGCAGCCTGCATCACGTCGCGGCTGGGGGGCTTGCCTGCGCCGCCCCAAATGGTTTGGCGGCCCATCGCAATGGGTTCGGCCTTTTCGCCGGGTTCGGGCGCAAAGCCTTCCACCACCACCACTTCAATGTTTTGCTTGGTGAAGCGCTCAATGTCTTGCATGAAGCCTTCTTCGTCCAGGCAGACCAGGTTGACGGCAGCGCCATCGGCACCCGCGCGGCCGGTGCGGCCGATGCGGTGCACATAGTCATCGTGCGTTGCCGGGAGGTCGTAGTTAATGACATGCGACACTCCGGCGATGTCGAGGCCGCGCGCCGCCACGTCGGTGGCA
>CANFLX010000063.1 GCA_947447985.1 Comamonadaceae bacterium
CGGATTGCAAATCCGGTTAGTCCGGTTCGACTCCGGACCGCGCCTCCATCGATCAGCCCGAGTGGTGAAATAGGTAGACACATCGGACTTAAAATCCGCCGCTTCGTGAATAACGGGCGTACCGGTTCGATTCCGGTCTCGGGCACCAATTACACTCCCGCCATGCCACGTTACAACACCCCCTTTGAGATCCATGTTCACGGCCAGGTGGCCTTGCGCGCGGATGTTGGTTTTGACGCATTGCAAGACGCGCTCAAGCCCCTGTGGAAGTATGCCGGTGCGCGCAATTTGACCGACGCAGCCGCCAGTGCCTATGAGGACGAGCCCGGTATCGTGTTGGTGGCAGAAGACCACCTGTTGCAGATGTGCTGGACGGTGGCGGGAGACGATGATTTCCGCCAGGTTCTTGACGAGGTCTGCATGAACCTTAACGAGGTCGCCACCGCAGGTGCGGCCATCGAGGTGACTTTTTACGACACCGATTACGACGATGAGGACGCCCCTGCGCCCGAAGGCGAGTCCCGCGATGATTTTGTGATGTTGTTTGTCGGCCCCAACCCCGCTGCCATCATGCAGGTACAACGCGACCTGTTGGTGCAGGACGTGGTGGCCATGATGGAGCGCCATTTCGATGGCGCCGAACTCGGTGGTGTGGTGGCAGAAGTGGACAAACTCTTCGCCGACCGCTTCGACGCCTTGGTCAGTTCGCTTGAAATTGGAAAGCCACCGCGCGGATCAGGCGGTGGCTTTGGCAGTGGACATGGCGGCGGGCGCAAGCCCCGACATTTGCACTAAAGGCTTGGCCCCAGCTGCAGCCTGCTCGGCTGCAGCGTAGCGCCGGTTCAGCAACCTCGGGTGACGGGCATTTCCACTTCTTTGGGGTTGGCTGCGTACTTGCCCAGTTCCAGCTTGGCAATCGCGTTGCGATGCACCTCGTCCGGACCATCGGCAAAACGCAAAGTGCGCGCGCTGGTGTAGCTGTAGGCCAGAGGGAAGTCGTTGGACATGCCGCCGCCGCCATGCACTTGCATGGCCCAGTCGATCACTTCGCAAGCCATGTTGGGTGCCACCACCTTGATCATGGCGATCTCGTTCTTGGCAAATTTGTTGCCACCTACGTCCATCATCCACGCTGCTTTGAGCGTCAACAGACGCGCCATGTCAATTTTGCAGCGGGCCTCGGCGATGCGCTCTTGCGTCACGGTTTGCGATGCAATGGTTTTACCAAAGGCCACGCGCGAGGAAGCACGTTTGCACATCAATTCCAGGGCACGTTCGGCCAAGCCAATCAAACGCATGCAGTGGTGAATCCGTCCAGGGCCAAGGCGGCCTTGGGCAATTTCAAAGCCACGGCCTTCGCCGAGCAGGATATTGGTCGCGGGAACGCGCACATTTTTGAACAACACTTCCATGTGGCCATGGGGCGCATCGTCGTAGCCAAAGACGCTCAGGGGGCGTACCACGGTGATTCCGGGGGTGTCGGCAGGCACCAGCACCATGCTTTGCTGGGAGTGGCGTGCGGCTTCAGGGTCGGTCTTGCCCATCACGATGTAAATCGCGCAACGGGGGTCGCCCGCGCCGGAAGTCCACCACTTACGGCCGTTGATCACATAGTCGTCACCATCGCGTTCAATGCGGGTGGCGATATTGGTGGCATCGCTGGACGCCACATCAGGTTCGGTCATGGCAAATGCCGAGCGAATCTTGCCTTCGAGCAGGGGTTTGAGCCATTGGGCTCTCGCGGCGTCGGAGCCATAGCGTGCGATGGTTTCCATATTGCCGGTGTCGGGCGCCGAGCAGTTGAAGACTTCGCTGGACCACATGACGCGGCCCATGATCTCAGCCAGGGGGGCGTATTCCTGGTTGGTCAGACCGGCGCCGTGGTAGCCGGAGGCCTCCGCGCTGTCAACCGGCAGAAACAGGTTCCACAGGCCAGCGGCCTGGGCTTTGACTTTCAATTTTTCGATGGTTTGCAGTGGCGTCCAACGTTTGCCAGCGGCGGTGTTGGCCTCAATTTCGGCGTGGTAGGCGCCCTCGGAGGGGTAGATGTGCTCGTCCATAAAGGCGAGCAACTTGGCCTGCAGTGACTTGGTTTTTTCTGAGTATTCGAAGTCCATGGCGTTTCCAATCGATGGTTGTGTGAATGGGGAGAGAGAAGTGATTAGCTTTGCTGCGCGAATGTCCAAGCCAATTGCGCCAAGGGCTTGGCACCAGCAGCGGAACTGACGGCCTGGGCGCTGGAGGCGGTGCCTGCTTCCACCCGCTTGGCAATGCCTTGCAGAATCGCGGCAATCCGAAACATGTTGTAGGCCATAAAGAAGTTCCAGTCCGGTTGGAGCGCCTCCGGGCTGATGAGCTGGGTATGTTCGCAGTACATGCGGATGTATTCCGGCTGCGTGGGGATGCCCAGGCCCTCGACGTCAACGCCTGCAATTCCGCGGAAGCTTCCTTGGGGAATGTTCCAGGCCATGGCGTGGTAGCTGAAGTCGGCCAGCGGGTGGCCGAGCGTGGACAGCTCCCAATCCAGGACCGCCAGAATGCGCGGCTCAGTGGGGTGAAAAACCAGGTTGTCTAAGCGGAAGTCGCCATGGACGATGCTGACCATGTCTTCGGATTTGGCAATGGCAGGAATGTGCTGCGGCAGCCAGTCAATGAGTGCGTCCATCTCCGGGATGGGCTGCGTGACGGAGGCGAGGTACTGCTTGCTCCAACGCGCAATTTGCCGCTCGAAATAGTTGCCTGGCTTGCCATAGCTCGCCAAGCCCCGTGCTGCAAAGTCCACTTTGTGCAGCTCGGAAATCACCCGGTTCATCTCGGCGTAAATCGCTTTGCGCTCGGCGGGTGCCATTCCTGGCAAGGTTTGGTCCCAGAGGATGCGCCCTTCAATGAACTCCATGATGTAGAAAGCGCGCCCGATCACCGATTCGTCTTCGCACAAGCACAGCATTTCGGGCACGGGAACGGCGGTGCCGGCCAGCCCGCGCATCACCGCAAACTCTCGCTCAATGGCGTGCGCCGATGGCAGAAGTTTGGCGACCGGTCCAGGCTTTGCGCGCATCACATAGCTGCGCGAAGGGGTGATTAGCTTGTACGTGGGGTTGCTTTGCCCGCCTTTGAAGGATTCAACGGTCAAAGGCCCGGCGAAACCTGGCAAGTTGGTTTGGAGCCAGGCAGACAGCGCGTGCACGTCAAAGGCGTGGCGGCCGGCAACGGCCTGGGTACCGACAAAATGGTCAAAGTCGCTCATATACTTTTCAAAGAATGGGGTGTCATAGCTCTGCCTCTGCGATTTTGAGAAGTGCGCCGCGGTCACGCACCACCAACCCACCCGGCTCAATGCGGATGATGTTCTCGCGCTCCATGGATTTGAGTTCTTGGTTGACACGTTGGCGCGAGGCACCCAGCAACTGGGCGAGTTCTTCCTGCGCCAGTTGCAGACCAATGCGGACCTCGCTACCGTCGCTCAGTGAAGGGACGCCATAGCTGCGCACCAAGTGCAGCAGTTGCTTGGCCAGGCGGGCACGCAAAGGGAGGGTGTTGAGGTCTTCCACCAAGCCATAGAGTTGCCGGATACGGCGTGCGTGCAAACGCAGCAGTGCCTCATAAAGCTCGACATGGGTGGCCAAAATCTTTTTGAAGTCTGCCTTGGCGACGCACAGTGTGGTGCTTTCCCCGTGGGCATAGGCATCGTGGGTGCGGCGGTCGCCATCAAAGATGCTGACATCGCCGAACCAAATACCAGGTTCCACATAGGTCAACGTGATTTGCTTGCCCGAAAGTGAGGTGGAGCTCACACGCACTGCGCCTTTGGCGCATGCAATCCACTCCTCAGGGGGTTCACCACGTGCGGCGATCAGATCGCCGTCCCGATGCCGTTTAACGTAGGCACAGCGCAGAATGTCGTGCTTCAGCGACGGAGACAGTGCCGAGAACCAGCGCCCCGAGTTGATGGCGTTTCGTTCTTCAAGGGTAAGAATAGGTTCGTCCATGGCGAGACTCTAACGGACGGAAGCAAAAATGGACATGCGGCCCATTGTGACCGCGCTAGTGGGAGCGCGATCCAACTTTTGTCGCCTGGGCGTCAAAACACGCCCTGAATTGGCGACCGGTCTTATTGCGCCATCATGCTTTCTTTTTGGATCATCCGGTCCAACTCTGCGCAGACGTCGGCCATGCAGCCGGAGATCACCATGCGCCCCGTGCTGGTGCGCCGGGGATCCGCTTCAACGACGCGTACAACCCGAAGGGGGCGGCGGGCGGTTTGGACTCGCGGCGTCCGAAGGGGCACGACGGACGCGCCGCTTGTCAGGACCTGTGGAAGGGTTGCGGTGCGCGACACCTTCGTCGAGGCGCGGGACGGGACAGCCAGGCTTTCTTGGTCGGGCTTGAACCAATCCGCCAGCCGGTACAAAGTGGCAGAAACTGTGTGTGATGCGAGCATGGGGAGCATGGTGGTACGCCTTGTTGTTTACATGATCATGGTGTTGCGGATCAGGCCAACAGCCAAGCCCTCAATTTCGAAGGGCTCACCAGGCTCGACCACGATGACGTTGAAGTCGGGGTTTTCGGGGTGCAATTCGATCAAATGCTTGTTGCGGCGAAAGCGTTTGACGGTGACTTCCTCGCCGATACGGGCGACGATGATCTGGCCGTTTTTGGCCTCTTTGGTGGACTGAACTGCGAGCAGATCGCCGTCCATGATGCCGACGTCGCGCATCGACATTCCGCTGACTTTGAGCAAATAGTCGGGTTGGCGTTGGAAAAGGCTGTGCTCCACATAGTAGGTTTGCTCTACGTGCTCTTGTGCCAGGATCGGTGAGCCCGCAGCCACACGGCCAATCAGCGGCAGCGACAACTGCGCCAGTCCGGGAATGCCGAGTGAGAGTTGCTTGGAACGGGAGAAATGCAGGTCCCGCAAAGACTGGCCACGCAGACGGATGCCCCGCGACGTGCCGCTCACCAGCTCAATGGCGCCTTTGCGCGCCAGCGCCTGCAAATGCTCTTCGGCCGCATTGGCGGACTTGAAACCAAGTTCGGTGGCGATCTCGGCCCGGGTGGGTGGGGCGCCGGTGCGCGCGATGGCGCTTTCAATGAGGCTCAGAATTTCTTGCTGACGCGCCGTCAATTTCAAAGTGTCAAGCATGGATGTCTCCTTGGTTGGTCTGCCACCAAGGGGTTGGCAGATACTGTAATCTTAAACAGTATCTGTATTTTTATCCAGCTTTTTTATTTGTGCAAGGTTTTTTTACAACAGACCCCAAAAGTGCGTCCCGCACGGCCTTTAGCGTGCGGCCTGAAAGAGCGTTGCGCTCAACTTGGTCCCTGCTTTAAGCCCTCTTTTGGCAAACCAGCCCTGGTTGACCTCCAGCACGTAGCGCACGGGCTTGGCCGAACAGTGAGATTGCGTGGTTTGGGCTTGCATGTCTTCGAGGTTGACGATGGTGCCGTCATCCGCCAGAAAAGCGGCGGTCAGGGGAATCAGGGTGTTTTTCATCCAAAAACATTGCTGACTTGGCGCCGCAAACACAAATAGCATGCCTTCTTGCTGCGGCATATCCGTGCGGTACATCAGGCCTGTGGCGTGCTGCTCCGACGTTTGGGCGACTTGCACCTGCAGCTGATGAATGCCAATGCTCAGGGTGGTGCGCGGCAGATTCATCTGGGGCGCAGGTTGTGCGGCGGCTGGGCCCAAGCAGAATGCAGCGACAAGCAGGCCAATGGCCAAAAAGCGGGTGTAGGTCATGCCAGTATTGTGGACCAGCTTGTGCAAGGATTTGTCCGCTTTTGCATCCGCTTTACCCGGCCCGGGTTGACAGAATCCCGTAATTGTTTGGGACTAAAATTGATTTTCGTGAGAGGGAATGCTCCAAAAAAGCGCTTCCTCCCATCTCCCAAGAACTGAATTCCAACAGAGACTGCGTCATGTACCAACACATCAAAATCCCAACCGACGGCCACAAGATCACTGTCAACAGCGACCTGTCCTTGAACGTGCCCAACGACCCGATCATTCCTTATATCGAGGGCGACGGTACCGGTTTGGACATTACGCCTGTCATGCTCAAGGTGGTCGACGCCGCCGTGGCCAAGGCCTATGCCGGCAAGCGCAAGATCCATTGGATGGAGGTATTTGCGGGCGAGAAATCGACCAATGTGTATGGCCCCGACGTCTGGTTGCCCGAAGAGACTTTGCACGCGATCCGCGACTATGTGGTGTCGATCAAAGGCCCGTTGACCACCCCCGTGGGCGGAGGCATCCGTTCTTTGAACGTGGCTTTGCGCCAGGAACTGGACTTGTACGTCTGCCTGCGCCCCATCCAATATTTCGACGGCGTCCCCAGCCCTGTCAAAGAGCCGCAAAAAACCAATATGGTGATCTTCCGTGAGAATTCGGAAGACATTTACGCCGGCATCGAGTTCGAAGCAGAGTCTGACAAGGCTAAAAAACTGATCAAGTTCTTGCAAGACGAGATGGGCGTCAAGAAGATTCGCTTTCCCAACACCTCGGGCATCGGCATCAAACCCGTGTCGCGCGAAGGCACCGAGCGTCTGGTGCGCAAAGCCCTGCAATACACCATTGACAACGACAAGCCCAGCCTGACGATTGTTCACAAGGGCAATATCATGAAATACACCGAAGGTGGCTTCCGTGATTGGGCCTATGCATTGGCGCAAAAAGAATTTGGTGCCGAGCTGATTGATGGCGGCCCCTGGTGCAAATTCAAAAATCCCAAGACGGGCAAAGAAATTGTGGTCAAAGACAGCATCGCTGATGCGTTCTTGCAGCAAATTCTGCTGCGTCCCGCTGAGTACAGCGTCATCGCGACCCTGAACCTGAACGGCGACTATGTGTCTGACGCCTTGGCAGCGCAAGTTGGCGGTATCGGTATCGCCCCCGGTGCGAACCTGAGCGACACCGTGGCCATGTTCGAGGCCACCCACGGCACTGCGCCCAAATATGCGGGCAAAGACTATGTGAACCCCGGTTCAGAAATTTTGTCAGCCGAAATGATGTTGCGCCACATGGGTTGGATTGAAGCTGCTGACCTGATCATCAGCTCCATGACGAAGTCCATTGCCAGCAAAAAGGTCACCTACGACTTTGCGCGTCTGATGGACGGCGCGACCCAGGTCAGCTGCTCGGGCTTTGGTCAGGTCATGATCGACCATATGTAAGCCTTCCCCGGCAGCTTGCTGCCGGTGGGTAAGAAATCGCCAGTTCCGTGTCAAAGCGGCTGGCGATTTTTGTTTTTTGTGCTTGAATATGGTGCAAGTAGCACCAATTACCCTTGCAGGCGCAGTGCGCCGTACCGAACCCTAGAATAGAAAGCATGGCGACCAATCCACCCCCCAAACCACCTTCCGTGCCACCGACCGCGCCCAAGCGCGACGAGGGTGGTACGGCCGTTTTGGAGCGCCTGACGCAAAAAGTCCAGCCGCCGCAGATGCACCAGGTGCTCATGCTCAATGACGATTTCACGCCCATGGAGTTTGTGGTGATGGTGATTCAGGAGTTTTTTGCCAAGGATTTGGAGACCGCCACCCAAATCATGCTGAAGATCCATTTGGACGGAAAAGGGGTTTGCGGTGTTTATTCCAGAGATGTGGCAGCCACCAAAGTGGACCAGGTACTCGACGCGGCACGCCGCGCGGGCCATCCGCTGCAGTGTGTAAGTGAACCGGTTGGTTTTTGAGGCGACGACGCCAGTGAGTGCTTGGTTTTGCAGGACCCATCCCGGGCGGCATAAGACAATAGATTGAGATAAAGGAAAAGCCATGATCGCCCAAGAGTTAGAAGTCAGCCTGCATATGGCCTTTGTGGAGGCGCGTCAGCAGCGCCACGAGTTCATTACGGTGGAGCATTTGCTGCTCGCCTTGCTGGACAACCCCAGCGCGGCCGAGGTTTTGCGCGCCTGTTCGGCCAATGTGGACGACCTGCGCAAATCCCTGACACATTTCATCAAAGACAACACGCCGCAAGTCGCGGGTGTGGAAGAGGTTGATACCCAACCGACATTGGGTTTTCAGCGCGTGATCCAGCGCGCCATCATGCACGTCCAATCCACGGGTAGCGGCAAAAAAGAAGTCATGGGCAGCAATGTGCTGGTGGCGATTTTTGGCGAAAAGGACTCTCACGCCGTCTATTACTTGCACCAGCAGGGCGTGACCCGCCTGGATGTGGTGAATTTCATTGCCCACGGCATCAAGAAAAACGAACCGCCAGAGACGCCGAAGTCTGGCGAAAGTGCCAGCGAAAGCGAGGAGGGCGGTGGTGAAAAGAACGAAAAAGCGTCTCCGCTGGAGCAGTTCACCCAGAACCTGAACCAGTTGGCCAAAGACGGAAAGATTGACCCCTTGATCGGGCGCGACCATGAAGTGGAGCGCGTGATTCAAATTCTGTGCCGCCGCCGCAAAAACAACCCCCTTCTGGTGGGCGAGGCCGGCGTCGGTAAGACAGCGATTGCCGAGGGCCTGGCCTGGCGCATCTCTCAAAAGGATGTTCCAGACGTGTTGTCCGAGGCGGTGGTCTATTCTCTGGACATGGGCGCACTGTTGGCGGGTACCAAGTACCGCGGCGACTTTGAGCAGCGGCTCAAAGGTGTGCTCAAAGCGCTGAAGGACCGCCCGCACGCGGTGCTGTTCATTGACGAGATCCACACCTTGATTGGTGCGGGGTCGGCGTCTGGCGGCACCTTGGATGCCTCCAATCTGCTCAAGCCCAGCCTGAGCTCGGGCCAGTTGAAGTGCATTGGTGCCACCACGTTTACCGAGTACCGCGGTATTTTCGAAAAAGATGCAGCGCTCTCACGCCGATTCCAAAAAGTCGATGTGCTCGAGCCCTCGGTGGAGCAAACCGTTGAAATCCTCAAGGGGCTCAAGTCCCGCTTTGAAGAACACCACAAGGTGAAATACGCCCTGGCGGCTCTGCAGGCTGCCGCTGAGCTCAGCGCCAAGTACATCAACGACCGGCACCTGCCCGACAAAGCCATCGACGTGATCGACGAGGCGGGCGCCGCGCAGCAAATTCTGCCGGCCAGCAAACGCAAGAAAACTATTTCCAAGACGGAAGTCGAAGAAATCGTGGCCAAGATTGCGCGTATTCCTCCCGCGAATGTGTCGCAAGACGACCGCGGCAAGCTCAAAACGCTGGACCGCGATCTCAAGAGCGTGGTTTATGGGCAGGACAAGGCCTTGGACATCCTGGCGTCGTCCGTCAAGATGGCCCGTTCAGGCCTGGGCAAGGGCGACAAGCCGATTGGCGCCTTCTTGTTCAGCGGCCCGACCGGCGTGGGTAAAACAGAAGCGGCCAAGCAACTGGCCTACATCATGGGCATTGACTTGATTCGCTTTGACATGAGCGAGTACATGGAGCGCCATGCGGTGAGCCGATTGATTGGCGCGCCCCCAGGTTATGTGGGCTTTGACCAAGGCGGTTTGCTGACCGAGGCGGTGACCAAAAAGCCCCATTGCGTGCTGCTGCTCGACGAGATTGAAAAAGCGCATCCGGACATCTTTAACGTGCTGTTGCAAGTGATGGATCACGGGACGCTGACCGACAACAACGGCCGTAAAGCGGATTTCCGCAATGTGATTCTGATCATGACGACCAATGCGGGCGCCGAGACCATGAACAAAGCCACCATCGGCTTTACCAATCCGCGTGAGTCGGGCGACGAAATGGTGGACATCAAACGCCTGTTTACCCCCGAGTTCCGCAACCGCTTGGACGCCATCGTGGCCTTCAAGGCCTTGGACGAAAACGTGATTCTGCGGGTGGTCGACAAGTTCTTGCTCCAACTCGAAACCCAGCTCGCCGAGAAGAAGGTCGAAGTCACGTTCACCGACAAGTTGCGCAAGCATCTGGCCAAAAAAGGCTTTGACCCGCTCATGGGCGCGCGTCCGATGCAACGCCTGATTCAGGACACGATCCGCCGCGCCCTGGCCGACGAATTGCTGTTTGGTCGTTTGACCGATGGCGGGCGCTTGACGGTGGATTTGGACGATACCGACGAGTCCAAAACCGAAGTCTTGTTGGATATCCAGCCTTTGCCCAAGCGCGAAGGCCGCTCCAAGTCAGAAGAAACCACCACCGGTTAGCGCACTGCCGCTTTGAAGGTCCCGCCTTGGTGCGGGGCGCTTCAAAGCGGGCGCGATCTGGTGTAAAATCAGCTGGCTTTGCAGGTCGCGTTCATTTTGCGCGTGACCTTGCAGAGAAACACGCAAACTGCCCCCACCAAGGTGTTCTCGGATTCGCTTAAGTCGAGTCTGGAATAAGCGGGGCGGCTTTAAGACCTAACCTTCGGAGTTTTTTATGTCAGTCACTATGCGCGAAATGTTGGAAGCCGGCGTCCACTTTGGACACCAAACCCGCTTCTGGAACCCCAAGATGGCCCCGTTCATCTTCGGACATCGCAACAAAATTCACATTATCAATCTGGAAAAATCGCTGCCGATGTTCCAGGACGC
>CANFLX010000064.1 GCA_947447985.1 Comamonadaceae bacterium
AGGGCAACCGGCTGTACCTGGTCAAACTTGACGGCTCGAGCCACACCGCGGCCGGTTGGGTGGAGCGCAGCCTGGCCGACCTGTTCCCCGACTACCCCGATGGCGTGTTTGCCCACTGGTACACCGGCGAACTGCGTTGCACCAAGGGCAAGCTTTTGAAGTACGTGCACGGCGGCTATGCCAGCAGCTACGAGCAAGACCTGTTCATTGAAATAGTACGCGGCGAGGTGGTAGCCGAACGCTTGGTGGTCAACGGCGTGGGCGCGCCAGACGCCACCGAGGGCTATGCAATAGCTGCATCTACCTCCACCGGCCCAGACCCGAACTTTTGATATGACTGAGTTGACTGCATTGGAATGGTTGGGCACATACCTGTGCGTGGGCGCTTGCGCGCTGCTGCTGATGCGCGCGTATGTGAGATGGGGGGTACGCCCGCCGAAGCAAAGCGAGTTTGTGACCGAAATGATGGCGGCCATTCGGGCCGATCAGCCTTACGACTGGCGCAAGCAGGCCAAGTCGGTGCTGTTCGTGCCGCTGGCTTTGCTGGTGTGGCCCCTGTCGATTGGCGTGGGCATCAGCGAACTCAGAAAGCCCGCCAGAACCTACCAAGCGCCATCCCCCGAAGATCGGTTCAACTGCCAGCGTGAGCACCTGCGCATGCCCATCAGCACTATGGAGGCTGAAAAAATGGGCGTGGTGACCGACCCGCTAGGCCGTGCCCCCGCCCTGCCCTTTGGGCATTTGAATGGCGCATGGCAAACGTTTTTGGGTAAGAAAGAGGATGACTTTTCTCTGTGGTACTTTGAAGTGCCGGTGGATGGCACGCCCGTTCGGTTTGACCGTGCCTGCCGGGGCTTTGCCTGGGTCAAGGCGCGCAAGGTGCAGGCGGAATTTGTGTTTGAGACGAACTAGAAAACGAATAACAACATGCAATCAAAATTTTTGTGGCTCTGCCTGGGCCTGGGCGCCGCGCTGTGGCAACCCGCGCACGCGCAGTATGTGCCCAACACCACGGTGGTGCGTTCGGTGGATACCTTTCATGTGCCCGCCGACGGGCGCTACCAGCAGACCATGGAGGTGATGGTGCGGATCGATACCGCACAAGGCGTGTCCTCGGAAGGGGAGAGAAAACTCGCGTTCAACGACAAGATGGAAACGCTGGAGATTGAAGAGGCCTACACCCTGCTGCCCGATGGCACCCGGCTGGATGTGCCGGCCGACAAAATTCGCAAACAAGACAACGGCGGCGATGGAAGCTACAGCGATGAAAAGGTCATGGTGGTGATCTACCCCAAGGTACAGGTGGGGGCACAGCTGTACCTGCGCGCCAGGTCGCAACAGACCACCCCACAGTTTCCGGGGCACTTTTACTGGTCCGAGTACTTTTCTCCGCACCAGACCTACCAGCATGTTGAATTTAATTTCGTGCTGGAGCCCGGTGCCAATGTGATGTTTGATGCCGAAGGGATGCAAGGCGGACTGCAAGCCCCCCTGCCTGATGACGCGGCGGGTGTGCGGCGTTACCGCTTCACGTTCAGCCAAAACCAGGCCTATCCAACGGAGTCTGGGCGCGTGGAGTTGTCAGACTTTGCACCCCATATTGCGGCCAGCACGTTTGTCGATTACGCCCAGTTCGCCAAGGCTTACCAAGACCGCGCCAAGCCGATGGCCGCGGTAACCCCTGCCATTGCCAAACTCGCGGCTGAACTCACGGCCAAGGCCAAAGACGACCGTGCACGGGTGCGCAGTCTGTACAACTGGGTGAGCG
This sequence comes from Comamonadaceae bacterium, assembly GCA_947447985.1. Lineage (GTDB taxonomy): Bacteria > Pseudomonadota > Gammaproteobacteria > Burkholderiales > Burkholderiaceae_C > Allorhodoferax. The sequence continues at coordinate 1,769 of CANFLX010000064.1, forward strand.
CCAACATCCGCTACGTGGCGGTGTTTGTGGGGGACGACGGCTTTGTGCCCCACTCTGCCCAAAGCGTGCTGGACAACCGCTATGGCGATTGCAAAGACCATGTGGTGCTGCTCGAGAGCTTGCTGGCTGCAGTGGGCATTGAAAGCACCACCGCGCTGATCAACTTGGGCACGGCCTATCGCTTGCCAAAGCTGCCGATTGCCACACCGTTTAACCACGTGATCACCTATGTGCCGAGCCTGGATCTCTACCTAGACTCAACCACACAGTTCGCCCCCATGGGCACGCTGCCCGATGACGACATGGCCAAGCCGGTGCTGCTGACGGCCTCTGGCACGCTGGGCAAGACGCCGGGCAATTCGCCCGAGCGGGACTACACGCACACCGAGACCCGCATGGTCTTGCAAAACGATGGCTCGGTGACCGGCACCAGCAAGATACGCATGGCCGGCCAGTTGGAAGTCGCGTCCCGCATGACGCAATTCAACAACCAAAACAAGGACCAACGCCAGATCGTCAGCCGTCTGCTGGCGCGTTTTCAGGAATCAGGTACGGGCCAAGTGGGCAAATCAGCCCCGCTGGACCTGGAAACACCCTGGCAGTTGTCCAGCACCTACACGCTCGATCCGCAGGTAAACGTGCCCGGCCCGAGTGCCATGACCATCCCTTATGGCGCGGTGCCAGGTCACTTGAAATCCATGTCGAACTACACGCCACCCCTGGTGCGGCGATACCCGCTGGCATGTTCTTCGGTGCGCCACACCGAATCAACCACTTTGGTGTTCCCAGCCCAGCTAAAGATACAGCGCATCCCGGTGGGCATGCACTCCAAGAACGGCGCCTTTGAATACGAATCGCACTACACCCTGAAGGGTCAGGAACTCACCGTTCGCAGGGTCTACACCTCCAGCCGCGACAGCGGTGTATGCGGCGCAAACGACGACAAAGACTGGCTCTCCTACCGCAGCGTGCTGCAGCGCGATTTGCGGGCGCAGGTGTTTTTTAGGTAACTCCGTGATCGTTCAGCGTTTCCTGGAAACGTCGTAAGTCCAATGCAGCAAGTGAATGCTGAATTTCAGCCTCGGTAATAAATATGACAAGAGTTAGTGGCCATTCCTTGATCGTTAGCCCGTGTTGCCGGTCGATTTACAAAACAGTGGTCTATGCGTCGCTCAATATGAGCGCCATTGGCTACTGGACTGACGGTGCGCAAGAGCATGGGCTGTCGCCAACCGATGGCGGCCTGCGTATTTGCCGGTGCGGGGCAGGATTTTTGCTGAAAGACGCAGTCCGTCTCGACATTGAAGCGGGGCCAGAGATCGAGTTTGCAGAAAGGCCAAAGGATGACCAGCTTCCGGCCATCATAGAAAGCGCCTCATCACCCTGCTTGGAAGTGACCGCGCGTCGCAACTACTGGCGCTTTTTGAACGACGAATACCGCGCGCGCTACCGGGCGCACCGGGAAACCGAGGACGCCATTGCTGATGCGCAATGGAAGAGCGACTACTACGCGTCCTTGCCACTGCTGGCGCGTTCGATAAGAATATTGTTGCGCAGCGAACCTACGTATGACTTCCCGAAGGCTACGCGCCCATTCACAGTGCCACCTTTCCACCCCAGCGCAGAGCAAGTTGAGAACATGAGCAAGCTCCTCGCCCTGGTCCTCGCCGGTGGCGACGCACCATTCAGGACCAATGGTCTGGAGCTTGCAGAGTTACACCGGCAGCTAGGCCAGTTTGAAGCCGCGGCGCAGGCGCTGAGGGAGTACCAAGATGACTACCGGGAAGTGTTGAAAAAGATGATTGGCGATCAAGTCGCACAACGGTGTAATGCGCCGGTACGGTTTCGGCTGTGACCTCAGGGAGAGATCCGATTCGGATAAATTGAGTTAAAATACAAGCAACATTTAGACAAGGGCCGACGCCCTTACCAACCTGCCCCCGGGCAAGGTGGATCGCGAAAGCGGATGTGGCTCTTGAGTGAGCAACCAACCGGGTAAAGCGTCGGCCCTCCACAGTTTTTCTCTGGAGGGTTTTTTTATGCGCGAAACAACCACGGTATCGGTCGACAAGGTGTTTGCTTATCTCGACACCTACTACCGCGTCCTGTGCCCGGAGCAGGAAATCGTCTTGCGCGTTGAGCACCGCTCGGCGGCCATGGCCGAATTCCTGAAAGCCAGGGGATTTGACCGCGCGACGTTCATCACGGCCTGCGATCCGCACGGTGAGGCGCAATCTGACGAGGACAACTGGCTGGCCCACCAGAAATTGGGGCAACAACTGCGCGCCACCGGACTTGAAGTCATCGACGGCTTAGGGGGCTCAGAAGACGCCAACTGGCCGCCAGCGCCGAGCTACTGCGTGCTCGGCATGGGCATGGTGTCCGCCAAGGCGCTGGGCTGGCAGTACCAACAAGACGCAGTGGTTTACATCAGTTTTGACGGTGCAGCCCACCTGCTGCTACTGCGCTAGTGAATCATGGTCTGGCCGACCCAAAGGGCCGGGGGGATTTGATCCAGATTGCTGACCCCGACACATCGTCGAACACGGCTAAACAGGAGATACAGCATGCGTAATGACATTCCTGAGGCAGAGCTTCTAAAGGTTGCCTTTGACGATGAGCTCTTTCGGCAGGAGCTGCAAGCCCGCAGCGGCAAAGACTGGCCACAACTGCTGGCCGCGCTCAAAACGGGCACCACGCACCCCAAAGCACAGCATGCATTGGCCTGGATTGACCAGCTTGTCAGTGAATCGTGCGAGACCATTGCAACGCTGCGCGCGGCGCAAGATTTTGGGGCGTACGGAATAGAGGTTTATGGGTTTGATCAGCTTTGCCGCGTCTGGGCCCCCGACTTCGGGGAAACGGGCCCCTTTCTCTCGCACGACGATGCCATTTCATTTGCGCAAGATGAGTGGTCGGAGTTTTTGACCGGAGACGGGGTAGCACGAGAGCGTTTTCCGAAAAGCCGCGCCGCGGACAGGGCTGAAGCTGCCAAAGCAAAACGTGAGGCGAAAAAAGTGCCCCTGCCGCGTTATCGACTGAACGACCTCGACTACTCAAAAATTGGCGTGAATACTTACCGGCCCTACCCCCGCCAATGGGGTCAAAGTTGCACTCCCCTGACAGGGAACCAGTTGGCGGAAACGCTGATTAAGGACATCGGTGATTTGCCCCAATCGCTGCGGCAGCAGCTTCAGGCAACCGGCTGGGAATCACTTATTGCGAAGGTTGAGCGCGTTGCCAAGCGGAAGAAAAAAAGGTTCCAAGCACAAGAGGCGCGGGAAGAAGCCCGTTTTACCAAGGCTGTCGTCAAATTTTTCGATAGGTTTTTGGCGGGTCGGGATGGAAGCGATGAAAAGCTGCTGGATGCTGCAGCGCGCGAGTGGGTGTGGCGAGATTTTGATCTTGACGAAAACCACCCCCACTACGAGGACCGCGTTGGAGCGATTCAACGCTATGCAAGACAGTTGCACTACCAGGCATTGAATGCCTATGTGGCCGCCAAGTGGGACAAACGTCCCACCGCTCGATAAACACGGTCTGGCCGACCCCGACAGTTCGTCGAAACCGGCTAAACAGGAGACCTAGATGCCAGAAGTTATTTACTCGCCGACATTCGAAGCGCAATTGATCAATTTCTGCTGAATGTAGAGAAGTCATCAACAACCGGACCTAAGGAGGAAACGTGAGCAGTCAGATCTATGTCGCTATTGGTGACACCAACCATGGCTGGGTTCCAATCATCTTCTCGACCACAGAGCAGCATCAGCACGCTGTGGTCTATTGCTCGGACGTCTTTCATCCGTTCCCAAATATCAAGAAGTTTCTGGGGCGGGTACAAAGGAATGTGCTGCCGGCAGAAGTGACGATTGACCAGGAAAGCACATGTCAAACGCTGCTGGTGCGCAACAGCGATCAAGGCAGACGCCTGGTGGACTTTGCCGTATCGGATGGTTCCGGCTTTGACCAACCCGAAAAGTTAGTGCTCTGTTGCACGGTCAAGCGGTCAGACTTACTTGCCAGCTTTGACCGCGGCATCGCACGCTGGCTGGTGGACGGCTATGACGTCAATCATTTCGGGGGCGGCTACCAAGACGAACCGGCCTGCGACGTGGGCAAGCTTTGGGCCAAGCGGTTGGCAAAGTTGCCTCCACGTGAAATCAAGCCCTATAAGCCGCGTGAGGTCAAGTGGCCCAAAGGCTTTTGGGAAAACGAGAAGAAAAAACGCTCGGCATAAATTTATCAATAGGGTCTGGCCCGCCTCAAGGGCTCAGGGGATTTGTTCCAGATTGTGGCCCTGGCGTATTGCGAAGCCGCTAAAAAGGAGAATCAACATGGTTAATCCATACATGCTCAAAGACCCCGTCCCTGGCAATCTGCGTTGCAGAGACGGTGACATTGCAATCATCATCAATGACACTGCGATTTGCAGTTCCAATATCGGCAGGGTGGTACGCGTACGCGGTCCGGCATCCATACTGATCAAGTCGCAGATGCCCGGATGGCGGATTAAGCCAGTGCACAGACGCAAACTGGCCATCGAAGATTTGGACGGTACGTTTACGCGGGAGCTGGTCAATTGGGACACCTGCATTTTTCATGAAGATGCCTGGCTCTTGCCGATCCGACCGGAGCTCCCCGCCGAAAGCGTGGAAGAAACAAGTTCCCGCCCCGTTGAACAATATGTGATGGAGGAACAAGAACAATGACCGCCTACGACGTGATTGGTGACGTGCACGGGCAGTTTGACAAACTGGCCGCGCTTCTGGTCAAGATGGGTTACGCTTCCAAAGGCGGCAGTTTTGTGCCGCCAGTGGGCAGGCAGGCCCTATTTGTCGGGGACCTGATCGACCGCGGCCCAGAGCAGGTCAAAGTGTTGCATGCCGTGCGTGCCATGGTCGATGCAGGCCACGCCCGGGTGGTGATGGGCAACCATGAATTCAACGCCATAGGCTACGTCACGGAGGACCCGCATGCAGGTACTGGCGAATACTTGCGACCCAACCGCTTTGACACCAAAAAGGCCGAGAAGAACCGGGCCCAGCACGCAGAATTCTTGGCCCAAGTTGGTGAGGGCTCCCAGCAACACAGGCACTGGGTGGAATGGTTCAAGACATTGCCGCTGCACCTGGACCTGGGTGGAATACGGGTGGTGCATGCCTGGTGGGACGATGCACAGGTTGACTTAGTGAACCGGCATTACTGGAGCTCGGACGGCCGCCATATCAGCGAAGACTTTTTGCACCATTGTTTTGGCCATGAGCCGACTTGGAAAACCGCCCGCGAGACCTTGACGACCGGCGTGGAGCATCCGCTGCCCGAAGGATCTTTTGTGAGCGACAAAGAGGGCCACCGCCACCCGAACCTGCGGGTCGCCGTTTGGCGGCACGAAGCCACCAAGTTGCGCGACATCGCGATCATTCCAGGGGGTGAATTGAGCTTGGTTGGCGATCTGGATATCCCAGGCCACCTTCCACTCACCGAGGTAACCGGCTCGCCCGTCCTTTTCGGCCACTACTGGTTCAGCGGCACACCTGTGCTCGAGTCGCCCAAGGTCGCATGCCTGGACTGGTCCGCCGCCGCCAAAGGGCCTTTGGTGGCCTACCGGTGGGATGGAGAGGCGGAACTTAGCAACGACAACTTGGTGGCGGCTGGCTGAGCCGCAAGGCACAAGCACCCCATCTACCGCTGAGGCAGGCTCACGCCACGAGCCTGCCCCACGTTAAAGTTACCCCCATTGCCGCAGGCCCTAGCCCGTGGCCCAGCGACCTGGAGAAATTTAGCTATGCACGAAATCATCTGCCCCCACTGCTCCAAGGCCTTCAAAATTGATGAGACCGGTTATGCCGACATCCTCAAGCAAGTCCGAGACAGCGAGTTTGATCAGCAATTGCACGATCGGCTCGCACTGGCTGAGAAAGAAAAAAACAGCGCTATTGAGCTGGCTAAGGCCAAGCTGGCCAATGAGCTTCAACAATCAGCCTCGGCAAAAGACGCCGCCATACAAGACCTCAAAGCCCGGTTGCAAGCGGCTGAAGCGCTGGCCAAAGCCGAGTTGACCAACGAGCTGCAAAAAACAGCTGCTGCCAAAGAAGCCGAAATCCAATCCCTGAAAGCCCAGCTGGAGGCCAAAGAAACCGCGCAAAAGCTAGCCATCAACGAAGCACTGAGCGCAGTTGAGAAAGAGCGCGATGCCCTCAAAGGCGACCTGAACCGCGCGGAATTAGAAAAACAACTCGCCGCAAATGCGCTGAAGGAAAAGTACGAAACGCAGATCAAAGACCGCGACGACGCCATCGAGCGTCTGCGGGACATGAAGGCGCGACTGTCCACCAAGATGGTGGGCGAAACGCTGGAACAGCACTGCGAGACCGAGTTCAACCGTCTGCGGGCCACGGCCTTCCAGAAGGCGTATTTTGAGAAAGACAACGACGCCAAGAGTGGCAGCAAGGGTGACTACATCTTCCGGGACCTGGACGACGCGGGCACCGAGATCGTGTCCATCATGTTTGAGATGAAAAACGAAAATGATGCCACCGCCACCAAGAAAAAGAACGAAGAATTCCTGAAGGAACTGGACAAGGACCGCATTGAAAAGGGCTGCGAGTACGCGGTCCTGGTGTCACTGCTGGAGCCCGACAGCGAGCTTTACAACACGGGGATCGTGGATGTGTCCCACCGCTACCCCAAGATGTACGTGGTACGCCCCCAGTTTTTTATCCCCATCATCACGCTGCTTCGCAATGCGGCGATGAACTCGCTGCAATACAAGTCTGAACTCGCGCTGGTCAAGTCGCAGAACATTGACATCACCAACTTCGAGTCCAACCTTGAGACCTTCAAATCAACGTTCGCTCGAAATTACGACCTGGCCTCAAATCACTTCAAAAAGGCCATTGAAGAAATCGACAAGTCGATTGAGCATCTGCAAAAAACCAAATCGGCACTTTTGGGTTCAGAGAACAACTTGCGCTTGGCCAATGAAAAAGCGCAGGATGTGACGATCAAGAAGTTGACCCGGGGGAATCCGACGATGGCGGCTAAGTTTGCGGAGTTGAAGCTCACCTGGTGAGCCTGCCACCTTGTCTAATGGCCTTGTTTTAAGGAGTTGCAGCATGTCTTTCTGGAACATTTTTGGAAATATGGCGGTATCAGACAAGGGCGAGACCATTACCCGGCTGTCTGACACCACGAGCGTTTCATCCTCGGGCGTCACCTATACCAAGGTCGGCAATATGACGGTTGGCTCCGACGGCTCCAGCTTCTTTCAGTTGGGCGACTTCAGCACCGACGGCAGCACCCGCATGGGCCGCACCACCACCGGGCGGGGCGCCTTGTTTGGCGACAGGTCAGACCCTTTCAAGACACTCGGCTCGGACGACTCGGGCTGGTAGGCAACGATGAGCCGACCCCGCTACCTGACGAAGTCGCGCTTCAAGCTGGCGGCGGAATGCCCGACCAAGCTCTTCTACACCGGCAAAGAGGATGTCTACCGCAACACCAAGCAGGAAGACAGCTTCATGGCCATGCTGGCCGACGGGGGCTACCAGGTCGGCGAATTGGCCAAGTGCTACTACCCCGAGGGTATTGAGGTATCGGCAATCGCCCATGAAGACGCACTGCAGCAAACCGCCCTGCTGCTGCACCGTGACAAGGTCACGATTTTTGAGGCGGCCATCCGGCATGGCGACCTGTTCATCCGGATCGATGTGCTGCTCAAGGACGGGAACCAGTTTCAGCTGATTGAGGTGAAGGCAAAGTCCTACAACTCACAGATGCCGGAAATTGTGGGCGCAAGGGGTGACCTGAAGTCCGATATGCGCCCCTACATCGAGGACGTTGCGTTTCAGAAGTACGTGCTAACCGCAGCGTGGCCACAGGCACAGATCAAGTCTTATTTGATGATGCCGGACAAGTCGGTGTTCTGTGACGTGGATGGCTTGAACCAATTGTTCAAGATAGCGCGCATTGGCAATCGATCCAAGGTGATCACCGACCCCCAGGCCAAAACCCTGGCCTTTGACCACAACTTGCTGGCTCTGGTGTGCGTGGACGAATATGTGGACATCGTTAACCGCGGTGGCGTTGCCTATCTGAACTTCAAGGCGCAACTCCCTGCTTTGGCATCAGAGTGGGCGCAAGCCTACAAGTCAGACACCAAAATCCCGCCCACACCCGGCGCCCAATGCGCCAAGTGCGAGTTTCGCGCCACACCAGGGGACGGCCTCCAAAGCGGTTTTGAAGAGTGCTGGGCCGAGAAGTTCAACTTGACGCCCGATGACCTTGCACAAGGGACGGTGTTGGACATTTGGAACTACCGCGGCAAGTCCAAGCTCATCAGCGACGGTCGCGTGCGCCTGAAGGCAGTCACCCAAGACGATATCGAGATAAAAGACGGTGGCCAGACCCTGTCCACTTCCGAGCGGCAATGGATGCAGTGCAAGGGCATTCCGCCGGAAGAGGACCGGGGCGGTTACTGGTTAGCAGACACCTGGATGCGCCAGGAAATGGCGCAGTGGGTCTACCCCTACCACTTCATTGATTTTGAGACGAGTGGCGTGGCCCTGCCCTTCTTCGCGGGCATGCGCCCCTATGAGCAGATCGCCTTTCAGTTCTCGCACCATGTGATGCATGCCGATGGTCGGGTGGAGCATGTGGGCGAATTCTTG
>CANFLX010000065.1 GCA_947447985.1 Comamonadaceae bacterium
AAGCAAAGCGCTGAAACATCCGCCAAATAAGGAGCGATAAATGACGGAAGCTAAAAAATCCCTCAAGCGCACCTTGATTGGCAAGGTGGTCAGCGACAAGCGTTCCAAGACCGTCACGGTTTTGATCGAACGCCGCGTCAAGCACGAGCTGTACGGCAAGATTGTTGGTAAATCCAGCAAGTACCACGCCCACGACGAAAACGGAGCCTACAAAATGGGTGACGTGATCGAAATCACCGAAAGCCGTCCTATTTCCAAGACCAAGAACTGGGTTGCGACCCGCTTGGTGGAAAAGGCTGCAGCGGTTTAAGCCCAAGCAGCGCTCGCGCTGCGCAGCTTTCGAAAACGGCCCACAATGATGGGCCGTTTTTCATTTCTGTAGTTCACAAATCCCAAGGAGACACCATGATTCAAGTAGGCGACACCCTTCCCGCAGCAGTGCTGATGGAGTATTCGGAAGTCGAGGGCGAAGGTTGCAGCATCGGCCCCAACGCCGTGGACGTTGCGAAGGCCACTGCCGGCAAGACCATTGCATTGTTCGCGCTGCCAGGCGCCTACACCCCCACTTGCTCTGCCAAGCATGTGCCGGGTTTCGTGCAGCACTTCGACGAGTTCAAGGCGGCTGGCGTGGATGAGATTTGGTGTGTCAGCGTGAACGACGCGTTCGTGATGGGCGCCTGGGCGCGCGACCAAAAAACCGGCACCAAGGTGCGCATGCTGGCCGATGGCAGTGCGGATTTCACCAAGGCCACCGGTTTGACGCTGGACCTCACCAGCCGTGGCATGGGCTTGCGCAGCAACCGCTATTCGATGTTGGTCAAAGACGGCAAAGTAGCCACTTTGAACGTTGAAGGCCCAGGCAAGTTCGAAGTCAGCGACGCCGGCACCTTGTTGGCGCAGGCCAAGGGCTAATCTCGGCGGATGCCGGTCTCTGGCAGCGTCAGAGGTCGGCCTTCAGGTAATGCGCTCCGGCGATGGGGTTGAAGTAGTACGGCGGTATTTCTTCAAAGCCAAGCTCTTCGTAGAGGCCGCGGGCCGCTTCCATGTCGCTGAGTGTGTCTAGCAGCACGCAGTGGTAGCCATTCATTTGCGCAAAGTCCAGCTGCGCCTGGGCAAGCAAGCGCCCAATCCCCGAACCCCGGTAGGCGCTGTCTACGTACAAACGGCGCATTTCGCAGGCATCTGCATAGTCTGCGGTATCGAGTGGACGCAAGGCGCAGCAGCCGACGACTGCGCCTTCCACCACCGCTAGCAGCAGTTGACCGCGGGGCGCGGCGTAGTCGCCTGGCAGCGACTGGAGCTCTTGGTCGAAGTCTGCAAAGCATTCAGGCACCGACAGGCTGGCTGCGTAGCTCTGAAATATCTGGCGCGCAGCGTCCAAATCCTGGGCGGATTCGGGCCGCAGCAGCGTTACACGGTCAGGAAGGGTCACAGGGTGTGCTCTGGCTTGCTGAGAAAGTCTGTGCGGGAGTCTAGCGAATAATTCCAGCGCCACCGATTTCGAGGCAGCGAGCCGCTACCATGGCGCACTTTTGACATTCCCGCGTCGTTCGCGAAAGGCAAACCCCAGTGCAAGCCACCAGAATCAGTGTTTGGATTGTCGTCATGCTGCTCTGCGCCTGCAGCCCGGCACTCAACTGGCGACGGGTCAGCTTGGGCGACATGGCCGTGACCTTGCCCTGCAAGCCCGACCACACGCAGCGCACCGTGCAATGGGGCGGCCTGGCCCTGGAGATGGAAATGGTTGGTTGTGAGGCGGACGGTGCCCTGTTTGCCGCCAGCCGGATTCACTTGCCCTCGGGCACCGACCCTGGCCAACTGCAAGCCCAATGGCAAGCCGCCAGCCTTCTGCAAATAAAAGCGCAGGGCGAACCCACCACCATGCCGGCCACGTCGCAAGCACGCGCAATTGCGATGCAGCCCATTGCCGCGGCGGGCCAAGGCAGCGATGGCAAAGCCCTGCAAGCGCGTCTGGCCTGGGTGGTGTCGGGGGCTGAGCTTTACCACCTCGCGGTCTACGCCCCCCAGATCTCGCCAGAGATGGCCCAACCCTTTTTTGATGGAATCACCCCCCAGTGAGCGACAAAACCTTTGTTCCCTTGCCAGCACGGCAAGCCGTGGCCTTGTTTCTGGCGTTTGCATTTGCCTATTTTTTGTCCACCCTCATTCGCGCTGTCACCGCGACCTTGGCACCGACTTTGGTGCAAGAGTTCTCCCTCAGTGCCGGTGACCTCGGGCTCTTGGCGGGCGGCTACTTTTTTGGGTTTGCGCTCACCCAATTGCCGCTCGGGACTTGGTTGGACCGCTTGGGCCCCAAAAGGGTGGTGCTCTCCTTTTTGACGGTGGCGGTACTGGCGTGCGTCGCCTTTGCCCGGGCCTCAGGCTTTATTGAACTTCTCTTGGGTCGGGTGCTGATTGGTGTGGGGGTGAGTGCCTGTCTGATGGCGCCACTGACCAGTTACCGCCGCTGGTACGCACCTGGCGCGCAAATGCGGGCGAGCTCGTGGATGCTCATGACGGGCGCACTGGGCATGGTCGCCTCAACCTTGCCGGTGCAGTGGCTCTTGCCGCTCATCGGTTGGCGCGGGCTATTTTTGCTCTTGGGCGGCTTGCTGGCCCTGGCCATGGCGCTGATTGCGTGGCAAGTGCCGGGTCAAGCACCCCCGGATGACAGCGCGTCGACGCAGACCCCAGAGAGAGCGCCCGCTGGTTACGCCATGGTGTGGCGCGACCCCTATTTTCGGAGTCTGGCCCCCTTTGGCTTTGTCGGCTATGGCGGCATGGTGGCCATTCAAACCCTCTGGGCGGCGCCCTGGCTGGTCAAAGTGGCGGGCTTCACGCCGGTGGCTGCGTCCGCGGCCATGTTTTGGCTCAACGTGGCCATGATGCTGGCCTTTTTGGGCTGGGGCGCGATCAACCCTTGGCTGACACGCAAAGGCCTGCGGGCAGAACAGCTCATGGCCTGGGGTCTGCCCCTGAACCTGGCGCTATTGCTGCTGATGGCCGTGGGCGGAGCGCGCATTGGCGACTATTCCGGCGCGGCCTGGACTTTGTTTTGTGTGACCGCCACGGTGGGCACACTGGCCCAGCCCGCGATTGGCATGGCGTTTCCGCCAGCTTTGGCGGGGCGCGCATTGTCGGCCTTTAATTTGCTCATCTTCAGCGGCGTGTTTGCGGTGCAATGGTGCATCGGGCTGCTGGTCGATGCCCTGCAGGCGCTTGGTTTGCCATTGGCCACTGCCTACCAAGGCGCTATCGGGGTGTATGGCCTGTGCGCACTCGGGGCCTATGTCCATTTGCTCAGGTCAAAGGGGCGATAATTGGGCTCTCATTGCGGGCCCCTTTCCAATCCATGACCATCGGTATTTTGATCATCGCCCACGCGCCGCTGGCCAGTGCCCTGCGCGCCTGCGTGTTGCATGTGTTTCCCGAGGTCGAGCAGAACCTGGTCGCCTTGGATGTGCGGGCCAATGAGCCGCCATCGGACACGCTGGAGATCGCCCGCACGATGGTGGATCAACTCCACGCCCCCTCGGTGCTGGTGTTGACCGACGTCTTTGGCGCCACGCCTTGTAACGTGGCGCAACAATTGGTGGATGGCGTGCATTCCAAGCTGGTTGCGGGCGTGAACTTGCCCATGCTCTTGCGCACCATCAACTACCGCCACGAATCCCTGGACTTGTTGGTAGCCCGCGCCTTGGCCGGAGGCGCGCAGTGCATCATGCAAGTGGCAGTGTCCGCGCCTTTGAACCAAACCAAAAAGCCCCATGATCCAAACCACCACGACCATAGTCAATAGGCTGGGCTTGCACGCCCGTGCCTCGGCCAAATTGACCAAATTGGCAGGCAGCTTTCCGTGCGACGTATTCATTAGTCGGGGCGAACGCCGGGTCAATGCCAAGAGCATCATGGGCGTCATGATGCTGGCCGCGGGCATCGGCAGCGAGGTCACCCTTGAAGCCGACGGCGACCGTGCGCAAGAAGCCATGGACGCATTGCTCGCTTTGATCGCCGACAAATTCGGCGAAGGCGAATAACACCGGGCGCGCATCTCCCATGACTTTTTCCATTCACGGGCTGGCAGTATCACGGGGCGTGGCCATTGGACGCGCGGTGATCGTCGCGTCCAGCCGGATGGATGTGGCGCACTATTTCATCCAGCCCGATGAAGTCGCCAAAGAAATTGACCGTGCGCGTGTGGGGCGCGATACGGTGGTGGAAGAGTTGTACCGCCTGCAGGAAAGCATTTCCCACATGGGCCCCAAAGAGGCGCCCCATGAGCTCAATGCTTTGCTGGATGTGCACCTGATGCTGCTGCAAGACGAAGAACTGATCAACGGCGTCAAAGGCTGGATCACGGACCGGCTGTACAACGCCGAGTGGGCCCTGACCACCCAGCTCGAAGTCATCTCGCGCCAGTTCGACGAAATGGAAGACGCCTATTTGCGTGAGCGCAAGGCCGATTTGGAGCAAATTGTTGAGCGGGTGCTGCGTGCCATGCGCGGAGTGGCCTCTCCCATCATGGCGCCCGCGCGCACCAGCCGTCGCCCCGGTCAGCAAGACTTGCTCCTGGGCGATACGGTGGACGTGCCTTTGGTGCTGGTGGCGCACGACCTGTCACCCGCCGACATGCTGCAATTCAAGCAAAGTGTGTTTGCAGGCTTTATCACCGACGTCGGCGGCAAAACCTCCCATACAGCGATCGTGGCGCGCAGCATGGATATTCCTGCGGTGGTGGGCGCGCGCACTTGCAGCCAGTTGGTGCGCCAGGACGACTGGATCATCATCGACGGCGATGCGGGCGTGGTCATCGTCGACCCGTCGCCCATCATCCTGGCGGAATATGGGTTTAAGAAGCGCCAGGTGGAGCTTGAGCGCAGCCGATTAACGCGCTTGCTGCACACGCCCGCGGTCACCATGGACGGCGAAAAGGTGCAACTGCTGGCCAACATCGAAATGCCCGAGGACGCCCCCGCGGCATTGCAGGCCGGCGCGCTGGGTGTGGGCTTGTTTCGCAGTGAATTTTTGTTCATGGGTCGCCATGGCAATCTGCCCGACGAAGAAGAGCAATTCCAGGCTTACAAGCGCGCGGTGGAAGGGATGCAAGGCCTGCCGGTCACCATCCGCACGGTGGATGTGGGCGCAGACAAACCGCTGGACAGCAGCGTGCACGACGCCGCGCATTTGAACCCTGCACTGGGCTTGCGCGCCATCCGCTGGAGCCTGGCCGACCCCGCCATGTTTTTGACGCAGCTGCGTGCCATTCTGCGCGCTGCCGCGTTTGGCAAAGTGCAGTTGCTCGTGCCCATGCTGGCCCATGCCAGCGAGATCCACCAGACCTTGGCGCACATCGAACAGGCACGCCGCACACTGGACAAGCGTGGTCAGGCCTATGGGCCGGTACAGCTCGGTGCCATGATCGAAATTCCGGCAGCCGCACTGACGCTCAAGATGTTTTTGAAGTACTTCGACTTTTTGTCGATCGGCACCAACGACCTCATTCAATACACCCTGGCCATTGACCGCGCTGACGAGTCGGTGGCGCATTTGTACGACCCGCTGCACCCGGCCGTGCTGCAATTGGTGGCCTCCACCATTGCCGAATGCCGGCTCCAGGGCAAAGGCGTGAGCGTGTGTGGCGAGATGGCTGGCGACGTGGGCCTGACCCGCCTGTTGCTCGGCATGGGACTGCGAAGCTTTTCGATGCATCCCGCGCAAATTTTGGCGGTCAAGCAAGAAATTTTGCGCTCAGACACGGCCCGTTTGGAGCCCTGGGCGCAGCGGGTGATCCAGGCTGAAAACCCTGCCCAAGAGATGGCCGTGAACGCCTAAGGCTTAGGTCGGCCGCTGGTCGGTGCTGGGCCGCTGCCACAGGTTGATGCCGCCTTCGACCGCATGCTGGTCAATGGCGTGCAATTCCTCCTGGGAGAACTGCACGTTTTGCATGGCACCCACCAAGTCCACGATCTGCGCAGGCTTGCTGGCCCCGATCAATGCCGAGGTGACCCGTGCATCACGCAGCACCCAGGCCGTGGCCATTTGTGCCAGGCTTTGGCCGCGTGACTGCGCAATCTCGTTGAGTGCGCGCACATGGCGCAGGTTTTGTTCGCTCAAGTGCGCCTGGATGAAGGATCCGCCTCCGGGGCGGTTGATGCGCGCGTCCGCGGGCACACCGTTGAGGTACTTGTCGGTCAACAGACCTTGGGCCAAGGCACTGAAGGCAATGCAACCCATGCCGGTGTCGGCCAGTGCGTCGAGCAAATCTTCTTCGATCCAGCGGTTCATCAGGCTGTACGAGGGCTGGTGAATCAGGGCTTGCACGCCCATGCTCTTCAAAATGCGATGGGCCTCACGCGTCTTGGTGGCGGAGTAGCTGGACACGCCGACATACAAGGCCTTGCCCTGTTGCACCGCGCTGGCCAGCGCGCCCATGGTTTCTTCCAGCGGGGTGTCCGGGTCAAAGCGGTGGCTGTAAAAAATGTCCACATAGTCCAGGCCCATGCGCTGCAAACTTTGGTCCAAACTCGCCAGCACGTATTTGCGCGAGCCGCCGCCCTGGCCGTAGGGGCCGGGCCACATGTCCCACCCGGCCTTGCTCGAGATGATGAGCTCGTCCCGGTAGGGCCGAAAGTCGCGCTTGAGGTGCTCGCCGAAGTTTTGCTCCGCGCTGCCATAAGGCGGCCCGTAGTTGTTGGCCAGGTCAAAGTGGGTAATGCCCAGGTCAAAGGCCGTGCACAGCATCTCGCGCTGCGTCTGCAAGGGCGTGCTGTCGCCAAAGTTGTGCCACAAGCCCAGTGACACGGCAGGCAACTGCAGGCCGCTGGTGCCGCAGCGGCGGTAGGGCATGCTGCCCTGGTAACGGGTGGGCTTGGCTTGGTAGGGCATGAAAATCCTCGAAAGTCTTAGGTGCAGTCTTAGCTGTTCAGCGCATGGCCGGCTTGAACATCTGCGTGGTAGCTCGACCGCACCATGGCCCCCACGGCGGCGTGCTTGAAGCCCATTTCGTAGGCCTTGGCCTCGAACATTTTGAAGGTGTCCGGGTGCACGTAGCGCCTCACCGGCAAGTGGCTGGTGGTGGGTGCCAGGTACTGGCCGATGGTGAGCATTTCAATGCCATGCGCGCGCATGTCGCGCATCACTTCCAAAATTTCGTCATCGGTCTCACCCAGGCCCACCATCAGGCCGCTTTTGGTGGGGACCTCGGGAAACAGGGCTTTGAACTTTTTCAGCAAGTTCAAGCTGAACTGGTAATCGGAGCCAGGTCGCGCTTCTTTGTACAGGCGTGGAATGGTCTCCAGGTTGTGGTTCATCACGTCAGGCGGCGCGGCTTTCAGAATGTCCAGTGCCCGGTCGTCCCGACCACGAAAGTCGGGCACCAGCACCTCAATTTGGGTCTGTGGAGACAAGGCCCGGGTTTGGCGGATGCAGTCGACAAAGTGCCCTGCACCCCCGTCGCGCAGGTCGTCACGGTCCACGCTGGTGATCACCACGTACTTGAGCTTGAGTTGCGCAATCGTCTTGGCCAGGTTGTCGGGCTCGTTCACGTCCAGCGGGTCGGGCCGGCCATGGCCCACATCGCAAAACGGGCAGCGCCGGGTGCACTTGTCACCCATGATCATGAACGTGGCTGTGCCCTTGCCAAAGCACTCGCCAATGTTGGGGCAGCTCGCCTCTTCGCACACGGTGACCAGTTTGTTGGCACGCAATACGTCCTTAATCTCATAAAAGCGCGTACTCGGAGAGGCTGCTTTAACCCGAATCCAGTCCGGCTTTTTAAGCACCTCGGCCGACTGAACTTTGATGGGAATGCGCGAGAGCTTGGCGGCTGCTTTTTGTTTTGCGCCCGCTTGGTAGTCCTGCTGCGACTGGGCTTCCCGTACGGTGACGGAGGTGGGTTTGGGCGGTGTTTCAGTGCTCATTGCGTCGCTGCATGGATGGTGGGTAGGCGTTGGCTGTCGGGAGGTCAGGGCGCGAGGTAACTGACCAGTTTCCTGGCCAGAATTTCCTCGACGTCCGCTGTTTCAACGCGAACGCCAATTGTAGAAAGGTCGACTGTTTGCAGCGCGGCATAGCCGCAGGGGTTGATGCCATAAAACGGCGTCAAGTCCATATTCACATTCAACGCTGCGCCGTGGTACGCAAAATTGCGGCTGATTTTGATGCCCAGCGCCGCAATCTTGGCCAGGCCCGCAAAGTCGGGCACAGGCTTGCCTGCCACCTGCTTTTGCGGGCGCTGCGGCAACACGCTATGCCCAAACGGATCGGCAAGGTGGACGTAAATACCCGGTGCGCCGCCCACCCGGTGGCCGGTGACGCCAAAGTGCAGCAGTGTGCGAATGAGCGCTTCCTCCAATCGGTACACATATTCTTTGACAAAGTAACCAGCGCGTTTGAGGTCCAGCAAAGGGTAGGCGACCACCTGCCCCGGCCCGTGGTACGTGACCTGGCCGCCGCGGTCTGTTTGCACCACGGGTATGGCGCGCGGGTTCAACAGATGCTCGGGCCTGCCCGCCACGCCTTGGGTGAAGACCGGGTTGTGCTCGCACATCCACAACAGGTCAGGCTGATGTGCGCCGTCCGGGCTGGTGCGACTGCGGCTGTAGGCCTGCATGGCCGCAAAGGTGGCGGCGTAATCTACGCGGCCCAGGTGTACGACCTCCATCTTCAAGGCCGCTTAGAGCACCACTTTGACCATCGGGTGGGTGCTCAGGGTGCGGTAAAGCTCATCGAGCTGTTCGCGACTGGTGGCCGTAATCGTGATGGTCACGCCCAGGTAGTTGCCGCCCTTGCTCTCACGCAACTCAATCGTGGATGCGTCAAACGTCGGGTCAAAGGCGTGGGCGATGGTGCTGATCGCGTGCACCAATCCGTCATCCCTGCGCCCCATCACCTTGATCGGGAACTGCGATGGAAAGACGATCAAAGAGGGGGCGGGCTCGGTCTGGCCAGCGGTGGGCGGTGAAGTGGGGGGCAGCGCCATGGTGCGAAATAGGTCCTTAAGAAACGTCGCTCAGTCTAATGGCAGCATCTTCATTTCATCGACTTCTGGTTTCCCCTAAGTTCCTGCGTATAATCAGAGGCTGCACTGAGCTCGTTTGTAAAGTGCATGTAATCTTGGGTAAGAACAATGCGTCCGCTGCTGGATACGGAAGATTCCGAGAACGACGGATTCGTTGCGCTGAATGCCGAAGAGGCAAAGAGGTTCAGGCAAGAGCATCCGTCCTTGTCACCTTGGTGGGTCGTCATTGGCCAAATCGCCATGGGTGTTCTGGTGGTGGCTTTGGCCTGGCTCGTGACGCGAAACGGTGTTGTTGCTGTTTCTGCGGCCTGCGGTGCCTTGGCGGTGATTATCCCGGGGGCTTTGTTTGCGCGCGGTTTGATGGGGCGGTTTGCTTCTCTCAATCCCGCAAATGCGGTTTCCAGCTTCTTTGTATGGGAGCTGGTGAAGATTTTTGTGACGGTGGCGGTTCTTTGGACGGCGCACCGTTGGGTAGTGGGACTGAACTGGCCCGCCATGTTGGTGGGTTTGGTGGTCACGATGAAGGTTTATTGGCTGGCGCTGCTGTTCAAAGGCAAGCGGCAGTCGGTGCAAGATTAACAATGCTTAACGGCAAAAGTAACTTACAAGAGTAACTGATGGCTGCTGAAGAACACGCTGCGCAAGGGCTCACCGCCGGTGAGTACATTGGCCACCACCTGACGCATTTGCAGACCCACAAGCAGGCGGGTGTGATTGATTTCTCGGTGTTCAACCTGGATTCAATTTTCTGGTCGGTGCTGCTGGGTGTTGTGGGCTTGTTTGTGATGTGGCGCGTTGCGCGCAATGTCACATCGGGCGTGCCCGGACGCATGCAGGCGGCCATTGAAATTCTGCTAGAGATGGTCGACACCCAGGCCAAAGGCATAGTGCACAACGCGGAATCGCGCAAATTTGTGGGGCCCTTGGCTCTGACGGTGTTTGTGTGGGTGTTCCTGATGAACTCCATGGACTTCTTGCCGGTGGATTTGTTCCACATGGTGTTGGAGCACACGGGCCTTGAGCATGCGATTCCCTATTTCCGCGTTGTTCCAACGGCGGACCTGTCCATGACATTGGGCATGTCAACGGCCGTTCTGTTGGTCTGCCTTTACTACAACATCAAAATCAAAGGCGCCGGTGGCTGGGCGCATGAGTTGGTGACGGCGCCATTCGGCACCAGCAAGAACCCTGTTTTTGCCCTGATTCTTGGCATCTTGAATCTGGCGATGCAACTGATTGAATTTACCGCCAAGACCGTGTCCCACGGCATGCGGTTGTTCGGAAATATGTATGCCGGTGAGCTGGTGTTCATGTTGATCGCGCTCATGGGTGCGGTCGGTTTTGGTTCGGCCACGGGCATTGC
>CANFLX010000066.1 GCA_947447985.1 Comamonadaceae bacterium
CCTACATCCGCAGCAATCTGTTCTACTTTAATTTTTTCGCCAGCCGCAACCCGATATTGCTTGCCGCCGGTTTTTATGACCGCGTACATATTGACCTCTTCGATTATCGATTCCACGGACGGATTTCCGCAGAGCCCGCGAGTATAGCACGGCAGGGGCTCATAGCCAAAACCCGCCATGGGCAAGCCTTCTGGGGCACAACCCGCCTGCCTATAATCCCGCAAAAGCAGCTTGCGCATGGAATTGCAGAAAAACACCCCAAAAAACGCCCTTGGACCCGCATTCGTAGAACACGAATTGCGCCAGGTTGATGCCGTGATCAAAGAGCGCCTGTCCTCGGGCGTGCCCTTGGTGGGCGACGTGGCCCAGCACATCATCGCGGCGGGCGGCAAGCGGCTTCGCCCCACCCTCTTGCTTTTGTGCTGCGGCGCTTTGGGTTTTGAAGGTCTGCAGCGCTTCAACATGGCCGCTGTGGTGGAGTTCATCCACACCGCCACCTTGCTGCACGACGATGTGGTCGATGAATCCACCTTGCGCCGGGGTCTACCCACGGCCAATGCCAAGTTTGGCAACCCGGCCAGCGTGCTGATTGGCGACTTTTTGTATTCCCGCGCTTTTCAGATGATGGTCGAAGTACAGGACATGCGCATCATGAAAGTGCTGGCCGACGCCACCAATGTGATTGCCGAGGGCGAAGTCTTGCAACTCATGAATATGCACAACGCCGACCTGAGTGAAGACGGCTATTTGCAAGTGATTCGCTCCAAGACGTCCAAGCTGTTTGAGGCCAGTGCCCAGGTTGGCGCTATCTTGTCGGGCGCCTCCAGCGCACACGAGGCCGCCTGTGCCGAATTCGGCCAAGCCCTGGGCACAGCATTTCAGGTCATCGACGATGTGCTGGACTACACCGGTGACGCCACGGTGATGGGCAAAAACCTCGGCGATGACTTGCGCGAAGGCAAGGCCACCTTGCCGCTGATTTTGGCCATGCAGCATGGCACGAAAGACGAAGCCCGCACCGTACGCACTGCCATTGAAAAAGGCGATACCAGCCAATTAGAGACTGTGGCGGCTATCGTGCGGCGCACCGGCGGCTTGGAAAGTGCCATGCAGTCTGCCGCCCGCGAAATTGACCGTGCGCTAGGCCATGCCCGTCTGCTGCCCTCCGGTCCGCACGTGGACACCTTGGTCGCGCTGGCCAGCAACTCACTGGCGCGCAACAAATAGCCTGAGGGTGGCGCAAAGCCCACCTTCCATGAATAGAAGTAGGCTTTGCCGACCGAAATATGGTCGGGGTGAGAGGATTCGAACCTCCGCTCTCTACGTCCCGAACGTAGCGCTTTACCAGACTAAGCTACACCCCGCGGTGTGTCAGCAAGCGACGACTAGCGACTTGCTTGCTGTTTGGGCCCGAAATTCTACCAATTGCGAAGCCCGGTGGGGTGCGGCTATCGCCTGCCAAGAATCAGCAAGCACTAACGCAGCGATTTGCAGCTCGGGATCTGAATGCTTCCGCATGGGCAAGCCGTTTCACACTGCCGCCTGAAAATAAACCCGTCAAGGCCGAGATAACCTTGTGTGCACAGGGAACGCTCCGACACGAGACAAGGCGCAAGGTCAATGCAACTTCACCGTGGGATTGGTTTGCTTGGAGATCAGTCTGGCCAAGGTGTACAGCGTGGTTTTCAGGATGCCATGGATGGCGAGTTCATGCAATTTGTACAAGGACAGGTACATGAGCTTGGCGAAATAACCTTCGACCATGAGGTTTTTGCCAATCAGGCCGCCCATCATGTTTCCGACGGTACTGAACTTGCCTAAAGACACCAAGGATCCAAAGTCTTTGTAGTGGTAGGGCTTGAGAGGCTTATTCGCAAACCGGCGTTTGATTTGCTGAAAAAGGTGAGAGGCCTGCTGGTGCGCAGCCTGCGCGCGCGGCGGAACAATACCCGCACGACCACCCTCTTCATTGGAGCACGGGCAGGCAGCGCAATCACCCAAGGCAAAAATGTCCGGATCACGGGTCGTTTGCAGCGTGTCGTGAACCACCAGCTGGTTGATTCGGTTGGTCTCCAAGCCACCAAAATCCTTCAAAAAGTCCGGCGCTTTAACGCCAGCGGCCCAAACCACCAGCTCTGATTCGATGACCCGACCATCTGAGAGCCGCAGACCGGTCGGCATCACCTCCATCACCTTGGAACTCGTCAGGACATCAACACCCAACCTTTTGAGCAGCTGCTCGGTAGCCTCAGAAAGGCGTGGCTGAAGCGCCGGCAAAATTCGATCCGCGGCCTCGATCAAGCTGACTTTGATGTCTTTGTCTACGTCGATCCGGTCCAAGCCAAAAGCAACGACTTCGCGCGTGGTCCGGTGGAGTTCCGCCGCCAGCTCGACACCGGTGGCACCCGCTCCAATGATGGCCACATGCAGCTGTCTTTTATGGATGACTTCCAACTGGCTGTGGGCCCGGATGCAGGCGTTGACCATTTTGGAATGAAATTGCTTGGCGTCGTTTTGGGTCTCCAAGCGCAGCGCATATTCTCTGACGCCCTGCGTCCCGAAGTCATTGCTCAGGCTGCCGACACAGACCACCAGCGTGTCGTAAGCAATTTTTTGGATGGGGGTAACCGCAACGCCGTCGCTGTCTACATAGGGAGCCAGCTCAATGGACTTCTCGACACGATCAAGCCCCTTGAGTTCACCGATGCGAAAAGTAAAGTGATTCCAATGGGCCTGCGCCATGTAATCGACTTCGTGGTCACCAAAATCCATGCTGCCTGACGCTATTTCGTGCAGCTTTGGTTTCCAAATATGGGTTCGGTTCTTGTCCACCAAGGTGATGAGCACGTCGCTCCTGCGCCCAAAGGAATTGCCCAAGCGCGTCGCAAGTTCCAGACCGCCGGCCCCGCCACCCACGATGACGATTTTGTGTGCATGCTTGTTCATCTTAAAGCTCATATTGAGTAGCAAAAAGGGTGGCGCCTGCAGCGCTAGCGGGGCAAAATTTCGGGCGTCCTTGTTCGGGCGGTAGCGTCGAGAGACGCCAACATGCTCACCCCGAAAAAGTCCCCCTCCGTTAAGACCGGGGCTTCAAATTCTCTGGATCATACAAAGCACCATAGCCTACGGCTTCCACTTTGACGGGGTAAATGTCGTCAAAGTACTGGATTTGCAGTTCGCGCCCCACTTGGCAGTACTCGTAGGGCAGGTAGGCCAGGGCAATGTTCTTGCCGATGGTCGGGCCAAAAGCGATGCTGGTGGTGTAGGAGCGGCGGCCCTGGCTGTCGATCAGGGTTTGGCCGGTGGCGGGGTCCATCACCGGCAGATTACCCAGCGGGTAGCGGGCCACACCGGTAGCATCGATGTTGTGCGTCATGGTCAGCGTGCACAAATAGGCAGGCTGGTGCGCGCGCTCGCGGAAGGCCAAGTGCGCTTGCTTGCCGTGGAAGTCGGCGGCCTTGACCTTGGGTCGGGCCAGATCGCACTCCATCAGGTTGTATTCGGTCAGCAAGTCGCCGTTTTGCAGGCGAAGGCTTTTTTCCATGCGGCGGCTGTTGGCGTAGGTTTCCACGCCCACAGGCGTCACACCTTGCGCATACAGCGCGTCCCACAGGGCCAAGCCGTCTTCGTACTGGAAGTGCAGTTCCCAGCCCTGCTCACCCACATACGAGATGCGGAAGGCCAGCACCGGCACACCTGCAATCTTGAGGTTGCGGAAGGCGGTGAAGGGGAAGTTCTCATGCGTCCAGGCCTCAGGCTCGTCAGCAATCTTTTGGATGGTGGCGCGGGCATTGGGCCCCCACACGCCCAGACAGCCGTACGCGGTCGTGGTGTCCGTGACCTTGACGTTGGCGCCGCGGTCTTGGGCCATGCGCTGGATCCACACCAAGTCGCGGTGGCCCGCGTCAGCCCCATCAATCACGCGGTAGTGGTCTTGTGCCAGTCGCAATACCGTCAGGTCGGCGCGCACGCCGCCTTTGGCGTCCAGGAAATGGGTGTACACACCCTTGCCCACCGGCGTATCGCCACCGACCTTGGCCACGCAAATGTATTCCAGCAAATCCGCTGCGTCGGGGCCTTCGACGTCAATCTCCGCGAAGTGCGACACATTGATCATGCCCACGTCTTCCGTCATCTTGAGGTGCTCGGCATTGGACACGCGCCAGAAGTGGCGGTTGTCCCACTCGTTGGCGCGCACCGGCACTTTGTCGCCATAGACAGCGAGCAAATGCTCGTTGCTGGCGTAGCCATGGGCACGCTCCCAACCGGAAAGTTCCATGAAGTAGGCACCCAGCGCTTTTTCACGCTCATAAAACGGGCTCTTGAAAATGCCACGCCCGGCGCTGTAGGGCTCGCGGTTGTGCACCGGCGGGTTGTAGATCTTGAACGCGCCTTCGTAGCAGCGGTCGTGGATGTACTGCTCGTCTTGCTGGTAAGGGTAGATACGGGCCACGTCGATGCGGGCGTGGTCGATGTGCGTGTAGCCATCGGTCATCCAGTCGGCGACGATTTTTCCGACGCCTGGGCCGTCTTTCACCCACACCGCTTCGGCGTACCACAGGCCACGCACTTTGGACGATTCGCCAATCGAGGGATTGCCGTCGGTGGTTACCTGCAAGAGTCCGTTAAACGAGTACTTGTCGTCGTAGCCCAGTTCGGCCAGGATGGGTGTGAGTTCAATCGCGCGCTCCAGCGGCGCCATGATTTGGTCCAGCTCCAGGTCGCGCTGCGAGGGCGACAGGCGTGCCTGCTCTTTTTCGAGCAAGTCGCGCGGATGGCACATGCGGGGGTTCTTCTCTTCGTAATAGCCCCACTCGATCTGGCCGCCTTCAGGCGTCTTGGGGTCCCCGGTATCGCGCAGATAGGCCGAGTTGCCCTGGTCACGCAGGAGCGGGTAGCCAATGTCTTTGCCCGTGCCTGCAAATTCCAAATAGGGTTTGAAAAAAGTCAGGGGATGGTCCACCGGCATGATGGGCAGATCTTCGCCGGCCATGTTGGCGATCAATCGGCCCCAAAGTCCGGCGCAAACCACCACGTATTCGGCGGCAATAAAGCCTTTGGTGGTTTCCACGCCTTGGATGCGACCGTTTTCAATGCGCAGTCCAGTGCAGGCGGTGTTGGCAAAGGATTGCAACTTGCCCGAGGCCACCGCTGCATCCACCAGCTCGCCCGCCACCATTTGGGAGCGGGGTTTGACCAAGCCGGCGTCCGGATCCCATAGGGCGCCTTGCACCATGCTCTCGTCCAGCAAAGGCATTTTCGCTTTGGCTTCGGCAGCGCTGATCAGCTCCACGCGGTTGCCGAACGCCTTGCCCGAGGCCACGCGACGCTTGAGCTCTTGCATGCGCTCGTCGTCGCCCACGCGCGCCACCTCGATGCCGCCGATGCGGTCGTATCGGCCCATTTTTTCGTAAAAGTCGATGCTGTACTTGGTGGTGAAGATCGTCATCTGATCGTGCATCGTGTTGAAGCAAAAATCAGAGGCGTGCGCTGTGGAGCCCACATCGGTCGGAATAGCAGACTTGTCGATGCCGACAATGTTGTCCCAGCCACGTTCAATCAGGTGGTGCGCCACCGATGCGCCGACGATGCCACCTTGGCCGATGATGACGACTTTGGCGCGTTCAGGAAATTGGGCCATTGTTGCGCTTGCTCCTACAGAAATTGGACATGGGGTGCCTACCAGGCAAGTTCACAGTGTATTGGCCCCCGCGACCTAGACAGATGCAATTGCGACAGCGGTTTTCGCAATGTCGGCAAGGTTGGGGAGCCTGCGCCCTCAGGCCCGCGCGTCGCCCCAGCGCAGAGGCGTATGGTCATCGCCGCGGTACATGGTCTCGCCATGGCGGTCTACGCAGTAGTGGCGCGACACAATCATTTCGTTGAAGTGCATATCGGCCGCAATGCGGGTGTATTCAAACAAGACGCTGCGGGTAATGCGCGCCCCCGAGCGGATCAGGCAGCCATTGCCGATCCAAGCGGGGCCGGTGATGACGGCGCCCGCCTCGACTCGGCTGCTCGAACCGATGTAGACCGGCCCTTTGATCTTGACACGGTCCCAGTCGATGGACACATTCAAACCCACCCAAACACCTGAGAAAACCTCTTTGCCCGGCATTTTCATGTCAGGCACTTCCCCCATGAGAACGCGCTGCAACACGGTCCAGTAGTCGCTGACCCGACCGATATCGATCCAATGAAAGGGACGGTTTTGAACAAAAAACGGTAATTTTTGGTCCACCAGCTTTGGGAAGAGCTCCGAGCCGATGTCGTACACCTTTCCCGGAGGAACCAAATCCAGCACCTCAGGCTCAAAAATATAAACACCGGTGCTGGCCAAGGTGGACTTGGCATCCGCCGGCTGCGGTTTCTCTTGGAAGGACTCAATGCGGCCATCCGCGCCCGCCAGTACAACACCGTAGGAGTTGACTTCGGCCAAGGGCACGTCCATCGCCACCAAACTGGCCACCGCGCCCTTGGCGTGATGCTCGGCGATCGCAGCCGTAATGTCCAAGTCAATCAAGGCGTCGCCACACAGCACCAGGGTGGTTTGGTCAAAAAACCCGCTGAAATCCTGAATGCGGCGCATGCCGCCAGCCGAGCCCATGGGGCGGGGAACGACGTCACCGCTTTCGCGCACGCCTTCGTAGGAGTAACCGATTTCCACCCCCCAGCGGCTGCCGTCGCCGAAGTACTCTTCAATCTTCTGGTGGTGGTAAGCGACATTGACCATGATTTCGGTAATGCCGTGGCGCGCCAAATGCTCGATCAGGTACTCCATGACCGGCTTGCCCAGGATGGGCACCATCGGTTTGGGTAGGTCACGCGTGAGCGGACGCACGCGGGTGCCCTGCCCCGCCGCCAAAATCATGCCTTTTGCCATTTCGATGCCCGCGCTGAAGTGTGAATCTGTGTCCGAGAGCGCGTGAACGGCCCCCAGCGTTGATACAAATCAGTTTAATCGGTCAATGTGACCGAAAAAATGACAGAAGCGCAATCAGTTGGCAGGGATTTGGGCCGCGCCCGATGCCGGTGCGGCAGGTGCGCTGGCTGCGGCTGCAGGCGCTGCGGCTGCCGCGCCTTCAAGCACGCTGCCACCCGAGCTGGGGCGCAGATTGCCGAAATAGGCCAGCGCCAAGGTGCACACGAAAAACAGCGTCGCCAAAACAGCCGTGGTGCGCGATAAAAAGTTGGCGCTGCCGCTGGCCCCGAACAGGCTGCCCGAGCTGCCGCTTCCAAACGCCGCGCCCATGTCGGCACCTTTGCCATGCTGGACCAGGATCAGGCCAATCATGGCGATCGCCGAAACCATTTGAACCGTCAAAATCACTGTAACCACGTAGCTCATCACATCACTCCTAAAGGGGGAAAACTGCCGCGCGCCTTAACGGGCCGCCGCAATCATGGATAAAAAAGCCGAGGCTTGCAGGGCTGCGCCACCGATCAAGCCACCGTCAATGTCGGGTTGCGCCAGCAAGGACGCGGCATTGCCTGCGTTCATGCTGCCGCCGTAAAGAATAGGCACGCGGTTGGCGTGCTGGCTGGCAGCCTGCAACTGGGCCCGCAATACCTGGTGCACATGCTGTGCTTCTTCGGGTGTGGCGGTTTTGCCCGTACCAATCGCCCACACCGGCTCATAGGCCAGCACGATTTCGCTGATGCAGTGGCCGTTGGTATGCACCACGGCGGCCAACTGGCGTTTCACCACGTCTTCGGTCTGACCGGCTTCGCGCTGGGCCAAGGTTTCGCCCACACACACAATCGGGGTGATACCTGCGGCCAGCGCGCGCTGCGCTTTGAGGGCGACGGTGGCATCACTTTCCTGGTGGTACTGGCGGCGCTCGGAATGCCCCACGATGCAATAGCGCACACCCAAGTCTTTGAGCATGGCCGCCGACACCTCTCCGGTGAAAGCACCACTCTCATGGGCGGACAGGTCTTGCGCGCCCAAGGCGATGCGACCACCCGCCAGCAAGGTTTGTAATTGCGCCAGGTACACCGCTGGCGCGCACACCGCCACGTCGCAGTGCCAGGCGCTGGCGTCTTGCAGGAGCGCACCGATCAAAGCGGCGTTTGCCTCCAGCGAGCCATTCATTTTCCAGTTGCCCACCATCAGTTTTTTCATGGCCGACTCCAATCCAAAATGATTTTGCCCACATGCGCGCTGGCTTCCATGGCGGCATGGGCGAGGCCCGCGTCTTTGGCCGCAAAAACCGCGCTCACCACGGGCTTGATCTGTCCCTGGGCCAGCAAGGGCCAGACGTGCTGAAGCAAGGATTGCGCAATCGCCGCTTTGAAAGGCACGGGGCGCACACGCAGCGTAGAGCCGGTCACGGTCAAGCGCTTGCGCATCACCAAACCAGCGTTGACCTCCGCCTGCACGCCACCTTGTACTGCGATGATGACCAAACGCCCGTCTTCCGCCAGGCAGTTGATTTCTTTGGCCACATAGGCACCCGCCACCATGTCCAGCACCACATTGACGCCCTGACCTTGGGTGAGGCGCAGCACCTCAGACTCAAAATCGTGGGTTTTGTAATGAATGGCATGGTCGGCACCGAGCGCCAGACAGGCCGCGCACTTGGCGTCATTGCCCGCGGTGACGATCACCGTTGCGCCAAAGGCTTTGGCCATTTGAATTGCTGTGACGCCAATGCCACTGGAGCCACCTTGAACCAAAACCGTCTCGCCGCGCTGCAAGCGTCCACGGTCAAAGAGATTACTCCAGACCGTGAAAAACGTTTCGGGCAGGCCCGCGGCTTGTACATCGGTCCAACCCTGGGGCACCGGCAGGCATTGCGCCACGGGTGCCACGCAGAGCTCGGCGTAACCACCTCCGGTGACCAAGGCGCAAACGCGGTCACCGACCTTCAAGTGAGCCTCGGCCATCGCCTGTGCGTCGCCCGAGACGACCACACCAGCGACTTCCAAACCAGGAATATCAGAAGCACCCGCAGGCGCGGGGTAGTGCCCCAAGCGCTGCAAGACGTCGGGCCGGTTAATGCCGCTGGCGCTGACCTGGATCAGCAACTCCCCCACGCCCGCTAGGGGCGCGTCCCGGTCGGCCAGACGCAAAACGTCTGGCGCTCCGAAGGAGGAGATTTCAACGGCTTTCACTCAGTTACGCGTGGTCGCCGTGGCCGTTACCGCCGTGTGAGGGACGGTCCAGCAAAGCTTTCATGGACAGCTTGATGCGGCCTTTTTCGTCGGTCTCCAAGACCTTCACTTTGACGATCTGGCCTTCGGTCAGGTAGTCGGTCACTTTTTCCACGCGGTCGTGCGAGATTTGGCTGATGTGCAGCAAACCGTCTTTGCCAGGCATCAGATTGACCAACGCACCGAAGTCCAAAATCTTGGTGATCGGGCCTTCGTAGGTCTTGCCAATTTCCACTTCGGCAGTGATTTGCTCGATGCGGCGCTTGGCTTCTTCGGCCTTGGCCGGGTCGCTGGAAGCGATGGTGATGGTGCCGTCTTCCTCGATGTTGATCTGGGTGCCGGTTTCTTCGGTCAGCGCGCGGATGACGGCGCCGCCTTTGCCGATCACGTCACGGATCTTCTCGGGGTTGATCTTCATGGTGAACAAGCGAGGCGCGAAGTTCGACACTTCGGTCTTGGCTTCGGCCATGGCTTCTTGCATCTTGCCCAGAATGTGCATGCGCGCTTCTTTGGCCTGGGCCAACGCCACTTGCATGATTTCTTTGGTAATGCCCTGGATCTTGATGTCCATCTGCAGTGCGGTAATGCCGTTGGTGGTACCGGCCACTTTGAAGTCCATGTCGCCAAGGTGGTCCTCGTCACCCAGGATGTCGGTCAACACCGCGAAGCGGTTGTCTTCCTTGATCAGGCCCATGGCGATACCCGCCACGTGCGCTTTCATGGGCACACCAGCGTCCA
>CANFLX010000067.1 GCA_947447985.1 Comamonadaceae bacterium
CACCATCATGATTTTGGTGTGCTTGCGTACAAAATCGAACATGCGCTATCTCCGGCTACAACAAAAAAGGCGAACTGCGTAGCTCGCCTTTGTTTCAATACCAAGTGGGTGGTGGGTGATGACGGGCTCGAACCGCCGACCTACGCCGTGTAAAGGCGCCGCTCTACCAACTGAGCTAATCACCCCACTAAAAAAACTCAGTTCAAAGCGTCTTTCAAGGCTTTGCCCGGACGGAACTTTGGAACTTTTGCTTTCTTGATTTTAATCGCATCGCCAGTGCGGGGATTTCTACCAGTGCGAGCCGCACGGGTGGTCACCAAAAACGTGCCGAAGCCGACCAGCGACACGGTTCCGTTTTTCTTCAAGGTCGTTTTCACTGCCCCCAAGGTGGACTCCAAAGCGCGCGTCGCGGCAGCTTTGGAAATATCAGCATGCTTGGCAATGTGTTCTATCAGTTCCGACTTGTTCATGTCTTCTCCTCTGTGGGTCAGCGCCCCGCGCTGCCGTGGCTTTTGAATAGGGATCTTGAAGTTTATGCGAACTTTGTGGCGCTTCGCCTTACTTGTT
Organism: Comamonadaceae bacterium; assembly: GCA_947447985.1. Taxonomy (GTDB): domain Bacteria; phylum Pseudomonadota; class Gammaproteobacteria; order Burkholderiales; family Burkholderiaceae_C; genus Allorhodoferax. The sequence continues at coordinate 568 of CANFLX010000067.1, forward strand.
GCGGGCACGGATCTCAGGCACGGCTTTTTGCAGGTAAAAAACCATGGACCACACGGTCAGGCCGGCTGCGATCCAAATCAGCACCACGCCCCAGGCATGGGTGTCGATCAGGCCGAACAACTGGCCGTCAAACAACAAAAAGGGGATCGCGACCATCTGCACCACCGTTTTGAGCTTGCCGATCATGTGCACCGCCACGCTCTTGGAGGCGCCAATTTGGGCCATCCACTCGCGCAGAGCAGAGATAGCGATCTCGCGGCCAATGATGATGAGGGCGACAAAAACGTCCGTCCGGCGCAGGTGCACCAGCACCAAGACGCAGGCACAGACCAAAAATTTATCCGCCACCGGGTCCAGGAATGCACCGAAGGACGAGGTTTGGTTCAGTTTGCGCGCCAGATAGCCGTCCAGCCAATCCGTGAGCGCAAACACCACGAACATGAGCGTGGCGACCAGGTTCTTTTCAGCGAGGGTGGCGCTGGCCTCGGGCAGGTAAAAAACCCCGGCAATGAGTGGAATCGCAAAAATGCGGGTCCAGGTCAGCAGCGTGGGGATGGTCGTGAACATGGCGCAGATTGTGGCACGGCTAGTGCAGCGCGCGGTAGATCTCTTCAGCCAACTCGATGGAAATACCGTCCACCGACGCAATGTCTTTGGCGCTGGCCATGGCCACGCCCCGCACGCCGCCAAAGCGCTGCAGCAGCTTGGCGCGCCGCTTGGGGCCCACGCCCGGGATTTCTTCGAGCTTGCCGCCGCTCAGTCGCACCCGCGCGCGCTGGGCGCGCATGCCGGTGATGGCAAAGCGATGCGCCTCGTCGCGAATTTGCGCCACCAGCATCAGCGCGGCCGAATCCATGCCCAGGTACACCTTCTCGCGCCCGTCGGCAAACACCAGTTCTTCCAGGCCGACCTTGCGACCCTCGCCTTTTTCCACCCCCACGATCAGCGACAGGTCCAGGCCCAGTTGCTCAAACACCTCGCGCGCCATGGAGACCTGGCCTTTTCCGCCGTCCACCAGCACCAGGTCGGGAAGGCGGTCGTTGCCCGAGGGCGCCACGCCCGCGTGCTTGGCCTGGGCCAGTGCCTCGGCGGTTTTGCTGTAGCGCCGCGTCAGCACCTGGCGCATGGCCGCGTAATCGTCACCCGGCGTGATGTCGGCAATGTTGTAGCGCCGGTACTGCGCGTTTTGCATGGCGTGGTGCTGAAACACCACGCACGAGGCCTGGGTGGCTTCGCCCGCGGTGTGGGAAATGTCAAAACACTCAATCCGCAGCGCATCCAGATCCTCATGCGCCAGGTCCAGCGCCTCGGCCAGCGCACGGGTGCGGGCTTGTTGCGAGCCCTCTTCGGCCAGCAGGCGCGCCAGTTGCAAGGAAGCATTGGTCTGCGCCATGTCCAGCCAGGCGCGACGCTGTTCGCGTGGTTGGTGTACCGCGGTCACCTTGAAGCCATGCTGGTCTGACAGTGCAGAGAGCAAGGCTTTGCCTACAGGATGGCTCACCACGAGCATGGAGGGCATGGGCACCCCGATGTAATGCTGCGCCAGAAAGGCTTCCAGCACCTGCACCTCAACCTGGGTGGCGGCGTCCTGCGGCGCGTCGTCGTCCTCGGGCAGCACGGCGGCGTCTTCCACATGCACCGGGAAATAGGGCCGGTCGCCCAGATGGCGACCACCGCGCACCATGGCCAGATTGACACAGGCTTTGCCGCCCTGCACTTTGACCGCCAAGATGTCCACGTCACGGTCCGACACGTTGTCCACCGACTGCTGGTGCAGCACATTGGACAAGGCCGCGACCTGGTTGCGCAGCTCGGCGGCTTGTTCAAACTCCAGACGTTCGGCGTGCGCCATCATGCGCGACTCCAGCGAGCGCATCACCTCTTGCGCGTCGCCGCGCAAAAACTTCTGGGCATCGGCCACGTCCTGCGCATAGTCTTGCGGGCTGATGTGGCCGACGCAGGGTCCGGAGCAGCGCTTGATCTGGTACAGCAGACAGGGACGGGTGCGGTTGCTGAAGATCGAGTCTTCGCAAGTGCGCAGGCGAAACACCTTTTGCATCAACAAAATCGCCTCTTTGACCGCCCAGGCACTCGGGTACGGACCGAAATAATGGTGCTTTTTTTCTACCCCGCCCCGGTAATAGGCCACGCGGGAAAAAGCCAGCGGATGGGCGCCCGACTTGGCCACAGCGCCTGACTCGGGTGCCGTGGCGGTCATTTTGAGATAGGGGTAGCTCTTGTCGTCCCGAAACAGGATGTTGTACTTGGGGTTGAGCGTCTTGATCAGGTTGTTTTCCAGGAGCAGCGCTTCCGCCTCGGAGCGCACCACCGTGGTCTCCAGTCTAACAATCTTGCTCACCATATGGCCAATCCGCGTGCCACCGTGGTTTTTCTGGAAATAGCTGGACACCCGCTTTTTCAGGCTGATGGCCTTGCCCACGTACAGCACTTGGTCCTGGGCGTCGAAGTAGCGGTAGACCCCGGGCAGCGTGGGCAAGGCAGCCACCTGGCGCAAGAGTTCTTCGGAGTGGGCGGGGGCAGTCATGGCGCGTATTGTCAGCCGATTTGCCCATGCCCTATTGGCGGCAGTGGACAATCCGCACCATGCCAGCATCCTCCACACCACCGCCAAGGCCGCACCGCCAAGCCACAGGCCAGGTCTGGCTGTGGGACATTTTTTGCCGGGTGATTGACAACTTTGGCGACGTCGGCGTGTGCTGGCGCTTGGCCGCTGACCTGGCCGCACGGGGCCATACCGTGCGCTTGTGGCTCGATGACGCGCAAGCCCTGCCCTGGATGGCACCGGGCGCGCTCGAGGGCCACTGGCCCGGAATCACCGTGCATCCGTGGGATGCGGCGAGCGACGTGCAGCTGTTGTCCACCTTGGTGCCTGCGCAGGTGTGGGTGGAAGGCTTTGGGTGCGAGTTGCCCGAGGCATTTGTGGCAGCGCGGGCCCGCGCACAGGACGCGCCGCCGGTGTGGATCAACCTGGAATACCTGAGCGCCGAAGATTTTGTGGAACGCAGCCATGGCCTGCCCTCGCCGCTCATGTCCGGCGCGGCCAAAGGATGGACCAAGCATTTTTTCTATCCCGGCTTCACGCCGCACACGGGGGGCTTGCTGCGCGAGCCTGATCTGTTGGCGCAGCGAATTGCCTTTGTCAGCAGCGAACGAGAGGCCTTTTTCAATAAGCTGGGCGTGGCAGACCACGGCGAAGCCTTGGTGAGCTTGTTCTGTTACGCCAACGCACCCGTTGCCGCACTACTGGAACACTTGCGTGGCGTGAAGACTGGCGTCCATGTGCTGGTCACCCACGGGCAGGCGCAAAGTGCCGTCCAAGCCGCTGTGGCGCAGTGCCCACACGCAAGCGACCCTTTGCGCATGACCTCATTGCCACTGCTCAGCCAAACGCAGTTTGACCACCTGCTCTGGATCAGCGACCTGAATTTTGTGCGGGGCGAAGACTCCTTGGTGCGCGCCTTGTGGGCAGGTCGCCCCTTTGTCTGGCAAATTTACCCGCAGCAAGACGGTGCACACCGTGCCAAGCTCGACGCCTTTCTGGACGCCACAGACGCTCCCGCGCCGGTGCGCAACTGGCATGGGCATTGGAATGGGTTCGGAAATTCCGACGTCGCATCCCCGCTGCCTTTGGGCGAACCCAAGTCCGCGTCGCAGCCCTGGCGGGCTTGGGCCGATGGCTTGGGACTGCAAATGGCCCGGCAGGCTGACCTGGTCAGCCAGCTGTGCGCATTTGTGCAGGCAGTGCCCTGCGCCGGGCAAGCCCCGAAAACACGATAAAATCAGAGGCTTTGCAGCTTTTGAGCGCCTTTTGCGCGCAACGCTTGCCCCGCCGCACCACGCGGCCTAACCCGCAGACCGGGATCCAATTCCCTTCTACCCATTATGAAAATTGCACAAGAAATTCGCGCCGGTAACGTCATCATGCACGGCAAGGACCCCATGGTCGTCTTGAAAACCGAATACAGCCGTGGCGGCCGCAACTCCGCCACCGTGCGCATGAAGCTGAAAAGCCTGATCGCCAACTTCGGTACCGAAGTCGTGTTCAAGGCCGACGACAAGATGGACCAGGTGATTCTGGACAAGAAGGATTGCACCTATTCCTACTTCGCAGACCCCATGTATGTCTGCATGGACGAAGAGTTCAACCAGTACGAAGTCGAGGCCGAAAACATGGGCGACTCGCTGAACTACCTCGAAGACGGCATGGCCGTTGAAGTGGTGTTCTACGAAGGCAAAGCCATCTCTGTGGAATTGCCCACCAGCGTGGTGCGTGAGATCACCTGGACCGAGCCCGCTGTCAAAGGCGACACCTCCGGCAAAGTGCTCAAACCCGCCAAGATTGCCACCGGCTTTGAAATCGGTGTGCCAATCTTCGTGGCCCAGGGTGACAAGGTCGAAATCGACACCCGCACCGGCGAATACCGCAAGCGCGTCTAAGTCGCACTTCCCGCCCCGCGCGACCGGGTCGACCCGCCAAAAAGCTCCTTCGGGGGCTTTTTGCTTTTGTGCTGAGGCGTATTCCCATCGATAGCTGACAATTCCCGCATGGACAACACCCAGAAACCGTCTCCCGCCCAGGTGGCCCACGCGTGGCGCGAGTTCAAGCACAAGCCCGCAGAGCTTGCGGGAGCCGACACCACCCGCCTGGCCTTTGCCGACCCCGAATTCCTGCTGCGCCCGGAGACCCGGGGCATCCGCTTTGAACTGGAGATGCTCAAGCCTGAACTCGAACTCGCCCGCCAAGGCATTGCCCACACCATTGTGGTGTTTGGCAGCGCGCGCTTTGTATCCCCGCAAGTGGCGGCCGACCGCGTGGCGATGGCCCAGCAACACAATGACGCCGAAGTATTGGCGCTCGCACAGCGCGACGAGCGCAATGCGGTGTGGTACGAGCACTCCCGCCAATTGGCGCGCTTGGTCGCCCAATACAGCGAGGGCAAACCCCAAGCCGAGCAACTCACCATTTGCACCGGTGGCGGCCCCGGCGTGATGGAAGCCGCGAATCGGGGAGCCTTTGAATTGGGTGCGCCCAACGTAGGCCTGAACATCACCCTGCCCCACGAGCAAACGGTCAATCCTTATGTGACGCCCTCACTGCATTTTGAATTTCATTATTTTGCGGCGCGCAAAATGCACTTCATGATGCGCGCCAAGGCGCTGGTCGCGTTCCCGGGCGGCTACGGCACGATGGACGAGTTGTTCGAAATTATCACACTGGTGCAAACCCAAAAAGAGCGTCCCGTGCCCATCATTTTGTTCGGCAGCGACTATTGGAAAAAGCTGGTGAACTTCGATCTGATGGTGGAGGTCGGCACGGTGAACCGCCAGGACCTGGACTTGCTGAGCTTTTGCGACACGCCCCAAGAGGCCTGGGACACCATTCGCAGCTACTACGGCTTGGATTCAGGCGGCCTCTGAGTCCTTTACGCCCGCAGCCGCCAGGCCGCACGTGCGCCCAATGCCACCACGCTGCCCACCGTCCAAAACACCACAGACACCCCCACGATCGCGCCGGCCGTGCCAAACAGCAAGGGCATGACCACGCTGGAGAAGTTGATCGCCATCAGCCGCAAGCCCAGCGCCTGACCGTGTTGGGCGTGGGGCGTGATTTGGTGCAAGGTGCTCATGATCATGGGCTGCACCGAGCCCAGCGACAAGCCCAGGCACACCGAGCAGGCCCCCATGGCCCACGCCGACTGCGTGAAGGGGTAGATGGCAAACAGCGCCGCCGTAAGCAACATGGCGCAGGTCAGCACCACCCACTCTTTCAGGTGCGCCGCCACCAGCGGCATGGCCAGGCGCACTGCGGCGGCGGCAATCGCAAAGCCCCCCAAAATCGTGCCGATGACCGAGGCGCTGAAGGCGCGTTCATGGCCCAGGATGGGCACGACAAAGGTATGCACATCCCAGCACGAAGAAAGAATCCAGTTCACCAGCAAAAGCTGGCGCATGGCCGGCTCGCGGAGCAAAGCCCAGGCCGACGGCGCAGGGCCGTGCGCGCCATGCGCCACCGGCGGCAGTTCTTGCGTGCCCCGGATAAACGCCCAGCACACCAGTGGCAGCAGCGCCATGCACAAGAACGCCGAGCGAAATCCAGCGAAGGCCACCGCATCACCCAGCACCGTCGCACCGTGGTCAATCAACAAGCCTGCACTCACCGGCCCGACAAAATTGGACACGGCAGGGCCAATGGCCAGCCAGCTGAAGACCCGCTTGAGCTCGGTGCTGTCGCGCGCCGCCCGCCCCACGTGGCGCTGCAAGGCAATCGACGCCGCACCGGTGGCCGCACCCATGCACAAGGCGCTGAGGCACATCACCGCAAACAGGGGAAACAGCAAGGACAAAAGGGCTCCGACCATGGCCACCACCACGCCCAGGCCCACGGGTCGCCGCAAGCCATGCCGGTCGGCAAATCGCCCCGCGGGCAAAGCCAAGAACACCTGGCTGAGCGAAAACAAGGCGAGCAAAAAGCCCACATGCACCGCGCTGTGCCCCAGCCGAAGTGCCAACAAAGGAGTCGCCAAACGCATGCCCGCCATGCTGGCATGCAGGCAAATGTGGCCGCATATCAGGCGCAGCAGCGCCCAGGCGCGTGCCGTGTCCGCGTCAGCGGCCTGCGGCTCTGAAGGGTTCACGCCAAGGGCGACGAGGCGTCGCTGTCAAAGTCTTTGTCTTGGGGGATGAGCGCCGCTGCCTGGTGCTCGGGCAAGCTTTCCACTTTTTTGAGTGCCCGACCCATGGCGCGGCTGCGTACCTCGGCACCGTCCAGGGTGTTGAGCACGGTCTGGGTTTGCGACTTGACCTTGGACAGCACGTCGCCAAACTTGCCAAACTCGGTTTTGACGGCGCCCAGCACCTGCCACACCTCGCTGGAGCGTTTCTCCAAAGCCAAGGTGCGAAAGCCCATTTGCAGCGAACTCAGCATGGCCAGCAAAGTGGTGGGGCCTGCCAGCGTCACCCGGTGCTCGCGCTGGAGTGCCTCCATCAGACCGGGGCGGCGCAAAACTTCGGCGTACAGGCCTTCGGTGGGCAAAAACAAAATGGCGAAGTCGGTGGTGTACGGCGGCTCCACGTATTTCTCCGCAATCGATTTGGCTTCCAGCCGGATGCGCAGCTCCAGCGCCTTGCCTGCGTCGGCGGCATCGGCCGCATGCGCCCTGCCCTGCGCGTCCAGCAGCCGCTCGTAGTCTTCGTTGGGAAATTTGGCATCAATCGGCAGCCACAGGGGCGCGCCATCTTCAGACTTTCCGGGCAGCTTGATGGCAAAGTCCACCACGTTTTTGCTGCCAGGCCGCGTCGCCACCTGGGCCGCGTACTGGTCGCCCACAAACACCTGTTCCAACAAGGACGCCAACTGCGCCTCGCCAAAAATGCCCCGGGTTTTGACGTTGCTCAGCAAATGCTTCAAGTCGCCCACGCCCTGGGCCAGGGTTTGCATTTCGCCCAGTCCTTTGTGCACTTGCTCCAGCTGGTCGGCCACTTGCTTAAAGCCTGCGCCCAGGCGCGCTTGCAGCGTGGTTTGCAGCTTTTCGTCCACGGTGGCGCGCATCTCATCGAGCTTGGCCGCGTTGGTGGTTTGCAGTTGGGCCAGCTGGGCATCCAAGGTCTTGCGCACCTCGGCCAGGGTGCGGGCGCTGGTTTCGCTGAGTTCGGCAATGCGCCGGGCGTTGGACTCGCTCAAGGTGCTGAGCTGGGTGCTCAGGGTGTCGGACAACGACTTTTGCAGCCCCGCCAACTGCAGGCCAAATGCGTCGATTTGCGTGTTTTGGGTGCGGGTGGCTTCGGCGCTTTGTTGCGTCAGCGTTTGCTGAAAGGTGGCCAGGTTCTGGGCAGATTCCTGGCGACCGTCGCGCGCGGCCTCGCTCATTTCGCGGCGCAGCTCGCGCTCCATGCGGTCCATCCGGTCGGCATTGGTTTGCAGCACTTGCAACAGCTCTGCGTGCGCTTGGGCGGCAGACATCGCCCCACCGTCCTTGCGCCGAAACGCCATCCACAGCACCAGTGCCGCATTGAGCAGCAGCAAACCCACGATTGCAAACAAGATCACATCACCCACGGCAAGCGCCCTCCCAAGACGCATTGTGGTTCAGAAACTGCGCTTGCCCGCGCGCAGGGCACTTAGGCCTGTAACTGTTGTTCCAAGTGGTGCAGCACCTGATAGCAGGGCAGCACCTGGGCCACGCTGGCATTGGGTTCGCGACCCTCACGGATGGCGCTGAAAAACTCGCGGTCTTGCAGTTCAATCCCGTTCATGGACACCGCCACCTGCGAGACGTCGATCTTTTCGTCCTTGCCGTTGTACAGGTCGTCATAGCGCGCCAGGTAGGTGCCGCTGTCGCCGATGTAGCGGAAATAGGTGCCCAAGGGACCGTCGTTGTTAAAGCTCAGGCTCAGGGTGCAAATCGCGCCGTTGGCCGCCTGCAGCTGGATGCTCATGTCCATGGCAATCCCCAGCGTGGGGTGGATGGGGCCTTGCAGCGCGTGGGCTTTGACAATCGGGCTGCCCGCTTGGTAGGCAAACAAGTCCACCGTGTGGGCGGCGTGGTGCCACAGCAAATGGTCGGTCCAGCTGCG
>CANFLX010000068.1 GCA_947447985.1 Comamonadaceae bacterium
GTATTGCCACTGCTGGGTTTCTTTGGTTTTCTCATTCACCAAGGTCACCGACACGCCGGGCATGAGCACCGCTTTGCTGCGCAGCAAATGCGTCAGCTCGTTCATGGGCAAGGCGCTGGACTCGAAGTATTTGGCGTCCGGCCAGGCGCGCACCGTGGTGCCTTGTTTGCGGTCGCCCTCGCCTGCGGCGCGGGTTTGCAAAGCTTCGGTGACATCACCGCCCGAGAACACGAGGCTGGCCACTTGGCCTTCACGGTAGCTGGTGGCCTCCAGGCGTTTGGACAAGGCGTTGGTCACGCTCACGCCCACGCCGTGCAGACCGCCCGAGAAGCTGTAGGCGCCGCCCTTGCCCTTGTCAAATTTGCCGCCCGCGTGCAGCCGGGTGAACACGAGTTCAATCACCGGGGCGTTTTCTTCTGGATGCATGCCAAACGGAATGCCCCGCCCATCGTCCTCGACGGTGACCGAGGCATCGGTGTGCAGTGTGACCTTGATTTTTTTGCCGTGGCCCGCCAAGGCCTCGTCGGCGGCGTTGTCCAGCACCTCCTGGATGACGTGCAAGGGGTTGTCGGTGCGGGTGTACATGCCCGGGCGCTGCTTGACGGGCTCTAGGCCCTTGAGGACCCGGATCGACGACTCGGAGTAGGCAGGTGCGGCGGCAGAGGGAGTTTTGGGAACAGACATAGAGAGCGATTGTAGACCTGCAAGACGCAATTTACTGTACGAAACCACAGCATTATGACCCATGCGGCCCCAGGTCAGTCCCTCGCAACTTTCCCCTTCGCGACCGCACTTTGGCGATTACTTCGCTATATTTGGAGGATGCAAACCGCCCACCCCGACCGCCCACCCTTGTCCTTGTTTCAGGTTTTGGCCTGTGGCGCTGCCATCGTGACCTTGTCCATGGGCATTCGCCATGGCTTTGGCCTGTGGATGCAGCCACTGACCCAGGCTCGCGGCTGGACGCGCGAAACCTATGCCCTGGCCATGGCCATCCAGAATATTTCCTGGGGCATTGCCGGCATTTTTGCGGGCATGGCGGCGGACCGTTTTGGCGCTTTCCGGGTGCTGGTGGCGGGTGCCGTCATCTATGCCCTGGGGCTCTTTGGCATGTCGCAGGCTGATACCCCCTTGACGTTGATGCTCTCCACCGGCGTGATGCTGGGGGTGGCACAAGCAGGCACCACCTATGCCGTGGTCTACGGCGTGATCGGCCGCAATGTGCCGGCCGAACGCCGATCCTGGGCCATGGGCATGGCGGCCGCCGCGGGCTCTTTCGGTCAATTTTTGATGGTGCCGATTGAAGGCCAGCTGATTGCTACCGTGGGATGGCAAGGCGCACTGGGGGTCTTGGGTATGGCCGCTTTGCTGATCGCACCCCTGGCCTGGGGCCTGCGCGAGCCCCACCTGGCAGGCAACCAGGCCAGTGCCCCCCGTGAGCAAACGATTTTTCACGCCCTGAGCGAAGCGTTTCAGTACCGCAGCTTCCAGTTGCTCATGGCGGGCTACTTTGTCTGCGGTTTTCAGGTCGTGTTCATCGGCGTGCACATGCCCAGTTACCTGAAAGACCACGGCCTGTCGCCGCAGGTGGCCAGTTATGCCTTGGCCTTGATCGGCTTGTTCAACGTGTTTGGCACCTACGCCGCGGGGGCTTTGGGCCAGCGCCTGCCCAAGCGCCACATCCTGGCCTTTATTTACTTCGCCCGGGCCGTGGTCATCGCCCTCTTCATCTGGGCGCCGCTGAGCCCCAGCAGCGTGTACCTGTTCTCTGCAGTCATGGGCTTTTTGTGGCTTTCCACGGTACCACCGACCAACGCCGCCCTGGCCCAAATTTTTGGCGTGGCACACCTGTCCATGCTCAGCGGCTTTGTCTTTTTGAGCCACCAGGTCGGCTCTTTCATGGGCGTGTGGCTGGGTGGGTATTTTTATGACCGCACGGGCAGCTATGACGTGGTTTGGTATTTCGCGATTGCCCTGGGTGTATTTGCGGGCTTGGTGAATTTGCCGGTGAAAGAGTCGCCCATCGAACGCACGCCGCGTCTGGCGCCTGCTTCAGCTTGATCGCGCCATGACCCAGCAAGGCCGTCCCCCGACTCAGAAAATCGCCAAGGCACTGGCGCTTGCGTTGGCCATGACGCTTTTGGCCGTCGTGTTTGGCCTGTACGCGCGGCCAGACTTCATGGTGCAGTTGGCCCAACAAATGTGGGCGTGTTTCTAAGTGCTGCCACACGACGCGCTGGACGCGGCCTCGCCCTGGGTGCAACGCTGGTCCCACCTTGCGCAGCCTGGCGCCACCATGCTGGATGTGGCTTGCGGCGGTGGTCGTCACCTGCATTGGTTCGACAATCTGGGGCACCCCGTTACCGGGGTAGACCTCGACATTTCGGCAGCCAGCGCACGCGTGCCCCGCGCTGAGTTGGTTTGCGCAGATATGGAGTCCGGCCTCTGGCCACTGACCGATCCGAACCATCCCGGCACCTTGCGACAGTTTGGCATCGTGGTGGTCACCAACTACCTGTGGCGCCCGCTCTGGCCCAAGATCTTGGACAGCCTGGCCCCGGGCGGGGTGCTCCTTTACGAAACCTTTGCCACGGGAAATGAAACGGTCGGCCGCCCCCGCCGGCCTGACTTTTTGCTACAAAGCGGTGAACTGCTGCAGGTGTGCGCTGATTTACAGATCGTTGCCTATGAAAACGGCACACTGACGGATCCACCGCGCTTTGTACAGCGCATTGCCGCCATTCGCAAAGTCAGCGTAAAGGCGCCCCAAGACATTCATGCAAATTACCCGCTCTAGGTAAAATCCATCTTTTTAACCACGCTCAAGCGCCCCATGAATTCTTCCTTCACTCCCATTCGGGGCAGCATCGTCGCGCTGGTGACCCCCATGCTCGACGACGGTGCCGTGGACTACCCTGCCCTGCGCCGGCTGATTGATTGGCATATTGCCGAAGGCACCGACTGCATCGGCGTGGTGGGCACCACGGGCGAATCTCCCACGGTGAACGTGGACGAACATTGCGAAATCATTCGTGTGTCCGTCGAACAGGCGGCCGGTCGCGTGCCCATCATGGCGGGCTGCGGTGCCAACTCCACCAAAGAAGCGATCGAGCTGGCCCATTTCGCCAAAAAAGTGGGCGCCGACTGCCAGTTGCAAGTCGTTCCCTACTACAACAAGCCGACCCAGGAAGGGCAGTACCAGCACTTCAAGGCGATCGCCGAATCGGTCGACCTGCCCGTGGTGCTGTACAACGTGCCCGGCCGCACAGTGGCCGATATGGCCCACGAAACGGTGATTCGTTTGGCCCAAGTACCAGGCATCGTCGGCATCAAAGAAGCGACCGGCAATATTGAACGAGCCCAGTGGCTGATCAAAGAAGCGCCCCCGGGTTTTTCCATTTATTCGGGTGACGACCCCACCGCCGTTGCCCTCATGCTCTGCGGTGGTCACGGCAATGTGAGCGTCACCGCCAACGTGGCACCCCGTTTGATGCACGAACTGTGCATGGCCGCGATTGCGGGCGACGTACGCAAAGCCATGGACATCCAGTTCAAATTGCTGCCACTGCACAAAGGTTTGTTCGTGGAAGCCAATCCGATTCCCGTGAAGTGGGCGGTATCGCGCATGGGCTTGTGCGGGGAGGCGATCCGCCTGCCGCTGACGCCGTTGACCGAAGGTAACCGCCCCGGTTTAGAGCAATTGCTGAAAAGCACCGGTTTAATTTAATCCCCCATGCAAAGGCATATTGTGAATTTTTCATTGAAATTAACGGTTTTGGCCGGTGCGGTCGCACTCAGTGCCTGCACGGTGCTGGAAGGCGATAAGGTGGACTACAAGTCCAATGCCAAGGCGCCGTCTCTCACAGTTCCCCCGGATCTGACACAGCTGTCCAAAGACACCCGGTATTCCGTCGTCAACGGCGGCGTCTCGGCAGCGGGCTCCAACTCACTGGCCACCCAAGGCGGCAAGGATGCGGTTGCCATTGGTGCGATTGGGGATATTCGGGTGGAGCGTCTGGGTAACCAACGCTGGTTGGTGGTGAACCGCAGCCCCGCGAGTTTGTGGTCGCCATTGAAAGGTTTCTGGCAAGAAAATGGCTTTACCCTTTCCCTGGACCAGGCCGACGTGGGCATCATGGAAACCGAGTGGAACGAAAACCGGGCCAATATCCCGCAAGACTTTATTCGGCGCACTTTGGGCAGCGCGCTGGATATGATTTATTCCACGTCCTTGCGCGACAAGTACCGTACCCGACTGGAAACCCGGCCCGGTGGCGGTACCGAGATCTACATCACCCACCGGGGGATGCAAGAGGTTTACGCCAGCGATGACAAGAAGCGCACGATTTGGGAGCCACGCGCTGCAGATCCCGAATTGGAAGCTGAATTTCTGCGTCGCCTGATGCTCAAACTCGGCGCCAGCAAGGATCAAACTGCGCAGGTGGCGGGCGCCAGTACGACACCTTCAACCTCCATAACGACCGCCTCCGGTGGCCAGCCAGAATTGACGCTTGCGGATGGATTTGACCGCGCTTGGAGGCGTGTCGGCTTGGCTTTGGACCGCACTGGCTTTACCGTGGAAGATCGGGACCGCAACAAAGGCCTTTATTTTGTGCGCTACCGCCCGTCCGACACCCAAACTGCGGATGACAGTTGGTTCAAAAAACTGTTTGGAAGCGCTTCCACCTCCAAGGCTGCCGCAAAATACCAGGTCTCGGTACGCAGCGTCGGCGATAAGACCACGGTTACCGTGTTGAACGAATTGGGCGCGCCGGAGTTGTCCGAGGTTGCGAAAACGATTGTGAAAGTGCTCGCCGACGACCTGAAGTGATCCCGCCGTCGACAGACGAAAAAAAACCACCTTGCGGTGGTTTTTTTTCGCAACCAAGAAATTACTTCGATGCTTCGGATGCAGGAGCAGCAGCAGCGGGCGCAGCAGATGCGTCAGCAGCAGGAGCAGCAGCAGCGGGTGCAGCAGCAGGAGCAGCAGCTTCTTCTTTTTTACCGCAAGCAGCCAGGGCAGCAGCAGCGATCACAGCTGCCAAAATGAGAGTTTTGTTCATGATTGAAAAAAATAGAGTGAGTTAACGAAACAATTTCCGGAAAATGTCTGGCCGGCGAACCGACCAAACCCTGACAAAAAACTTTCGAAGCAAATTCGCCAGAGCCCCTAAGTATACAAGATGGCGCAACCTGCTTGCGGGTAAACCCGCATTTGCGCAGAAATTGGCACCGAAATCGTGCCAAAACCCACAAATTTTTTGATTTTTCAGGCGGGCAAAGGGGCTCAAAGCTCCGCTTGCAACCAGCCGTCGTCCAGCCACTGGTCCAGCAACTCACGAGCGCCCGCACTGAGTTTTTTGAGCTGGGCCGCACTCAAATAGTGCTGGTCCGCAAGTGCCCGCATGAGCTTGGCATCCTGTCCCCTGGCCAAAAAGCTCTCTCCGTTGATAAAAATATGTGCTTCGTCGTACAGCATTTGCGTCCGCCGGTCCAGACGCACACCCTGATCCGGGTCACCATGGTTCTGACCGCCTTCGAACCACACCTGCGCCTTGGGCTCGCTCAGGTATTCGCCCAAAGCGCGGTGCAGCGCTAAGGGGTCGCGCAGCGATTTCTCGAGGGCTTCGCGCGCAAACGCGACCAAACCCTCCGGAATTTTGGCGCATTGTGTCTGGGCGGCTTGCGCCGGATCGCGGTACAAGGTATCACCCGCTTCGTCACAGGCCTGCTCGGCCATGCGCTGCAAAATTTCCTGCGCCAGCTCACCCGCCGCCGGAGACCGAAAGCCGATGGAATAGGTCATGCACTCGCCCAGGGCGACACCATCATGCGCGTAGCGCGGCGGCAAATACAGCATGTCGCCAGCGTTGAGCACAAATTCCTGCTCCGGCGCAAAGTTGGCCAAAATTTTGAGTGGCATGCCAGGCTGCAAATCGAGATTTTTTTGTCGCCCGATGCGCCAACGCCGCTGACCCTGCGCTTGCAATAAAAACACGTCGTAGCTGTCAAAGTGCGGCCCCACCCCACCGCCATCGCTGGCATAGCTCACCATCACATCGTCCAATCGGGCATCCGGCACAAAACGGAACTGGTCGCGCAAGGCGCGCACCCGCGCATCGTGCAAATCCACCCCCTGCACCAGCAGCGTCCATCCCGCTTGTTTCAGTGCAGGCAGGTTTTTGCGGCCAAATGGCCCTTGCTTGAGCCGCCAGGGCTTGAGCGGTGTGGCGGGTGTTTGGATCACCAGGCGCGACGGCACATCGTCTTGCGCCGCCAAATCAAACAACTCAGCGCGATCCAGCGGCGCCGTCAGGCCGGGGATCGCCTGGCGGATGACCAGCGGTTTTTTTTGCCAATGGCGCCGCATGAAAGTCGATGGCGAAAGGCCGCCAAGGAGTTGAAGTGGCTGGTCAATGTTCATATGCAAAGCGTCCCAACGAGAAAAATGAGAGGAAAAGAAACTGCGACAATTGTCCGATGGAAATCTATGACAACTGCGTGGTCGCTTTGACCTGGGTCCTTCAAGACACTTTGGGGGAAGAATTGGACGTTTTGGACGAGCCGGTGGAGTTTTTGCTCGGCGGCAAAGACCTGCTGCCCGCCATCGAAGCAGCACTGCAAGGCCACCGTGTCGGCGACAAACTGCAAATCCAAATCGAACCCGAGGAAGCCTTTGGCGACTTCAACGACCAGCTCCTGTTTTTGGAGCCCCGCGCGCTGTTCCCCGCCGAATTGCAAGTGGGCCTGACGCTGGAAGGCAGCGCCCTGCCCGCAGGCTGCAACCCGGCCGCGCCCAAAGATGCGCTGTTCACCGTGACCGATATTTACCCCGAGCATGTGGTGCTAGACGGCAACCACCCCTTGGCGGGTATTGCGATTCGCCTGAGCCTGCGGGTGGAAGGCGTGCGCGAAGCCACCGAAGAAGAACTCGAACGCGGTTCGACCGGCACCGGATTTTTCCGCATCGAGGCGCTGCCTGCTGCGGACCGCGGTGACGCGCCCCTGCACTAGGCGGGATGTGGCAAGTCCGCCTCAGGCCTTGCCGGTAGACCCATAACCGCCCTCGCCGCGCTCAGACGCGACAAATTCGTGGACGATGTTGAATTCAGCCTGCACCACCGGGACGATCACCAGCTGCGCAATGCGCTCCATCGGTTCGATCGTGAAGGCCGTGCTGCTGCGGTTCCAGGCACTGACCATCAGCTGCCCTTGGTAATCGCTGTCGATCAAACCCACCAGATTGCCCAGCACGATGCCGTGTTTGTGGCCCAGGCCTGAGCGCGGCAGGATCAGCGCCGCGTAGTTCGGGTCCTTCAGGTAGATCGCCATGCCGGTGGGCACCAGCTGCCAGGCATTGGCTTGCAGCGTCAGCGGTGCCTCTAGGCACGCCCGCAAATCCAGGCCCGCGCTGCCCGGTGTGGCATAGGTCGGCAACTGGTCGGCCAGGCGGGGATCGAGAATTTTGACGTCAAGTTTCATAGCGTTGAAATGAGGTATTCGAGGTTCAGGGGTGCAGGCGCCGGGCAATTTCGCCCACCAGCACACGGGCCAGGCTCAATTTGCTGGCACGGGGAATGTCCACGGCGCCCTGCGCGTCCACCAGCAAGAGTGCGTTGTCATCCTGGCCAAAGGTAGCGGGGCCGATATTGCCCACCAACAGCGGCACGCCCTTGCGAAGGCGTTTGGCTGTGGCGTGCGCCAGCAAATCGTGGCTCTCGGCAGCAAAGCCCACGCAAAACAACGCGCCGCTGCGACCGCGCTCCGACTGCGCCAGGGTCGCCAGAATATCGGGGTTTTCTTCGAGCGCCAGGCTGGGCACCTGCCCCGACCCGTCCTTTTTGATCTTTTGTGCGGTCTGCGCCAGCGGCCGCCAGTCCGCCACCGCCGCCGTGGCAATGAACACACCAGCAAGGTCCGCGTGTGTCAAACAGGCCTGCAGCATGTCTTGCGCACTTTGCACGTCAATCCGGCGCACACCTTGGGGTGTTGGCAGAGCCACCGGCCCCGCCACCAAAGTGACATCCGCTCCCGCCTCTTGCGCCGCACGTGCCAGTGCAAAGCCCATTTTTCCGCTGGAGCGGTTGGTGATGCCGCGCACCGGGTCAATCGCCTCAAACGTGGGCCCGGCGGTGATCAGTACCCGCTGCCCTGCCAACGCTTTGGGCTGGAAGAAGGCAATCACATCGTGCAAGAGTTCGTCCGGCTCGCGCATGCGGCCGTCGCCAGTCTCGCCACAGGCCTGGTCGCCGCTGCCCACGTCCAGTACGGTGGTGCCGTCGGCGCGCAGCTGCGCCACATTGCGCACCGTGGCCGGGTGCGACCACATTTCTCGGTTCATGGCAGGAGCCAGCAGCAGCGGTACCGACTCCCGGGGGCGGGCCAGACACATCAGGCTCAGCAGGTCGTCGGCCCGCCCGTGCAGGAGCTTGGCCATGAAGTCGGCACTGCAGGGTGCGATCAGAATGGCGTCGGCCTCGCGGCTCAGGTTGATGTGCGCCATGTTGTTGGCTTCGCGCGCGTCCCACTGCGAGGTGTACACGCTGCGCTGGCTCAAGGCCTGCAAGGTGACGGGCGTGATAAATTGGGCTGCGGCCTCGGTCATGACCACCTGCACCGTGGCACCTTCTTTGATCAGCGCGCGGCAGAGCTCGGCAGCCTTGTAACAGGCAATGCCGCCGCTGAGTCCCAAAACAATGTGTTTGCCGCTTAATTCCATGCACCTGGCCTTCGTCGAAATCAGATTCGGGGCGCCGAACCGTGCCCCGAGCGCAATGTAGCAGACACCTATAATCTCGCATTACCAGCTTACCGGACCTTGGGGTCCGCACACTGACATGACCAAATTTGTCTTCGTCACCGGTGGCGTGGTCTCTTCCCTGGGGAAGGGAATTGCATCCGCCTCCCTCGCCGCGCTCCTGGAATCGCGGGGCCTGACAGTCACCCTGATCAAGCTCGA
>CANFLX010000069.1 GCA_947447985.1 Comamonadaceae bacterium
GGTGATGACGCGGGTGTCTTTGTTAATGTAGATCGACATGGCTTGTTTCTTTCAGACGTTGGCTGTGGGCGTGGGCTTCAGGCGTGGGCTTTGACAGCGGCAACGACTTTTTGCGCTGCATCGGCCATGGTGTCGGCGCTGATGATGGGCAGACCGGAGTCGGCCAGCATTTGCTTGCCCATTTCTTCGTTGGTGCCCTTCATGCGCACCACCAGCGGCACGGACAGATTGACCGCCTTGCAGGCCACGATCACGCCGGTGGCAATCGTGTCGCACTTCATGATGCCGCCAAAGATGTTGACCAAAATGGCCTTGACCTTGGGGTTCTTCAGCATGATTTTGAACGCTTCGGTTACTTTCTCCGGGGTGGCGCCGCCGCCCACGTCCAGGAAGTTGGCAGGCTCTGCGCCAAACAGCTTGATGGTGTCCATGGTCGCCATGGCCAGACCGGCGCCGTTCACCAGGCAGCCGATGTCGCCGTCCAGGCTGATGTAGGCCAAATCGAACTTGCTGGCTTCGACTTCGGCAGGGTCTTCTTCGTCCAGATCGCGGTAGGCCACGATTTCAGGGTGGCGGAACAGAGCGTTGGCATCGAAGTTGAACTTGGCGTCCAGTGCTTTGATGTTGCCGTTGCCTTCCAAAATCAAGGGATTGATTTCGACCAGGCTGGCGTCGGTATCCATGTAGATTTGGTAGAGCTTTTGCAAGACGTCCACGGCTTGGGCGGTGGAAGCTGCGGGCACGCCGATGGCGTTGCTCAGTTTGGTGGCTTGGGCAACGGTCAGGCCCAAAGCAGGGTCGACGATCTCGGTCATGATTTTTTCGGGCGTGTCGTGGGCCACGCCTTCAATGTCCATACCACCTTCGCTGGACACAATCATGGCCACGCGCTGGCTGGCGCGGTCGGTGACAGCCGAAACGTAATATTCTTTTTTGATGTCGGCGCCGTCTTCAATCAAGAGGCGACGCACTTTTTGGCCTTCGGGGCCGGTTTGGTGCGTGACGAGCTGCATGCCCAGAATTTCGGTGGCGAGCGCTTTGACTTCCTCAATCGAGCGCGCCAGCTTCACGCCGCCGCCTTTGCCGCGCCCACCGGCGTGGATTTGCGCCTTGACCACCCACACCGGGCCGCCCAATTTTTGCGCAGCTTCAACGGCTTCTTGCACCGTGAATGCCGGGATACCGCGGGGAACGGGCACGCCCGCGTTGCGCAAGATTTCCTTGCCTTGGTATTCGTGAATCTTCATGACTTCTCTCTTTGCGACGGAATGTGGTTTGCCGGGCGATGCCAGCCGTGTGAGGCCGAACCCGGCCCCGGGGCAATTAACCGCAGAACTGTATCATGGTGCGGTGCACCAAACTTGCCCCGTTCTTACGGCGGAGCACAGGCGTTTTGATTCTTTCGGTGTTCTCCTTTTGGAAGTCATTGTTTCCATGAAAAAGATTTTTATTGACGGCGAAGCCGGTACCACCGGCCTGCAAATCCGCGAGCGCCTGAGTGCCATGCAAGGCATTGAATTGCTCAGCATTGACCCCGCGCTGCGCAAAGACGCGCAGGCCAAGCGCGCCCTGCTGGCACAAGCCGATCTGGTGGTGCTGTGCTTGCACGACGAGGCAGCAGTGGAGTCGGTGGCCATGGTGGACGCATTGGCGCGCGAATCCGGCAAGCCCGGACCCCGCATCATTGACGCATCCACCGCGCACCGCACCGCAGCGGGCTGGGTGTATGGATTTGCTGAGCTGTGTGCAGGCCAGGCCGAGCGCATCGCCAACGCGCAACGGGTGGCCAACCCGGGCTGCTATGCCACCGGGGCGATTGCCCTGTTGCGCCCTTTGATTGGCGCTGGTTTGATTCCCGCAGACTTTGCCGTGTGCCTGCCCTCGGTGAGTGGCTACTCAGGCGGCGGCAGACCCATGATTGAGGCCTATGAAGCGGGCACCGCCCCCGCGCTAGAGCTGTATGCGCTGGGCCTCAAGCACAAGCACATCCCGGAAATCATGCATTGCACTGGCCTGACACGCCGTCCTCTGTTTGTACCCTCGGTGGCCAACTTCCGCCAAGGCATGCTGGTGCAGCTTCCCCTGCACCTGGACACGCTGCCAGGCCAACCGAGCACACAGGACTTGGAAGACGCGCTGCGCGCCCACTACCAAGGCAGCCGCTACGTGACGGTAGAGAGCGCCACCGCCGACCGCAAGCTCGACGCCGTGGCCCTGGCCGACACCAACCAGATGGAGTTGCGGGTGTTTGGCAACGACGCACAGGCCGATGGATTTGCCCATGCCCTGCTGGTGGCCCGCTTGGACAACCTGGGCAAAGGTGCCAGTGGCGCTGCGGTGCAGAACCTGCAGCTGATGCTGGGCTTGTAAAAAGCGCCGCAGCGGCGGCTTTAGCAATCGTCGGCGTCAAAGGCGCCAGACACCACGCGCGCAATGGCCTCTGCACCAAATCCCCGGCCGGCCAGAAAGCGGGCTTGCTTGGCGCGCTCGGCAGGTGTCGTTGCAGTCATTCCAAACTTTTTTTGCCAGACGGCGTAAGCGCGCGCGGTCTCGGTGGTTCTCAGTTCCAGCACGGCCTGCGCTACCGCTTCGGGCTCCAGGCCTTTGGCTTGCAGCTCCTGGCGGATGCGCGAGGCACCGAGCTTGGCGCTGCGACGGTAAATCACCGACGCCACCACGCGGTCTTCGTTGATAAAGTCTTTGGCCGTCAGCGAATCCAGCACACGCGCCAGCGCACCAGGCTCTTCTTCAAACTTTGCCAGTTTGCGTTCGAGCTCAGCGCGCGAATGCTCGCGCTGACCCAACAGGCGCAGCGCGCGACCCGTCAATGACAGCGTGGGGGTTGCCATTGGCGAGCGCTCGTGCAATCAGGCGGGTTTGTCCGCTTTTTTGCCCTTGGCTTTTTCAAGCTCGGCCACCGGCATCAGCGAGATACCCAAGGATTCGCGCACCTTGTTTTCGATTTCGGTGGACAGCGCGGGGTTCTCGCGCAAGAACTCGCGGGCGTTGTCGCGGCCCTGGCCGATTTTTTCGCCTTGGTAGGCGTACCAGGCGCCGGACTTTTCAATGATGTGGGCGTTCACGCCCATGTCGATGATTTCGCCATGGCGGCTGATGCCCTCGCCAAACAGAATGTCAAATTCTGCGGTCTTGAAGGGCGAGGCCACTTTGTTTTTGACCACCTTGACTTTGGTCTCGTTGCCGATGGCGTCGTCGCCTTTTTTGATGGTGCCGGTACGGCGGATGTCCAGGCGCACCGAGGCGTAGAACTTGAGCGCATTGCCGCCGGTGGTCGTCTCGGGGCTGCCGAACATGACGCCGATCTTCATGCGGATCTGGTTGATAAAGATGACCATGCAGTTGGTCTTTTTGATGTGGGCGGTCAGTTTGCGCAGGGCCTGGCTCATGAGGCGGGCTTGTAGGCCGGGCAGGCTGTCGCCCATTTCGCCTTCCAACTCGGCCTTGGGGGTGAGTGCTGCCACCGAGTCCACCACGATCAGGTCGACCGCGCCGGAGCGCACCAGGCTGTCCACAATTTCCAACGCCTGCTCGCCGGTGTCGGGCTGGCTGATCAGCAGGTCTTGCAGGTTGACACCCAGCTTTTGGGCGTACTGGATGTCCAGGGCGTGCTCGGCATCGACAAAGGCGCATTGGCCGCCCTGTTTTTGCATCTCGGCAATCACTTGCAGGGTGAGCGTGGTTTTGCCCGACGACTCCGGGCCGTAGATTTCCACCACCCGGCCGCGTGGCAGACCGCCCACGCCCAGGGCAATGTCCAGGCCCAGCGAGCCGGTGGAGACGACCTGGATGTCCTCAATTACCTCGCCTTCGCCCAGGCGCATGATGGTGCCTTTGCCAAATTGCTTTTCGATCTGGGCCAGTGCGACTTGCAGGGCCTTGGCTTTTTCGCTGTTGGGGGCCATGTTTTTAACGGGTGCGTCCATGAGAAAACTCCTTGAAAGTGGGTCAGTGAACCGGGAATCTGGCATCTGGCTTTAACCACAGGCTGGATGCTTAAACAGTAGTCTAATCGCAGTTTTCGTCGACGTCTGACATTTTTTAGTCAGTTTGCATTACCATTACAAGCATGCTGCACCCACCGCTTTCCGCGCCCGACCACTGGCGCCACAACCATTTAGGCCACTGGCTGCGCCTCAGCCTGGAGCGCTTTGATGCACGGGTGATGGCGCTGATGGCGCGCCATCCAGGCGTGTCGCTGGGTTTGTCGAATCTGGCCGCGCGCAGCCAGTTGGCGGCGGCGCACTGGCACATCAGCCGCCACTTGCCACCGGAGGGCGCGCGTCTGACCGAGCTGGCCCAGCGCGCGGGCATGAGCAAACAAGCCATGGGCACCCTGGTCAACCAGTGCGAGGCCTGGGGCATGGTGCAGCGCGAACCCGATCACCTAGACGCGCGGGCACGCCGCGTCTGCTTTACCGCCACGGGGCGCGCGTGGTTGGGGGCCTATGCCGACAGCGTGGCGCAGGCCGAAGACGAATTGCGCCAGGCGGTAGGCGCCGAAGTCGCCACCGTGCTGGCCCTGGGCCTGGAAGCCTACAGCGCCGATTGAGGGGGCAAACCCCTAGAAGTCAGGGGCGGATGCCAAGGGACGGGCACCTAGAATAGTTTGTCAGTTACGACGAACAACACAAAGCGCCCAGCGCAGGAGACTCTCGTATGCGGATTTTGATCGCCGAAGACGACCAGGTACTGGCCGATGGCCTGCTGCGTGCCTTGCGCAGTGCCGGCGCTGCTGTGGACCATGTGGCCAGTGGCTCGGAGGCCGATGCGGCCCTGATGACCAACACCGAATTCGATTTGCTGATTTTGGACCTGGGCCTGCCCAAAATGCATGGGCTCGATGTGCTCAAGCGCTTGCGTGCACGCGGCTCATCGTTGCCTGTCCTCATTTTGACGGCCGCCGACAGCGTGGAAGAGCGCGTGAAAGGCCTGGACTACGGCGCCGACGACTACATGGCCAAGCCCTTCAGCCTGCAAGAACTCGAAGCCCGGGCCCGCGCTCTGGTGCGCCGTGGCATGGGCGCGACCAGCAGCAACATCAAACACGGACCGCTGACCTATGACCAGTCCGGCCGTGTCGCCACAATTGACGGCAAGATGGTGGAGTTGTCCGCCCGCGAGCTGGGCCTGTTGGAAGTGCTCTTGCAGCGCACCGGGCGCCTGGTCAGCAAAGACCAGTTGGTGGAGCGTCTGTGCGAGTGGGGCGAAGAGGTGAGCAACAACGCCATTGAGGTCTACATCCACCGCCTGCGCAAGAAGATTGAAAAAGGCCCGATCCGCATCGCCACGGTGCGCGGCCTGGGCTATTGCCTGGAAAAGATACAGAGCTAGATGAAACTTTTCCAGCGTGAGCAACGCTCGCTGTTTGGCGAGATTTTGGATTGGATGCTCACGCCGATTTTGCTGCTGTGGCCAGTCACGCTGGTCCTGACCTGGCTGGTCGCACAAGGCATTGCCGGCAAACCCTTTGACCGCGCGCTGGAGTTCAACGTGGTCGCCTTGGCCCAGCTCATCACGGTACAACGCAACACCGTGCAATTCACCTTGCCCCAGCCCGCCCGCGAGCTGCTGCGCGCGGATGAAACGGATACCGTGTACTACCAGGTGCTGGGGCCCAAGGGCGAGTTTTTGAGCGGCGAAAAAGCATTGCCGCTGCCACCCGAGGACGAGCGTTCTCCGGTGGGCGACGTGCGCCTGCGTGAGGCGCAATTGCGCGGCCAGGATTTGAAAGTGGCCTATATGTGGGTGCGCTTGGACGTGCCCAACAGCGGCCCGGCCCTGGTGCAGGTGGCCGAAACCATGGACAAGCGCTCGGTGCTGGCCACCGAAATTGTCAAAGGGGTGATGCTGCCGCAGTTTGTCATCTTGCCGCTGGCGGTGTTGCTGGTGTGGATGGCGCTGGCACAAGCCATCAAGCCCTTGAACCGGCTGGAAGAACGCATTCGCGCGCGCAGCCCCGATGACCTGAGTCCGCTGGACGTTGAAGCGGTGCCCCTGGAGGTCGCCCCGCTGGTGTCCTCGGTGAACGACTTGCTGCTGCGACTCAAAGACTCGATCTCGACCCAAAAGCGCTTTTTGGCCGATGCCGCGCACCAGCTCAAAACGCCGCTGGCGGGCCTGCGCATGCAGGCCGATCTGGCCCAGCGCCAAGGAGCCAGTGCCGATGAGCTCAAGCAGTCGCTTCGGCACATCGGGCGCTCCAGCATCCGCGCCACCCACACCGTGAACCAATTGCTGGCCCTGGCACGGGCGGAGAGCAGCGCTGCGGTGCTGGCGCACCAGCCCTGCAACCTGGTGCGACTGACCATGGACGTGGTGCGCGACTGCGTGCCGCGCGCGGTGGAAAAACAAATTGACATCGGCTACGAGGGTGCGCAGCCCGACACCGAGGGCGTGGTGCTCCAGGGCAATGCCACGCTGTTGCAAGAGATGGTGCGCAACCTGGTGGACAACGCGATCAACTACACGCTGCCACGTGCCGACAAACAGGCCATGATCACGGTGCGGGTGCTGGTCGACCCCTTCAGTGGCGCGCTGGTGCTGCAGGTCGAGGACACCGGGCCTGGCGTACCGGCAGCCGAGCGGGAATTGGTGTTTCAGCCCTTTTACCGGGCCCTGGGCAACGAGGCAGACGGCTCTGGCCTGGGCCTGCCTATCGTGCTGGAGATTGCCCAGCAGCACCGCGCTACCGTGTCGGTGGAAGACAGCCGTCCCGGCCAAACGCCACCGGGTGCCTGCTTTACCGTGCGCTTTAGCGTACTCAATACCTGAGCAAGCCGCCCGGGCCTAGCGGTCGGGTGTAACCACTTTGGGCGGCGCGCCCTCGTATTCCAGTACCAGCGCTGGCGCACTTTTGGAACGCGCCGCCAGCACCGTTGCCGGCTTGGCGGGCAAGCGCTGAACTTCTTCGGGCGAGAGCGTCAGGATCGAGGCGGGTTTGATCTCGCCAGGCACCAAGGCCTGTTGCATGGCAGCGCCGTGCTGCGACCAGGCGAAGTAGCCCAGGTTCAGCACAGCCAGCACCAGCAAGGCTGGCAGCCGTGGCACAGCGGCACGGGCATTGCGCCAGGGGCGGGTCCAGGAGCGAGGAAAGGCCATGGCCGCAGTGTCCTTCAAGAAAGCGGGGCAAGCGGCCGCACGCTGACCTCCGCACTGTTGATTTTTTTCATGCCCTGGGCGGTTTGCAGCATCAGTGCCCCGTCGCTGTCCACACCTTGTGCGACCCCTTCGGTGCCATCGGTGCAAACGACGTCGCGCCCCAGCAGCAGATCACGCGCCAAGTAGGCATTGCGCAGGGGGCCAAAGCCTTCGTTTGCAAAGCGCAGCACGGTCTGCACCAAGGGCGGCGCGATGCGCTCCAGCGCCTGTGCGGCGTTCATCGCGGGCAGCAGTTCGCGCAAGGCAGCGGGTGGCGTGCGCAAGTCCTGCTCAGCTGGCAGGCCGATGTTGAGGCCGATGCCAATCACGGCGTAGCGCAGATCGGCGACGGCCACGGTTTCGATCAGGATACCGCCGAGCTTGCGGCCCGCGACCCACAAGTCATTGGGCCACTTGAGTTGCACTTCGGGGTGCAGGCTGTGCGCAACTGCCAGGCCCACGGCCAGCGACAGGCCTGACCAATCGCTTGGTGCCAGCGGCAAGCCCAAGGAAAAGGTCAAAGAGGCATGGGGCTCTTGCGTTTGCCCGACACCATGGCTGCTCCAGCTGCGGCCCAAGCGGCCACGCCCCGCGGTTTGGCGCTCGGCCACCAGCAGCAGGGGATCGGCGCGGCCCAAGCGGGCACGGCGCATGAGCTCGGTGTTGGTGGAGGCCACCTCGGGCAGGATCTCCACGCTAAAGCCCGGCAACAGGGGCTCTAGGGCCTGCCAAAGGGCTTCAGCGGGCCAGTGCACCCCTAGCCCTTGCGCCACTGCGGTCGTTTGGGCGCGAGCAGCGTGCCCCGGCAATTTTTGGCGCCACACCAGCAGGGGTATTCGGCCTTGAGCTTGGCGGTGTAGCGCTCATCGGTGACCAGTCCGTAGTCGTAGTGCAGTTCTTCGCCAGCTTTGATATTGCGCAAGGCCTTGATGAAGATGCGCCCGCGCACTTCGTCGGCTTCGCAGTTACCGTCGCAAGAATGGTTGATCCACTTGGCCGAATTGCCATTGCGCAGGCCATCGATCACACGCGTGTCATCAATATGAAAGTAAAACGTGTGATTGGGATTGCTCGGATCGTGCGGATGGCGGTCTTGCGCTTCCTGCCAGCTGATCACCTCACCGGTGTACTCCATGATGGTTTCGCCTTCGGCAAAATCACGCATGGCAAAAACGCCTTTGCCATGGATTGCAGACTCGCGAACCTGGGTGCGACGGGTGGGGGCAGCGGGCACAGTTTTTTTAAGCACAAAAAAATTTGGTATGGTGAATCGTATGGGTGCGCGTGTGCGTGCCTGCGAGTGCGCGCTTGTGCGTGCGCGAGAGAAGGGAATTGTAGTCACATGAAAACTGA
>CANFLX010000070.1 GCA_947447985.1 Comamonadaceae bacterium
GCCGCAGACCTCGCAGTTGTCGCCGTACTGGTCTTTGGCGTGGCACTTGGGGCACTCGCCTTTGATAAAGCGGTCGGGCAGAAACATGTTTTTCGTGGGGTCGAAAAACTGCTCAATCGTTTTGCGCTCAATCAGCGAGCCGCCTTGCTCGGCCGAAATGTCGCGCAGGTCGCGGTAAATCTGGCGCGCCAGTTCGTGGTTCTCAGGGGCGTCGGTGCTGTGCCAGTTGTCAAAGCTGATGTGAAAGCCGTCCAGGTACTGCTTGCGCCCGGCCGCAATGTCCGCCACAAACTGCTGCGGCGTCTTGCCGGCTTTTTCGGCAGCAATCATGATGGGTGCGCCGTGGGTGTCGTCCGCGCCCACAAAATTGACCGCGTGGCCCTGCATGCGCTGGAAACGCACCCAAATATCGGCCTGGATGTACTCCATGATGTGGCCGATGTGGAAATTGCCGTTGGCGTAGGGCAGGGCGGTGGTGACGAAAAGTTGGCGGGACATAGGTGGCAAGGCTTTCAGGGCGAACCCGCGATTTTAGGCGCTGCACTTTGCGGCGCGTCCCATCCGAAAAAGCGGTGGATTTCCGCATGTTGGGCCCAGGCGTCCGTCCGGCCCAAGTCCATCAGGGCGCGGGTGTAAGGCGCTTCAAACAAGAGGTAGCTCAAGAGTGCATCACCCTGGCCTTGGGCGGAGGCCTCGGTGCGGCCCAGGGTGCGCAGCAGGCTTTTCACCGTGGCGGGCAGGGCTTGCACGTGCTCAGCAGCCATCACGTCCAAGCGTTTGGAGGGTGAGATGAGCAGCAGCTCGATGGGGCGCAACTGGGTGTCGGTGCGCTTGTCGGGGGGGATGAGCGCCAAGGTGCGGTTGATGCGTTGCAGCCGCTCCACGTCCACCGACAGAGAGTCCAAAAAGATACTGGACAGCGCGTGGCCTGCAATTTGCGCCAGGTTGGGATATTGCGGCTCAGCGGCCACCGTCTGGTGGGGCTCTTGCATGCGCCCCACACCGACCACCAGGATGCGCTCGGCACCCAGGTGGATGGTGGCCGAGGTGGGCGCTGTTTGGCGCATAGAGCCGTCGCCAAAAAAGGCGGGGCCTTGGGGGCCCTGCAACCGTTCGGCGGCAAACACAAACGGAATGGCAGCACTGGCCAGCAAGTGCGGCACGGTAATGGTGTTGTTTTGCGCCAGGCGCTGGTTGCGCACCCAGGGGGTGATGGGCGCGGCGCTTTCATAAAAAGTCACGTGTTCGCCGGTGGCATAGCTCGAGGCAGTAATCGCCAGCGCTTGCAAATGCCCGTCGCGCAGCAGGCCCGGCAGGCGGTCAAAACGCACGCGCCGGGTCAGCAAGTCGCGCAGGGGGGCGTTGTTTAGCAGCGATTTGGGGCGCATGCTTTTTTGCCGCAACAGCCAGCCCAGCGAGAGCAAAGACATCCAACGCGCCCCCGAGCGCATCATGCCCAGCACCCCGGTGTCGTAGACCTGCTCGACATGAAAGTTCGCCCACACCTCCACGAGTTCGGCTATGGCCGCATCAAAGTCATCCGCGCCACAGGCCAGCACCGCCGCGTTGATGGCGCCCGCCGAGGTGCCACTGATGATGGGAAAAGGGTTGCTGCCCAGGTCTTGCTGCGCGCTGCGCCGCATGTCGGCAATCGCAGCCAGCACGCCAACTTGGTAGGCCGCCCGCGCGCCGCCGCCAGAGAGTATGAGTCCACAGGTATTTGCCATGGCGCTATGGTAGGAGGGTTTTGGCCGCAGCCTTGCGGCGTCAGGCACGCGCTTCGTTAGACTCTGCCCCCTATGTCCTCCCCCGAACGCATCCTCCAAGCCCTCCAGTCCGTCATCGACCCCAACACGGGCAAAGACTTTGTCAGCAGCAAGTGCATCAAAAACCTGCAAGTGCAGGGCGATACCGTGCGTTTCGATCTGGAACTGGGCTATCCCGCCAAGAGTCAATTGGAGGGTTTTTGCCACAGCTTGGCCGCGGCCGCGCAGACCGTGGAGGGCGTGGTGCATGTCGAAGTCCAGCCGCTCTTAAACGTGTCCGCGCACGCAGTGCAACGCGGCGTGCAGCTCTTGCCGGGCGTCAAAAACATCGTGGCCGTGGCCTCGGGCAAGGGCGGCGTGGGCAAAAGCACCACGGCGGCCAACCTGGCGCTGGCGCTGGCGGCCGAGGGCGCCCGCGTCGGCTTGCTGGACGCCGATATTTATGGCCCCAGCATGCCCATGATGATGGGCATCAGCGGAAAACCCGAGTCTGCCGACGGCAAGACCATGGAGCCCATGCGCAATTACGGGGTGCAGGTCATGTCCATCGGCTTTTTGGTGCCCCAGGACGAGGCCATGATCTGGCGCGGCGCCATGGCCACCCAGGCGCTGGAGCAGCTGCTACGCCAGACCCACTGGCAGGAACTGGACTACCTGATCGTGGACATGCCCCCGGGCACAGGCGACATTCAGCTCACGCTCAGCCAGCGCGTGCCCATGACCGGCGCGGTGATCGTGACCACGCCGCAAGACATTGCCCTCCTGGACGCCAAAAAAGGCATCAAGATGTTTGAGAAGGTGGGCGTGCCGATTTTGGGCATTGTGGAGAACATGGCGGTCCACGTGTGCAGCCAGTGCGGCCATGTGGAACACATTTTTGGCGCGGACGGCGGCAAAAAAATGGCCGCCGACTACGGCATGGACTACCTGGGCGCCTTGCCGCTGGCGATGGCGATCCGCGAGCAAGCTGACAGCGGTTGCCCCACCGTGGTGGCCGAGCCTGAGGGCGAAGTGGCTGGCCTCTACAAAGCCCTGGCCCGCAAGGTGGGCGTGGCGATTGCGGCCAAAAACAAAGACTTCTCCAGCAAGTTTCCCAGCATCACGATCTCTCAATCCACTTGAAGCAAGTCAACCGGCCGCTGTTCCAGGCGAGCTGGCTCGAATTGCTCGCCAAAGCAGTGTGAAATTTTGTCAGCCCTTTTTTGAGAATCGATCGACCAACGCGCGGTGGCAGCCCCTCGTTTGTAAGGTTCGGTAAGCAAATCGGGCGGATACTGGGCAAGCTCGAACCCATAGCAATCTTGGGTTCGGCATTTGCACGCCAAGAGCCTATTGGCACTGCACTTTTATAAACAGAGACAAAGGAGACCCCCCAATGACAAGCGCAACCCCCGGTTTGTTGGACAAAGAGCGAATCATCGCTGGCCCCGGCTTTAACCGCTGGCTGGTGCCGCCTGCAGCCTTGGCCATCCACTTGTGTATCGGCATGGCTTATGGTTTTTCGGTGTTCTGGCTGCCCTTGAGCAAAGCCCTGGGCATCAAAGAAGCCATCAAATGCGGCCCCGATGTGGGCTTTTGGGGGCAACTCTTCACCACCACCTGTGACTGGCAAATTTCCACGCTGGGCTGGATGTACACCCTGTTTTTCGTGCTGCTCGGCACCAGCGCTGCCACCTGGGGCGGCTGGCTGGAGCGTGCAGGTCCGCGCAAAGCGGGCGTGGTGTCGGCCCTGTGCTGGTGCGGCGGCATGCTGTTCTCGGCGCTGGGTGTCTACACCCACCAGTTCTGGATGATGATCGTCGGCTCCGGCGTGATTGGTGGCATTGGCCTGGGACTGGGCTACATCTCGCCCGTGTCCACGCTGATCAAGTGGTTCCCCGACCGTCGGGGCATGGCCACCGGCATGGCCATCATGGGTTTTGGCGGCGGCGCCATGATCGGTTCGCCTCTGGCGGCTGACCTCATGAAATATTTCGCCACCCCCACTGACGTGGGTGTGATGCAGACCTTCATCGTCATGGCGCTGGTCTACTTTGTGTTCATGATGGCAGGCGCCTTTGGCTACCGCGTACCCGAGACCGGTTGGAAGCCTGAAGGCTGGACCCCACCGCCTGCGCAAGTGGACAACGCCATGATCACGCAAAAGCATGTGCATGTGAGCAAGGTGTGGGGCATTCCCCAGTTTTGGCTGATCTGGATGGTGCTGTGCATGAACGTGAGCGCGGGCATCGGTGTGATCGGCATGGCCTCGCCCATGTTGCAAGAGGTGTTTGGTGGCGCCTTGATCGGCATCCCCGCCAAGTTTGGTGAACTCGACAAAGACCAGCTCAAAGCCATTGCTACCGTAGCCGCGGGCTTTACCGCCCTCTTGAGCCTGTTCAACATTGGCGGACGTTTTTTCTGGGCCAGTTTGTCGGACAAGCTGGGCCGCAAGCTCACCTACATCGTGTTCTTTGTGCTCGGTGGCGTGATGTATTTCAGCGTGCCTGGCAGCGCGGCGGCTGGCAGCATCGTGTTGTTTGTGGCGGCTTTCTGCGTCATTTTGAGTATGTATGGCGGCGGCTTTGCCACGGTGCCCGCTTACCTGGCTGACATTTTCGGCACCCAGATGGTGGGCGCAATCCACGGCCGTTTGCTCACCGCCTGGGCGACCGCTGGCGTCTTGGGCCCGGTGGTGGTGAACTACATGCGTGAATACCAGCTCGGCCTGGGCATTCCGCGCGAGCAGGTCTACAACCAAACCATGTACATCCTGGTGGGCATGCTGGTGGTGGGCCTGATTTGCAACCTGTTGGTCAAGCCACTGGATGCCAAATGGTTCATGACCGACGAAGAACTGGCCGAGGAAAAACGCCTGGCGCATGAAAAAGCGGCCGCATCCGAGCTGGTGCGCAGTGGTGATGCCACAGGCTCAGACAGCGTCAGCCCCCTCGTGGTGGCCTTGGCCTGGGCGGCCGTGGGCATTCCCTTGGCCTGGGGCGTGTACCGCACCTTGCTCAGCGTCGCCAAGTTCTTTGCTTAAGCGCAAAACCGAAGCCTGCGGGCTGACGTTCGTCTCTTGAATCCAGCCCCGGCCGTGCAAGGTTTTTTGCATTGCCGGGGCTTTGTGGTTGAAGGTGCCTGAAAATGGCGCCTATCTGCTTATAGTGCCCACCCGATGTCCAAAATTTTGACCCCTCCCGCTCCCAATAGCTCCACCGTTGCCCTTGCGACCGTGGACGATATGCGCCAGCGCATTCGCAGCAAAAGCAAGCTCAAAGGCCGCCAGGCCGACGACACGGCCGTCGCCGAGGTGCGTGCGCTCCTGGGCGCTGGCCCCCACCGTCGCGACTTGCTGATTGAAAACCTGCATGTGCTCAATGACCACTTTGGCGCTTTGCACGACCGCCATTTGGTCGCGTTGGCCAAGGACATGAACATTCCGATGGCCTCGGTGTATGAGGTGGCGACCTTCTACCACCACTTCGAGGTGCTCAAAGGGGACGCTCTGGCGCCAGGTCTGGTGGTGCGCGTCTGCGACGGTTTGAGCTGTTCGCTCGCGGGTGCGCAAGACCTGCTGGCGCGCTTGCCCGCCATCCTGGGTCGTGACGATGTGCGTGTGGTCGCTGCGCCCTGCATTGGCCGCTGCGAACAAGCGCCCGCGGTCGCGGTGCACCAAAACCCGGTGCCCTTCGCCACGGTGGAGTCGGTGGCGCAGGCGGTGGACGCCCACGCCAAAACCCACCCCCAGGCCGCCGATCAGGCCCAGTTTGACCCTGCCGCCTTGGCAGAAAAGCCAGTGTCGCCATCGGCGGGCATCGAGAGTGCGCCGGCTTACGTGGGCTTGGATGCCTACCTGGCGCAAGGTGGTTATGCACTCGCCGCCGCCGTGGCTGCGGGCAGCCACAACCCCGAGCAGGTGGTTCAGGCCATGGAAGATTCGGGCCTTCGCGGCCTCGGTGGCGCAGGATTCCCTGCAGGGCGCAAATGGCGCATCGTGCGCGACCAGCCCGCACCCAAGCTCATGGCGGTCAATATTGACGAGGGCGAGCCCGGCACATTCAAGGACCGCACCTACCTGGAGCGCGACCCCCATCGTTTTTTGGAAGGCATGCTGGTGGCGGCCATGGTGGTGGGCATTGACGCGTGCTACATCTACTTGCGCGACGAGTACCACGGCTGCCGCGCGATTTTGGAAGCCGAGTTGGCCAAGCTGCAGGCCCACCCGCCTTGCAAGCTGCCCCTGATCGAGCTGCGCCGGGGCGCGGGTGCCTATATCTGCGGCGAAGAGTCCGCCATGATCGAGAGCATTGAGGGCAAGCGGGGCGAGCCGCGCATGCGCCCGCCCTATATCGCGCAGGTGGGTCTGTTTGGCCGCCCCACGCTGGAGCACAATTTTGAGACCCTGTACTGGGTGCGCGACATCGTGCAAAAAGGGCCGCAATGGTTCAGCAGTTTTGGGCGCAACGGCCGCAAGGGCTTGCGCAGTTTCAGCGTGAGCGGGCGCGTCAAAAACCCCGGCGTCAAGCTGGCGCCTGCGGGCATCAGCGTGAAAGAACTGATCGACGAGTACTGCGGCGGTATGGCCGAGGGGCACACGCTCTACGCCTACCTGCCCGGTGGCGCCTCGGGCGGCATCTTGCCGGCCAGCATGGGCGACATTCCGCTGGACTTTGACACCCTGCAGCCCTATGGCTGCTTTATCGGATCGGCCGCCGTCATCGTGCTCGGGCAACACGACCGGGCGCGTGACGCGGCCAGCAATATGCTGCGCTTTTTTGCGCACGAGAGCTGCGGCCAGTGCACACCGTGCCGCGTGGGCACCGCCAAAGCCGCCACGCTGATGGACGCACCGGTGTGGGACATGGCCACGCTGGAAGACCTCAACGTGGTGATGACCGACGCCTCGATTTGCGGCCTGGGCCAAGCGGCGCCCAACCCGATTCGCTGTATCCACAAATACTTTCCCCAGGAAATTGGAGCTTCGCTGTGAACGCACCGACCCAACTCAATCAAGTGACCCCGGCCACCGTCGAGTTCAAACTCGACCAGAAAACCATCCATGCTTTTGAGGGTGAGACCATTCTCAAAGCGGCCAAGCGCCACGGCATCGACATTCCCCACCTTTGCTACAAAGACGGCTACCGCGCTGACGGCAACTGCCGCGCCTGCGTGGTCGAGATCAAGGGCGAACGCACACTCGCACCCAGCTGCTGCCGTTCGGCGACGGCGGGCATGGAAGTGCAGGCCCAGAGCGAGCGCGCCCTCAAGAGCCAGAAGATGGTCGTGGAGATGCTGCTCTCCGACATGCCAGACATCGGCTACAAATGGAACGACGCCGACGGTGCCGAATCGGGCAGCGCGGGCCAGCATGGCGAACTCAGCCAGTGGGCGGATCGCCTGGGCGTGACGGTGCGCCCCGAACTCAAGGCGCTGCGCCGTGAGCAGCCGCAGTCCGACATGTCGCATCCCGCCATGGCAGTGAACCTGGATGCTTGCATTCAGTGCAACCGCTGCGTGCGCGCCTGCCGCGAAGAGCAGGTCAACGACGTGATTGGCTATGCGCTGCGCGGCGCGCACAGTGAAATCGTGTTCGACCTGAACGACCCCATGGGCCTGAGCACCTGTGTGGCCTGTGGCGAGTGCGTGCAAGCCTGCCCCACGGGCGCGCTGATGCCCAAGACCCAGGTCGGCAGCCAGGTGGTGGACAAAAAAGTCGACTCGGTGTGCCCGTTCTGCGGCGTCGGTTGCCTGTTGACTTACAACGTCAAAGACAACGTCATCGTCAGCGTGGATGGGCGCGACGGCCCGGCCAACCACAACCGCCTGTGCGTCAAAGGCCGCTTTGGTTTTGACTATGCGGCCAGCCCCCAGCGCCTGACCATGCCCTTGATCCGCAAGCCAGGCGTGGGCAAGGACCCGGAAATGCTCAACCGCTTGAACCGTGACAGCGCAGACTGGTCTGAGGTGTTTCGTGAAGCCAGCTGGGACGAAGCCCTGGCCCTGGGCGCGGGCAAGCTCAAAGACCTGCGCGACCAGTTCG
This sequence comes from Comamonadaceae bacterium, assembly GCA_947447985.1. GTDB lineage: Bacteria > Pseudomonadota > Gammaproteobacteria > Burkholderiales > Burkholderiaceae_C > Allorhodoferax. The sequence goes on from CANFLX010000070.1 coordinate 7,789, forward strand.
GCCCCAAAGCCCTGGCCGGTTTTGGCTCGGCCAAAGGCAGCAACGAAGAGGCCTATTTGTTCCAAAAGCTGGTGCGCACCGGCTTTGGCAGCAACAACGTGGACCACTGCACCCGCTTGTGCCATGCCTCCAGCGTGGCGGCACTTCTCGAAGGCGTGGGCTCGGGTGCGGTGAGCAACCAGGTCAATGACGTGGAGCATTCGGACCTGATTTTTGTGATCGGCTCCAACCCCACGGCCAACCACCCGGTGGCCGCAACCTGGATGAAAAACGCGGCCCAGCGCGGCGCCAAGATTGTGCTGGCCGACCCGCGCATTACCGACATCGGCAAGCACGCCTGGCGCACCCTGCAGTTCAAGGCCGACACCGATGTGGCCATGCTCAACGCGCTGATCCATGTGGTGATCGAAGAAGGCCTGGCCGACCAGGACTTTATTGCCAAGCGCGCCAGCAACTACGAGGCGCTGCGCGAAAACGTCAAGGGCTACAGCCCCGAGGC
>CANFLX010000071.1 GCA_947447985.1 Comamonadaceae bacterium
GCACGACGGTATGGGTTTGCGCATGGGGCAGATTGAAGCTGCCGCCCAGCGTATGGCAGAGCTTGTGGTGCAAGGCCATGCCGACGTGGCCCAGCACACTTCCGCACAGCCACGCGCCATACAGCGCATCGTGCCGCGCCTCGGGGAGCTGCGTCTGCTGTTTCAACCGGGGAATGGCGCGGCCCAGTGCTGCAATCCCTTCGGCAGCCATCAGGTCAATGATGGGGTTGCCATCGACCGCGTAGAGGCCTTCGGCGGCATGGGCAATGGCGTTCATGGCGCTGGTGACACTCAAGTCCACCGGCAGGCTGTAGCTGAGCTCGGGGTCGTAAATCACGGTACGCGGCAGCACCCGCGCATCGCGACCGGTCTTTTTCAAACCGTCCTGGGTGATGCCGTAAATCGGCGTCATTTCTGAGCCTGCGTAGGTGGTAGGAATAGCCAAGATCGGCAAGCCCGAATCCAAGGCAATTGCCTTGCCCAAGCCGGTGGTACTGCCGCCACCCACGGCGACGGCGCAGTCGGCACCCAACTCCCGTGCGACGGCACGCGCCTGCTGCGCAGTCTCAAGGGGTACGTGCATCACCGCACGGTCGAATATGCCTACCGACTTGTCGCCCAGAAGTTCACTCACCCGCTGGGCCAGCGCAAATTGCTCAGGCGTGCACAAGACCAAGGCACGGGTGCAGCCCATGGCGACTATTTCAGCGCTCAATTGCTGAAGACTGCCCGCTCCAAAGACGACCCTGCCGGGCAATGGGGAATGAACAAACGCACGCATAAAAATATCAAGGCCGGGCGTAGTGCGGCGCGATCTGCGCGTCGACATTGACCCAAATGCTCTTGACTTGGGTGTACTCGCGCATGGCGTCAAAACCCATCTCGCGGCCGTAACCCGACATGCCCGAACCTCCGAAGGGGGAGCCTGGATTCACCCGCTTGTAGCAGTTGATCCACACCATGCCGCTCTTCATGTCGCGGGCAAACTTGTGCGCACGCTGCAAATTGTTGGTCCACAGGCCGCCGCCCAGTCCGTATTCGGTGCTGTTGGCAATTTGCAAGGCCTCCTGGTCGTCTTTGAAGGTGAGAACCGTGACGAAAGGACCAAACACTTCTTCCTGGGCAATGCGGTCACGCCAGCCGGATGCGCGAACTATGGTGGGCTCCACGTAGCAGCCGTTGGCCAGATCACCTGTGGGTGCTTGACCGCCCGACAGTACCTCACCGCCCTGGCTGCGTGCGACCTCGACGTAGCTCAACACACGATCGCGGTGCTGCAGGCTGGTCAAAGGGCCCATCTCGGTATGGGGATCCAAGGGGTTGCCCAGCCGGATGCTGCGGGCCAGCGGTATGAACTTTTCCAAGAAGGCGTCGGCAATTTTTTCGTGCAGGACCAAGCGCGAACCCGCAATGCAGGCCTGGCCTTGGTTGTGAAAAATCGCCCATGCCGCGCCGTTGACGGCAGCAAGCAAATTGGCGTCCTCAAACACAATATTGGCGCCCTTGCCGCCCAGCTCCAGCTGCACCTTTTTCAGATTGCCTGCACTGGCTTGGACAATGCGGCGTCCCGTGGCGGTACTGCCAGTGAACGCGATTTTAGAAATGCGGTCGTGCTCTGCGATCGCCTGGCCGGCCACCGTTCCCAGGCCTGGCAGGATGTTCACCACGCCCTCGGGCATGCCCGCCTCCGCCATCAACTCCGCAATTTTGAGTGAGGACAGTGGCGTGATTTCAGCCGGCTTCATGACGATGCAGTTGCCCGCCGCCAGGGCGGGTGCCATCTTCCAGCTGGTAAACATCAGCGGGAAATTCCATGGCACCACCTGTCCTACGACGCCCACAGGTTCGCGCAAGGTGTAGTTCAGGAAGCCCACCTCCACCGGAATTTGCTCGCCCTGGAATTTGTCCGCCATGCCACCGAAGTAGCGGTATGTGACTGCGGTGCGCGGCACGTCCAGCATGCGCGAATCGCGAATCGGGTGCCCGGTGTCCAGGGACTCCAAGCGCGCCAATTCTTCGGCATTGCCTTCAATCAAATCCGCCAGTTTGAGCAAAATGCGGCCCCGGTCCATGGCCGCCATGCGGCTCCATTTGGGCAAGGCTGCTTCGGCAGCCTGCACTGCCAACTCAACGTCTGGCGCGCCCGCCATGGCAACGTCCGCAATCTTGGAGTTGTCGTGCGGGTTCAAGGTGGGCAATGTCTCGCCCGATTGCGCATCAACAAACCGTCCGTTGATGAACAACTGGTGGCGAATCGGCGTGCGAAGCCCTGCCGCTTGCGCGATGTCAGCAAGATCCATGGAAACCCCTGGCGCCCGTCACGGACGCATGAATTGAAAAAATGAAAGGCCGTGTGGTTAAAACTGAACCGGCACCTGGGGCGCGTCACCGTTTTGGATTTCGTACACCAGCTTCGGTGAGCCGTTTTCCCACACCAGCAGCATGGACCGTTTCGGGCTGAAACCCTGGTGGCGGCAGTAAGCAGGCATGGCGGCCATGTCACCGGCTTTCATCACGACGCGCGCCAGCGGTTTTCCGGTATCGCGGTGAGCACAGTCCCAGCTGATTTCATCGCTCATCTGGAAGAACCACTCCACGCGATCATTGGAGTGCATGATGGGCAAGATGTGCTCTTCGGTGGTGGGACACATAAAGCTGTACTTCACCACGCTGGTGAACGAAGGGTTCCAGGTCACCTGGGAGCGGCTCAGGAACGCAAACAAGTTGAAGGCATGGACTTCATTTTCAAAACCAGGCTCGGGATGCAACTCGGGTTGGTCTTGGGGAACATCGGCAAACGCGCGGTTGACCGGGGCACCACGGGCATCGGTGCGCATAGGCAAATCGCCTTGCAAGCCCACACAGCGGGTTGCCAATTCGCGGGCACGGGTGATGGCCGCTTTGTTGTTGCCGTTTTTACGGCCGTAGGGGCTGCCAGTTTCCTGAGGCGCCGAGAAGGGATCGAAACTTGCGTTGGTCCAGTCGTCCAGGATTTCAAAAAAGGTGGCCGCGATTTGATCGGTAGGAAAGTTTTCCAACAGATCCACGCCGGCTGCCTTCAGGGTTTCGTTGAAGGCTCCGGCCTGCAGATCCACCGATTGGTAATGGTTGACGGTGCCAATCACTTCGTCAAAATTGACGCCACCATAAAAGAAGCCCCACGCGACGTCCCGCATGAGTGCGCGCAGAAAGTTGCCAATGTCCATGCTGTGTGACATGGGGCGGCCATCACGGGTGCTCCATTCAATGTGCGCAAAGTATTCGTCCCGGCGAAAGCCGAAGGAGCCCAATTTGAAATCGCGGTATCCCATCACTGCGTGGGGTGCGGAGGCAATGATCTTGGCCATTTCTACAGGTGCGTTCATAACGATCTCCAAATATTTAAAAAATTGTTGCTTCGCTCAGGGTCAGGCCATTTGGCAAATTTCTGACCACTTTTCCACGGACAGGTCGCCTTTGCAGGTTTGCAGCACGACGACCGCGGGGTGGGCGCTGCGGAATTGGTAGGCGGTGTTCTTGGGCAACATGCCTTGGTGGCCACGCTTGAGCTTCATCCAACCCATTTTTTGACCTTGAGGCTCACCCTGCACCAAGACTGCACCGTTCTTTTCGGTGTCTGCCACGGTTTGGGGGGCATCGAGTTTGATGAGGTGGACTTCTACCTCTCCGTCCATGCTCAGCGCAAATTCGTCATGCGCACAGGTGTACCAGGGCGATGCGCCTTCAGCCCGCAAGACTTCAAGCACGTAAATTTGGTTTTGGCCAAAAACCACTTTTTCGTAGGGCTTGGATTTGCTCGCTGTTTCAAAACAATTGGAAAAAGCGTAATGCCGCACGTCGTCGTCGATCGGCTCGACACGGCCTTTTTCGAAATGGTTCAGGGAACCGAACTTGGTTTCGTAGGTCACGCTCATGGATCTCACTCCTGGGTTGAAAGTCCTGGCCACTGCACGGTGTTGGCAAGGAATGGGCGGACTGTAGACGCGCTTGGCCCCCTGCGCTAGGGGTTAAATTTGGACAGATCTGTTCGTATAAACAGAACAATAGTCAGGGTAAACCCTGAAAATCATCTAAATTCAACAGAAAAAGTCTCAAGCTCGGATGAGATTGGCTGGAAAAAGCGAACGCTCGATCAAAACGCGATCCCAGGGCGGCATATCGGTAAACGCATTGGTAATGTGCTCAATCAGCAGCCGCAGCTTGTATTCCTGCCGCGACGTTGCCGCAAACACCGCACTGAGCTGAAAAGACGTGAGTTGGTGCTCCGGCATCACCACCTCCAGGTCACCGCGCTGCAAGGCTTCAGACGCAACCAAGGTTGGCACACACACAATGCCCGCATGCTCGAGCGCATATTCCCGCAGCAAGTGCACGCTGTTGGTGAGCAGCGCCGCACGCAAATACAGAGTGGCCTGTTCCCCCTGGTGATGGAAGGTCCAGCGGTCGCGGGTCGGATAGCCGGAATACAAGCCCAATTTGTGCCGGTGCAAATCGCGGGGATCGGTGGGACGCCCGTGCTTCTCAAGGTATTGGGGCGTGGCACAAAAAACCCGCCGCACGGGGAAAAGTGGCTTGCTGACCACCTCGGTGGACTGCGCCGGAAAAATTTGCAAAGCGCAATCGACGCCAGCTTTGACCGGATCCACCACGGAGTCGCTGACGATCAAGTCCAGACGAATATCGGGGTAAAGCAACTGAAACTGGTGCAGCATGGATGCGAAATGTCCCAGCACCAGCCCGGTGAGCGCATGCACCCGCAGCGTGCCCGATGGCTTGCCTCGCACATCGCGCATTTGATCGACGATGTCCCCTGCCCTGGCCACCAAATCCGTGCAGTCGCTCAAATACGCCTGGCCTACCTCGCTCAGGCGAACCACCCGGGTGCTTCGGTGAAACAGCGGCGCCCCGACGTGCTCCTCCAACTGCTTGATACGCATCGTCACCACAGACCTGGCAATTCGGAACTGCCTGGCAGCCTCAGCAAAACTCTGAGTCTGGGCCACACGCACAAAGGTCTCGATGTTTTGCAGCAGGTCCATTGGTTTTTTTCTAAAAAAATCATTGTAGGGTGCCCCTCTTGGCGTTTTTTATCGCCTTCCCATCCGGGCGCAAGCCGTCAGGTTTCTCAGCGCGTAAAATCAATCACCGGGCCCAAGCATTTGGCACCCGGCATTTTTTTGCCGGTTCCAATCCAAGTGCCCCGATCTGATTCAACTTTTTGGAGCCTGGGCTATGGAAATTTTTGACTACGACAACATTCTTCTGCTGCCACGCAAATGCCGCGTGGAAAGCCGCTCAGAGTGTGACGCCGGTGTGCAGCTTGGCAATCGCCGCTTTCGCCTGCCCGTGGTGCCAGCCAATATGAAAACCGTGGTGGACGTGCCGATTTGCACCTGGTTGGCGCAAAACGGTTACTTCTATGTGATGCACCGCTTTGACCTGGACAACGTCGTCTTTGCCCAGGAAATGGTCGCCAAGGGCTTGTTCGTCTCGATCTCGCTGGGCGTAAAAAAGGCCGACTACGACACCGTGGACCGCTTTGTGGCGCTGGGCCTCACGCCCGACTACATCACCATCGACATCGCCCATGGCCATGCCGACAGCGTGAAAAACATGATCACCTACCTCAAGAGCAAGCTGCCCGAGAGTTTCATCATTGCTGGCAACGTGGGCACGCCCGAGGCGGTGATTGACCTGGAAAACTGGGGTGCGGATGCGACCAAGGTGGGCATTGGCCCGGGCAAGGTGTGCATTACCAAGCTCAAGACCGGTTTTGGCACTGGCGGCTGGCAACTCAGCGCGCTCAAGTGGTGTGCCCGCGTAGCGACCAAGCCCATCATTGCCGACGGCGGCATTCGCGACCATGGCGACATTGCCAAAAGCATCCGCTTTGGCGCGTCCATGGTAATGATCGGTTCGCTGTTCGCGGGCCACGAAGAGTCCCCCGGCCAAACGGTCGAAGTGGACGGCAAGCTCTACAAAGAGTATTACGGCTCCGCCAGCGACTTCAACAAAGGCGAATACAAGCACGTGGAAGGCAAGCGCATTTTGGAAGCCATCAAGGGCAGGCTCGCCGACACCCTGGTGGAAATGGAGCAAGACGTGCAAAGCTCGATCAGTTATGCCGGCGGCACCAAGCTCATGGACATTCGCAAGGTCAATTACGTGACCTTGGGCGGCGACAACGCCGGTGAACATTTGCTGATGTAAAGCGGGGGGCAGCTATGAACGTTGCGGTACTCGGACTCGGCCTCATGGGCCTGCCCATGGCGCAGCGCCTGTGCCAAGCGGGCTTGCAGGTTCATGTGTGGAACCGCACCGCTTCCAAGGCCGCACCTTTAATGGCCATGGGCGCCACGGCGCATGCCAGCGCAGCGCAGGCCATGGCCCAGGCGGAGGTGGTGATCACCATGCTGGAAGACGGCCAGGTCGTGGAGGCCGTGCTGCTGGACCCCACCAACCTCGCAGCACTGCGTCCGGGAACCCTGGTCGTTGACATGTCCTCCATCGCCCCCGCGCAGGCGCGTGCCCATGCGCAAGCCCTGCAAGCACGGGGTGTGCGTTACCTGGACGCCCCGGTATCGGGCGGCACCTTGGGTGCAGAGCAAGGCACGCTGGCCATCATGGTGGGCGGCTTGCAAAAGGATTTGGATGATGCAGCCCCAGTGCTCAGCCACCTGGGGCGCACGACGCTGGTCGGCCCCCACGGCTGCGGGCAATTGGCCAAGTTGGCCAACCAAATGATTGTGGGCATCACCATAGGCGCAGTGGCCGAGGCGCTGCTGCTCTGCGACAAAGGCGGCGCCGACATGGCCAAGGTCAAAGAGGCCATCACTGGCGGATTTGCCGACAGCCGCATCCTGCAAGTGCACGGGCAGCGCATGGTGGAGCGCGACTTCGCACCGCGCGGGCGCATGAGCGTGCAACTCAAAGACATGCGCAACGCCATGGACACGGCTGCGCAATTGGGCTTTGCTGCGCCGGTTACGGGTCTGCTCGAGCAGCTGTACGCCGACGCCAACAAAAACGGCCTGTCCGGGTTGGATCAGGCCGCTTTGTTTGTCGAACTGGCCCGCCGCAACGGCATGGCCTGAGCGCCTATGACGCTGTTGAGCGCTTAGTCTGCGTTGCGCGTCGGACGCTTTTTAGCGTCGCGCGGCACAAACACCTTGCCACCGTTGCCAGGTTTGGCAAAGCCGGTGGGCTTGCCAAAAGCGGGCTTGCGGGCCGCAAAGTCACCACGCGGCGCACCGAAGTCACCGCGGGGGGCGTCATTGCGGGGCGCGAAGTCGCCACGCGGAGCAAAGTCACCACGAGGGGCGAAATCCCCACGGGGTGCAAAGTCGCCACGCGGAGCGAAGTCACCACGGGGAGCAGCAGGTTTGTGGCCGGAGTTGAAGCGGTCGTTAAAGCCGCCTTTGCGCTCGTAGCTAAAGCCTTCGCGCGCCGCGCCGCTGAAGTCACGGGAATTGCCACCAAAGTCGCGGTTGCCACCGGCAGGTGCACGTCCTGCAAAACCACCCCGGTTGCCACCGAAGCCACCTTCGCGCGGGCCGTTGCTGAATTTGCGGTCGCGGTCGCCGCCACCATTGCGTCCGCCAAATCCTGCGCTGGGGCGCGATTCGGGCATGCGCTGCTGCGGCTCCAGGCCGGGCACCACATCCGCCTTGATAGGCTGGCGGGTATAGGCTTCGATGTCAAAGATCTTGCGGCGGTCACGCATCTCGGCAAAGGTAATGGCCAGGCCATCGCGCCCTGCACGGCCGGTGCGGCCAATGCGGTGGGTGTAGTCCTCGGCCTTCATGGGCAGGCCGAAGTTGAACACGTGGGTGATCGTGGGCACGTCAATGCCGCGCGCTGCCACGTCGGTTGCGACCAAAATTTGCACATGGCCTTGGCGCAGTGCCATCAAACGGCGGTTGCGCAGACCCTGGCTGAGGGCCCCGTGCAAGGCCACGGCGTCAAAGCCGTCTTGTTGCAAGTCGTTGGCCAGGCCATCGCACTCGATTTGGGTGCTGGCAAACACAATCGCCTGGTTGATGGTGGTGTCACGCAGCCAGTGGTCCAGCAACTTGCGTTTGTGTTGGGCGTTGTCAGCCCAGAACAGCACTTGTTTGATGTTGGCGTGCTTTTCTTGCGGGCTGTCGATGGTGATGCGCTGGGGTTCGCGCATCACGCGGGCAGCGAGCTGCTGAATGCGGGGC
>CANFLX010000072.1 GCA_947447985.1 Comamonadaceae bacterium
CAACCACGCGCTGGTCGGCAATGCAGGTGCGAACCTGATTTACGAATCTGCCGGCATGCTGGCCAGCCTCTTGGGCTTTTCGCTGGAGAGTCTGCTGATTGACAACGACATCATTGGCGCGGTGCAACGCACGATTCGCGGCATTGAAGTCAATGACGAAACCCTGTCGCTGGACACGATCCGCGACGTCTGCCTGACCGGCCCTGGCCACTACCTGGGCGCGCCGCAGACGCTGAACCTGATGCAACGGGACTACCTGTACCCCCAGATTGCCAACCGCGCCAGCCCCAACCAATGGGTGGAGCAAGGCCGCCCCAGCATTGTGGAGACAGCGTCCAAAAAGCTGCAAGTCATTTTGGATGGCCACTTCCCGTCGCACATCTCGCCGGAGATGGACGCACAAATCCGTGCGCAATTTCCGGTGCGCCTGGCGCGCGAAGCCATGCAAGCCCGCACCTGACCCACACCACGGGCGCGCAGCGCCCTGTTCATGCCCAACAACCCAGCCAAGCCCCCACCGGCATCTGACGCGCTTACCCAGGCCTTGGAACGTCTGAACGAGCTGGAAATCAAAGCCAGCTTCACCGAAGACCTGCTGGACAAGCTCGACCAGGTGGTGATCCGCCAGCAAACCCAGATCAACGCCCTGATCAGCGAGGTCCTGCACCTGCGCCAGCAGGCCGCAGACCCGCAGGCGGCCCCGCAGCGCAATCTGCGCGACGAATTACCGCCGCATTACTGAGCGGCCACCACCTCGTTGGCGCTGCGAAAGGCCTCGACTGCCGTGGGCACGCCGCAGTACACCGCCGCGTGCAGCAGCACTTCCTGAATTTCGGCGGGCGTGGCACCATTGTTCAGGGCGCCGCGCACATGGCCTTTGAGCTCGTTTTGTTTGCCCAGGGCGGTCAGCATGGCCACCGTGATCAGGCTGCGGGTTTTCAGGTCCAGGCCCGGGCGCTGCCACACCTCGCCCCAGGCGGCACGGGTGATGTGGTCTTGGATGGGCTGGGTAAACGGCGTCGCGTTGCCCAAAGCGTTGGCGACAAAGTCTTCGCCCATCACGGCCTTGCGGGTGGCCAGGCCTTTGTCATAGGAGTCGTTGGTGGACGGCATGCGTGCTTCCTTGCTGGGAGTGGTTCAAAGCGCACAGCATAATGAAATCTCTCGCAACCGCCCTCCACCCTGACTGCCCACCCGGACCCACCCATGAGCCGCTTTCCCCTGCCCGACCTCAACACCCTGCCCGAAGACCTGCGCGCCAAGATCTTGGAAGTGCAGGAAAAATCTGGCTTTGTGCCCAATGTGTTTTTGGCCTTTGCGCGCCGTCCAGCCGAGTGGCGGGCTTTTTTTGCCTACCACGACGCCCTCATGCTGCGCGAGGAATCCAGCCTGACCAAAGGCGAGCGCGAGATGATCATCACCACCACCAGTGCCGCCAACCACTGCCTGTACTGCGTGGTAGCCCACGGCGCCATTCTGCGCATTTACGAGAAAAAACCGCTGGTGGCCGACCAGGTGGCGATCAACTACCGCAAGGCCGATATCACGCCGCGCCAGCGCGCCATGCTGGACTTCGCCATGAAGGTGTGCCTAGAGAGCCACACGGTCCATGATGCCGATTTCGAGGCGCTGCACGCCCACGGCTTTGACGACGAAGACATCTGGGACATTGCAGGCATTACCGCGTTTTTCGGACTGTCCAACCGCATGGCCAATGCCACGGGCATGATGCCCAACCCCGAGTTCTATTTGCTGGGCCGCCAGCCCCGGCAAAAGTAATGCGCCCAACGCTGCTTGCGCTGGCGCTGGTCTGGTCTTGCAGCCACGCGCCCGCCCAGCCGGCCCCGCCCGCCCAACCCGAGGCGGCCAGCGGCATTCAGGCCAAGCCAGGCTGGCGCACCCGCACATTGGCCGTGGCGGCCGCCAACCCGCTGGCCACCGAGGCGGGCTACACCCTGCTGCGCGCAGGCGGCAGTGCGGTGGACGCCGCGATTGCAGTGCAAATGGTGCTGGCCCTGGTCGAGCCCCAAAGCAGCGGCCTGGGCGGCGGCGCGTTTTTGCTGCACTTTGACGGGCAGCGCACCCAGGCCTTTGACGGCCGCGAGACCGCACCCGCAGGCGCCACCCCTGACCTTTTTCTGCAGCCCGACGGCAAACCCCTGGCCTTGCGCCAAGCCATCGTTGGCGGCCGCTCGGTAGGCGTGCCAGGCGTGCTGCCCCTGTTGGCCCTGGCGCACCGCCAGCATGGCAAATTGCCCTGGGCCCAGTTGTTTGCGCCCGCTATTGCGCTGGCGACCCAAGGCTTTGCCGTGAGCCCGCGGATGGCGAGCTTGCTGGCGGCGGAGTCGGACCTCAAAAACGATCCTGTGGCAGCCCGGTATTTTTACGACGCCCAGGGCCAGCCTTGGCCGGCAGGCCACATCTTGCGCAACCCGGAGCTGGCTGCCGTGCTGCAACGCATCGCCAAGGAGGGGCCCGACGCCCTGACACGCGGCGAGGTGGCGCAAGCCATGGCCCGCACAGTGCAAAGCCACGCCAGCAACCCTGGCACGCTGAGCGTGGCCGACCTCGCGCAGTACCAGGCGCTGGAGCGCGAGCCCTTGTGCATGCGCTACACGGTCGCCCAGCCAACAAAACGCACTTACCGCCTGTGCGGCATGCCGCCACCAAGCTCGGGCATGCTGGCGGTGGGACAGATATTGGGCATGCTGGCCCGCACCCCTGCGGCCAGCCTGCCCTTTTCCGGCACACAACCCGGTGCCGATTGGCTGCACCTGTACACCGAGTCCGCACGGTTGGCCTTTGCCGACCGCGCGCAGTATGTGGGGGACCCGCAGTTTGTCGCCGCCCCTGCCGGAGCGTGGAATAGCCTGCTGGACGAGCGCTATTTGTCCCAGCGTGCGGCACTGATAGCCGCTACAGGCGCGCGCATGGCCCGCGCTTTGCCGGGTCAGCCGGGTTCAAGCACCAGCAGCTATGCTCCCATGGCGGCACAGACCGAGCACGGCACTTCCCACATCTCGGTGGTGGACGCCTATGGCAACGCCTTGGCCATGACCACCACCATTGAAGACGCTTGGGGCGCACGCCTCATGGTGAACCGGGGTGTGGGATTGGAGGGGGGCTTTTTGCTCAACAACCAACTCACCGACTTCAGCTTCGCGCCCACGGGTGCGGACGGCAAGCCGGTGGCCAACCGCGTGGAGCCGGGCAAGCGCCCGCGCTCGTCCATGTCGCCCACCCTGGTGTTTGACGCCGACAGTGGTGAGCTGCTGGCCAGCCTGGGCAGCCCCGGGGGCGGTTTCATCATCCACTTCGTGACCAAAACGCTGTACGGCATGCTGCACTGGGGCCTGAACCCCCAGCAGGCGATTGACCTGCCCAACTTTGGCGCCATGGACGAGCTGCTGATCCTGGAGCAAGGCCGGTTTGCGCCTGCCGCCGTAGATGCCCTCAAAGACCGGGGCCACAAAGTCATTCAGCTGCCGCTGCCCAGTGGATTACAGGCCATTGCCCGCACACCACAAGGCTGGTTTGGCGGCGCCGACCCCCGGCGCGAGGGTGTGGTCATGGGCGACTGAGCCCCACAGCACCTGCAGTAGCCGACTTCTACAATCCGCCAATGGCGATTCCGCAAACCTTTATCCAAGAGCTGATTGCGCGCGCTGACGTGGTGGACATCGTCGGGCGCTATGTGCAGCTGAAAAAAGGCGGCGCCAATTTCATGGGCCTGTGCCCTTTCCATGGCGAGAAGTCGCCCTCGTTCTCTGTCAGTCCCGCCAAACAGTTCTACCACTGCTTTGGATGCGGCAAGAACGGCAATGCCATCAGCTTTTTGATGGACCACGCGGGCATGAGCTTTGTGGAGGCGGTGCACGACCTGGCCCAGCAATATGGCATGCAAGTACCCGAGGAAGAGGCCTCACCCCAGGACCGGGCCCGGGCCCGGGAGCAAAAGCAAAAGCAGCACACCCTGACCAGCGTGCTGGAAAAAGCCGCAGAAGCCTACCGCCGCAACCTCAAGGACGCGCCGCGCGCCGTGGCCTACCTCAAGGGGCGGGGCCTTTCGGGCGCCATCGCCAAGCAATTTGGCCTGGGCTATGCCAGCGACGGTTGGCGCGGACTGGCCAGCGTGTTTCCGAATTACGACGACCCACTCTTGGTGGAAAGTGGCCTGGTCATCAGCAACACCGAAGAAGGGGCGGACGAAAAACGTTACGACCGCTTTCGCGACCGCGTCATGTTTCCCATCCGCAACATCAAGGGCGAGTGCATCGGCTTTGGCGGGCGGGTGCTGGGAGACGAAAAACCCAAGTACCTGAACTCCCCTGAGACACCCGTGTTCAGCAAAGGGCGGGAGCTCTACGGGCTGTTTGAGGCACGTGCCCATTTGCGGGATAGGGGCTATGCGCTGGTGACCGAAGGCTATATGGACGTGGTGGCGCTGGCCCAGCTGGGCTTTCCCAACGCAGTGGCCACCCTGGGCACGGCTTGTACCAACGACCATGTGCAAAAGCTATTTCGCTTTACCGACGCGGTGGTGTTCAGCTTCGACGGTGACGGCGCCGGCCGCCGCGCTGCCCGCAAGGCCTTGGACGGCGCGCTGGCGTTTGCCACCGATGTGCGCAGCATCAAGTTTTTGTTTTTGCCGCAGGAGCACGACCCGGACAGCTTTATCCGCGCCAACGGCGCCGAGTCGTTTGCCGACTACGTGAAGCAAGCCACACCGCTGAGCCGCTTTCTGGTGGAGTCCGCCAGCGAGGGCTGCGACTTGAACACCGCTGAGGGCCGCGCCCACCTGTCGAGCAATGCCAAGCCGATGTGGATGCAATTGCCCGAGGGCGCGTTGAAACTGCAGCTACTGGCTGAAATCGCCGACCTGGTGCAACTCACCAGCCGCGAACTGGGCGAGCTCTGGATGCCCCCCACACGCTCCGGCGACAAAGAGGGCGGCCGCGGCCGCCGTGCCCCCCAGCGCGGCGAACACCCGGACAGCACCAGCGCCCCGGGCTCACGCGCCCCCTTGCGCTACGGCGCACGGGCTCCCGCCGCGCCCAGCCGCCTGGGCGGGCGGGCCCGTCCGGCCAGCCGCGCCGACCATGCCACCCGCATTCTTCTCGGGCACAGCCAACTCTGGGACGCGCTGACCGGCGAAGAGCACGCCATGTTGTGCGAGCTTCCAGAACCCCACGGTGGCTTGTTCGTCTGGCTCGAAGCGCAGTTGCATGAGCACGGTCCCCTGAACTGGAGCGCATTGCGCACCGAAATGGGCGGGCTGGCGTTTGAGCCTTTGGCCTTGCGCCTGATGGCCGAGTCGGCGCCCGCTACCGGGCAGAGTGAGGAGTCTTTGCAGGAACTCCAAGGGCTGGTGCTGCGCCTGGCGATCGACCGCATCGACGCGGCCATGAAGCAGATCGCCGAGTCCGCACCCGACGCCGCCATGGCGCAACGCTACCGCGGGATGCATGAAAAACGCCTTGCGCTGGCGGCACAACTGGAAGATCTGGTGAAAAAGATGGCGGAAAAAGCATAAAAAAGGTATAATCCACTTTTTTCGGCAAGAGCGACAGCAGCACCTCCGGGCATCCGGCCACGCAGTGACACAGGCCACCCCCACCGCAAGGACTGCACCCCAAATGATCGCCCACCCATCTTGCCACTGAAGCTTTTCCCTTCGCCCCGCGTCCCTGCCCCTGGCCTCCCACCGGTTGACACCGTTGGCGGTCGACCGATTCGTTTTTTTTGGTTTTGAGGTTCACTATGCCCGCATCCAAGTCCGCCAAATCCGCCAAACCTGCTCGAAAGCCAGCCGCTAAACCCGCTGCCAAACCGGCTGCAAAGCCAGCGGCAAAGGCGTCTGCCAAGCCCGCCACCAAAGCGCCGGTGAAAGCACCAGCAAAGGCAACGGCCAAACCCGCTGTAAAAGCGGCTGTCAAAGCGGCACCTGCTATGCCCGCTAAAAAGACCAAGGCGGCGCCCGCCGCTAAAACGCCGCCGAAAGGCAAACCCGCAGCAAAACCCGTCGCGGCCAAGCCAGCCGCAAAGCCTGCGGCGAAAGCCCCGGCAAAGCCAGCAGCCAAAGCGGCGGCCAGCAAAGTGGCTGCGCCTAAGCCAACGCCCAAAGCGGCGGCAAAAGTCGTTGCAAAAGTGATCGCAAAAGCACCGGTGAAAGCTCCTGCCAAGGCGGCAGCCCAAGCCGCTGTAAAAGCGGTCGAAAAACCAAACACCAAAGCAGCCGCAAAACCGGCAGAGAAAGCCCCTATCAAAACTCCAGCCAAACCGGCAGCCAAGCCTGCGAGCAAAGCGGCCGCCAAGTCCAAAACCAAAGGCAAACCCGCAGCCACGGAAGACGATATCGAATTGTTGGACATTGAAGCCGAGCTCGAAGTCGAACCGGTGGTGAGCGCCACAGGCGAAAAGGTCAAGCCACTGCGCATGAAGATCAGCAAGGCCAAAGAACGGGCCTTGATGAAAGAGTTTGGACTGGAAGAAACCATTCTTTCTGAAGAAGAAAAAACCAAACGCCGCCTGGCCTTTGTGGCCCTGATCAAACTCGGACGCACCCGTGGTTACCTGACGCACGGCGAAATTTCAGACCACTTGCCCGGCAAGCTGGTGGACGCCGAAACTCTGGAAGTCGTGATCTCCATGCTCAACGACATGGGCGTGGCCGTCTACGAACAAACGCCTGACGCAGAAACCCTGCTGCTCAACAACAACGTGGCCACCGCCGCCACCGAGGCCGAAGCCGAAGAGGAAGCCGAAGCCGCACTGAGCACCGTGGACAGCGAGTTTGGCCGCACCACCGACCCGGTGCGCATGTACATGCGCGAAATGGGCACGGTGGAACTGCTGACCCGCGAAGGCGAGATTGAGATCGCCAAACGCATCGAAGGTGGTCTGATGGCGATGATGGAAGCTATCAGCAACTCTCCAGCGATCATCGATGCGATCCTGCTCCAGGGCGAAGAGATTCGTGAAGGCAAAGTCGTGATCACCACGGTCGTGGATGGCTTCTCCAATCCCAACGAAGCCGACGACTATGTGGCCGAAGAAGACTTTGACGAGTTTGACGCGGAAGACGACGACGATGGCAAAGGCGGCTCCAAAGCACTGACCAAAAAGCTCGAAGAACTCAAGCGCGAAGCCCTGATCCGCTTTGACCACCTGCGTGAACTCTTCGAGAAATTGCATGCGATCTATAACAAGGAGGGCTACGGCTCACCCAGCTACATAAAGACGCAGCGTTTGCTCAGCGACGAACTGATGACCATCCGCTTCACAGCCAAGGCCATTGAAAAGCTCTGCGACATGGTGCGCGGCCAGGTGGACGACATCCGCAAGAAAGAGCGCGAACTGCGCCGCATCATTGTGGACAAGTGCGGCTACAGCCAGGAAAACTTCATTGCCGACTTCAGCGGCCGTGACAAAAATGGCAACCACATCGCCAACAATCTGCTGAACCTGAAGTGGATTGAAAAACAAGCCGCCGCAGGCAAGCCCTGGAGTGCGGTGATGGCGCGCAACATTCCGCCGGTGCAAGACATCCAGCAAAAGTTGGCCGAATTGCAAGCCAAGGTCGTGGTGCCGCTGGACCAGCTCAAGGACATTAACAAGCGCATGAACCAGGGCGAGGCGTCCAGCCGTGCGGCCAAGAAAGAGATGATCGAGGCCAACTTGCGCCTGGTGATCTCGATTGCCAAGAAATACACCAACCGCGGCCTGCAGTTCCTGGACCTGATCCAAGAAGGCAACATCGGTTTGATGAAGGCGGTGGACAAGTTTGAATACCGCCGTGGCTACAAGTTCTCTACCTACGCCACCTGGTGGATCCGCCAGGCGATCACGCGCTCGATTGCCGACCAGGCACGCACCATCCGCATTCCGGTGCACATGATCGAAACCATCAACAAGATGAACCGCATCAGCCGCCAGCACCTGCAGGAGTTTGGCTTTGAGCCGGACGCGAGCGTCTTGGCCGAGCGCATGGAGATTCCAGAGGACAAGATCCGCAAGATCATGAAGATCGCCAAAGAGCCGA
>CANFLX010000073.1 GCA_947447985.1 Comamonadaceae bacterium
CGAAATCACGCAAATGATCGAAAAAAACCTGTACGGGGTGCGTGAGCTGAACCAGCAACTTCGCCACGACCTGGAGGCACGCCTGGATGACATACAACGCCGCCAAATGCATTTGATTGAGATGGTCGAGAGCATGCGCAAAGACCAGCCCACTCAGTCCAGTTCCCCGACCCCTCCACAAGCCCAGCCCTAATTAGCCAACACAGGAGCCATTGAATGAAACCCACTTACCCCCTTGAAGTTGTACTCACCCCGATGCGGGCCGCATTGGTCGCCGACGAAAACGCGCGTTTTCAGGTCTTGGTGCGTCTGCGTGCCCAAGACGACCCCAGCATTTCCCGCACCCCTCTGTCATTGGCCATCGTTGTGGACCGCTCTGGGTCTATGAGCGGTGCGAGGTTGCGCGCCGCCAAGCAATGCACGCAAGAACTGATCGACCGCATGCACCCCGATGACGAAGTGGCCATCGTGAGCTACAGCGACCAGGTGGACGTTGCGCTTGCACTCATGCCTGTCCGTGCAGCGCGCCCCTTGCTGGGGGCCGCCTTGGACACCATCGAGGCCCATGGATCTACCGATTTGCATGCGGGATGGCTCAAAGGAGCCGAGGTATTGGCTCGCAGGAGCGCAAGCAACCGGATGTGCCGCGTCATGCTCTTGTCGGATGGGCAAGCCAACCAGGGTGAGATCCAAGTTGACCGTATCTGCGAGCAGGTGGGTGAACTGGCGCGCTCTGGAGTCTCCACCACCACAGTGGGCATTGGTTCGGGTTTTAACGAATCATTGATGACCGCAATGGCGATTGCGGGGCAGGGCGCTGCGCTCTACGGAGACCGTGCCGAGGATCTTTCTGAACCCTTTGACAGCGAAATCGGCCTGCTTTCGCGCCTCGCATGGCGCGACGTGACACTCACCACCTCCATCGGCACGCACCGCTGGACCATGCACAACGACTATGCGCAAAACCCAGATGGCTCGTGGCGACTGCCCTCGATCGCAGCCAAATCTGAGGCCTGGATGGCTTTGTCCATCCCCATGGCGGATGCGATTCGCCTGCAGTCGCGCGCGACCGACCGCTCCCCTTTGCGAGTGCTGGTGAAGGCCAAGGACGGGAATGGCGTTGTGCACCATTTCGTTGCCTCCATTGCAGAACTTCCCGTGGTGACACCCTTGGTCTACGAAGGCTTTGCGGACGACTTGCTTGTGGCAAGGCGGTTTGGCGAAATTGAAGCGGCTGACCTTCAGCGCTTGGCGCGCGAGGCGGTCAAAAGGCGTGATTGGGCAGCCGTTGAACGCATGTTCGATGAATTGAGCCAACGCGCCGAAAACAACCCTTGGTTGCGCGGCACCCTGGACGTCATGCGGACCATGCTGCGCCGACGCGACCATGGGCGTATGGAAAAAGAATTGGAATACACCTCGTATGCCATGAAGAGCCGCCTGACCGAGATTGACGAGGGCAACTTTTCGAGCTCTATGCAAGAGCTGGATAAAGACGCCTTTTTGCGCCGCAAGGTGGACCAAGGGCGCCGGTCGGATTGTTGATAGAGTTCAGTAGAAGAATCGGGAGCGGTGCATGCCGTTCAGGTGAGTTGATGCCAACAATTGCGTTCAAAGAAGTATGGATAAATTAACCATTGAATATGTCTCGGAGATAGACAAGAACGCGATTGCGGCATTCAACAATCACCCAGGCCGGCGCCCAGAACATCGGTTGCAGACGCGTGTGGGACCATTCCTACCGACAGCTAATATCCGGACAGCTCCGGTTGTCATGTTGCTTGCGAACCCTGGTTACTCTGACGATCTTGCGGAAACACCGGATGGGTGCGAGGCATTCACAGCACAGGGATGGCCATTTGGGCACATTCATCCTGATGCGCCCCAAGGGGCGCGCGAGTGGACTCGAAAACGTTTGAGAGTTTTGATAGAGCAATTTGGCGACCACTTTATTGCAAACAATCTGGCTTGCGTTCAACTGATTCCATGGGCCTCAGTCCAATTCCATGAAGGCGCGCGTTTGCCTTCTAGAGATCTCATTCTGCAAGAGGTAAAAAGTGCCGGAGAAAGAGGTGCGCTATTGGTGGTGATGAGGATTGCACGGCTTTGGAAGCCTGAAATTCAAAACGCAAAAGTGATACAAGCGAAAAACCCTCGCTCCCCATATATGTCGCCAGGGAACTTGAAGGATTTTGACCTCGTGGTCCAGACTTTGCAGAATAAAAGTCGATTGGTATAGCGCACCGATTTTTCGCAACAGCCCCGAGCGGTATCGCTTTGACATTCAAGGCACGGGCCAAAATCGTGGTCCAGTGGCAGCGCAAGCTCACGCCATGAGCCTGCGCAGGACTATTGTGAGGCTCATCACCAACACCGTGGAGCGCACTCATGGCTGACATCAACAATGACGCAGACCTGCAAAACCTGATCTGGTCCACCCTGCAGGGAAGCACTTGCGCCCGGGACTACATCGACTTCGTCCGCCACGTGATCGGGCAGCCTGCGCCCTACGAGGAGGCATTCAGGCTGGCCGAGCAGTACTGGCGCCCAGTCGATGGCGCTGAAGCAGAGCAGCAGTCGTCTTCAAAATTGCCACAGGTCATTGCCGAACTGCAGCTGCAGGCCGAGGCGGGCAACACGGTGGCGATGTTGCACTTGGGGCAATTTTTCATCGACGGCATCGGCATGCAACCCGATGAAGCCGCAGGCCAGGCTTGGTTGCGCCGTGGCGCCGATCTGGGGAATGCCGACTGCATGATCGTGCTGGCGCAAAGCCTGCGCAAAACAAACTGGAATGCCGCGCGGCCCTTGCTGGAGCAAGCGCTGACCCTCGGGGAAACCATCGCGCACCTGACCCTCGCCGACATAGACCCCCAGCGCAAGCTCTACCACCTGGAGCAAGCTATCGCGTCGGAGAACCCTTATGCCTACGCCCTGTACGGGGAGTTTTTAGTCAAGCAAAGCCAGACCGAAGCAGAAAAGGCCCAGCACGCGCAATGGGTGCACCGCGCGGCCAAGGAAGGCGATGTCTATGGCTGCATGCTGCTGTCCACCTGGTACAGCACGGGCAAGGCCGGCTGTGCCAAAGACCCCGAAGTTGCCAACTACTGGATGCGCAAGGGCGCCGACCTGGGTTCTGCCGCGTGCTATTCGCTGCTGGGGCACCACGGCTTTTATGCAGAAGACGGCAAGCAGGACTTCTTGGCGGATCTGCGCAGGGCATCGATGCTGGGCGACCACTGGTCGCAGAGTCTGCTGGGTTGGCACGGTGTGTGGCGCGGGCAAACCGTGCAGGCGCAAGAAGAGGGCGTGTTTTGGCTGCGCACGGCCGCGCGCTCGGGCTACAAACCGGCGATGTTTCGCTTGTCCGAGGCGCTCAGGGTGGGGCGCGGCACCGAGGTGGATAACGCACAGGCGATTGCATGGCTGGAGCAGGGCGCGGAACTCGGCCACAGCGAGTGCCAAAGTGCGTTGGGCCTGGCCTTGCTCAAAGGCGAGATTACAGAGCCAAACCCTGCGCGAGCGCACGACCTGTTTCAAATTGCCAGCCTGCAAGGCCATGCCCACGCGACATGCCTGCTCGGTTGCACCTATGAAAACGGCGACGGTGTGGAGCGCGACCTCAAGATGGCACTGAAGTGCTTCAAAGAAGCGTCAGAGCTGGGCGACACCTGGGCCACCTTCAAGGTGGGCGCGGCTTACTACTACGGCTCGGGTGTGGAAGAAAACAATCCCGCCGCGGTGACCTGGTTTCGCCGTGCCTCATCAATGGGCAGCAGTGAGGCCAAGGCGCAGCTGGGCATCATGCTGTTGTATGGGCACGGCGTAGAGCGCAGCGTTGAACATGCACTGCTGTGGCTGAACGAAGCAGCTGGAATGGACAACGCTACGGCCCTGCGCGAGTTGGCCCTGCTGCATGAGTCGGGCACCGGCATGAACCAGGATTTAGAGGAGTGCACCCGCCTGATGGCCAAAGCCGCTGCTCTCGGTGACCGCATGGCCCACGACTGGATGGCCAAGAACTGCCCGGAGAAGCCCGCCTGGCTGCAAGAACTGATGGCGGGAGAGGTGCAAGGGGACGATCAGATTGAAGGCACGCCTACAGACTCTTCTAAGGACCGTGGGCCGGAGCAGCAGTAGCTTGTGAAACTGCGAGCAGTACCATAACAACTTCACAAACCCGCACGCCCAACCGACTGGCGGCAAACGAGCCTTGCAGCATGGACGTTACTTTTGTCTACGGCAACATCATCCGGCAGCCCGACGCACATGCGGTGGTGAACAGCGCCAACGCAAACTTGCGGTTTGGCTCAGGCGTCGCCGGGGCCATCCATGGCGCTGCCGGACCTGGGCTGGAAGAGTTTTGCGAACCATTGGCGCCCTTGGCTCTCGGCGAAGCGCTGATGACTCCAGGCTTCGATTTGCCCAATCCATGGGTGATCCATATTCGGGCTGGGCACTATCTCAACACCCCGACGCCTGAGCACTACCTAGAAAAAGCGTTGGACTCCATGATGGTCTTGGCCAGTGCCAACGGCATTCGATCACTGGCGGTGCCTGCCATCGGCACTGGTATGTTCAAGTTTCCGCCTATGCTGGCAGCCCGGATCATGGCCAACGTACTCAAGCGACACGCGCGTGAGGGCTCGAGTGTGGAATGGGTGCGGGTCTGCCTGGCTGATAGGGCGTTGGTGCCGTTGTTTGAGTCGGCGTTTGGGGTGGCATAGTTCATGCGCGCCCCTCCTTCCAAGAACCCTGCTACGGCCTCGGCTTTCGCGGATTGGGTGTTCAGACAGCATCACCCTTCGCCTCGGGACTTCACCGATAAAGGTAAGGCGACACGCGCCAATCGCCTGGCGCAGGGATCGAGGACACACCTCGATATAGAACTCTTCCTGCACCACAAATGGACGGTTGGGTACCTTGGCAAAGGTCGATCGACCGGATGGTCCCTTTACTTTGCAGACAACCAAGAGAGTCCAACGAAGACATTCAAGGCTTCGAGGCTCAACTATGAGGGAGTGCCGCTCCGGTGCATTCCAGACCTAGTTTTGATTGAAGACCGTACTGGCGAGATAATGATCATTGAGCGTAAGACTACTTTTATTGCAGAGCCAGAAATACCTAGAGACGGATGGCCGAACGTTGAAGCACAACTTTGGTGCTACTCGTGGATTGACGAGTTTCTGGGCAGTCCGAAGATTCACTTGGTCGGACAACTTTGGACAAAGGCCCGCTTTGGGGGGGGTGTCGTTGTGTCATCGACATCCATCCTGGATCCGTGGCAACTTCGATCATGAGACCCGCTGCGGCTTTTGGTTCAATAATTACGGTGGATGCTACAACCCAGCGAATACCTCCTAACGAGTAAGGTTGCAGTGTTGGTAACGGACGCCCATGAACTGCCTCTTATTTCATGAAGTAATGGATTGACTTCGAAATCTCTGCATCTGACTGCCTTTGAATGATCTTGAACAACTGTAACGCATCTTCAGGGGATGCAGTCAACCGTAATTCAAATTGCCTTGCCAGTTCTTTCCATCCGGGCTCGTGCATTACGGCGGAACATTCATAGACCCAGTCACAAAATATTTTTGCGATCCTTTCAATGGTATCGCGATGATTCTTGATTGCGTCAGTGTGTTCGATCATCTGACCCCAGGACTTACCGTCCCCAAAAATCCATAGCTGATTTGGTTTGGGGATCTTGCCCATTTGAACCAGAAAACTAACTATTTCCTGAGTCCGTCTTTCTAATGCGTTAAAGGCTTCAAAGCTTTCATCGTCTGGGCGTCCCGCCGTCTGCCCTAAGCACTCTTCACTATTGTGTTGCGCATCGTATTTACGAGCGCTTTGGCTATTGACTTGATCCTTGTTATGGCTTTGGTCTGCTAGCTTCTTTAACGGACTAGGAACGACTGGATCTTCCGCATTAGCGCGGGTTTTAATTCTGCCTAGGCGTACAAGCCTCGAAGTAATCCCACCGCGACTACGACCATGCGCTTTAGCTATTTCCTTTATGGAAGTGCCAGCATCAAATGAGGCCAGCAGTTCCTCTTCCTCAGCGGTAGACCACGGTTGTCCTGCCTTATCGGCGTGCGGGGCATTGTGCTCCGAACGTTTAACTGCGCTATTTAGGGCCGTCAATGCAACCACGAGGGCGCGAATCACTTGTGGGCTATTTAACGTACTTTCCTCGGTAAGTACTTCTCCGGTTTCTGGGTCGACCCCAAGGGCAAGACACTCAATGATTTTCTTCGCTTCGTGCGGTGTCATAAAGGTCGTCTCCTAATAAGGGTAGCCATTGATGCGGATCGGTGCTTGTTTGGTGCACTCTGACAGCGTTCGTCAGAACGGTACATCGCCGTCTTCGAAGTCTGAATAGGTAGTTGGCGCCTTGGTCGCTGCTATCGGTTGTGTTGCTGGGGGCGTGCTTCTTACTTCAGAACCCCTCCCGCCCAAAAACTGCATTTCATCAGCGACCACTTCGGTCATGTACTTATCAGCGCCACTTTGGTCCTGCCACTTCCGCGTTCGCAGCTTTCCCTCTATGTAGACCTGCGACCCCTTGGTGAGGTATTGACTGGCAAGTTCGGCCAGTCGGTCGAATAGGACCACCCTGTGCCATTCGGTGTGCTCGCTACTTTGGCCGGTTGATTTGTTCTTTCGAACCTCAGAAGTGGCAAGTCGAAGATTCGTCACAAGGCCACCAGAGGGCAGGACTCGCTGCTCGGGGTCGGAGCCCAGGTTGCCTACAAGAATCACTTTGTTAACGGATGACATACAGCGCTCCTAGTGTTTGTTTTTATTGATGCGAGAAAATGACGTTTATCCAAGTACACGACTGACCTTCACGCTTTCGGGTTGCAGAACAACCTTGCGGTCCTTGATGTATCCCGGAACGTCGCAGGCCCGGTATGCGCTTCCTTGATTCCAAGTCGTCCCCACAATATCTTCGATGGGGTCTTCGACGACCACCAGGGCACCTTCTTTCAAGTCCCTCGGAATCAGATAAGCTGCAATAGGGCTCTTTTGGAAATACGGGTAATAGTCTGTGAAGGGAATGGCCTCAAGACTGCTGCGATGGTCTTCGTCACCCCATAACAATTTTTCTGACTTGATCGTCGGTGACGTTTTAAAGCGCATGCGCAAATCACCTGTGGTTTCAATCGTACCGGTAACAGGGTCTTGCCCGACAGACACCTTTGTACGAAGGTTCTCTGTATCAAAGTTCAGTATTCGCACGTCTGGCCAATAGCCCATGCCAACCGCTCTGTTGATGTCCTCGACCGATCGAGCCGTTTTGACAACGACCCGGTCCTTATCAGTCTTAACGCGCATTGGGGAAGGTGGGGCGTTGAGATCCTTCAAGAAAATAACTTTGTCCGAATTGCTGGAAACGTGGACACAAGCTTTTGAATAGCGGTTCGTCAATTTTTC
>CANFLX010000074.1 GCA_947447985.1 Comamonadaceae bacterium
ATTCAATCACCCAAAGGAATAAACATGGTCGTCATTCGACTCGCTCGTGGTGGTGCTAAAGCCCGCCCGTTTTTCAGCATTGTTGTCGCCGACAAGCGCACCCGCCGTGATGGCCGCTTCATTGAGCGCATTGGTTTTTACAACCCGATCGCGACCGCCAATGAAGAGCGCATTCGCATTGCACAAGACCGCTTGTCCTACTGGAAAAGCGTCGGTGCACAGGCTTCTCCCACCGTGGAGCGCCTGATCAGCCAAGCCGCTCACAGCGTTGCTCCCGCAGCAGCCTAAGGCAGAGCAGGGCGTTGGGGCGACACGGTCGTCCCTGCGCCCTTTTTTTGACCCCTACGCATGATCGCCGGACTCGAAGCGGCCGAACTTCCGGCTGACGCCATCGAGGTCGGGCGCATCGCCGATGCCTGGGGCGTCAAAGGTTGGTTCAAAGTCATTTCTTTCAGTGCCGAGCCCGAGGCACTGTTTTCTTCGAAACGCTGGTTTCTGATGCCCACCGAGCGGGGCCAAAAGACCTTTGAAGGCGTCGCCCGCCTGGCCATCAAAGAAGCCAAAGAACATTCCGACACGGTGGTCGCCTGCGCCCATGAGGTGCTGGACCGCACCGCTGCCGAAGCCTTGCGCGGCGCACGCATATTTGTCGCCCGCTCCAGTTTTCCCACCGCCAGCACGGACGAGTATTACTGGGTCGATTTGATCGGCTTGGAAGTCGTGAACCGCGCTGACGAGAGCATGGGAACGGTGCGTGAACTGCTGTCTACTGGCCCTCAAACCGTGCTGGTTATGGACTACATGCAGGACGGAAAACTCCAGGAACGCATGATTCCCTTCGTGTCTGCTTTTGTGGACGATGTGGATTTGAATGCCAAACGCATTCGCGTCGACTGGCAACTCGATTACTGACCGTCTGGGCCATGCGCTTTGATGTCGTCACCCTGTTTCCGGAGCTTTTTGCGCCGTTTTTGACCACCGGAATCACCCGGCGGGCATTTGGCAGCGGCGCGGTGGATGTGCATTTGTTCAATCCGCGGGACGTGGCAGAAGGCAACTACCGCCGCGTCGACGACCGGCCCTTTGGTGGCGGACCGGGCATGGTGATGATGGCCGAGCCCTTGGAAAAAACGCTCACGCTGATTCATCAGGAACGCGGCCAACGCGCCAAAGTCGTGCTTTTTTCGCCGATCGGCCGCCGTTTGGACCATGCCCAGGTGCAGGAATGGGCCAGCAGCGAGGGCGCCATATTGGTCTGCGGTCGCTACGAGGGCGTGGATCAGCGCTTTATCGATACCCATGTGAACCTGCAGATCAGCGTGGGGGACTTCGTGCTCTCAGGCGGCGAACTGCCCGCCATGGTGCTCTTGGACGCCGTGGCGCGCTTGCAACCCGATGTGCTGGGCGATGCCGACAGCCACCACTTTGACAGCTTCAACCCTGCGCTCGACGGTCTGCTGGATTGCCCGCACTATTCACGACCCGAGGAGTGGGCGGGGCAGGGCGTGCCGGAGGTGCTGCTGTCGGGGCACCACGTCAACATTGCGCGGTGGCGGCGCGACCAGCAGCTGCGAATCACGGCCCAGCATCGCCCCGATTTGATCGCCCAGGCGCGAAGCCAGGGGCGCCTGACTGCGCAAGATGAGGCTTTGCTCGCAAGTATTGCTATAATGGCGGGCTAACCGATCCTCTGCCTGGCCTCATGGTGCGCAGCAATGTGCTCAGATGACTTGGTGTCAATGGTTGACACCGGCGCATGCAAGATCACGAAAGAAGTTATGAACCTCATCCAAATTCTGGAACAAGAAGAAATCGCGCGTTTGGGTAAAACCATTCCCGAGTTCGCACCCGGCGATACCGTCGTCGTCAGCGTCAACGTCGTTGAAGGCACACGCAAGCGCGTGCAGGCCTACGAAGGCGTCGTGATTGCCAAGCGCAATCGTGGCCTCAACAGCGGCTTTATCGTTCGTAAGATCTCCAGCGGCGAAGGCGTGGAGCGCACGTTCCAAACCTACAGCCCCCTGATCGCTGGCATCGAAGTTAAGCGCCGTGGCGATGTGCGCCGCGCGAAGCTGTACTACTTGCGCGATCGCAGCGGCAAGTCGGCACGTATCAAAGAAAAACTGCCAGCCAAGAAGACAGCCGCTTAAATTCCAAGCCAGCTGCTTCCATAAAACCGCCCAAGCGCAAGCTGAGGCGGTTTTTTATTGCCCTATGACGATTCCTGCGAACTTCGACCCCCGCCAAGTCCCGTTTGAGCCAGACCGCTCGGGTTTGCCCGCGGTCGACCCTGCGCGCTTGACGCCGCAGGCGCTTATCGAGCGCTTTTCCAGACATGTGGAATGGGAGCCGGATTTTCGCCATGAGCCCCGTTTTTCGGAGCGCAGCCTGCGGCCGGCTGCGGTGCTGGTCGGGCTTGTCATGCGCGAACGCCCCACGGTGCTGCTCACGCAACGCACGGCGCACCTGTCCAGTCACTCCGGGCAGGTGGCTTTTCCGGGGGGCAAGACCGACGAGACCGATGCCGGGCCGCACGCTACCGCCTTGCGTGAGGCGCAAGAGGAGGTCGGCTTGGCCGCCGAGTACGCCCAGGTGATTGGCAGCCTGCCGCTCTACACCACCGGAAGCCAATACGAAATCACGCCCGTGGTGGCCTTGTTGCATCCGGAGCTCGAACTGTCAGCCAACACGTTTGAAGTAGCGAGCATTTTTGAAGTGCCGCTAGATTTCCTGATGAATCCCGCCAACCACCGCTACCACCGCATGCCTTCGCCCCATGGCACACGCCACTGGTTGTCCATGCCCTACCACGACGGGCAGCAGGAACGCTACATCTGGGGTGCGACGGCAGGCATGCTGCGCAACCTCTATCAATTTCTGTCACTTTGAGCGCCGGGTGGCGCAAAAAGTGGCGTTACCGGCCGCTATGATGCAAAGGCCATGAGCTTTCTTTCCATCTTGATTGCGTTGCTGATAGAGCAAGCCCGCCCCCTGAATCCTGTCAATGCGGTGCATGCCCGCGTGCGTGACTGGCTCTTGTGGGCCGTGCGCCAGAGCGACACCGGTGAAGGGCGCCATGCCTGGATGACCTGGTCTGTGGTGGTGCTGGTACCGGCCTTGCTGAGTGCCGCTGTGCATTGGGCGCTGTGGCTGTCGTTGGGTTGGTTGGCGGCTCTGGTCTGGAACGTGGCAGTGCTGTACTGGACACTGGGATTTCGCCAGTTCAGCCACCATTTCACCGAGATTCGCGACGCCTTGGAAGAGGGCGACGAAGATACGGCGCGCACCCTTTTGGCCCAGTGGATGCGTATCGATGCCAGCGATCTACCGCGCAGCGAAATCGTGCGCCAGGTGATCGTGCACTCCATGCTCAGTGCGCACCGTTATGTGTTTGGGGTGTTTGCCTGGTATTCGCTGTTAGCGGCGTTTGGCCTGGGGCCGGCGGGTGCCGTCATGTACCGGATTTCCGAGTATTTTTCGGTCACGGTGGAACGCACCGTGACGGCCAAAAGTGTGCTGATGAGCGCGGCCTTGCGCCGTTGGGTGCAGCAGACTTGGTCGTTCATCGACTGGGCACCCTCGCGCATCACTGCACTGTTCTTTGCGTTTGTTGGCAGCTTCGAAGAGGCCATAGACCGCTGGCGCAAATACGAACTGCAGCGCCCGGGCGACAACGATGGCATTGTGTTGGCGGCGTCTGCGGGTGCGCTGAATGTGCAATTGGCCGCCGATGACCTGGACGGAGCAGCACCTGCCGCGCAAACCGCCCATTTGCGCTCAGTCGTGGGCCTGGTGTGGCGCACGGTGGTGATGTGGATGGTCATCCTGGCGCTGCTCTCGCTGGCGCGCCTTTTGGGCTGATGGCGCCTCAGTAGCGGGTTTGCGACAACTCCGCAAACAAATCGCTGTAAATCTTGAAGCGCGTTGCGCTGATGGCAGCCTCGGAGCCAGGGTGCTGAACCGCATGCAATACGCCACACCCGGGCTCGTGCAAGTGGCTGCAGTTGTAGAACTTGCATTCACCGGCCTGCGCTGCAATATCGGGCATGAGCTGCGCGAGCTGCATGGGCGCGATGTGGTGCAAACCAAACTCCTGAAAACCGGGTGAGTCAATCAGCGCTGTGGTTTTGGCCGCGTCCATCCAGTACAGCGTGGTGCTGGTGGTGGTGTGCTTGCCTGAATTGAGCGCACTGGAGATCTCTTGCGTCAGCACGTGGGCTTGCGGCACCCAACGGTTGATGAGCGTGCTTTTCCCCGCGCCCGATGGACCCAGAATGAGGCTGGTCTTGCCTTGCAAGGCCTGCGCCAGTGCTTCGTTGTCGGTGGGTTCCGGGTCTGTCGCTGCGCCGTCTGCAGCGTGACGGGGCTTGAACGCGGTGGCCAGCACGGTGTAGCCCATGGCGCGGTAGGGCTCCAGGCGCTGCCACGAACGCTCAAACAAAGGGGTGAGGTCGCGCTTGTTCAACACAATGAGCGGGCGGATTTTTTCGGCCTCTGCCGCAATCAAAGCACGGGCGAGTTGGCTCTCAGAAAATTCGGGCTCGGCCCCCAGCAAGATCACCACCTGATCGAGGTTGGCGGCAAACGACTTGGTGCGGATTTCGTCCTGGCGGTAGAGCAGGTTGCTGCGCGGCAGCACCTTTTCGATGGTGCCTTCGTCCTCGGAGCTTTGCCACAACACGCGGTCGCCCACCACCGTTTGGCGTTTTTTGCCCCGTGGGTGGCAAATGACCCGGCGTCCGTCCGGTGTCTCCACCCACACATGGCGTCCGTGGCCGGCGATGACGAGGCCTGGCAGCAGGTGCGGCGCTTCAGCCAAGGTGGGGCCCGGACTGCGTGCTATCGCCAATCAGCGCATCGACCAGGGCCACACACTCAAAGTCGCGGGCGCTGATGCCTTTGACGTCGTGGCTTCTCCAGCGCACGCTGCAACTGCGGTAGCCCACCAGCATGTCGGGGTGGTGGTCGTGCTGCTCGGCCAGAAACGCCACCGCGTTCACAAACGACAGGGTGTGCAAATAACTGGCGAAACGGAATGTTTTTTCGATCGCCAGATCTTCGCCGTCACCCGACAGGCGCCAATCCGGCGTCTGCGCGAGTTTGGCCACAATCTGCGGCCCGGTCAGGGCCACGCGGGCAGGGCGCGGAGCAGGGCGTACTGAGGGGCTGCTCATGCGGGAGACGCCTTTGCCTGCATGCGACTCAGGCGCTGCAGGGCGGGGGGATGCGAGTAATAAAAACGCACATACCAGGGGTCGGGCGTGAGGGTGGACGCATTGTCCTCATAGAGCTTGAGCAGCGCGGAGGCGAGGTGCGTGCCGCTGGATTTGTCCACCGCATAGGCATCCGCTTGAAACTCGTCGCGCCGCGAGAGGCCTGAGAAAACCGGTCCGATGAAGGTCGTAAACGGCGGCAGCGCCAGCATAAACAAAAGCAAGGCCAGCGCGTCGTTGGAGCCGTGCAAATTCGGCAACACACCCAAGCCGGTAAAGAACCACACCTGCGTGCACAGCCAGCCCAGCAGCGCAAAACCCAAGAAACTGAGCGCGAACAGGGAGAGCACCCGTTTTTGAATATGGCGGTGGGCAAAGTGGCCCAGTTCATGGGCCAGCACCGCATCGACCTCGTCGGCATTCAGGCGCTCCAGCAAGGTGTCATAAAACACCACGCGTTTGGAGGCGCCAAAGCCCGTGAAATAAGCGTTGGCGTGCGCACTGCGCTTGCTGCCGTCCATCACATAAAAGCCTTGCGCCTTGAAGCCGCAACGCTGCATGAGCGCTTGCACGCGCGTCGCCAAGGATTCATCCTGCAGGGGTTGAAACTTGTTAAACCAAGGGGCAATCCAGGTGGGGTAGATCAGCATGGCCAGCACGTTAAAGCCCATCCACACGCCCCAGGTCCAGACCCACCAAGACGGGCCCGCCGCCCCCATCAGCCACAGCACCAAAAGCAGCAGCGGCGTGCCAATCAGCAGCCCCAGTACCAGCGACTTGGCCAGGTCTTGCAGCCACAGTTGCGGCGTGGTTTTGTTGAAACCGAAGTTCTTCTCAATCACAAAGGTGCCGTACCAACCAAAGGGAATATCGATCAGCGCATTGATGGCAATAAACAAGCCCATCAGCGCCGCTTGGGAGGCCAGTCCGGGGCCCCATTGCTGCGTGACCGCGTTGTTCAAAGCGTCCAGGCCGCCCAACAGTGTCCAGCCCAGTGCCACGGCAACGCCCCAGGCCAGCTCCAGCATGCCAAAGCGGGTTTTGGTCACGGTGTAATCGGCGGCTTTCTGGTGCGCAGCCAAGGAAATTCGGTCGGCAAAAACGCCTGGGACCGCGCTGCGGTGGGCCAGCACATGCTTCACCTGGCGGGTCGCCAACCAAAACTTCAGGGCCAGACCGCACACCAGGGCGGCGGCGAAGGCCAGCGAGAACAGGTTGGAGGGGTTTGCAAAAGCGTCAGTCATGCGGCGAGTTTAGGCCATCGGTGACAATAGGCCGATGTCTGAAACCCAATCACCCCTCCCCAAATCCGATAAAAACTTGGTCTGGCTTGACTGCGAAATGACAGGTTTAAGCCCCACGCAAGACCGCATCATCGAAATCGCGGTCGTAGTCACCGGCCCGCTGTTAGAAAACCGCACCGAGGGGCCTGTGTTCGTGATCCACCAGTCGGATGAACAGCTCGGGAAAATGGACGATTGGAACAAGGGCACGCACGGCAAAAGCGGTTTGATCGACAAGGTGCGCGCCTCCACCACCACCGAATCCGAGGCCGAAGCGGCACTGATTGCTTTTCTGTCGCAGTACGTGCCCGCTGGTGCCTCACCGCTGTGTGGCAACACGATTGGCCAGGACCGCCGTTTTTTGGTCGAATACATGCCCCAACTCGAGGCATTTTTCCACTACCGCAACTTGGATGTGAGCACGCTCAAAGAGCTGAGCCGCCGTTGGCGCCCGGAGGTCTATGCCTCTTTCAAAAAGCACCAACGCCACACGGCATTGGCCGACGTGCACGAGTCCATTGACGAGCTCGAGCACTACCGCACCCACTTTTTGAAGCTGTGAAATTACCATTTCTCACAAAAAGAATTAGGTAAAAACCCGAATACATGCCATAATTCAAGGCTTCGCTGAATCCACGTCGTGATACGTGCAGCGAATTTTGTACATCTCCCTTCATTCACCGGGCCCCACGACATGGGCCCCCAGCGCTGATTGAACTCTTTTCAGAGTCAGAGCAGGTTCCGTTTGATGGTTGATGTTTTTTAACCA
>CANFLX010000075.1 GCA_947447985.1 Comamonadaceae bacterium
CACGACGTTGTTGCGCTTGCGGTCGAG
Source organism: Comamonadaceae bacterium (assembly GCA_947447985.1). GTDB lineage: Bacteria > Pseudomonadota > Gammaproteobacteria > Burkholderiales > Burkholderiaceae_C > Allorhodoferax. The sequence goes on from CANFLX010000075.1 coordinate 28, forward strand.
CTTGATGACCTTGAATTCCATGGTCTTGTTCTCGTAGGGAGACAAGTCTTTGGTGGGGCGGGTGTCGACCAGGGAGCCGGGCAGGAAAGCGCGGATGCCGTTGACCAACACGGTCAAACCACCCTTGACTTTGCCGCTGGTGGTACCGGTGACGAACTCGCCGGATTCCAGCGATTTTTCCAGGGACATCCACGAAGCCAGGCGCTTGGCGGTGTCGCGGCTGACGATGGTGTCGCCGTAGCCGTTTTCCATGGCTACGATGGCCACGGAGACAAATTCACCTACTTGAACTTCGAGTTCGCCTTTGTCGCTCTTGAACTCGGACAGGGGCACATAGGCCTCGGACTTCAGTCCGGCATTGACCACCACAAAGTTGTGCTCGATGCGGATGACTTCAGCGGTGACAACTTCACCGATGCGGGTTTCAGAGGCTTTTTGTGACTCTTCAAATAGGGCTGCGAAAGATTCAGACATGCTGTGTGCGGAAAAAAACCGCGGGGTTAAGTTGTTGAGCCCCAAGACCATGCGCATGCAGCGCGAAGGGAGCCTTGGGGGCCTTGCAAAGGCATCAAGTGCCTTTGGCTTCTAACGCCAGACTCTCTCACTGCGTTCGCAGATTAAAAAGGCTGCTTGCTTTGCCACCAGTCCAACACCAGATTGACGGACGATTCGACCGTGAGTTCAGAGTTGTCTAGCAGTTGGGCATCTTGTGCGGGCTTCAGAGGCGCCACGGTTCGCTGGGTGTCCCGGGCGTCGCGTGCCTCCAGGTCCGCGCAAAGAGTGTCGAGTGTAGCCGAAATTCCCTTTGAAATCAATTGCTTATAGCGTCTTTGCGCGCGGCAGGCGGCGCTGGCTGTCAGAAACACCTTGAGCGTGGCCTCTGGAAAGATCACCGTGCCCATGTCGCGCCCGTCGGCCACCAAGCCTGGCAGCTTGCGAAAACTGTGCTGCAGGTCCACCAGCGCAGCGCGCACCGGCGCCAAAGCCGACACGGCAGACGCGTTCATGCCCGCTTGCTCGGTGCGGATGGCCTCGCTGATGTCTTCGCTGCCCAGCCAGACCTTGTCGCCGTCAAACCGAATTTCCAACTGCCCTGCCAAGGTGGCGATGGCGTTCGCATGGGCTTCGTCGAGCTTCAAGCCTGCCTGCAAGGCCGCGTACGCGGTAATGCGGTACAGCGCGCCGGAGTCCAGGAAGTGGTAGCCCAGACGCGCTGCCAGCTGGCTGGCCAGCGTGCCTTTGCCCGACGCGGTAGGGCCATCCACACACAGCACGGGAATCGCGTCCGGTGCGGCCTGCGCCACGGCAAACAGGGCTTCAAAGTAGTCTGGGAAGGTTTTGGCCACGCACTTGGGGTCTTCCATGCGCAACGGCACCCGGGCGGGGTTGAAGGCCGCGAGCGAGAAACACATGGCAACGCGGTGGTCGTCGTAGGTGTGGATGGTGGCGGCTTTCCAGCCAGCAGCGGGCAGGGGATGCACACGCAGCCAGTCCGGGCCTTCTTCCACTTGGGCGCCGAGCTTGCGCAGTTCGGTCGCCATGGCGGCAATGCGGTCGGTTTCTTTGACGCGCCAGCTGGCAATATTGCGCAGCTCGCTGGGGCCGTCGGCATACAGCGCCATGACTGCCAGCGTCATCGCCGCATCCGGGATGTGGTTGAAGTCGCCGTGGATGGCGCGCAGCGGCCACTGTCCCCGCGAGATGTGCAGCCAGTTGGGCCCTTGGTCCACGACGGCGCCCATGGCCTGGGCGGCTTCGACAAAGCGGATGTCGCCTTGAATGGACGCGGCGCCCACGCCTTCAATGCGGACACCTGCACCCGGTGTGATGGCGCCCAGGCCAATAAAGTAGCTGGCCGAGGACGCGTCCGCTTCTACATGGATGCTGCCGGGTGAGCGGTAGTGGCTGCCTTTGGGAATCACGAAGGCATCCGCGCCGCTGCTGCGCACGGCAATGCCATAACGCGCCAGCAAATTGAGCGTGATGTCGATATAGGGTTTGCTGATCAGCTCGCCCACCACCTCGATGGTGATGTCCTGGTCTTTTGCGACCAGCGGCAGCGCCATCAGCAAGGCCGTCAAGAACTGGCTGGAGACATCGCCCCGCACCCGGATCGGCGCTTGCAATTGCAATGTCGGTTTGCCAATGCGCAGGGGCGGGTAGCCCTCTTGGCCCAGGTAGCCGACGTCGCAACCCAGCAGGCGCAATGCGTCCACCAAGTCGCCAATGGGGCGCTCGTGCATGCGGGCCACGCCCGAGAGCGTGAAGTCGCCGCCCAACACGGCGAGCGCGGCAGTCAGCGGGCGCATAGCGGTACCCGCATTGCCCATGAAAAAGGCAATGGGCGCTTGTTGCTGTAACCTGCCGCCCAGGCCAGTGATCTGCACCGTGTTCGCCTGCACCACCACGCCGCAGCCCAGTTGGCGCAGGGCTTGCAGCATCACCCGCGTGTCGTCGGAATCCAGCAAGTCGTGCACGACAGTCGTGCCTTCGCACAGGGCTGAGAGCAAGAGCACCCGGTTCGAAATGCTCTTGGAGCCGGGCAGGGCCACCGTGCCTGCGGCGGATTGCAGTGGGGGAAGGTCGAGGAATGCGGTGGAAAACATCAGTGGTCTGCGTCTGCGCCCAAGTGCCAGGCCTTGCGGGCGGTGCTGGCTTGGGTGATAAGGGATTGAATGCCGGAGGCGTCTGCTTGGGCAACCGCCTGCTCAAGCGCTGCCAAACTGGCCGAGAAGTGGCCGATTTGTGCAAGCACCTCGTCGCGGTTGGCCAGAAAAACATCGCGCCATACGGCAGGGTCGCTGGCGGCAATGCGGGTGAAGTCGCGAAAGCCGGGGCCTGCCAGAGACAAGAGCTCGGACGAATGGGTTTGGCCGCTGATGCCGTTCATCATGGCGAATGCCAAGAGGTGGGGCAGGTGGCTGACGGCTGCAAATGCGGCGTCATGGGCCGATGCGGACATGTGGCGCACCCGGCCGCCCAAAGCACGCCACACAGCGTCTGCCTGGGCCAAGGGGGTCGCAGCTGTGGACGCGCTCGGCGTCAAGATCACCTGGCAACCGGCATACAGCGCCGCGTCCGCATGCTCAACGCCCGCAACTTCTTTGCCTGCAATCGGGTGCGCGGGTACGAAGCTGGCAAGGTACGCCCCCAGCGCACGCTGGGCTGCAGCGACGACATCGCATTTGGTCGACCCGACGTCCATGACCAATGTGGTGGGCGAGAGTGCACCCGCCAGAGCCGCCAAGGTGCTCTCTGTGGCGGCCACTGGCACCGCCACCAACACCACATCGGAGCCTTGGGCCGCCTCTGCCACGCTGCTTACCACGGCGTCCACCACACCCATGGACAGCGCGCGCTCCCGGGTGGCGGCGGACGGGCTGAAACCGACCACACGCCCCACCAGCCCGGCGCGTTTGAGCGCCAGGGCGAACGAGCCGCCCATCAGACCGCAACCTACCAGGCCGAGTTGTTGAAACATCACGCCCTCAGCCCCCTAGTCAGCCAAGGGGTAGGTGCCCAGCACTTTGTAAAAAGCGCAAAGCTGTTGCAAGTCCTGCAGCGCTGCCTGCACATGGGGCTGTGACGGGTGGCCTTGCAAATCAATGTAGAAGAAATACTCCCATTGGCCCGAGCGGGCAGGGCGTGATTCAAACCGCGTCATGGACACGCCGTGTTGCTTGAGTGGCACCAGCATGTCGTGCACGGCGCCGGGTTGGTTGGGCACCGACACCACCAGGCTGGTGCAGTCGCGTCCACTGGCGCCGGGAGCGGGCAGGGTGTCTGGCAAGCAGACCACCACAAAGCGGGTGCGGTTGAAGGCATCGTCCTGGATCGCGCGGGCTGCCAAGTGCAGGCCAAAGGCGGCACCTGCGCGCTCGCTGGCAATCGCCGCCCAGCTGGGGTTGGTCGCGGCCAAGCGGGCGCCTTCGGCATTGCTGGATACCGCGCGGCGCTCTGCATGGGGCAGGTGGGTGGTGAGCCATTGCTGGCACTGGGCCAGCGCCTGCGGATGTGCCATCACCACTTGGATGTCGTCCAGGCTGTTGTGGGCGCACAGCAGGTGGTGGCGCACCATGAGGCTGATCTCGCCCACGATGTGCAGTGGCGTGGTCAGCAGCAGGTCCAGGGAGCGGGTCACCACACCCTCGGTGCTGTTTTCTACCGGCACCACGCCGAACTGCGCCGAGCCCGCCGTGGTGGCGTGGAAGACTTCGTCAAAGCTGTTGCACGGAATATGCGAAATGCTGGAGCCAAAAAAGCGCAGTGCCGCCTCTTCGCTGAACGTGCCCGCGGGCCCCAAATAAGCCACGCGCTGTGGCGCTTCCAGGGCACGGCAGGCCGACATGATTTCGCGCCAGATAAAGGCCACGCTTTCAGGCTGCAGGGTGCCGTGGTTGCTGGTTTGGGCGTTGGCGTGTTGCAAGTTAGAGATCACCTGCGCTTCGCGCTCAGGGCGGAACACGACAGAACCCTCGGTTTTTTTCAGCTCACCCACCTCGTGGGCCAGACTGGCGCGGCGGTTGAGCAGCGCAAGCAGCTCCAAGTCCAGGGCATCGATTTGCACGCGCAGTTCAGACAGTGTTTTGCTCATCAAAGTTTCCTGTTTTGCGGTTCAACCGTGGGTGCGCTCGAAGGCCTGCATGTAGTCCACCAACGCCTGCACGCCAGCCAGTGGCATGGCGTTGTACAAGCTTGCGCGCATGCCACCCACCGACTTGTGGCCTTTGAGTTGCAGCAAGCCTGCGCTGGCGGCACCTAAAAGAAAAGCCTCGTTCAAGGCTTCGTTGCGCAGAAAAAACGGCACGTTCATGCGTGAGCGGCAGGCGGGTGCCACGCGGTTGTAGTACAGGCTGGAGCCGTCAATCGCCTGGTAGAGCAACTGCGCCTTGGCGATGTTTTGTGCTTCGATGGCAGGTAGGCCGCCCTGGCGCTGCAGCCAGTCAAATACCAAGCCTGCCATGTAAATGGCGTAGGTGGGCGGCGTGTTGTACATCGAACCGTTCGCCGCCACGGTTTGGTAGTTGAAGGCGCTGGGGCAGATTGCCAAGGCATGCCCCAGCAAATCCTCGCGCACCACCACCAGGGTCAGGCCTGCAGGGCCCAGATTTTTTTGCGCACCGCCAAAGGCCAGGCTCACGCGGCTCCAGTCCACCGGGCGGGAGGCGACTTGCGATGAAAAATCCACCACCAGAGCGGCGTCGGACCCCAGTGCTTTCAGGTCGGGCAGGGTGTGGAACTCCACACCGTGAATTGTTTCGTTGCTGCAAATATGCACATAGCTCGCGCCGGGGCGCAGCGCCCAGGTTGCTGGTGCGGGGATGGCAACAAAGCCATCGGCCTGTCCGCTGGCTGCGATATGGGTGCTGCTGTACTTGGCGGCTTCTTGGTGCGACTTTTGGCTCCAACTGCCGGTCAGTACAAAGTCAGTTTCGCCTTGCTGGTCTTTGGGCGCGCGCAATGCGCTCAGATTCAGAGGCACGATGGCGTTTTCGGCCAGTCCACCACCTTGCATGAACAAAATCTTGAACTGTGCAGGCACCGCCAGCAGCGTGCGCAAGGTGGACTCGGCGTGGGCACAAATCGCCATGAACTCCTTGCCCCGGTGACTCATTTCCATCACCCCCATGCCGCAGCGCTTGCCACTGGCATCCGGCCAGTCCAACATTTCGCGGGCTGCTTGCTCCAGCACCTCTTGCGGCATGGTGGCCGGACCGGCCGAAAAGTTATAGGGTCGGGTCACGCTCGGGGCCGCGCTCAGACGTCAGCGGCGGCGTCGCTGTCCGAGTCGGATTCAGGTTCTTCGCCGTGTTCTGCGGGGTTGGCATCGTTTTCGACAATGCGCTGCAAGCCGCTAAGACTGGAACCTTCGTCCAGACCAATCAACTTGACACCCTGGGTGGCACGGCCCAGTTCGCGGACCTCGCTGACACGGGTGCGGACCAACACACCGCGGTCGGTGATCAGCATGATCTCATCTTCGGCGTGCACCAAAGTGGCTGCTACCACCTTGCCATTGCGCTCGGTTTGCTGGATGGCGATCATGCCCTTGCCGCCGCGGATATGACGCGTGTATTCGGTGATGTTGGTGCGTTTGCCGTAGCCGTTTTCGGTGGCGGTGAGCACGCTTTGCAGTTCGTCCTCGGCCACCAGCATGGCGATCACGCTTTGGCCTTCTTCGAGGTTCATTCCTTTCACGCCACGCGATTGGCGTCCGTGCGCGGTCACATCCTCCTCGTTGAAGCGCACCGCTTTGCCGCCGTCCGAAAACAGCATCACGTCATGGTTGCCATCAGTGATAGCCGCGCCAATCAGGTAGTCGCCTTCGTCCAAATTCACGGCAATGATGCCGACCTTGCGCGGGTTGCTGAAGTCGTCCAGCGGTGTCTTTTTGACAATGCCCTGCGACGTGGCCATGAACACATACTGGTCGGCCGGGAAGCTGCGCTTGTCGCCGGTGAGTGGCAGCACCACGGTGATTTTTTCGCCGTCTTGCAGCGGGAACATATTGACAATCGGCCGCCCACGCGAGCCGCGCGAACCCTGGGGCACTTCCCAGACCTTGAGCCAGTACAAGCGGCCCCGGTTGCTAAAA
>CANFLX010000076.1 GCA_947447985.1 Comamonadaceae bacterium
GACACAAATCCGTGTCATCGGTGTCGGCGGTGGCGGCGGTAACGCGGTCGAACACATGATCACCAGCGGCGTGCGCGGTGTGGAGTTCATTTGCGCCAACACCGATGCCCAGGCACTCAACCGCAGCAGCGCGCACCGCCGCATTCAGCTGGGCGAGAGTGGTTTGGGTGCAGGCAGCCGCCCCGACAAGGGCAAACTGTCCGCCGAGCAGGCGGAGGCCGATATCCGCATTGCGCTGGAAGGCGCCAACATGCTCTTCATCACCGCCGGCATGGGCGGCGGCACCGGAACCGGCGCTGCACCCATCATCGCCAAGGTGGCCAAAGAGATGGGCATTTTGACCGTGGGCGTGGTGACCAAGCCCTTCGAATTTGAAGGCGGCCCGCGCATGAGAAATGCCGACGCCGGTCTGGCCGAGTTGGAGGCCAACGTCGACTCCCTGATCGTGGTACTCAACGAGAAATTGCTCGAAGTGCTGGGCGACGATGTGAGCCAGGACGAAGCCTTTGCGTACGCCAACGACGTGCTGAAAAACGCCGTGGGCGGGATTGCCGAAATCATCAACGTGCCGGGCCATGTGAACGTCGACTTTGAAGACGTGCGTACCGTGATGAGCGAGCAAGGCAAAGCCATGATGGGCACCGCCTTGGCCAAGGGTCCGGACCGTGCGCGCATTGCTGCCGAGCAAGCCGTAGCCTGCCCCCTGCTCGAAGGCATTGACCTCTCCGGCGCCAAAGGCGTGCTGGTGTTGATCACCGCCGCCAAGGGCTCGCTCAAATTGAGCGAATCCAAGCTGGCGATGAACACCATCCGCAGCTTTGCCTCGTCAGACGCGCATGTGATTTACGGTACGGCCTATGACGACAACCTGGGCGACCAGGTGCGCGTCACCGTGGTCGCAACCGGCCTGGGCCGCCAAGGCCTGCACCGCCACACCGCGCCTCCGCTGAAAGTGCTGCGCACCGGCACCGACAACGTGCCCTTCAATGTGCCGACCCTGAGCAACCCCGCTGGCAACACGGGCGTTCAGCGTGGCTCCAGCGTGAGCCCCATGGCTTCTATGGGGGGCGCAAGTGCGGGCACCAGCATGGGCGCCAGCGCCGCACCCCAGGCGGACTACGGCACCATGAGCACCCCTGCGGTCTGGCGCGGAACCCGCACCTCGGCAGCGCAAAAAGTGGACGCCCTGTCCAGCGGCGGCATGGACGACTACGAAATCCCGGCGTTCTTGCGCAAGCAGGCGGATTGATCACGGTTAACGAGCCTCTAAGTTCGATTGCGTGCGGGCCCTTCGGGGCCCGCACTGCTTTTACAATCCCCCCGTGCTCAAACAACGAACCCTCAAATCCATCACCCGTGCGGTAGGCGTCGGCTTGCACAGCGGCCAGCGCGTGGAGATCACGCTGCGGCCTGCCGCGCCCAACACCGGCATCGTGTTCCGGCGGGTGGATTTGCCCCACCCCGTGGACATTGCGGTCTCGACCGACGCGGTCACGGACACGCGCCTGGCGTCCACGCTGTCGGCGGGCGGCGCCAAGGTGCACACCGTGGAGCATTTGATGTCGGCCTGCGCCGGTTTAGGCGTGGACAACATGGTGGTGGACATCACCGCCGAAGAGGTTCCCATCCTGGACGGCTCGGCCGCATCGTTTGTGTTTTTGCTGCAAAGCGCGGGCATTGAAATGCAAAACGCGCCACGTCGCTTTATCCGTGTCAAAGCGCCCATTACCGTGCGCGAAGGCGTGCCCGGCAATGAAAAATGGGCCACGCTGGAACCCTTTCACGGCTTCAAGCTCACCTTTGCCATCGACTTCAACCACCCTGCAGTGGACTCCACCGGCCAGATGGTGGAATTTGATTTGAGCGTGGGCTCGTATGCCCGTGACATTGCGCGCGCACGCACCTTCGGTTTCACCAAAGACGTGGAAATGATGCGCTCCAACGGCTTGGCGCTGGGGGGCGGTCTGGACAACGCCATCGTGATGGACGACTACAAAGTGCTCAACGCCGATGGTCTGCGCTACGACGACGAGTTTGTGAAGCACAAGATTTTGGACGCCATGGGCGACCTGTACATCGTAGGCATGCCCCTGCTGGCGCACTACCGCGCCCACCGTTCGGGCCATGCGCTCAACAACCTGCTGCTGCGCCAGCTCCAGGCCCAGCCCGAGGCCTGGGAGGTAGTGACCTTCGAAGAAGAGCGCAAGGCGCCCGCCGGATTTGCGCAGCTCGCGCCGCAGTGGTAAGGCGTCGCGCCACTAGGCGTCGACGCTAGCGGCTGCGACCGGCCCGGTAGCTGCCGTCCCCCGCACCTAAACCCTCGGCCTTTGCAATCCGGGCCATGGCCGCCCCTGCATGGGCATGGGTGATGGCCAAACCCAAGCCATCGGCAGCATCGGGCCCGGGCAAGCCCGGCAGCGAAAGCAAGCGCCGCACCATTTCTTGAATCTGGGTTTTGTCCGCGCGGCCATAGCCCACCACCGCTTGCTTCATTTGCAGTGCGGTGTACTCGGCCACCGCCAGGTTGGCGTGTACCAAGGCGGTGAGCAATGCACCGCGCGCCTGGCCCAGCAACAAGGTCGACTGCGGGTTGACGTTGACGAAGACGATTTCAATCGACGCACAGTCCGGCTGGTAGCGCTCAATCACCTCACCCACGCCATCAAACAGCACTTTCAGCCGCGCGGGCAGCGCTTTGGTCTCAAGATGGTGGGTGGTGATGGTGCCGCTGGCCACGTAGCGCAGAGTGGCACCCTCCTGGTCGATCACGCCAAAACCTGTGGTGCGCAAACCAGGATCGATGCCCAGAATTCTCATGGCGTTTTCCCGGGCAAGCGGGCGTCGCCCATGCGCCCGACAATGACCATCGCCCGCGCGCTGAGGTAGTCGGAGTTGGGAAGCTTTTCAAAATAGCGGGGCCGGGGCAGCATCACCACCAAGCGCGCGGCCTCATAGGCACTGAGGTTGGCGGCGCTTTTGCGAAAGTAATGCTGGGCCGCCGCCTCGGCGCCAAAAACGCCTTCGCCCCACTCCACACTGTTGAGGTAAATCTCCAAAATGCGCTGCTTGCCCAGGAGCTTTTCGAGCAGCAAGGTCAGTACCAATTCCTGGGACTTGCGCAGCAGGGTTCGCTCACCCGACAAAAACAAATTCTTGGCCAGTTGCTGGGTGATGGTGGAGCCACCCACCACTTTGGGTGGCTTGGCGTTCTTGCTGTTGGCCGCCGCCGTTTGACTCGCGCGGTCTTCGGCTTTGGCGTTTTTCGCCCAGGCTTTTTCCAGCGCCGCCCAGTCCAAGCCGTCGTGCGTGCTAAAGCTGTCGTCCTCGGAGGCAATCACGGCGCGCTTGAGTTGGGTGCTGAGCTGGGCGTCGTCGCGCCATTGCTGCTTCCAACGCACACTGCCGCGGTTTTGCAGCAACTGCCAGGCCTGTGAACGCTCAAACGCCGTGGACTGCGGAGCGATCCACTGCATGCTGGCGATCCGCAACACAAAAAACAGCTGCAAGCCCACCAGCGCACACGCACACAGGGCCAAAAATCGCAGGAGGGCGCTCATTGCGGCACCATCGCTTTGGTTTGCAAGGTCGCATCCTTGGTGAAGGTGAATCGGGACACCAGCACCAGTTGGTCCACGGTCTTGCGCATTTGCGGCGTAAAGGGCCCGAACGGACCCGCGCTGCGCGCGATCGCTTGGGCGCGGCGATCCAGGTCGGGATTGCCCGAGGGCTTGACCACCTCGGCCTCCAATACCACCCCGCGCGCGTCGACCGTGAGCACCATGGTCAGGCTGCCATACAGTTTTTTTCCGCCTTTTTCAGGAAAATGTGCGTCGCCCTGGGCCTCGATCGCCTGGCGCATGGTGTCGTAATAGAGCGCATAGCTGGCCTCTTTGACCGCCGGGCTCAAATAGCGTTTGCGGGGCCGTGCGTTTTCTGCGTTGATGCGGTTCTCGATTTTGGCCAACAGCTTGACCATTTCCCGGCGCTTTTTTTCTTGCTCTGCGCGCTGCGCCTCGGTCTGGTTGCTGCGCGCCTGCGCCTCGGTCAGTGCGGCGAGTTGCTGCTTGACTCTGCTGAGCAGCAGATTTTGTTGTTGCTGCAGTGTTTGGCGTGTGGCATCCGCCGCGGTCAGATCGCCGTCCTGCGACAGGGGGGCATTGGCCATCATGGTGCTGGCCATGCCCTGCGCGGCGTCTCCCCCCCCTGCCAATGACGCTTGCGCCACCGCTTGCGCTTCCAGCGGGGGGACTTCGCTGCGGGCGTTGACCAGCACGACCTCCAAAGCGTTGTCGGCAAAAATGCGGTCGAACTGCTGCGGACTGACGATGCGCACCGTCAGCACCGCCGCGTGCAGCGCCAGCGACAGCAGCAAGGTCTTTTGCAAAAGGCTGCGTTGCAGCCACCAGCGGGTCAGCGTCTGTCGCATGCGTGGCCGCTCCCGTCCTTAGCTGGCATCCCCCAGAGGGGTTTCATCGACATCCACCGCGATGGCGATCGGCCCTGCGGTGTCTTCGTCATCGTCCGCCACCTCGTCTGCAGGTGCATCACCGGCATCCGGGACATCCAAACGCTCTATGACGGTGCCCTGAATGTCCAAGGTGATCAAGTCCATGTTGCCGAGTCGAACCTGCACGCGCGCCCCCCGTGGCAAGCCTTGAGCGCCCACCACCGGCAGCACCAAGGGCAAGTCGTCGGCACGCACCATGTTGTCCTTGAACACGGTACACGCCAGCGTCTCCACGCGGTTGTGCTGCAGGTACTTCAAGGTCCAAAAACGCTCCATGGCGCTTTGGTAGCCGTTGTACGCGCTGTAGGCCGCGTCGAAGCTGGAAATGATGGAAAACAGCGCAGCGTCCTTGGGTTTGAAGGGTGCTGCCAAAGCCGCCGTGCTGCCGTGCCGCGCGCAGGCAATGATTTGCCACTGGTTCACCAAGTCGGTATACCGGCGCAAGGGCGAGGTGCTCCAGGCATAGCTTTTGACGCCAATGCCCGCATGGGGCAAGGCTTTGGTGCCCATGCGTACTTTGACGCCCGGCGCCAGCGACGCCTGGCTGCGGTAGATGGCAGGCACCCCGAGCTCGGCCATCCAGGAGCCCCAACTGCTGTTGGCCAAAATCATGGCTTCGGCCACGATCAGGTCCAGCGGTGCGCCGCGCTGGCGGGTGCTGATCAGCACCTGCTCGTCGCCCTGGGGCACCGCGCCGTCGTTGCCCACGAGTTTGAAGTTGTAGTCCGGCCGGTTGAAGGTCTCGGGTTTGCCCCGTACCACTTCGCGCTTGGCCTTGAGGTCGCGTGCCAGACGGTGCAAAAAGGCCAGACTGGGCTGCAGTCCGGTCAAGGGCGCAGGCTCGCTGCCGGCCTCTGCCAGCGGGGTTTGCAACCATGCTTCGGTGACGATGGCGTCCAACTGGTCGTGGCGCAGGTTGTGGCTGATGGGCACGCTCTCCAGACGCGTCTGCGTTGAGGTGATCGTGAGCGTGGCCTCGTCAAAAGTGACGTACAAAGACACTGCCGGGCAGTCGCGGCCCTCTTGCAGGGTGTAGGTCTGCACCACCGCATCCGGCAGCATGGTGACTTTGTAGCCTGGCATGTAGACGGTGGACAGGCGGGCACGGCCCAGGCGGTCGATATCACTGTCTGGCTGCACGGCCAGGCCTGGCGCGGCAATGTGCACGCCCACGGTGACCGATCCGCTGCCCAAGCCTTGGACCGACAAAGCGTCGTCAATTTCGGTGGTCGCGGAGTCGTCGATCGAAAAGGCCGACACGTTTGCACGCTCCAGCACCTCAGCCACCTGCGGCGCCGCAAGGGCCGCAAAGCCCACCCCCTGGGGAAAATTTTCCAGCAAAAAGCGCTTCCAATGGAACTGGTAGGGCGAATCAATGGCGCCGCTGCGCTGCAGCAAGTCCAGGGGCGCCGTGCGGGTGGCACGCGAGGCGTCCACCACCGCCTTGTATTCCGGGGCGTTTTTGTCGGGCTTGAACAGAATTTTGTAGAGCTGCTCGCGCACGGGTTGCGGGCACACGCCGTCGGCCAACTCCTGTGCCCACTGCGCAATCAGCGCCACCGTGGCTTTTTTCTTTTCAATGGCCGCAAGCGCCTGGGCAATCACATCGGCCGATGCTTTGCGAAAAAAACCTTTGCCTGCGCGGCGGAAGTAGTGCGGCGCCTCAAACAGGCGAAACAACATGGCCGCTTGCTGCTCCAGCGTCGCGTCCTTGCTGAAGTACTCGCGCGCCAGGGTGGCAAAGGCAAACTCTTCCTCCGGGGAAAACTCCCAGGCCAGCTCCAGCTCAATGCTTTCACTCAGGGCCTGGGCCGACGCCATGAACGCGGCCGGCGCGGGCTTCTCGAAGCGCAGCAGCACATGGGCCGCCTTGACCTTGACGCGCTTGCCACTGTCGAGCTCGACTTGCACCGAAGCATCGCTCTCTGACAGCACCCGACCGGCCATGAATTTTCCGGCTTCATCAAACATTACAAACATGGC
>CANFLX010000077.1 GCA_947447985.1 Comamonadaceae bacterium
ACCAGCGCGGCAAGATTCAAGACGAATCCATGCACTACGAAATGCTCAAGCACACCGGCGAGCTGCCCATCATCGGCGTGAACACCTTCCGCAACCCGCATGGCGACCAGGTGATGGACAAGCTGGAACTCGCCCGCAGCACCGAAGCCGAAAAGCAAAGCCAGCTAGAGCGCCTGCACGCCTTCCACGCCCGCCACGCAGCCCAGTCGCCCGCCATGCTGGCGCGCCTGCAGCAGGCGGTGATTGCCAATGACAACGTGTTCGAAGTGCTGATGGACGCAGTGCGCGTCTGCTCGCTGGGGCAGATTACCAACGCGCTGTTTGAGGTGGGTGGGCAGTACCGCCGCAATATGTAGTCTGCTTGCCATGGCTGCAGCCTCCTCGGCACACCCTCTGCTCGACCTGGACGCCCAGGCGCTCTTGGCGCGGGCTTATGCGCTGCGCAGCGACGAAGAGTCGCGCGCCCTCTACCGCGACTGGGCCAGGACCTACGACCAGACCATGGTCGACGGTTTGCAATACCGCTCGCCCATGGTGGTGGTCGATTTGCTTCGGCCGCACTTGGCTGGCTCGCAGGCTTCGGTGCTGGACATTGGTTGCGGCACCGGCTTGGCCGGGCGCGCGCTGGCAGCCCATGGCTACACGGCGATCGAAGGTTTGGATTTGTCACCAGAAATGGCGCAGGTGGCTGCCGACAGTGGGGCTTATCGCGCCTTTGTGATGGCCGACCTCAACGCGCCGCTGCCGGTACCCGACGCCACCTTTGATGCCGCCATGTGCTGCGGCACCTTCACCACCGGCCACGTGTCAGCCGCCTGCCTGCCCGAGGTTCTGCGCATCCTGCGCCCCGGCGCGCCCTTTGCGTTCAGCGTGAAGCTCAGCGAGTGGGACGCTCTGGGTTTTGGCAGCACGATTGCCGCCTTGCAGGCCAGCGGCGCATTGCGTCTTGGCAGCATCACGCCGGACCGGTTGTATGCCAACTCCCCTGAGCCCGACGGCATGATGTGCCTGGTTTGGCGGGTCTAAGCCCGCCGTTCAAGGGCTTAGGCGGCAACGGTTTCCACCGCCCGCACCTTCACCGGCACGCCACTCAGCACCGCATTGCCCGACAGCGGGTCGCGCAGTTTTTCGTCCAGCAGCGCGTTCAGGTTGACGCCGGGGCGTTCTGCCGCCACGCTGAGCTGGGCGCCCGGCAAATCGTGGCCCCAGCCGTGGGGCAGGCTGACCACGCCGGGCATCATGTCGGTGCTGATGTGCACTTTCGCTTGCAGGCTGCGGCCCGCGTTTTCCAGTTGCGCCATGGCGCCGTCTTGCAGGCCTAGGCGCGTCGCGTCGTCGGGGTGAACCAGTGCGGTGCAGCGGAAGGGGCCTTTGGCCAGCGTGGGCAGGTTGTGCATCCAGCTGTTGTTGGTGCGCACATCGCGCCGGCCGATCAGCACCATGTCGGGCGCAGGGCTTTGCAAGTCCGCCAAGGCGCGTGGCAGGTCGGCAATCAGCAGCGGGGGTGCGAGTTCGACCTTGCCGCTCGGGGTGCGCAGCATCTCAGGAATGCGGGGCTGCAGTTCGCCCAGATCAATGCCTCCGCTGGCGTTGGTCGCCATGACCTTGCGCAGGTTGAGCCCCTCGGGTTTTTGGCCAAATGCGTCGCCATACGGACCGGCGCGCAACTGCAGGTCGAGTGCCCGTTGGGGTCCGCGCAGGCCCTGGCAGGCGTCGATGATGGCCTGGGCGTGTTCGCCAAAGCTGCGCTGGGCGTCTTCGGCAAACTCGCTGTCGTCCAGCGCGCCAATGTCCACGCCTGCGCCCAAGCCCTTGGCAATGGCGGCAATGCGCAGCAGGTTTTCCCATTCTTCGGGCTGCTCGCCTTGGCGCTCGAACACGGGCGGGCTGTAGCGCGCATGGTTGCGCCAGGACATTTGCGGAAAGGCGACGTCGTAGTGCAGATCTTCCAGCGGCGAGGGGCCGGGCAAGATCACATCGGCGTGGCGCGTGGTCTCATTGAGGTAGATGTCCAGACTGACCATGAAGTCCAGGCTGTCGAGCGCCTTGGCCAGTCGCGGTCCGTTGGGCACCGATAGCACCGGGTTGGTGGCCATGGTGATCAGGGCGCGCATGCGGCCCTCGCCAGGGGTGTCGATTTCTTCGGCAATGCAATTGATGGGGAACTCGCCCATCACCTCGGGCGCATGGCTCACACGCGACTGGCGGCGCGCGGTAGAAATGCCTTTGCCACGCCCGCTGTTGCCGCTGCTGTTGCTGGCAAACGCCGCCGACTTGGCAAACATGGCGCCGCCGGGCGCGTCCAGGTGCCCGGTCAGGGTGTTGAGCACATCGACCAGCCAGCTGGCCAGCGTGCCGTATTCCTGGGTGCAGGTGCCAATGCGGGCATAAACCGCCGCGCGCGGTGTGCTGGCGAGCTGGCGTGCTAACTGGCGAATGGAGTCGGCGTCGATGGCGCAGCGTTCGGCCACGGCTTCGGGTGCAAAGGCGGCGACTGCGGCGCGCACGTCGTCCACGCCGTTCACCCATTCCTGCACGGCACCCAAGTTCACCAGGTTTTCTGCAAACAGGGTGTGCACCATGGCACCGAGCAAAAACACATCGGCGCCGGGGCGGATGAAGTGGTGCGCATCGGCCACGGCTGCGGTTTCGGTGCGGCGCGGGTCAATCACGATCAGCTTGCCGCCGCGCGCCTGCATGGCTTTGGCCTTGCCCCGAAAGTCGGGCACGGTCCACATGCTGCCGTTGCTGGCCAGCGGGTTGGCGCCAATCACCAGCAGCCAGTCGGTGCGGGCAATGTCGGGCACGGCCACCGAGAGCCAGGTGCCAAACATCAGGCCGCTGGCCAGTTGCTTGGGAATCTGGTCCACGCTGGACGCTGAAAAAATGTTCTTGGTGCCCAGCGCCCGCGCCAGCTTGGGAAAGTAGGTGAGCAAGCCAATCTTGTGGGCCGAGGGGTTGCCGGTGACCACGCCCACGGCGTCGCGACCATGCGCTGCCATGATGGGCAAGAGGCGACGCTCGATCTCGGCAAACGCCTCTTTCCAGCTCACGGCCACATGCACGCCATTGCGCTTGACCATGGGGCTGCGCAGGCGGTCGGGGTCTTCGTGCAGGTCTTTGAGCGCCACGGCCTTGGGGCAGATATAGCCCGCGCTGAACACGTCGGCATCGTGGCCGCGGATGCTGATGACCTTGCGGTCCTCCACTTTGATTTCCAGGCCGCAGCAGGCCTCGCACAAGGGACAAATTCGGTGGTGGGTGCTCACGGTCATGGTTCAACAAAAAGAGTTTGGCGGGAGGGGGAAGTATCAGGCAGCGGCTTGCAAGCCGTGGCGGGCAATCAGGGCGTCACGCTGCTGTGGGTCGAGGTTGATGCGGCGCAGGTCGCGGCCCACGGCCTGCAGCAAGCGCGGATCCATCACGGCGCGCCACAGCGGCGGCACATAGGCCACCAGAAACATGCCAAAGTAGCCGCTGGGCAGCGTGGGCAGATCGTCAAAGTGGCGCAGCGACTGGTAGCGGCGCAGCGGGTGGGCATGGTGGTCGGAGTGGCGCTGCAGGTGAAACACGATCCAGTTCGAGAAGATGTGGTTGCTGTTCCAGGAGTGGTGGGGCTGGCAGGGCTCGTAGCGCCCGTCGGCACGCTGCTGGCGCAGCAGGCCGTAGTGCTCGATGTAGTTGGCGGACGTCAGCTGAAAGTTGGCCCAAAACGACGCTGCCACCAAAAACGGCAGCACCATCCAACCCAGCCACAAGGTCAGCCCTGTCCACAAGGCCAACGTCAGCACCGCAGGCTGCACGATGTGGTTGTGCCAAGAGAGGACGGGCAGACCTGCTTGCTGCAAACGTGTGCGCTCCAGCGCCCAGGCGCGGAACCAGGCACCAGGCATTTCGCGCAGCACAAAGGCATAAATCGACTCCCCCATGCGCGAAGACGCAGGGTCCGCGGGCGTGGCCACGTCGCGGTGGTGGCCGCGGTTGTGCTCCACATAAAAGTGTCCATAGCCCGAGGGTGCGAGCACGATCTTGGCCAAGGCCTTTTCCAGCGCCGTGTTTTTGTGGCCCAACTCATGGCCCAGGTTGATGCAAAAGCCACCCACCGAGCCGCTGATCAACACCATCGCAATCCAGCCATACCAGGGCAAGTTCATTTGCGTCACAAACCAGGCGCTGAAGATGAACGAGGCCCACAGCACGGGTGCGAGCAGGTAGGTGATCCAGCGGTAATAGGGGTCAGCGTCCAGTGCGGGCACGGCAGACTCAGGGGGATTGCTGCGGTCCTCGCCCAAAAAGTAGTCCAGCAAGGGCACCACGGCATAGAAAAAGACCACCGGAATCCACAGCGCCCTAGGGTCGCCCGTGGACGCCATCAGCGCAGGGCCGATCAAAACCGTGGTGGGAATCAACAAGGACAGCAGCCAGGCGTAGCGCTTGCGGTCGTGGTACGGAGTGCTCGGGCCAGTGGAAGGGGCGGTGGACGACGGGGTGGAGGTGCTCATGCCCAATTTTCAGAGGGCGCACCCTGTGGCCGTAGCGGGTTTACCCCAGCACAGTCGCTGCGGTTACAGCCGACAAATCGCTCCGTTCAGGCGCCGAGTTGGGTGGCCAGCCATTCGCACAGTTCGCCCTCGGGCTGTTCAAAGCCCGCCAGCACCGTGAAATGGTCGGCACCCGCGATAGGCCGCAGCTCAGAGCGGTTGCCCAGCGCGGTCCAGGTGTCATGAAAGGTCTGGGCCTGGCGCGCAAACTCGGCGGACTCGGCCCCGCCCCAGGTGACCCAGGTCGGGGTGGCGCAGGGGCGGCACAAAAACTGGGGCGAATTGCGCCGGACGATACCTTCGTCGAGCTGAATCATGGGCTGCAAATAGCTGTAGCGCAGGGGCGCAATGTCGTAAATGCCGCTAATGCACAAAGCGGCCTTGATCGGGTCGGTGGCCAGCCCGTAGTCGCGCGCCCAATCGGTGTTCAGACACATGGCGGTCAGGTGTCCGCCTGCGGAGTGGCCGCCCACCGCAATGCGCTGCGGGTCGCCACCATAGCGGGCGATGTTGTGCACCGTCCAGGCCACGGCTGCGCGTACTTGGCGGGTGATCTCGTCCAACGTCACAAAGGGGCACAGGGCGTAATTCACCACCACGGTGGTGATGCCCCGACGCTGCAAGCCCAGCGCCACGCCGCTGAACTCTTTGCTCGACAGCGCCCGCCAGTAGCCGCCGTGGATGAACACAAACACCGGTGCGTTGGGCACATCGGCCGGAAAAATATCCAGCGTCTCTTGCAGCGTAGCGCCAAAGGGCACGTCCAGCGTGTGCTTGAGCGTGGCGCGGGCCAGCGTGCTTTGCGCCACAAAGTGCTTGCCCGGTGCCGCAGGGTCGGCCAGCGCAATGGAAGGGTTGTACTGCGCGTCGATCTGCGCCTGGGTGGTGAACTCGCGGTACAGCGGGGGCGTTGCGTAGGCCATAGGGTCTCCAAAGAATGGGCGATCGGTGTGGTTTACAGCAGCCGGACTTTGACCGACTTGCCTTTGACGCGACCGGCATTGAGCTTGGCGCAGGCCGCGCTGGCCACCTTGCGGTCCACGGCCACAAAGGTACAAAACTCGGTGACCT
>CANFLX010000078.1 GCA_947447985.1 Comamonadaceae bacterium
GATTTTGAGACGAGTGGCGTGGCCCTGCCCTTCTTCGCGGGCATGCGCCCCTATGAGCAGATCGCCTTTCAGTTCTCGCACCATGTGATGCATGCCGATGGTCGGGTGGAGCATGTGGGCGAATTCTTGATGACCGAGCCTGTGGCCTTCCCCAACTTTGAGTTCGCGCGGGCGCTGAAAGCTCAACTCGAGCACGATCAAGGCACGGTGTTTATGTGGAGCAGCCACGAGAACACGATTCTGAACAAGATCCTGGCTCAGATCGAAGGAACGACCAACCCGCCATCGGATGGAGAGGGCTTGCGCGGATTCATACAGTCTCTGGTCAAGGGTGGACAGCGCGCCATGGTTGACCTGTGCCGCTTGAGCAAAGAGGCCTACTTCCATGTGTCGACCAAGGGCTCGAGCTCCATCAAGAAAGTGCTGCCCGCCGTGATGGCCACTTCCCTCTGGCTGCGCAAGGAATACGAGCAGGCGAACTATGGCTCGGCCGGTGGCATCCCCAGCAAAAACTATTCTGGCTTCGCGTGGTGGCAGGCGGATGAAAACGGAAATCCTAAAGATCCCTATTCGCTCTTAAAGCGCTACGCGGAAGACCTGTTGGGTGAATCTGTTCTGCCTTCAGAAGACCCGGACGACCTGGTAGTGGCCGAAGGCGGAGCGGCGACCACGGCCTATGCACGCCTGCAGTTTGAGACGCTGAACCCTGCCACCCGCGCCAAAATCAACGAGGCGCTGCTGCGTTACTGTGAGCTCGACACCTTGGCGATGGTCATGATTGTTCAGGCATGGAGGGATTTTTTGGAGCGAGGCCAGTATGAGCATCGATTTGACTGAGCTGAATCGGCAACACAGCACTTCCCGCAGTACTTTCAATCCAATTTGAAGTAAAGTAAGGAAGTAAGGGGTTCATTACAAAGGAAGACCTATGCTCGCAGTTGCAAAAATCACGGCCAAGGGGCAAACCACGATTCCGCAGGGCGTTCGCGCCGCACTCAAGGTCGCGCCCGGTGATCTGATCGCGTGGAATGTGGCCGCTGACGGCACAGCGACCGTGCGCCGTGTTCAGACCATGGACCTGGAATACCTCCGCGCAGTCGAAGGCACGCTGAGCGAATGGAACAGCGCGGCTGATGAGGAGGCTTACCGTGGGCTTTGAGCGCTACACCGTAGTGCGCGTTCCCTTCCCTTTTACCGAACGGGACACCAGCAAAAATCGTCCGGCCGTCGTTCTGTCGGACTCCGATGCATTCAACACCCCTGCCGGACATTCGGTGATGGCAATGATCACGTCGGAAGCAAATACACCTTGGCCGCTGGACTACTCAATCACGGACCTGACCGCGGCTGGACTTCCCGCAGCGTCCAAAGTGCGCTTTAAACTTTTCACACTGGACCACCGACTCGTGCGCGGCGAACTCGGCAAACTTGCGCACAGCGATGTAGCTGCCGTTCGCGCAGCGCTGGCAAGTTTGTTGGGCGGGTAACGCGATCTCGTATGAAATCAGTCGCAGACATCATCGCCGTAGAGGCCTACGAAAACCTGGCCACCTTTGATCGCAGCGGGCTGCTCAAGGAAGTATTGGCTCAGCTCCAAATCAATCAACACGGTGCACACGGCACCAACCATTGGGCACGGGTGCGCAAACATGCGCTGACGATTGGCGGGGCCGTCGGCGCTGATTTGCTGGTGGTTGAGCTTTTTGCCTTTTTGCACGACAGCCAAAGGCACAACGAGTGGGTGGACCCGGACCATGGCAACCGGGCCGCCGACTATGCAGCGTCGCTGAACAAAACCTATTTTGATCTGGATGGCGGGCAATTGGACCTGTTGTGCTTCGCCATGCGCGGGCACAGCAACGGCTACATCGATCCGCACCCCACGATTCAAACCTGCTGGGACGCCGACCGCTTAGACCTAGGCCGCGTGGGTATCAAGCCCGCCGCCAAGTACCTATCCAGGCACGGCGCAAAGCATATTGAGGCGGCTTATGCGTGGAGCTTGAAAGCTAGAACTAGCTAAGTGCGCATGGCGAGTCTGGGTCACACGCGGCCCATTGGCATGCCAAACGCGTCCTGCTAGTTTTATCGCCTTACCCGTGGTGCCAACCCTTGGGACGTACTCCGCAAGTCCAACTTATCGGCATATAAGTTGGGACTTTCCACTTGGGAACAGGTGACTTGTAGCCCTAGCTCAGGGTTGATGGTGCTGGCGCGCTTCGCCCGGCGCCAGCATTAGATCTGCCGCAAATCGATAAAAGCGCTTTAAAAGTAGCACCCAATCACACCATTCTGATTTAAATCGAACAAATTTGATACGAAATCAATAAAAATGATATGATTCATTGCGTAAACCAACTTTAGATCGAAGGAGTCGATATGTTTATCACACTGAATGCATCTGATATCCAGCGCCTAAGCCCGGAATGCCGAGCCGAGCTGATGTCGGTCATGATGAGCCCCACTCATGTGCAGACCGATGCCATGGACCTCTATACCGAAGAGTCCTTTCAGGAATTTGAGGGTGATGAAAATGCAAGTCCCAGCGCAGCCGACGTACTGGACGAGAAAGTGGTGGTAGACGTCACAGTAGATGAAGCGCGCGACCTGATTGCCAACATCAGCGTCAAAAGCCTGGACACACTTAAACGCTTTGCCTCGGGCAAACCGGTCGCGCTCTCTAGTCTTATTGGCAAAGATGGGATCTACGATGACTACAGCAATTTAAAGCGGAGTTTTGTTGGTGCAGTAAACAGACGACTGCGCACGGTGTCCGGCAACAGAAATGCGGTTTTCTTCTCATCGGACCGCGACAAGACTCGCATTCGTACTACGGCGCAGACTGCACTGGCCCTTCGCTGCGTATTCAACATACCAGAGCCGTTGCCAGAATTTTGGTTCGTTAGCCGTGATGGTGAGTTTTTATCGGCCAATGAGCCACAGTGCAAAGCCCTTCAAGATCGATTGACAAGTAGCTGGGCAACATTTTCGGGTCGACCCAATGACGGATCGAAAGAGACTTGGCATGAGCGCGTACTCTCCCATTTGGTGCATTCCGGCTTGGTGCTTTTTGAGGGGAACCACTACCTTGAAATTGGCAACACCAAAAACTATGAATTTAAAAAGATCGAACACCCAATCGACTTCATACACATGGTTCATTCGCCCGAATACGACAACGTTGCATTCACATACATTGGATTAGACGAAGACGCAAAAGTGTTGTGCACGTTGGTCGCAGTCTGAGGTAATTAAAAGGAGATTCAGATCATGCGCCACGAAGGAAATTATCTCGGATATGCGCTTGTCGTCCAAGAGAGCAAGTTTCTAAAAGGAACCTTCGAGGGGCGTGCATGGGCTCAGGGAGAAAAGCTTTGCGCCTCAGGACCAACCATGGCAGAGGTCTTGCACGATCTCAAAAGCCAAATGACGCCAGGCGGCGCAAAAAACCCAATCCCGTGGGCCACGTCGGACGGGGTCGTAGCTACTGCAAACACGGTCAATAGGGTATTTCATCAGCCCAGTTGCAGTTGGATGAGCAACGTTTCTGCCATGAACGAAATCCGTTTTACCGATCGAAACACAGCTAAAAAGCAAGGGTACGACGTCCCCCCATTTTCAGTAGCACTGGGCTTTGGAGTCCGTGGTTAATTTAACTGCTTTCTGAATCAGTGTTTTTGCATAGGCGGCCGGTGTCAGGCCACCCAGTGATTTCTTCGGTCTTTCTTCGTTGTATTCCTTTCTCCATGCCTCCACGACTACGCGGGCGTGCTGCAGACTCGTAAACCAGTGTTCATTCAAGCATTCATCACGAAACCGCCCGTTGAATGATTCGATGTAAGCGTTCTGGTTGGGCTTGCCGGGCTCGATCAAGAACAACTGCACGCTGCGTGCATGGGCCCAGGTCAACATGGCGCGACTACAGAATTCCTTGCCGTTGTCGGTTCTGATTGCTCGGGGTAGCCCTCTGGTGCTGGCAAGTTGCTCGAGGATCCGCACAAGCTGGTTTCCGCCAAGCGCACGTTCCGGGACAATCGCCACCGCCTCGTGGGTTGCGTCATCCACCACCGTCAGGCTCTTGATGCTGCGCCCCTCAGCCGTGCGGTCGAACACAAAGTCCATGGACCACACCTGATTGGCGAGCGTTGGGCGCTCCAGGGGATGCCGATCTGCCAGTGGGATCTTCTTGCGCCTGCGCTTCTTCACCTGCAGACCCGCCTCAGCGTAGAGCCGGTCGACACGCTTGTGATTGACGAACTCACCGGCCTGGCGCAACTTCAGGTAGATCATGCCGGCCCCATAGCGCCGATGTCGCTGGGCCAAGGCAATGATCTTCTCCTTAAGCACGCAGTTGCGGTCCTGGGCTGGCTCATAGCGGTAGGCACTGGCGCTCATGGCGATGATGCGTAGCGAGCGACGCTCGCTCAGTCCCTTGTCGATCATGTAGCGCACCAGTTCGCGTCTGGCCGGTGCGCTCACCACTTTTTTCTCAAGGCTTCTTTCGTCACCTCGTTCTCCAGCATGGATTCAGCCAGCAGCCGCTTCAGGCGTGCGTTTTCCGCCTCCAACTCCTTCAGGCGCTTAGCATCCGACACGTTCATGCCGCCAAACTTGCTGCGCCAGAGGTAATAGCTGGCCTCCGAGAAGCCGTGCCTGCGGCACAGCTCGGCAACCGCCAGGCCCGCTTCAGCTTCACGCAGGAAGCCAATGATCTGTTCTTCGGTAAATCTCTTTTTCACGTCCAATCTCCTGTCTATGGGATTGGACTCCAGAGTTACGTGCTACTCAAATCCGGGGGGACGTCGGTATTCGTCTTGCGCCAGCTGTAAGCCTTGACCTTGCAACATTCGACATTGAGTGCACGGTTGACACAACTCCTGGGTAAAACGCGCATCCTCATATTTCACCAAAAATGCCTTCGACTCAAATTTAGCACCCCATGAACAATCGATTTATCTACGATGAAGCAAGCAGCGCACTGTACGGGCCCGATGGAAGTTTTCTGAAGAAGCTTTACTGCCCCAAAGCAATGCATTGGAACCAACTGTTGGTTAATAGGGACGACGAACGCTGGCGGGGATGCTCACACTGTAAGGAGCAAGTGCTGGACCTCGACAAATCTGACGAGCAGTACGCCATAGAAAAATTGACGAACCGCTATTCAAAAGCTTGTGTCCACGTTTCCAGCAATTCGGACAAAGTTATTTTCTTGAAGGATCTCAACGCCCCACCTTCCCCAATGCGCGTTAAGACTGATAAGGACCGGGTCTTTGTCAAAACGGCTCGATCGGTCGAGGACATTAACAGAGCGGTTGGCATGGGCTATTGGCCAGACGTTCGAATACTGAACTTTGATACAGAGAACCTTCGTACAAAGGTGTCTGTCGGGCAAGACCCTGTTACCGGTACGATTGAAACCACAGGTGATTTGCGCATGCGCTTTAAAACGTCAC
>CANFLX010000079.1 GCA_947447985.1 Comamonadaceae bacterium
TGCGATCAAGGCCAAACTGAAAGTGGACCCCACCTGGTACAGCCGCCGCCTGAAAAACATCATCGGCGTGACCGAAGAGACCACCACCGGCGTGTTGCGCTTGAATGAAATGTCGGCCAAGGGCGACCTGGCGTTCCGTGCCATCAACGTGAACGACTCGGTCACCAAGAGCAAATTCGACAACCTGTACGGCTGCCGCGAGTCCTTGGTCGATGCGATCAAGCGCGCAACCGACGTCATGATTGCCGGCAAAGTGGCCCTGGTGGCAGGCTACGGCGACGTGGGCAAGGGTTCTGCGCAAGCGCTGCGTGCACTGTCGGCTCAAGTGTGGGTTACTGAAGTGGATCCCATCAACGCCCTGCAGGCCGCGATGGAAGGCTACAAAGTCGTCACCATGGAATACGCCGCTGACAAAGCCGACATTTTTGTGTCGGCCACCGGTAACAAAAACGTGATCACCTACAAGCACATGGCGGCCATGAAGGACCAAGCCATTGTGTGCAACATCGGTCACTTCGACAATGAGATCGACGTGGCATCGCTTGCTAAGTGCAAGTGGGAAGAAATCAAGCCCCAGGTAGACCATGTGATTTTCCCCGCCACCAAAGGCAAGGGCGGCAAGCCAGAGAAGCGCATCATTTTGTTGGCCAAGGGTCGCCTGGTGAACCTGGGTTGCGGCACCGGCCACCCCAGCTTCGTCATGTCGTCGAGCTTTGCCAACCAGACGATTGCGCAAATCGAGTTGTTCACCAAGCCCAAGCAATACAAAGCCGGTCACGTCTATGTCTTGCCCAAGCATTTGGACGAAAAAGTGGCGCGCTTGCACCTTAAGAAAGTCGGCGCCATGCTGACCGAACTGACGGACGAGCAAGCCGCCTACATCGGCGTGAGCAAGGCCGGTCCCTACAAAGCGGATACCTACCGGTATTGATGTCCCACTGAATGCGCATTGACCAACTGCTGGTTCACATCCAGCTTGCCAGCACCCGGTCGCAGGCCCAGCGCCTGATTGCTGACGGGGTGGAGTGGAAACAAGGCGACACCTGGAAACGGGTGGCAAAAAACGGTGATGACGTACCCGAGGACGCCTCGGTGCGGCTGCTCAATGACGCCGAGGCACGCTATGTGTCGCGCGGCGGCTTGAAGCTCGAAGCTGCACTCCAACGCCTGGGTTTGGATGTCACCGGCTTTGCCTGCTTGGATGTGGGTCAGTCAACCGGCGGCTTTACCGACTGCCTGTTGCAGCACGGGGCGGCGTCGGTCGTGGGGGTGGACGTGGGCAGCGCCCAACTGCACCCCCAGCTTCGATCCGACCCGCGCGTGCTGTGTGTGGAAAAAGTCAATGCGCGCGCTCTGGTGGCTGACGATCTGGTCGCTGCCTACCAGAACAGCATCGGTGCCGATGGCATGTTTGAGGATGACGAGGAGGGCGCGGCAGCTGACAACGCAGACAGCGTTGACGGCACGCATGCTCCCTTTGCGCCTGCGTTTGATTTGGTCGTGGCAGACCTGTCCTTCATTTCGCAAACGCTGGTCTTGCCCGCGGTGGTGCCTTTGCTCAAAGCGGGTGCCACTTTGCTGACCTTGGTGAAGCCGCAGTTTGAACTGCAGCCGGGCCAGGTGGGAAAAGGCGGCATCGTCAAGGATCCCAGCATGTATGCCATCGTGGAGCAGCGCCTGCGTGAAGCATGCGCTGAACTAGACCTCACGGTCACCGCGTGGTTTGACTCGCCCATTGAAGGTGGCGATGGCAACCGCGAATTCTTTATTTGCGCCCGTGCGTCGGGCGAGAACGATTTTTCCAAATGAGAACGCCATGTTTTCTAATCCCAAAATTCCAGTCAGTCTGGAATTTTTCCCACCCAAGACAGCGCAGGGGGCGGACAAGCTGCGCCTGGTGCGCCAAGAGCTCTACGGTCTGAACCCCAGCTACTGCTCGGTAACTTTTGGCGCCGGAGGCTCTACCCAAGAGGGTACCTTCCAAACGGTGAGTGAAATTCTGAGTGAAGGCCACAGTGCGGCGTCGCACTTCACCTGCATCAACGCCACCCGTGACACGGTGCGAGCCCAGTTGGCGACGCTGCAAGCCATGGGCGTCAAACGTCTGGTGGCTTTGCGCGGCGATTTGCCCCAGGGCTACCACCAGGGTGATTTTTTGTACGCCTCGGACCTGGTGCAATTTATCCGCGAGGAAACGGGCGACGCCTTTCACATCTCCGTGGCCTGCTACCCCGAGACGCATCCTCATGCGCACTCTCCCCAGGCCGACATTGACGCGCTCGCCGCCAAGGAACGCGCGGGTGCGGATGTGGCGATTACGCAGTATTTTTACAACAGCGACGCTTACTTCCGATTGCTCGAGGACATGGACGCGTCAGGGCTGAAATTGCCGGTGGTGCCTGGCATCTTGCCGATCACCAATTCGGCCCAGTTGCTGCATTTTTCGCAGGTGTGCGGCGCCGAGATCCCACGCTGGATTCGATTGCGCTTGCAAAGCTACGGCGACGATCTGGAGTCCATCAAAGCGTTTGGTCTCGAGGTGGTGTCAGACCTGTGTCACCAGCTCTGCGCTGGTGGTGCACCCGCGCTGCATTTCTACACACTGAACCAGAGCGGGCCCACGCTGGCCATTTGTGAAGAGCTCGGTTTGGCCGTGGCCGAGCCGATACATGTGATTTAGCCGCCAGACTCCAGCGTATAGGCAGCGTGCTGGTCCTGCCCCAATAGCGTGACGAGTTGGGGCAGCGCTTCTTTGAGCGCTGCTTTGAGGGTGAAGGGCGGGTTGATCAAAAACATGCCGCTGGCGGGCAGGCCGGGGCGAATCGTCTGTCCATCGTCGTCGTGCAGCAGCTTGCTGGACTTGACGGTGAGCGAGGCTTCCAGCCAGGGCTTGTCCGCTTTCACGGCCAAGGTCTTGAGTTTGCGCGGCAGGTCGTGCGCCTCGGGGCGCGGAATCAGCGGATACCACACGGCATAGGTGCCAGTGGCAAAGCGCACCAGGGCATCGGCCACCATGGCTTGCACGCGGGCGTAGTCGTGTTTGATTTCGTAGCTCGGGTCGCAAAACAGCAGCGCGCGGCGCGATGGTGGAGGCAAAAACTTCTTCACGCCCTCAAATCCGTCTTCCATAGCAATGGCCACCTGGCGTCCGGCTTCGAGCTGGGCGATATTGGCCGTGAGTGTCTTGGCGTCGGTGGGGTGGAGTTCAAACAGCTTGAGTTTGTCGCGACCGCGCAACTGCCGCTGGATGATGAAGGGCGAACCGGGGTAGACCTTCCATTGCCCGCCCGAATTGAAACTGGCGACCAGATCCACATAGTCCTGCAGTGCAGGTGCCAGGGGCGTGGCGGGTTGTGACGCCACCAATTTGAGCAAGCCCTGTGCGGCTTCGGCGCTGGTTTGGGCGTAGTCGCCATCGAGCCGGTACAAGCCTGCGCCACCGTGGGTATCAAACACCGTGAACGGCGTGTCTTTTTGCACCATGTGCTTGAGCACAGCCAGCAGCACGGTGTGTTTAAGGACGTCGGCGTGGTTGCCCGCGTGAAAGGCGTGTCGGTAACTTAACATAGTGGTCGATGGTAACCGCCGCGACTCCTCAGACCAGAGCAAGCGTTATGCTTTCACGCAAAGTCCTCCGACCATTTGCTGCGAGAGCCTCCCATGACCCAGCCCACCGATACGACTCCTGCTGCTCCCGCCGTGCTCAATGCCGTAGACAGTGACCCCCGTACGATGGCCTGGATGGTGGGATCACCGCCACCGCTGGACAAACAAGTGCGCTATGCCGATGGCAGCATGATGCGTTTCCCGCAAAGCCGCTGGGCCAACAGCCATTTCCGCGAACTCGTGCCCACCAAATTGATCGCTCGGGGCCATGGACCGGTGTTCCCCTTGCCCCGCGCCGAGCGGCAAGACCTGGATGCCGTTCAATTCACACCGATCGGCGCCACGGCACCCATGAGCTGGGCTGAGTCGCTGCTGGCCAACTACACCGATGGCATCGTGGTGCTGCACCGGGGGCAGATCGTGTACGAACGTTATCTGGGTGCGCTCGACGCCGACACCGCACACATCGCTTACTCCGTCACCAAGTCTTTTGTGGGCACCATCGCAGCGTGTTTGGTCCACGAGGGTTTGTTGGATGACTCGGCGACCGTAACCCATTACGTGCCCGAGTTGGCGGGCAGCGCGTTTGGCGACGCCACCGTGCGCCAGGTCATGGACATGACCACGGGCTTGCAATACAGCGAGGTCTATACCGACCCCGACGCCGAGATCTGGTCGCACGCCCGCGCCGGGGGGCTGATTCCCCGGCCAGCGGCTTACCAAGGCCCCGACAGCTTTTATGAATTCCTGCAAACCGTCAAAAAGCTGGGTGCGCACGGAGAGGCGTTTTCTTACAAGACCATCAATACCGACACGCTGGGTTGGATCATCCGCCGCATCACTGGCCTGTCGCTGGCGGACAACCTCTCACAACGCATTTGGTCCCGACTGGGCGTGGAGCACGACGCCTACATCACCGTAGATGCCGCAGGCACTGAGTTTGCAGGCGGTGGCCTCAACACGACCCTGCGCGATGTGGCCCGTTTTGGCGAAATGATGCGCAATGGCGGGCGCGTGCACAGCGATCAGGTGGTGCCGCAGGCGGTGGTGGACGGCATTCGCCGAGGGGCGGACCCGGTCAAATTTGCGCCTGCGGGCTACCACACTCTGCCGGGGTGGAGCTACCGCAGCATGTGGTGGGTTTCGCACAACGCGCATGGTGCCTATATGGCGCGGGGCATCCACGGCCAAGCGATTTATATCGACCCGCTGGCCGAGATGGTGATTGCCCGTTATGGCTCGCACCACATCGCGGGCAACCTGGGCATTGACCCGCATTCTTTGCCCGCGTACCACGCCATGGGCTTGCACTTGCTGCGCACAGGCTGAGACCGTCTCAGCCCTTGGCCGGCAGAAACTTGGCAAAAAGCAGCAAATCCCTTATACTGGCGGGCTTCGCAGCGCTTAAGTGGCTCCGCGGCGAAGCTTGATACCCCACCTAAGAGGCTCCCGCTAGTGGAGCGCCGACCGTGGAAAAGAGCCCTGCAAACCCCTTCTTAGAAGAGAAAACTCATGTCAACTTTCAGCGCAAAACCCGCTGAGGTCGTGCACGAGTGGTGTGGGATTGACGCGACCGATTAGGTCCTCGGACGAGTAGCCAGCGAA
>CANFLX010000080.1 GCA_947447985.1 Comamonadaceae bacterium
CCACCACGAGCGAGTCGACTGACGACCATGTTTAGTCCGTTGGGTGATTGAAGTTGAGTTCAACCATAAAATTCAGAGTTGAGACACGCGACTGACCACCCGGCCAGCGACACTCAGAATAGCCTTCCATTATATCTTTTTCTAAACCCATGACCTTGATTCGCCCTGCAACCGACAGCGACATGCCCGCAATCACGGCCATTTACCAACACCATGTGCTCACCGGCACCGGTACTTTTGAAATTACGCCCCCCACGCTGGAGGACATGCAGGCACGCCGCGCAGACGTTTTATCCAAAGGGCTGCCCTACCTGGTACTGGAGAGCGCGGGTGAGGTGATGGGATTTAGCTACTGCAATTGGTTCAAGCCCCGCCCCGCCTACCGGTTTTCCGCCGAAGACTCGATTTACCTTGCCCCGCAGGCGGCGGGCAAAGGCTGGGGGCGACTGCTGCTGCAAGAACTCAAAGCCAGCGCCCAGCGTGCCGGCCTGCGCAAATTGATCGCGGTCATTGGGGACTCCAACAACCACGCCTCGGTCGGCTTGCACACGGCGCTGGGTTTTCAAAAAGTCGGCGTGATCAGCGACTGCGGCTGGAAATTCGACCGCTGGCTGGACATCGTCTTGATGGAATGCCCCCTGGGCGCCGCCAGCAGCCTGCCTGCGCCACAATCGCCGGCATGAAAAACAAAACCATTGCCGTGTGGGCCACACTGATTGGCGGCACCATCGGCCTGCAGCGGATTTATTTGACCGGCCGGTTTGATGGCTGGGCCCGTCTGGCTGTCGTGCCCACGGCCCTGGGACTGTACGGTGTTTACCGCGCACGCACCCTCGGTTTGGACGATCCGCTGAGCTGGGTTTTGATCCCCTTGTTTGGTTTCAGCTTTTCTGCCTGCGCCATCGCCGGGTTGCGCTACGGCCTCATGACAGCTCCCGAGTGGAACCGCCGTTTCAATCCAGGGGCAGATGAAGAAGCCGCAAGCGGCCAAAGTCAGTGGCTGACCGTGCTGGGCTTGGCCAGCACCTTGTTCATCGGTGCCACGGTTTTGATTTCCACGCTGGCGTTTTGTTTCCAGCGTTACTTTGAATTCACGGCCTAAACCCCTGAAGGCTTGGCGGCAAACGCTGCTGAATTAGGCGACTTGGGCCGCGCGCAGCTTGAGCGAGAAGTCGCGCAGCGCGGTGATGCCACTGCTCTCCGCACGGTGGCACCACGCGGCCAAATCAGCCGTGAGCTGTTCGCGCGACACGGCCGTGCTCAACCACATTTGGCGCAACTCTTCGCGCATGGTGACCAGCTTGTCCAACACGGGTGACGCGACACGTGCCATGGCCAATTCGGGCAACACGGCCGCAGGCACTTTCTCAGAATCGCGGTGCGCCCACTGCTTGACCGCCTTGATCATGGCGGAATCGGCACTTCCGGCCTTCATGCTCGCCAGCTCGGCCTTGACTGCGACTTGCATTTGCTTGGCATAGCCCGCCATGATTTCGTAGCGGTTGGCGATCAGGGCTTCCAAGGTTTTCTCATCTGCGACCGGGCGGATATCACCATAGGCGGCTTTGGGGGGCGTCTTTTTAACGTGGGCAAGACCCACCATTTGCATCAGGCTGATGTACATCCAGCCAATGTCGAACTCATACGGCTTGACGGACAACTTGGCCGACGTGGGGTAGGTGTGGTGGTTGTTGTGCAACTCTTCACCGGCAATGATGATGCCCCAAGGCGAAATATTGGTACTGGCGTCTGGCGCTTCGAAATTGCGGTAGCCCCAGAAGTGCGCAGCACCATTGATGATGCCTGCCGCCATGATGGGCGTCCACGCCATTTGTACCGCCCAAACCGACAGGCCGGCGGCACCGAAAAGGAACAAGTCAATCACCATCATCAGGCCCACGCCCTGCCAGGAGAAGCGCGTGTACAGATTGCGCTCAATCCAATCGTTTGGCGTGCCGTGACCGTAGCGGGCCATGGTTTCTTTGTTCTTGGACTCAGCGCGGTACAACTCGGCGCCTTGCAAGAGCACAGTACGGATGCCATACACATGGGGGCTGTGCGGGTCGTCTTGCTGCTCGCACTTGGCGTGGTGTTTGCGGTGGATCGAAGCCCACTCTTTGGTCACCTGTCCGGTCGTGAGCCAGAGCCAGAAACGGAAAAAATGCGAGGCGATGGGGTGCAGATCCAAAGCGCGGTGTGCCTGGTGCCGGTGCAGAAACACGGTCACGCTGATCATGGTGATGTGTGTCACACCCAAGGTGAACAACACCAATTGCCACCAGGACCAGGCCAAGGCGCCATGGGACAGCCATTGGAGAACCGCATTGAACAAGACCGAATCTGTCATCAGCATAGCTTGTGTGTCTCTTTGTAAGAAAAGTGGGCAGACCCGGTAGGTCCATGCTTCTGTGCGCCAGCGCGCCCTCGAGCCCGACGATTGTAAAAGTTACGCCGGGGTTTGGCTATCAAATTTTGTAATTTACGAGCAAGTTACGCCAACTTCGGCCAAAAACTTCACTTCTTTTGCCAAACTGCAGCAAAAAATCCATCGGTGGCATGGCGCTGCGGCCACAGACGCAAATACAAATGGCCGCTTTCGCCGCCTGCACACAGGCTGTTGGCGTTGGCGACCTTCAGACCGTTGAGCACTTCGCCCGCGTCCAGCTGCGTGAACTCGGGGTTGGCTTCCGAGAAGGCGGCAGCAATGGCTTCGTTTTCCTGGGGCAGCACGCTGCAGGTCGCATAAACCAGGCGGCCGCCGGATTTCAGCATGCGCGAGGCGCTTTGCAGAATCGCCGCTTGCTTGACGGCCATTTCATCCACGGCCTGCGGGCTTTGGCGCCACTTCAGGTCGGGGTTGCGCCGCAGCGTGCCCAAACCGGTGCAGGGTGCATCCACCAGCACCCTGTCAATTTTTCCGGACAGGCGCTTCACCCGGTCATCGCGCTCGTGGGCAATCGCCGCGGGGTGCACGTTGGACAAGCCGCTGCGCGCCATGCGCGGTTTGAAAGAATCCAGGCGGTGTGCCGAGGTGTCAAAAGCGTACAGGCGACCCGTGCTGCGCATGGACGCGCCAATGGCCAGGGTTTTGCCCCCCGCACCGGCACAAAAGTCCACCACCATCTCACCGCGCTTGGCGTCCAGCAGCAAGGCCAGCAGCTGCGAGCCTTCGTCCTGCACCTCAAAATCGCCGCGCAAAAACGCCTCGCTCTTGTTGAGGGCGGGTTTGCCTGAAATGCGCAAGCCCCAAGGCGAATACGGCGTGGGCACGGCCTTGATGCCCGCCTTGGCCAGTTCTTTTTGCACATCGGTGCGCTTGGCTTTGAAGTCGTTCACCCGCAAGTCCAGCCCGGCGCCATGATTGAGCTGCTCAACCAAAGGCCAAAACTCGTCGCCCAATTGGTCTTTGAGCGGCTGCACCAGCCACTCGGGCAGGTTGTGGCGATGGCGCTCCATCAACTCCGACGGCGCGACTTTTTCGCACGCGTCCAGCCAATTGGTTTCTTGCTCGGTCAGCGCACTGCGCAAAAAGTCGCCGGGTCCGTAGAAGCCCAAAATGGCCAAGCGCCGCTCTTTAGGGCCGCTGCCCGAAGGCGCCAGGTGGTCAAACAAAAGTTTTTTGCGCAGCACGGTGTACACCGTCTCCGCCATGGTGGCGCGCTCGCGGGGGCCAAGGCCCCGGTTATCGCGGAAAAAACGGGAAACAATCGCGTCAGCGGGATGGTCGAATTTGAGTGTGAGCCGAACCAACTCGGCGCAGGCTTCTAATAGAGCTTTTGGATGCATAGAGGTGCATTGTCCCATGAGCGAAGAAAAACTCCCCCCATTGATTGCCACGCCACCCGGCACCTACCGCCATTACAAGGGCGGCATGTACGAGGTCGTCGGCACCGTGCGCCACAGCGAAAGCCTGGAGCCCATGACCCTCTACCGCGCCTTGTACGGCGAGCAAGGCCTGTGGGTGCGCCCGGCCGCCATGTTTGAAGAAGAGGTGGTCATCGACGGCAAACGCCAGCCGCGCTTTGAGCGCGTTGACGCGTCGACTTAACGGGCCTTGCGTGTGCACTGCGCCAGCCAGTGGCGCACGGCGCGCGGGTAGATGATGTGCTCGGTGGCCAGCACGCGCGCGGCCAATGTAGCCTCGGTATCGCCTGGCAGCACGGGCACGACCGACTGCTCCAGTATCACGCCCGCATCGAGCTCGGCGCTGACCTGGTGCACCGTGGCACCTGCAAATTTGCAACCGGCGTCAATCGCGCGCTGGTGCGTGTGCAGGCCAGTAAATGCGGGCAGCAAAGAGGGGTGAATATTGAGCAAGCGCCCTGTGTGCTGCTCCACAAACGCGGGCGTCAAAATGCGCATAAAGCCGGCCAGCACGACCAGGGGCGGCCGCTCGGCCGTGCCGTATTGCGCGATGGCGGCCGCCAGCGCCTGGTCAAAGGCCTCGCGTGAGCCGTAGGCATTGTGGTCTAGCACCTGGGTGGCGATGCCCTGCGCTTGGGCGAATTGCAAACCACCCGCTGCGGCCTTGTTGCTGATGACGGCCACAATCTGCGCGCCAAACTGCTCTGCCCAGTCTTCCTTTTGGGCCGCACGCACGATGGCCGCCATGTTGGAGCCACCGCCCGAGATGAGGATGACGATGGCTTGGGGCGTGTTTTTCATGGTGCGGCGATTATCGCAAGGCGTGCTACGCGCAAGGAAATCCGCGCTTTTGCAAAAAAAGTCACACGCCGGACAAATAAAAAAGCACGATCGTGCTAAAACTGCGGTAGTTCACCTTGGACCTTAACCGCATTGAACATTTGGAGCGTACGCAATGGATTTGGCATTCACCCC
>CANFLX010000081.1 GCA_947447985.1 Comamonadaceae bacterium
AGCCGGCCAGGCCGCGCCCGAAGTGAAACCGGTGCTAGAGATCAACGCCGACCACCCGCTGGTCAAAAAGCTCGACGGCTCGGTGCACTTCAACGACCTGGCCCACATCCTGTTTGACCAAGCCTTGCTGGCCGAAGGCGGCCTGCCTGCCGACCCGGCGGCTTATGTGAAACGGGTGAATGCGCTGCTTGTGTAGACGCTCTTTTTTTCTACGCTTCAAAAAACCCCGCGGTTGTGAGACTGGCGGGGTTTTTTGTTGGGGGGGGTCTGTGCAGTCTTTGTCGACAGACTTCTAATCGAAAGCGGAGATATCACTTCGCCTGCGTTAATTCCATTTAATGAGCCGTCATCGGCGCAACGGCAATTGCAACTTAGGTCAGAGAAAGAGTCGAGACGCCCGAGCGTAGATCACCACTCCAGCGCTAATTGCACTTTTTCCCAAGTACAGTCATCCAAGCCTTTAGGTGATAGCGTGGGGTTAAGTCGATTTCTGACACGAGGCAATTCTGACGGCCATATATCAAAGCTACGGCCTGCAATAACTACCGCACCTCGCTGAACAGCTTCTTCCGCAAGCAGAAGTTGATACCTACGGCTAGGTAGCACCAATGATGAATCAAATCTCATTGAAGCCCAAGGGCATAGCTGCAGCAGGCATACCGTTTTACTAACCTTTTGGGGACCATAAAGCCTAATCAGGTGCCCCAGTGGGCGCTGATACCAACCGCGAAAAGCCGGTGGTGCATTTTGGTGCAGTCCTGCGAGTGGCCAATCATCAAATACCAACGAATGGTCCGACGGCATACTCACTCCTGGGGTGTAACCAGGGTTGTTCATCAGCAAGATGATCCGGGCATGGTGGGGGTCACCGTCATAAGGCGAAGGACCCATATGAATTTGCAGACGAGTAGGGCTATTTGAACCTCGCCTAGCGTTGTAGGTCTCAATGCAATTTAAATCCTCTGCGTAATCAATCATCCGTATGGCTCATAGATCTTCGACTTGTTCTAAGTTGGAAAGAACGTCTTTATTGGTATATGTTTCTTATTGGACCGCATCTTGATCAAAAATTTTCAAAAAATAGGTGATAAATAAAATGACCGTGCACTTTTTTTAGAAATTAATTCGGCATTCATTTAGTGAGCGGATTTGGGAAATTTAGTCGACGCCCCCTTCACCGCCCAACCGCCACACCCCCTCAAGCCTGCCAAACCCCAAACCCCGCCTCGCGCAGGCCAATGCCCAGTTCAATTTCCATATCCACGGCGGCTTGGTATTGCATGGGGTTGTACGCCTCGTACAAGTCGGGCAGCAGGCGCAGCCCAAAGCGCTGCACATAGGCATTGGCTTGGATGCCCGCTTTGTGTTTGTCAAACCGAATGTCAGGGTCCAGCCCGGTCATGCCCACATACACACAGGGCTTGCCGTGGACATAGCCGGGGTTGCGGCGCACAAACTTGGGCTCCAGCAGCACGTCTTTTGATAGCTCGATGACATACACATGGTGGTGGCCGGAGGGTTTGGCGCTTTTG
Organism: Comamonadaceae bacterium; assembly: GCA_947447985.1. Taxonomy (GTDB): domain Bacteria; phylum Pseudomonadota; class Gammaproteobacteria; order Burkholderiales; family Burkholderiaceae_C; genus Allorhodoferax. The sequence goes on from CANFLX010000081.1 coordinate 1,533, forward strand.
GGCATGGGATGCACCTTACCTGATGGGGCGACGTGGGCTGCGAGAATGCGGCCAGACAGCAGAGGCAGGCCACTTCTGATCGGGCTGCAAAATTGGCAAGGCTAGTAAAAGCGTCCAAGGCCTTGAAGGCCGCAGCGTATGGTCTTTTTGTTTGAAGGTACGGACGCCGTGTTGGTGACCTACCGCCTGGCTTCCGCATTCGGCACCTCTGCTGAATTATGGGCAGGCATGCAGCTGCAATATGACTTGTACCAAGCAGGGAAGGTCAAACGCCCGCAAATTGAAAGACTGGTCGCTTAATTAGTTGATCAGCTCTAGCGGTGGCGCGTCGCGCAGCGTGTGGCCCGATGTGGGCAACCAATCGCGGTAGATGGCGGCCCAGTTCAGATACAGCGTGGGTTGCTCGCAGCGAAGTGCGCATCCACATCGCTGAGTGCAGTCGCTGCTGCGCTAGGTGCACGTCGCCGAACTTGCCCCATTTCAATCCGGCGTCAGCACCGCCAAGCCATCAAAGTAGTGACGGTAAAACCCTGCATCACACGTTAACAACGCGTCGGCTTGGCGTATAGCGTGAGCCCCAATCAAAAAATCAGGTGCCACACGTTCGCGCGGGCCTTTGTTGCGGGCATAGCCTCGCATGATGCGGGCGGCCTCGCACGCCGTGTCCATGCTGATAGGGTCGTGATCGATTTGGCAGTCCGCCAGAAAATCCCGAAGGTCTTGCTCGCTGGCGAAGTAGCGCCCCAGCTCCGCGACCACCACCGCGCACACGCAGACTCCTCCTCGGGATAGCGCAGCTTCCAAGGCCTTTTGGGCTGCGCTTGCGCCTGGCGCGCCCTTGACGATGTCAAACAGCACGCTGGAATCGACTGCAGTTTTCATGCTTTGTGGTCCTCAGCACCAATTTCCGGCTGCCATGGCACTGGGCGGCCGCGCAGTTCAGCCAAGGCTTGGTCGCGCGTCAACCCGTCATCGACCGCCTTGCCCACCCAGCGGCTTAAGTCCAAAGCCACCTTTTTTTCGATGACCAAGCAGTTGTCTTCGATTCGAATTTGCAGCTTGCTCCCCGCTTTGAGACCCAGCGCATCGCGCGCCTCTTTGGGAATCACGATTTGGCCGCGCTCGGCCAGGGTGAGGTCGAGAGTTTCCATAGCACACCTAAATTGTTTGAATACTTAAGTATGCACTAAAAAGTATGAAAATTAAAGTACGTATATACAAAGCATAATTTTGACTCCCAATTGGCCTGCCACAATAGGAAATTAACTCATCCACCACCTACAACCATGAAATCCACCCTCCACAAATTCACCCTGGCCGCCGCCAGCGCCACCCTCCTCGCCCTCAGCGGCACAGCCATCGCCGACGCCACCACCGACGCTGCCGCCAAAGAGGCCGGTGCCGTGGTCACGCCCAGTGGCTTGGTCTAACGCGCGCTCAAAAAAGGCACGGGCGCCAGCCCCACGGCGGCTGACAGCGTCAAAGTGCATTACCGCGGCACTTTTCCGGACGGGCGCGAATTTGACAGCTCCTACAAGCGCAACGAGCCCATCGACTTTCCGCTGCGGGGTGTGATTCCGTGCTGGACCGAGGGCGTGCAAAAAATGAAGGTGGGCGGCAAAGCCAAGCTCACCTGCCCTGCGGCCATTGCCTATGGCGCGCGCGGTGCGGGCGGTGTGATTCCGCCCAACGCCACGCTGCTGTTTGAGGTGGAACTGCTGGCCATCAACAAATAAGGCCACCCCATGCGCCCGATAATGGGTGCATGACTTCTCACACCCCCACTGGCGCCAGCACGGCGTTCTCCACACTGTCGCTTGCGCCAGCCACCCTGGCCAATCTGACGCAGCTGGGCTACCTGGAAATGACGCCCATCCAGGCGGCCAGTTTGCCGCCTGCCTTGGCGGGGCACGACCTGATTGCGCAGGCCCAAACCGGTAGCGGCAAGACGGCCGCATTTGCCCTGGCGCTGCTGGCCAAACTCAACCCCCGCTGGTTTGCGGTGCAGGCGATGGTCTTGTGCCCCACGCGCGAGCTGGCCGACCAGGTGACAGCCGAGATTCGCCGCCTGGCACGGGCGCAAGACAACGTGAAGGTGGTGACACTGTGCGGCGGCATTGCACTGCGCGGCCAGCGCGCGTCGCTCGAGAACGGCGCCCACATCGTGGTGGGCACGCCCGGGCGCATCATGGACCACCTGGAGCGCGGATACCTGGTGCTGGAGAGCCTGGGCACCCTGGTGCTGGACGAGGCCGACCGCATGCTGGACATGGGCTTTTTTGAGGACATGCGCAAAGTGATTGCGCAAACGCCGCCCGAGCGCCAAACCCTGCTCTTTTCGGCCACCTACCCCGAGGGCATCGAGAAGCTGGCGCGCAGCTTCCTCAAAAACCCGCAGCACATCACGGTGGCAGCGCCCAAGGCGCACAACGCCATTGAGCAGCGCTTTTACGAGGTAACGCGTGCCAACCGCTTTGAGGCGGTGGGCAGTTTGCTCATGCACTTTCGCCCCATCAGCACGCTGGCGTTTTGCAACACCAAGCAGCAGTGCAAAGACCTGGTGGACTGGTTGCAGCAAAACGGCTTTAACGCCCTGGCGCTGTATGGCGAACTGGAGCAGCGCGAGCGCGACCAGGTGCTGGCCCAGTTTGCCAACCGCAGCTGCTCGGTGCTGGTGGCTACCGACGTGGCATCGCGCGGGCTGGACATCAACCAGCTCGAAGCGGTGATCAATGTGGACATCACCCCCGACCCCGAAGTGCATGTGCACCGCGTCGGTCGCACCGGGCGCGCGGGCGAGTCGGGCCTGGCGTTGAGCCTGGCCAGCATGAACGAGATGGGTGCGGTCGGCAAGATTGAGCAGTACCAAAACATCACCAGCACCTGGTTTGGCCTGGACACGCTCACGCCTGTGAGCAGCGCGCCCCTGCTGCCGCCCATGGTGACGCTGCAAATACTGGGCGGGCGCAAAGAAAAGATCCGCCCCGGCGATGTGCTGGGCGCGCTGACCAACGACGAAGGCGGCCCGGCCTACACCCGCGAGCAGATTGGCAAGATCCAGGTCACCGAGTTTTGTACCTTTGTGGCCGTGGACCGCAAGGTGGCCA
>CANFLX010000082.1 GCA_947447985.1 Comamonadaceae bacterium
GGACGCGTCGATTGGCGGCATGTGTGCCACCCGCGCCAGCGGCACCAACGCGGTGCGCTACGGCACCATGCGCGACAACGTGCTGGGCCTGGAGGTGGTGACCGCGGCGGGCGAGGTGATCCGCACCGGCACGCGTGCCCGCAAGTCGTCGGCGGGCTACGACCTGACGCGCCTGATGGTGGGCAGCGAAGGCACGCTGGGCGTGATGACGGAGGTCACGCTCAAGGTCTACCCCTTGCCCGAGGCGGTGTCGGCGGCCGTGTGTTCTTTCCCCAGCATTGAGGCGGCAGTGCGCACCACCATGGCCATCATCCAGATGGGTGTGCCGATTGCCCGCGTGGAGCTGGTGGACGCCAAAACCGTGCGCATGGTCAACGCCCACGCCAAGTTGAACTTGCGCGAAGAAGCGCTGCTGCTCATGGAGTTTCATGGCTCACCCGCCAGTGTGAAAGAGCAGGCCGAGACGGTGCAAGAGATCGCCCGTGACCATGCCGGCCAGGCTTTTGAATGGGCCAGCACACCTGAGGAGCGCACCCGCCTGTGGGCCGCGCGCCACAACGCCTACTTTGCCGCCATCCAAAGCCGCCCGGGCTGCCGTGCCATCAGCACCGACACCTGCGTGCCGATCAGCCGCCTGGCGGATTGCCTGCTGGAATCGATTGACGAAGTGGAGGCGACCGACATTCCGTACTTTTTGGTGGGCCATGTGGGTGACGGCAACTTCCATTTCGGCTACCTGATCGACCCCCACAGCGCCCAGGAGCGCGCCACCGCCGAGGCGCTGAATCACAAGCTGGTAGAGCGCGCCCTGCGCATGGACGGCACCTGCACCGGCGAACACGGCGTGGGCCTGCACAAGATGGATTTCCTGGTGGCCGAGACCGGCACCGGCGCGGTCGACATGATGCGCGCCATCAAAACCGCGCTGGACCCGCACAACATCATGAACCCGGGGAAGATTTTTAGGCTGTAGCGGCTCCGTAGCCATTCTGACGTTCAGGCATAAAAAAAACCACTGACTTTCGTGAGTGGGTTTCATTCGAAAAGTACCTGGATGCGCGGCTAGGTACTTTCTTTGCGCTTTGTTGACCAGTTGCCTCAAGCTTTCTGGTCCAAGTGCATGTTTGGCTCCTCAACCTGGGCTCGAACCAGGGACCTACGGATTAACAGTCCGGCGCTCTACCAACTGAGCTATTGAGGAATATCTTGGTATTCGTTGCAACGCTGTTCGCGTTCAAGCCCTCTAGTATAGCAAAGTTTGTGAGGCTTTTTGCCTCTGCCCGGCGCTTGGCAGTTCAGTGCGACACGCCGAGCGCGCGGTGCAATTTGCTGCTCGTGGTGGTGTACTGCAGCTGCACTTTGTCGTCGGGCGTGATGATCGCCATGGCGGCAAAGGCCGCCAGCGTGGCTTCGTGAAAGCCGCTCAATATCAGCTTCTTTTTGCCGGGGTAGGTGATGATGTCGCCCACCGCAAAGATGCCGGGCGCGGAGGTGGCAAAGGTCTCGGTGCTCACACACAGCTGCTTGCGCTCCATGGCCAGGCTCCATTGCGCCACCGGGCCGAGCTTGGGTGAGAGGCCCAGAAACACATACAAATGGTCGAGCGGCAGTGTGCTGTCCACGCCATCTTTGTCGGTAACCACCAGGCCGTGCAGACGGTGCTGGCTGCGCAGGCCCGTAATTTGGCCTTCGACAAAGCGCAGCTTGCCCGAGGCCCGCAGAGCGGCAAGCTGCGCGGCCGTGGCGGGCTCGGCCTGAAACACGTCTCGCCGGTGAAGCAAGGTCACGCTCTTGGCCGGTGTGCCGCACAAAGCGATGGCCGCCTCCAGAGCGCTGTCCTCGCCACCCAGCACCACAATGTCCTGGCCTTGCACTTTGTCGCTCGCCTGAAAGCGGTAATGCACCTGGCTGGGCTCAAAGGCGCCCAGGCCCTCCACATGCAGCTTGCGGTGTTGGAAGGCGCCTACGCCAGCGGCAATAAACACGGTCTTGGCCTCAAAGCGCGCGCCAGTCGATGTTTGGACGGCATATCGGCCATCGTCTTGCTGTGCCAAGCTGTCGACCGTTTGCTCGAAATGAAACGTCGGTTTGAAAGGCGCGGCTTGCTCGAGCAAGCGCTCGGTCAGTTCGCGGCCGGTGCAGCGTTTGACGGCTGGAATATCGTAAATCGGCTTATCGGCATACAGCGCCATGCACTGACCGCCTGCAAAGGGCAGGGCGTCCACCACGTGGGCATGGACGCCTAAGAGGCCGAGTTCGAATACCTGGAACAGCCCCACGGGGCCGGCGCCGATGATGAGCGCGTCGGTCTGGATGGGGGCTTGGGACCGGTCCAAGGCGGGCAACCGCTTTAGCGGATCAGCTCAGACAGCTTGCCTGTCTTGTCTTTCCACTCTTCTGCCTCGGGCAAGGGAGATTTGCGTTTGGTGATGCTTTTCCACGTGGGCAACTTGGCCAGCTCGGCGTTGAGTTGGGTCATGTGTTGCTGGTCGTGCGGCACATCTTCTTCGGCGTAGATCGCGTTGACCGGGCATTCGGGAATGCACACGGCGCAGTCGATGCACTCATCGGGGTCAATCGTCAGAAAGTTGGGGCCTTCGCGAAAGCAGTCCACGGGACACACGTCCACGCAGTCGGTGTATTTGCACTTGATGCAGGCTTCGGTAACGATATGTGTCATGGGTTTCGGTGCGTTAAGACGGAACGGTTTCGCCAGCGCGAAACCACTTATTTTATTCGATCAACAAAGCCCCGGCGGTGGCATGGCTGGCCGTGTCCACCAGGATCAAAGCGCCCAGCACGCGCGACTGCGCAAAGCCCATCGCAGCAATAGGTGCCTGCAGGGCCAGCGTGATGTGACCAATGGCGTTGGGCTCGAGCTCGGTGGTTGCGCTTTGGGCCAGGGTGTTGACGTCGATCCGGTAGTCAATGCGCTGCACCTTGGCCTTGACCCAGCGGTGGCCGTGCAGCGCCCAGTAGGTGCGGCCGGTCACCAGCGGCGTGTCGTCCATCCAGGCCACGATGCCGCTCACGGTTTGGCGGCCTTGTAGATCGGCGGTATCTGCCAGCAGCCAATCGCCGCGCGATACATCGACCTCGCGGTCCAGCACCAGGCCTGCGCCATGGTTGGCATGCACTGCCTGGGGCTGGCGCACATGGTTGAGCACCTGGGCAATGGTGGCGGTCTTGCCGCTGGGGAACACGGTGACGTTTTGGCCCACCTGGGCATGGCCGTTGGCCACGCGCCCCCAAAACACACGGCGGCCCTGGCTGGTGTCGCTGGAGCTGGAGAATTTCTCCACCCACTGCACCGGAAAGGCCAGGGGCAGAGCGCCGTCAGCCGGCGTCACGGGCAGTTGTTCCAGCAGCTGCAACAGGCTCTGGCCTTGGTAGCCACACCAGCCCGGTGTGGCGCTGACAACGTTGTTGCCTTGCAGGGCAGAAATCGGAATGGTGGCGGTCACTTCAATGCCCGCCTCCGCTGCAAACGCCAGCAGCGCTTGGCGGATGCACTCAAAGGCTTCGGTGGCCCGGCCGGGCTCGGCGGTGTCTTCGAGGGCGTCGAGCTTGTTGACGGCAAACACGATGCTGGGCACGCGCAAAAGCTTGAGCAAGAGCGCATGGCGGCGGGTTTGCGGCAGCAGCGTGACCTGTGGCACGTCTTTCCACTTCAGCTTGGTCGCGTCGACCAGCACCACAGCGGCGTCGGCGCTGCTGGCGGCAGTCACCATATTGCGGGTGTACTGCTCATGGCCGGGCGTGTCGCCGATGATGAACTTGCGCGCTGGGGTGGCGAAGTAGCGGTAGGCCACGTCAATCGTGATGCCTTGCTCGCGTTCGGCGGACAGGCCGTCGGTGAACAGCGCCAGGTCGGCCGCGCCGCTCTTGGACACATTGGCCATTTGGTCTTGCAGCACCGAGCGGCTGTCCACCAGCAGGCGGCCGATCAAGGTGCTTTTGCCATCATCGACCGAGCCGCAGGTGATGAATTTGAGCGCGGCGTGGCGGTCCAGGTCGGTGGACTCGGGGGCGCTGTGGAGGGGGGTGAGGGTGGTCATCAGAAGTAGCCGTCTTTCTTGCGTTTTTCCATGGAGGCTTCGGACGTTTTGTCGTCCATGCGGGTGGCGCCGCGTTCGCTCACGTCGGAGTCCAGGGTCTCGAGCACCACATCAGCGGCGTTGGCCGCCAGGCTGGCCACCGGGCAGGTGCAGGTGATGTCGCCCACGGTGCGAAAACGCACATCGCGCATTTGCACACTCTCGTCAGGCAGCGCGGGAGTCAAGGGGGTAACCGGCACCAGCAGGCCTTTGCGTTCCACCACGGCGCGTTGGTGCGTGTAGTAGAGCGAGGGCAGCGCAATGTTTTCGCGGTCAATGTATTGCCACACATCGAGCTCGGTCCAGTTGGAGATCGGGAACACCCGGAAGTGCTCGCCCGGCTGCAAGCGGGTGTTGAACAGGGTCCACAGCTCAGGGCGCTGGGCCTTGGGTTGCCACTGGCCAAAGCTGTCGCGGTGGCTGAAGATGCGTTCTTTGGCGCGGGCTTTTTCTTCGTCGCGGCGGGCGCCGCC
>CANFLX010000083.1 GCA_947447985.1 Comamonadaceae bacterium
AGCAGCGAGTGCGAAACGTTCGTCGTTTGCAGTTAGTTTTTTTGAATCTGTTTTACGAGCGCATTCAGCTCGACATGCACCACAGCGATTCCGTACCCACGTCGAAACCAGTGCAGCCCCAAGCCTCGTATTTTAGGCGCTTGCGATCAATTGCAAGAGCGCCAGCGGAGAATTAATCTGTGCATGGGCATTCCAGGCCGCCACATCGGTTTTGCTGCCCAGGTAGCCATAGGTGGCAGCGACGGTGCGCATGCCGGCCGCGTGACCGGCGACGATGTCGCGCTCGTCATCGCCCACGTAAAGGCACAACTCCGGCGCCAAGCCCAAGCGCTGGGCCGCCTCCAGCAGCGGTGCGGGGTGCGGCTTGGCATGCGGCGTAGTGTCGCCACTCACGATGGTTCCTGCCGAGGAAAACAGGGGCATGGCCGCGGTCAGTGGATCGGTAAAGCGTTTGGACTTGTTGGTCACCACACCCCAAGCCAGCCCGCGTGCCTGCAGGGCACTGATGAGCTCGGGCACGCCGTCAAAGGCGTAGGTGTTCTGCGTCATGCAAGCCTGGTAGTTGCTGAAGAACTCTTCGCGCATGACCTCGAAATCGGCATGCGCTGGCGTGATGCCAAAGGCCACTTCCAGCATGCCCCGGGCCCCTGCTCCGCACATCGGACGATAGGCGTCCATGGGCAAGGACGGCAGGCCGCGCTTCAGACGCATGAGGTCGGCCGCACCACCCAGATCGGGCGCACTGTCGATGAGGGTGCCGTCCAAATCAAACAGAACGGCCGCGACCTGGTTAAAAACAGTCATGGGAGGTTTATGCCAGTTTTTGGGCGGCAAACAGGTAATTCACAGAAGTGCTTGGCACCATGGCGTAACGTTTTGTGATGGGGTTGTAGTCCATGCCTCGGGTGTGCAGCACATCCAAGTCAGCCTGCCGGCAAAAGGCGGCAAGTTCGCTGGGGCGGATCATCTTGGCGTATTCGTGGGTGCCGCGCGGCAGCAGGTTAAGCACATACTCCGCACCCACAATCGCTGCTAAAAACGACCAGGGGCTGCGGTTGAGGGTGGAAAAAAACACCCAGCCGCCGGGCTTGACCAGGGTGGCACAGGCCTGAACGATGGAGGCGGGGTCGGGCACATGCTCCAACATTTCCATGCAAGTGACTACGTCGTAACTGCCCGGGGCCTCGGCCGCCAAGGCTTCGGCACTCACCTCGCGGTAGCGCACGCCGGGCGTTTCGGCCTCCAGTGCATGAAGCTGCGCGACGCGCAGGGCCTTGGTGGACAGGTCAATACCCAGCACCTGCGCCCCACGACGCGCCATCGAGTCGGCCAAAATGCCGCCGCCACAGCCGACGTCCAGCGCGGTCAATCCTTTTACGGGGGATAAGGAGTTGATCCACTCCAAGCGCAGGGGGTTGATTTGGTGCAAGGGGCGAAATTCGCTGTCTTTGTCCCACCAGCGGTGGGCCAGATCAGAAAATTTGGCCAGTTCGGCCGGGTCGGCGTTGGTACTGTGTGGGGCGTTCATGGGGTGATTATCAAGGGTTTACCCGTAAATCTGATCTGCAACGAAAAAGACCCGCCGAAGCGGGTCCTTTGGAATACAAGCCCGAAGGCCTGCGCAACTTAGTTGTTGCGGGTTCCGATCACTTCCACCTCTACGCGGCGGTTTTTAGCGCGGCCTTCGGTGGTTTTGTTGTCAGCCACAGGGCTGGTTTCGCCCTTGCCTTCGGTGTAGATGCGGTTCTTTTCAACACCTTTGGACACCAAGTAGGCCTTGACAGCTTCGGAACGAGCCACCGACAGTTTCTGGTTGTAAGCATCGCTACCCACCGAGTCGGTGTGTCCAACAGCGATGATCACTTCGAGGCTGATGCCTTTGAGCTTGCCAGCCAGGTCATCCAACTTGGCCTTGCCTTCGGGCTTGAGCACGCTCTTGTCGAAGTCGAAGAATGCGTCAGCGGCGTAGGTCACCTTGCTGGCCACGGGAGCAGCTGCAGCGGCAGCGGCGGGTGCAGGTGCTGCCTTAGGTGCAGGGGCCGCAGCAGTTGCAGGAGCCGCTGGTGCTGCGGGAGCAGCCTTGGTCGCGGCGGAGGGTGCGGCAGCGGAGATTGCGCCATCGCAACCAGCGGCTGCCGTGGCGGGCGTCCAGGAGGCATCGCGCCAGCATTGGCCGGAACCGTTCTTCCAGGCCTCACCGCCTGCGTTGCGCCAGTTGTGGATCTCTTGCGCGCCAGCCACCGATGCAAAAGCAGCAATCGCGAGAACGGCTGCGACTTTATTCAACTTAATCATGCTATTTCCTTTTCGGAATCAAATGCAGCCAGGCTGCGGACGAGTTATGAGGCGCCGGTTGCTCCAAGCACTACTGGCGTTCGACGGATTGTGCCACAGCGCCGCCCCAAAATAGAGAAACCCGTTGCGTGCAGGTGACACCTTTCTATCGATCCGCACGCCAGCGCACCCGAATAGTGCATGGCGGCGGGTCGTAGAATGGCGGGTTAGTCCCTGAACGCACAAAAGCCATCACCACCATGACACAGTTCGCCAAAGAAACTCTGCCCATCAGCCTTGAAGAGGAGATGCGGCGCAGCTACCTGGACTACGCGATGAGCGTCATTGTGGGGCGCGCCCTGCCCGACGCCCGCGACGGCCTCAAACCGGTGCACCGTCGTGTCCTGTTTGCCATGCACGAGCTGAATAACGACTGGAATCGCCCCTATAAGAAGTCGGCGCGTATTGTGGGCGACGTGATTGGTAAGTACCACCCCCACGGCGACCAGTCGGTCTACGACACGATTGTTCGCATGGCGCAGGACTTTTCCATGCGCCACATGCTGGTGGACGGCCAAGGCAATTTCGGCTCGGTGGATGGCGACAACGCGGCCGCCATGCGCTACACCGAGATCCGCTTGGCCAAGATCGCCCACGAACTGCTGGCCGATCTGGACAAAGAAACCGTGGATTTCGGGCCCAACTACGACGGCTCCGAAAAAGAACCGCTGGTGATGCCCACCCGCATTCCGAATCTGCTGGTCAATGGCTCGGGCGGTATCGCGGTGGGTATGGCCACCAACATTCCGCCGCACAACCTGAATGAAGTGGTCGACGCTTGTTTGCATTTGCTGCGCCACCCGGACGCCTCGATCGACGACCTGATGGACATTGTGCCTGCGCCTGACTTTCCGACCGCCGGCATCATTTACGGCATTAACGGCGTGAAAGACGGCTACCGCACCGGCCGCGGCAAGGTCGTCATGCGGGCCAAATGCCACTTTGAAGACATCGACAAGGGCGCACGCCAGGCCATCATCGTGGACGAGCTGCCCTACCAGGTCAACAAAAAGACCTTGCAAGAGCGCATGGCCGAGCTGGTGCACGAGAAGAAGATTGAAGGCATCAGCCATATTCAGGACGAGTCGGACAAGTCCGGCATGCGCCTGGTGATTGAGCTCAAGCGCGGCGAAGTGCCAGAAGTGGTGCTGAACAACCTCTACAAGCAAACCCAGCTGCAAGACACCTTTGGCATGAACATGGTGGCCTTGGTGGACGGGCAGCCCAAGCTGTGCAACCTCAAAGACCTGATCGAGGTGTTTTTGCAGCACCGCCGCGAAGTCGTGACACGCCGTACGGTGTTCAACCTGCGCAAAGCCCGCGAACGCGGCCACGTGCTCGAAGGCCTGGCCGTCGCGCTGGCCAATATTGACGACTTCATTGCCATCATCCGCAATGCGCCCACGCCCCCTGTGGCCAAAGCAGAACTGATGACCCGCAGCTGGGACAGCAAACTGGTACGCGAAATGCTGACGCGCAGCCGCAGCGATGGCGGCGTGGTGAATGCCGACGACTACCGCCCTGATGGCCTGGAAAAAGAGTTTGGCATGGGCAGCGACGGCCTGTACCGACTCTCGGACACCCAAGCGCAAGAAATCTTGCAAATGCGCTTGCAGCGCCTGACCGGCCTGGAGCAGGACAAGATCGTCGCTGAATACAAAGAGGTGATGGCCGAGATTGAAGACCTGCTGGACATTCTGGCCAAGCCTGAGCGCGTGTCGACCATCATCACCGAAGAGTTGGGCACCATCCGCCAGGAATTCGGCCAAAGCAAGATCGGCGCGCGCCGCAGCCTGGTGGAGCACAGCTCGTTTGACCTCAGCACCGAAGACCTGATCACGCCCACCGACATGGTGGTCACACTCAGCCACAGTGGCTACATCAAGAGCCAGCCCCTGAGCGAATACCGCGCACAAAAGCGTGGCGGACGCGGCAAACAGGCCACCTCCACGAAAGAAGACGATTGGGTCGACCAACTCTTCATTGCCAACACGCACGACTACATCCTGTGCTTCTCTAACCGGGGCCGTCTGTACTGGCTCAAGGTCTGGGAAGTGCCTGCGGGTTCGCGCGGCTCACGCGGTCGCCCCATCGTCAACATGTTCCCCCTGCAAGAGGGCGAAAAGATCAACGTTGTGTTGCCGCTGACCGGCACGCACCGCAGCT
>CANFLX010000084.1 GCA_947447985.1 Comamonadaceae bacterium
TCTCCGCTAAGTGCTTGATTTATAACCAATAAATGGTGGGCAGTACAAGTTTCGAACTTGTGACCCCTGCAGTGTGAATGCAGTGCTCTACCCCTGAGCTAACCGCCCTGAATTGGGTTCAGGAAAGCCTGAGATTATACGGTTTTTTTCGGCCGCTTCAGGCCGGCTGCCGCCACTTCGTTTTTCCGCCACTGGACTTGTCCAGTTCGGTCAGCACCGTGGTGTGCGCGGCCAGCTCCGACTCGTTGGCGGCAATCACCTGCAGCACCAGCGAATGCAAGTCCACCCGCTCTGCGACGGTGCCCTGCTCCTGCGCGTCTGCCACGTCCATCAGCAGCGCGTCTTGGCCGCGGGTCATGTTGATGTAGACATCGGCCAGCAACTCGGCATCAAGCAGCGCACCATGCAGGCTGCGGCCTGAGTTGTCGACCTCTAGGCGGGCACACAGTGCGTCCAGGCTGTTGCGCTTGCCGGGAAACATTTCTTTGGCCAGCACCAAGGTGTCGATCACGCCGCTCACACAATCTTTGAGCGGCGGACGGCCGAGCAAGGACAACTCTTTGTTCAAGAAGCCCAGGTCAAACGGCGCGTTGTGAATGATCAACTCGGCGTCACTCACGAACTGCAAGAAATCATCAGCCACTTCGGCAAAGCGCGGCTTGTCTTGCAAGAACTCGGTGGTGATGCCGTGGATGCGCAGCGCGTCTTCGTGGCTGTCGCGGTCCGGATTCAGGTACAGGTGCAGCGTGTTGCCGGTCAGCTTGCGGTTGACCAGCTCCACGCAGCCGATTTCAATGACGCGGTCGCCCTGCTCGGGGGACAGGCCGGTGGTTTCAGTGTCTAGAAATATTTGCCGCATGGTGAGCCAAGCTTAATGGTTCTCTTTGGCGTGGTTGATCGAGTACTTGGGGATTTCGACCGTCACATCCTGCTGCGCCAGTATGGCCTGGCAGCTCAGGCGCGAGTTGGGCTCGAGACCCCAAGCGCGGTCCAGCAAGTCTTCTTCTTCCTCTTCGGCCGAGTTCAAGGACGCCAGTCCCGCGCGCACGATCACGTGGCAGGTAGTGCAGGCGCAGCTCATGTCGCAGGCGTGCTCGATGGCGATGTGGTTTTCAAGCAGGGCCTCGCAAATCGACGTACCGGCGCTGGCGCGAATCTCGGCGCCCTGCGGACAGTATTCGGCGTGGGGAAGTATTTTGATGATAGGCATAGGGTGCTTACATGGAGGCAATGTTTTTGCCCGACAGCGCCTGGGCAATGCCCCGGTTCATGCGCTGGGCGGCGAAGGCTTCGGTGGCAAGGGCGAGGGCCTTGGTCTGCGCTTCGATCAGGGCTGCGTCGTCGGTGGCGGCGGCCAGGTGCAGGGCCTGCATGGCGGCGTCAATCTCCTGACGCTCTGCGTTTTCCAACAAGTCACCATCGGCGTCCAGAGCGCTTTGGGTTGCCAAGATCATGCGCTGGGCGTCGACCCGCGCTTCCACCACCGAGCGCGCACGCATATCGGCCTCGGCGGTAGAGAAGCTGCTTTGCAGCATCTCGGCAATTTGATCGTCGCTCAAACCATAAGACGGTTTCACGGCAATATGGGCTTCCACACCGCTGACCTGCTCGCGCGCCGCAACGCTGAGCAATCCATCGGCGTCCACCGTAAAGGTCACACGAATGCGCGCGGCGCCTGCCACCATGGGCGGAATGCCGCGCAGCTCAAAGCGCGCCAGGCTGCGGCAGTCGGCCACCAGGTCGCGCTCTCCCTGCACCACATGCAGCGCCAGCGCGGTTTGCCCGTCCTGGTAGGTGGTGAAGTCTTGCGCCATGGCGGTAGGAATGGTTTGGTTGCGCGGCACGATGCGCTCCACCAGCCCGCCCATGGTCTCAATGCCCAAGGACAGGGGAATGACGTCGAGCAACAGCAAATCGTTGGCCGAGGCATTGCCCGCCAGTTGATTGGCCTGAATGGCAGCGCCCAGCGCCACCACCTCGTCGGGGTTCAGATTGGTCAGCGGGGTCTGGCCGAAGAACTCGCCCACGGCCGTTTGGATGTGCGGCATGCGGGTGGAGCCGCCGACCATCACCACGCCTCGAATATCGTCTTTGCCCAAGTGGCTGTCGCGCAGCACTTTGCGCAGCGCTTGCAAGGTGCGGGCGGTCAGCGGTGCGACCGTCGCCTCAAATTCGCTGCGGTTCACCGACAGGTCGATGCGCCCCCCCTCCAATTGCAGTTCCACAGGTGCGATCGGCTCGTCGGTCAAGGCCTCTTTGCAAGCGCGCGCAGCGGCCAATAAAGCCGCCTGGTCTTCGGCGCTGGCGATGCCCAGGCCGCTTTGCGCCACGATCCAATCGGCCAGAGCGCGGTCGTAATCGTCGCCACCGAGCGCGGAGTCGCCCCCCGTCGCGAGCACCTCAAACACACCAGCGCTGAGTCGCAGAATCGAGATATCGAAGGTTCCACCACCCAGGTCATAGACTGCGTACACGCCTTCAGATGCGTTGTCCAAGCCGTAAGCAATGGCCGCAGCCGTCGGCTCGTTGATCAGCCGCAAGACGTTCAGTCCCGCCAACTGCGCGGCGTCTTTGGTCGCCTGGCGTTGCGCGTCGTCAAAGTAAGCAGGCACGGTGATCACAGCGCCATACACATCGTCGTTAAAGCTGTCTTCGGCGCGAAAGCGCAGGGTCGCCAATATCTCTGCGCTCACCTCCACCGGGCTTTTTTCGCCCGCCAGCGTTCGCACCTTGACCATGCCGGGCCCCGCCACCAGGCTGTAGGGCAGGCGGTCGGCATGCGCAATGTCCGCCAGGCCCCGCCCCATCAGGCGTTTGACCGAGGCAATGGTGTTGCCGGGGTCGGTGGTCTGGTGGGCCAAAGCGTCGAAGCCGATCTGGCGGCGCTGGGCATCGAGGTAGCGCACCACGCTGGGCAAGATAACCCGGCCCTCGCCATCGGGCAGGCACTCGGCCACCCCATTGCGCACGGCGGCCACCAAGGAATGCGTGGTGCCCAGGTCAATGCCCACGGCTATGCGCCGCGTGTGCGGATTGGGCGATTGGCCCGGTTCAGAAATTTGCAATAAAGCCATGGCGAATTCAGGCGAGCGCGTCAAGGCGCTGGTTCAAGTCGTGAACAAATTTGTCAATAAACATCAGGCAGCGCACGGGCAAGACCGCGGATGCAAAATCCTGCTGATTGTCGATGAGCGACGCGCACTCCCGCATCAAAGCCGCTTTGCTGCTTTGCACCGACGCCAGCAGGGCTTCCAAATCGGCTTCGGTGTGGGCCTCGTCGAGCGCTTCACGCCACTCGATTTGCTGCATCAAAAAGCTGCCGGGCATGGCAGTGTTGCTGTGGGCGTTGATGGCTTGCCCATGCAGCTCGCACAGGTAGGCGGCGCGGGACAGCGGGTCTTTCAGGCGGCGGTAGGCTTCGTTGATGCGCACCGACCACTGCATGGCCACACGCTGGGCGGCCGCGCCCTGCGCTGCAAACTTGTCGGGGTGGGCCTGCGCCTGCAGATGCTTCCATTGCGCATCGATGGCAGCGCTGTCCTGGGCGAACTGTGGCGTCAGGCCAAACAGCGCAAAGTCGTCGGATTGCAGGTTCACAAAGCGGCCGTTACACCCGGAAGGACTCGCCGCAGCCGCACTTGTCGCGCTCGTTGGGGTTGTTGAAGCGAAAGCCTTCGTTCAGGCCTTCGCGCACAAAATCCAACTCGGTGCCGTCGATGTAGGCCAGGCTCTTGGGGTCGACCAGCACCTTGACGCCGTGGCCTTCAAACACCACGTCCTCGGGGGCGAGTTCGTCCACATATTCCAGCTGGTAGGCCAGGCCCGAACAACCCGTGGTTTTGACGCCCAGGCGCACGCCCACGCCCTTGCCACGCTTGGCCAGGTAGCGGTTGACGTGCCGCGCAGCGGCTTCGGTCAGCGAAACGGCCATATCAGTTCAGGTGCTTTTTCTTGTAGTCGTCCACCGCCGCTTTGATGGCGTCTTCGGCCAGGATGGAGCAATGGATTTTGACCGGGGGCAATGCCAGTTCTTCGGCGATTTGGCTGTTCTTCAACGCGGCCGCTTCGTCCAGGGTCTTGCCCTTGACCCATTCGGTCACCAGCGAACTCGACGCAATGGCCGAACCGCAGCCGTAGGTCTTGAAGCGCGCGTCTTCAATCACTCCGGTCAATGGGTTGACCTTGATCTGCAGCTTCATCACGTCGCCGCAAGCGGGCGCACCCACCATGCCGGTGCCCACCGAGTCGTCGCCTTTTTCAAAGCTGCCGACATTGCGGGGGTTTTCGTAGTGGTCAA
>CANFLX010000085.1 GCA_947447985.1 Comamonadaceae bacterium
GGGTTCACGCCCTGGGTATAGAGGTTGAGCGCCAAGGTGACGATGTCCACATTGCCGGTGCGCTCGCCATTGCCAAACAGGCAGCCTTCCACTCGGTCGGCTCCGGCCATGATGCCCAGCTCGGCGGCGGCCACGGCGGTGCCCCGGTCGTTGTGCGGGTGCAAGCTCAAAATAATGCTGTCGCGCCGCGCCAAGTTGCGGTGCATCCACTCCACCTGGTCGGCATAGATGTTGGGCGTGGCCACTTCCACGGTGGCGGGCAGGTTCAAGATCACTTTGTTGTCGGGCGTGGCACCCCACACGGCGGTCACAGCGTCGCACACCTCTTTGGCAAACTCCAGCTCGGTGCTGGTGAAAAGCTCGGGGCTGTACTGCAAGACCCACTCGGTCTCGGGGTGCTGGGCTGCGAGGGTCTTGATCAAGGTGACCGACTCCACCGCCAGCTGCACCACCTCGGCCTTGCTCATGTTGAATACCACTTCGCGAAACAGCGGCGCAGTGGCGTTGTACACATGCATGATGACGCGCCGCGCGCCCACCACCGATTCAAAAGTGCGGCGAATCAGGTGTTCGCGCGCCTGGGTGAGCACCTCAATGGTCACGTCCGGCGGCACATGGCCCTCGTCCACCAGGGCGCGCACAAAGTCAAAGTCGGTTTGCGAGGCGCTGGGAAAGCCCACCTCGATCTCCTTGAACCCCACGGCGCAGGCGGTGCGAAACATGCGCATCTTGCGCTCCAGGTTCATGGGCTCAAACAGGCTCTGGTTGCCGTCGCGCAGGTCGGTGCTCATCCAAATAGGAGGCGCGGTAATAGTGCGATTGGGCCACTGGCGGTCGGGCAAATGGATTGCGGGGAAAGCCTGGTATTTGGTAGCGGGTTGCGAGAGCATGGAAGCCTTTGGATCGAAATAGCGGAAACGATGCCCATCGTAACCAATTCCATGCAGCAGGGGATTGCGAAGTTTGCAGGTCTTGACCTTATTGCGCAATTTTATAGCGTGCTTTTAGGCTTTCGTGGTGGTTGGTCATTAAAATATCGCCTGAGTCGCAACGCAAATCAATTCAGGGATGGGCTTGCCGCCGCATAGGGAACTACGAGGCATTTCCCATTAAGTTTTGTGAAACTCTCCCTACATCGGCTCTGCTCTGCAAAGTCCGCTTTGGGCCAGCAACAGTCATTGAACAGAGACTGCTTAGGCAAAGTTGAATTTAGATTTAAGCCCGATGAATTGGTCATAGTTCGCTGTCGGCATCAGGCTGAAACTGGTAAATGAGACTTGTGAGCGTCCTACTCCAGACCGGACACTCGCTATTAGGTATCGGATGTCAGTTTTGTTGTGACCACTTGGGAAAAGGGAGCGCCCACGATGGGTTGGCAGTTGACAGTGCAATTCCAATCGGTCAATTCCGTACCGATCCAAGAGCTGCTATTTCGGCAGCAAACCCTTGGTCACCATATAAGCGCCGATCAGCAACATGGCGACAAAAAACCAGCGTCGGAATGTAATTGGGTGCAAGCGGTCGCGGACGACTTGACCGAAAAACATGCCTGCCATTGCCGGTAGGAGCGCAAGCACTGATGCGACCAGCAACGGGGTCGAATAAACGCCAGAAACGCCTAACGCGATGCCCAGTGCCACCGTGGACACCGTAAATGAGAGACCTAACGCCTGGATAAGTTCGTCTTTGGAGAATCCCAGTGCACTGAGATAGGGAACCGCCGGCACTGCAAAAATACCGGTAGCACCTGTGAGAAGGCCAGTGAGCAGCCCCACCAAGGGCGACAGTCTGGCTTCAAGACGAGGCGCGACGGTGAAGTGCGGCATAAACAGCCCAGTCAGGGCATACAGCGCCATGCTCAAGCCAAAAACTAGCGTGGGCCAAATGGAGGTGTCTGCAGTGAGTACGTGTATCCCTAGGCTGGTTCCAACGCACACGCCGACCATCATGGTCGCAAGTCTGCGGCTAATGCGCACGGCGGTGGCCCCCCCGGAAAATTGCCAAACATTGGTCACCAAGGAGGGAACGATCAACAAGGTAGCGGCCTGTGCGGTGGGCATGATGAGTGCCAGCGACCCCATGGCAACCAAGGGCAGCCCCATTCCGACCACACCCTTAACCCAACCCGCCAACAGGAAAATTGCGGCAATTGCCCACCAGTGCTCCGAGAATAATTCCACTGTACTCATTCAGGAAGTGGCGCTCCGCCTTCACGTAAGGCTGCGGGTACCTGTGTCAGGTAGTACATGCGTTCAATTGACGTATCGACGGACACCAGTAGAGGTTGCGGCAGCCAAGCTGGAAAATCCGGGCGCATCCAGATGCCCTGCGGCGTTTGTGTGCGGACAATGGTTTGCAGGGCACGCACAGCCATGTCAGACCAAATCCGATCGCCCGTTGCCGCAAACATTGCACCCGCGCCCCACCCAATTTTTGCGCTGCTGATGCTGGAGGTGCTTTCATCAGTACAGCGTTTGAGCCATTGTGCAATCCGCTGAGCAGGGTCCAGCCAAGCGGACTGGCCGGTTTCCCGATACAACTGAGCAAGCACCTTGATCGTAAAACCCAATGGCCAATACACCTGGCCGAGTTGGCCCGGATGCAGGAAATATAGTTTGTGCGCGATGCCTTGGACGACTTCTTGTGGGCGCAAGGGTTGTCCAGAGCCGTTGCACGCTAGGCTGAGAAGGCTCGCATCGTCAGGTTGGGCCATGATGAGGCCCCGCATGAACTCGCCCACTCGCACAGCCGCATCAATTCGTCCGCTGGCCAAAAAGGCGTTAGCACAGGAGGCGTTGGTACCTAACGCATAAACGGGTTGCTGCGCCCACGCTGCACTGCTATTCGGGACTGCACCCAGTCGGGGATGCATAGTCTTTTCCAGACCATCTAAGCCAGCGTTAGCCACTTGTGTTGCACCAGACAGGTGAGCGCCCCAAGCGAACCAGGCATTGCGATAGTTGCGTGCCAGATCCAGTGCGGAGTTGAAGGCCGCCACATAGAGATTAGAGCCACGATGAGCCCCATGATTGGTGAGTGCCTGGCCAAACGTCAGTTGCGCACCCGGGTGGAAGTCGCCGGTGCTGGACACGCCACGCTCCAGCGCAGACATCAAATCGATGGCGGCGGAAGTCCTTCCTGTAGCATGGTAGGCAACCAAGGCTTTGTAAAGGCCAAGGGCCACAAAATGCGGGTCGTCCAACTCAGCTGGTGATACCGCATGCTGCGCCCATTGCAGGGTCGTGTTGATTGCTGTAGTGCAGTCACCAAAATTTAGTTGAGGCATAGGTTGAGCAATTTTGGGCGCGAGTATAGGTAAGCGACACAAAATTGTTTGTCCGTATTACGACACTTCAAGGCTCGCGGATCTGAAAGTACGCGGTCGCGCCAACTGTGCGGTCAACGGCTCCCTGCTAACCGGCAGCCAAATGTTCTTCCAGTAATCTGCCACTCGCGACCGGCCGCTTGCGCTGCATCTCAATCCTTCTGATCACAGCTAAAACTAAACGATTGAACGTCCGCTACTCGGCGTCCAATCTGACTTGGCGGACTTCCGCTTTGGGTCGAAAGCAGTCATCCCTTTGAATCAGATAACTTTTTGCAAGTGCAGAATATCTGACTTGCGTCAGTTATGCCTGATAGACAGCGCCCAGACCTAAGTTGATTTCGGACTTAACCAAGCCAAGCTTGGTCCAACACACAATCTTTGCGAGAACGGGCGCGCCTTACAATCAAATCCATCACCGCCAACCCGGTGACATCCGCTAGGGGTGTTGGCTTTCGGGCCGACTGAGAAAGTCCCTTTGAACCTGATTGAGGTAATCCTCGCGCAGGGAAGCACAGTGCCCATTCACAGCGGGCGCGGCCTTCCTGCCATTTGTTTGCTTGGGAGCACAAC
>CANFLX010000086.1 GCA_947447985.1 Comamonadaceae bacterium
AAAAACCCTCTGGTTTTTCGTGGAAGTGGACCGGCGGCCTGCGGGTCACCGGGTTTTAAATTCTGAGAGCAACTGGAGCCCATCTATGAATCTGACAATCAGCGGTCACCATCTAGAAGTCACCCCTGCCCTGCGCAGCTATGTCACCGAAAAACTCGACCGCATTACCCGACACTTTGACCAACTCGTCGACATCAAGGTCTTGCTCAGCATCGAAAACCAAAAAGAAAAAGAACGCCGCCAGCGCGCCGAGTGCAATATCCGTGTCAAGGGCAGCGACTTGTTCGCCGAAAGCGCCCACGCGGACCTGTATGCCGCGGTCGATGAATTGGTGGACAAGCTGGACCGCCAAGTCGTGCGCCACAAAGACCGGATTCAAAACCACCACCACGAAGCACCCAAGCGCCTGATGTAGTCACGCGTCACTCAAACCCGAGCAAACCCGCCACCCACTGTGGCGGGTTTTTTTATGTGCATAATCCGCCCACTTATGAACCGCCTCGCCACCCTTCTGCCCCCACCCCACGTGCTCGCACAGGTGGATGTCACCAGCAAAAAGCGCGCATTTGAAGAGGCCGGATTGTTGTTTGAGAGCCTGCACGGTTTGAGCCGCGCCTTGGTGACCGACAGCCTGTTCTCCCGAGAACGCCTGGGCTCCACCGGGCTGGGGCACGGCGTTGCCATTCCACATGGGCGGATCAAGGGCCTGAAAGCGCCCATGGCCGCGGCCTTTCAGTTGCTCAAACCCATTGGCTTTGACGCACCAGACGACCAGGCGGTCACCCTCTTGATTTTTCTCTTGGTGCCAGAGGCGGCCACCCAAAAGCACCTGGAAATTCTGTCGGAAATAGCCGAACTGTTGGGCGATGCCACCATGCGCCAGCGCCTGACCAGCACGACCGACGCCGTTGAGCTGCACGCTTTGCTCACCGGCTGGCGCCCCTCCCAGGTTCACTGACCAGTCTCTGGCTCCTCACTGAGGCGACGCACCCCGTGAAACCCAACGCCATCAGTGCCGACGTCCTGTTTGAGGCCTTTCGCTCCTATTTGCATTGGGAGTGGATCGCCGGTTTGGGCGCCTCTGAGCGCCGCTTTGATGAAGTCGCAGTGCGTGCCGCACGGTCGGGCGCGGATTTGGTGGGCTACCTCAATTACATCCACCCCTACCGCGTGCAGATACTGGGTGAGCGCGAAATTGCCTACCTCACCAACGCCACCGCCGATGACTGCGCCCGGCGCATTGCGCGCATCGTGACGCTGGAGCCGCCAGTCATCGTGCTGGCGGACGGCAAACAGGCGCCCGAGGCCTTGATCTCCATGTGCGAGCGGGCACAAATTCCGATGTTTGCTGCGCCGGGCTCCTCGGCCTATGTGATCGACGTGCTGCGCGCCTATTTGTCCAAGCACTTTGCCGACCGCGTGTCCATGCATGGCGTGTTCATGGATATTTTGGGTCTGGGCGTGCTCATCACCGGCGAATCGGGTCTGGGCAAGAGCGAGTTGGGTTTGGAACTGATCTCGCGCGGCAACGGGCTGGTGGCAGACGATGCCGTGGATTTGTACCGCATCAACCAAACCACCATCGAAGGCCGCTGCCCCGATTTGCTGCAAAACCTGTTGGAGGTGCGTGGCATTGGCCTGCTCGATATCCGCGCCATCTTTGGCGAGACCGCGGTGCGGCGCAAGATGCGGCTCAAGCTCATCGTGCACCTGGTGCGCCGTGAGACCCTGGAGCGTGACTACGAGCGCATGCCCTTTGAGCCCTTGACGCAAGACGTGGCGGGCATTCCCGTGCGCAAAGTGGTGATTCAGGTGGTGGCCGGACGCAACATCGCCGTGCTGGTCGAGGCTGCGGTGCGCAACACGATTCTTCAGCTGCGTGGCATTGACACTTACCAGGACTTTGTCGATCGCCAGCGCCGGGCAATGGAACAAAACGGCTAGGGCTTCCCGCCCATCGGTGCTCAGGCGTAGCGCTTGCTGCGCAGATTTTTCCGCATTTCGCTCAGCAGGGGCTGCAAGGTGCCGCTGCCAATGCGCAAGGCCACGGCGGTGGCCAGAATGTCCAAAATCATCAGGTGCATCAGGCGCGAGACCATGGGGCTGTATTTGTCAAAGCCTTCGGGGTGATCCGCGCTGAGGTGAATATGGCCTGCGCTGGCCAGGGGCGAGCCGCTGGCGGTAATCACGATGGTGGTGGCGCCGTTTTTGCGCGCAATGTCGCAAGCGTCCATCAGGTCGCGGGTGCGCCCCGAGTTGCTGATCACGACCACGCAGTCGCCGGGGCGCAGCACCGAGGCGCTCATCACCTGCATGTGGCCATCGCTGTAGGCCGTGGTGTTAACGCCCAGGCGGAAAAACTTGTGCTGCCCGTCTTGCGCCACGATGCCCGAGTTGCCGACACCAAAAAACTGGATTTGCCGCCCGGCTTTGTAGGCCTCCACCAGGGCGACCACAGCGCGCTCCATGGACAAGGTGCTGGCCTCGTTGCGGTACTTCAGCAAGGCTGCCACCGTGTTGTCGATGACCTTGACCATCACGTCGCCGATCTTGTCATCCACATCCACGCTGCGGTGGATAAAGGGCACGCCTTCGTTGACCGTGCCGGCCAGCTTGAGTTTGAAATCTGCCAGCCCGTCGTAGCCCACGCTGCGGCAAAAACGCACGACCGTGGGTTTGCTCACATGCGAGCGGTCTGCCAGTTCACTCACTGGCAATTTGGCAAAGGCCCGAGGATCGGCCAGGCACAAGCGTCCCACACGTTGTTCCGCGGGAGCCAGGGAGGGCAGGGCGGCTTTGATACGGTCAAGCATGGGGGGTGGCCTTGTTCAAAGGGGATGCAATTAAGACTCTTCGTCCCAGCAAAAACCATCGCGCGCAATCATGGCGCTCGAGGCGCTGGGCCCCCAGGTACCTGCTGCGTAGAGGCGCGGCCCCTGGGCGTCCGCCGACCAGTGGCTGATCAGTGGCTCGACCCAGCGCCAGGCCTCTTCCTGCTCATCGCTGCGCACAAACAGGTTCAGGCGGCCGTCGATCACATCCAGCAACAAGCGCTCGTAGGCGCCCACCCGTTCAGAGCCGAAGCGCTTGTCAAAGTCCAGGTCCAGCTGCACCGGTACCAGGGCCTGCGCGGCACCGCTGCCCGCCTTGCGGTTGTTTTGCCCTTGGGCAAACAAATGCAGCTCCAGTCCGTCTTTGGGCTGCAGGTTGATGACCAGTTGGTTGCCGGCTTGGCTGCTGGACTGAAAAATCGCGTGCGGCGTGGGGCGGAAGTTCACCACAATGCGCGCGTCGCGACCGGCCAGGCGCTTTCCGGTGCGAATGTAGAAGGGCACACCAGCCCAGCGCCAATTGGCGATCTCGGTGCGCAGGGCCACAAAAGTCTCGGTGTTGCTCTGGGGGTTGACACCAGTTTCGTCGCGGTAGGCGGGCACAGGCTGGCCGCCGCTGGTGCCGCTGGCGTACTGGCCGCGCACCACGTCACTGACCAAGGTTTCGCTGGTCCACGGTTTCAGAGAGCGCAGCACCTTGAGTTTTTCGTCACGGATTGCATCGGCATGGGCGTTGATGGGCGGCTCCATGCCGATGGCGCACAGCAGTTGCAGTGCGTGGTTTTGCACCATGTCGCGCAGGGCGCCGGTGGTCTCATAGAAGCCGCCACGGCTTTCCACGCCCAGGTCTTCGGCGATCGTGATCTGGATGTTGGCAATGTGCTCGCGCCGCCACAGGGGCTCGAACAAGGCGTTGCCAAAGCG